>NZ_JYJP01000109.1 GCF_001012815.1 Vibrio mexicanus
TAATAGCGCCGATGGTAGTGTGGGGCTTCCCCATGTGAGAGTAGGACATCGCCAGGCTTTAAATTTGAAGAGAGCCCGTTTGAAAGAACGGGCTTTTTTAATCCCAAGCATAAAAGATTTATTGTGCTGGTATAGCTCAGTTGGTAGAGCGCACCCTTGGTAAGGGTGAGGTCCCCAGTTCAAATCTGGGTACTAGCACCACTTAATATAAAGATTTTTCTTGGCGACCATAGCATTGTGGACCCACCTGATTCCATGCCGAACTCAGAAGTGAAACGCAATAGCGCCGATGGTAGTGTGGGGCTTCCCCATGTGAGAGTAGGACATCGCCAGGTTATATTTTAAAGCCCTGACCATAAGGTCGGGGCTTTCTCGTTTCTGGGGTTGGTGTTTGGAAAGGTAGTGTGTGCTTGCGAGTCGTCGAGGTGTCGAACCATCGCACTGCCCATACAAGAGTTGGTATCACCAAGTAGATATTAAAGCCCAGCCTACTTTGCTGAGCCTTTCAGCACTAAAACTATTTGTGTAAGGTGCTAATCGCTATTTTGCTTCATTAAGCGACCAATCATACTCGTATTTGAATTTACTGCCGCCGATGTCGGTTAATTCTGGCTTGTACGAGGCTAGGTGAGCGACGAGTTGTTCTTGAGAACCGAAATCTTCAGCAAACCACTCATAGATCGATGATAGTTGCGTTCGATCATCAGTTACTGATACCCCTTTTTCACTGTTAATGAACTCTTTAGCTGCTGATTCTAACAACTGTTCAGTGTTGCCTGATGTGAATGCTTGCAACTGAAGGTTAGGACAGCCAAGGCTTGCACAGTTCACTGCATAATGCGTTCTAGGGTCATTCCATATAGGACGCAAAATCCGATGCTCTATATCGTTTAGGGTGAGATCTTTACCATTTACCTCTATTACTTCATCGCCCCAAGGGCCGAAGCTGAACAGTCCGCCCAACTTAGTAATCGACTTAATAGGATAGGCTTCTAGAATCAGCTCAACAGTGATTGCATTGTAGAGGTTGACCCAATATGCATATTGTTCAGCTCTATTGAGTTGCAGCGGGTCGATGTTGGACATGCTATTCAGGTAATTCTTAAGCAACTCTTTATCGCTATTTGAAACACTAGCGTAGCGAAATAAAGTGTTCTCGCCTTCTTTTACCAAGTAGGTATCGAGTATCTGCTGCCAAGGTGTATGGTCTAAGGCTTCTGAATTACTTTCATTACTGGCATTCCAATAAGGCCAAAGCTCGGACTTAGGTGCAGAAAAGGTTTGGAATGACAGCAAAGTGAGAAATAGAGTGATAAGTACTTTCATAGAATTACGAGTTAATTTAAGTAACATATACAATCAGACCGCTTAATGTATCTCTTCATTTCATATTAAGTTGTCACAAATAAAAAGGCTGGCACTTGCCAACCTTTTTAGTCATTGAGCTTTTTAGTTATTAAGCTCCGAAAAGATTCTCAGCTTATTTTAAAAACGCTGGAATTTTTTCTTCGTATGCAGCAATTTTATCTTCGTGCTGAAGAGTTAGGCCAATGTTATCTAGGCCATTTAGTAGGCAGTGGCGGCGGAACTCATCAATTTCGAATGAGTACTCTTTCCCATTAGCGCGAACAACATTCGCCTCTAGATCTACCTCAACCTGCGCACCTTCATTCGCTTCTATAAACTGGAATATCTCATCCACTTCTTGCTCTGTAAGACGTACCGGAACCATCTGGTTGTTGATTGAGTTACCGTAGAAGATGTCTGCAAAGCTTGGCGCGATCATCGCTTTGATACCGTAATCTGCCAACGCCCAAGGCGCGTGTTCACGAGATGAACCACAGCCAAAGTTCTCACGAGCTAGTAGGATCGAAGCGCCTTGGTAACGAGGAGCGTTCATCACAAACTCTGGGTTTGGTTGCTCTCCAGCGTCATCTAGGAAGCGCCAATCGTGAAATAGGTGCTTACCAAAACCTAAGCGAGATACTTTTTGTAGGAACTGCTTAGGGATAATTGCATCGGTATCGACGTTCGCTGCATCTAGAGGAACAACCAAGCCTGTGTGTTGTTTAAAACCTGACATGTGTTCTCTCCTTAGTCCAATTCACGAATGTCAACAAAGTGACCAGCAATTGCTGCTGCCGCTGCCATAGCAGGGCTCACTAAGTGGGTACGGCCATCACGGCCCTGACGGCCCTCAAAGTTACGGTTTGAAGTAGATGCACAACGCTCGTGTGGACCTAAGCGGTCATTGTTCATTGCTAGACACATAGAACAGCCCGGTAGGCGCCATTCAAAGCCAGCGTCTTTAAAGATAGTATCTAGACCTTCCGCTTCTGCTTGCGCTTTTACCTGTTCAGAGCCCGGTACGATAAGCGCTTGTACGTTATCTGCTACCTTACGGCCCTTCGCAATTTCAGCTGCTGCACGCATATCTTCGATACGAGAGTTAGTGCAAGAACCAACAAACACTTTATCTACTTTGTAGTCAGACAGTGCTTTGCCAGCTTCGAGACCCATGTAAGCTAATGCTTTCTCAGCTGATGCTTTTTCAACTGGGTCTGCAAAGCTTTCTGGTGCTGGGATAGGTTGGTCAACTGCGATTACCTGACCTGGGTTAGTACCCCAAGTAACCTGAGGTTTGATGTCTGCAGCGTTTAGCGTAACAACGGCATCAAATTCAGCATCATCATCAGTTTTTAGAGATGACCAGTACTCAATGGCTGCATCTAAGTCGTCACCCGTTGGAGCGAACTTACGGCCTTTGATGTACTCAAAAGTGGTTCCATCTGGTGCGATTAAACCTGCTTTCGCGCCCAGCTCGATAGCCATGTTACATACTGTCATACGACCTTCCATCGTAAGATCTGTAATGGCTTCACCACAGAACTCAACTACGTAGCCAGTACCGCCAGCGGCAGTGGTTTCACCGATGATGGCTAGTACGATATCTTTTGCCGTAATTCCCGGTGCGACCTTGCCTTTTACTTCGATCTTCATCGTTTTAGCACGTGCTTGCTTTAGCGTTTGTGTCGCTAGAACGTGTTCAACTTCAGAAGTACCGATACCAAATGCTAGCGAGCCGAATGCACCGTGTGTTGCTGTGTGTGAATCACCACAAACAATGGTCATGCCTGGTAGCGTAATACCTAGCTCAGGGCCCATAACGTGGACGATGCCTTGATACTTGTGGTTGATATCGTAAAGCGTAACGCCGAATTCTTCACAGTTTTTAGATAGCGTTTCCATCTGAATACGCGCCATCTCGCCAGAAGCGTTAATGTCTTTAGTCTGCGTTGAAACGTTGTGGTCCATCGTTGCAAACGTTTTGCCTACTTGGCGAACTTTACGACCTTTCTCACGCAGGCCATCAAAAGCTTGAGGTGAGGTTACTTCGTGAACCAAATGGCGGTCAATGTAAAGAATCGGGTTTTCGCCCTCAGCGGCTACGGCAACGTGTGCGTCGTAGACCTTTTCATATAATGTTTTGCCCATCATCACATTCCTGTGTGCGACTCCCGACAACGGCTTATCGGGAGCAAATAATTATTATTGATTAAGAGTTTAAGATGTACTCAGCGATCTTATCGCCCATCTCAGAGGTAGATAGCGCTGGTTTATCACCGGCTAAGTCGCCTGTTAGTTCACCTGCAGAAAGCGCTTTAGAAACCGCGCTCTCGATATCTTGCGCGGCAGCTTCTTGACCAAGGCTGTAGCGTAGCATTAGCGCTGCAGATAAGATTTGAGCAACAGGGTTGGCAATGTTCTTACCTGCGATGTCTGGTGCACTACCACCTGCTGGTTCATATAGACCAAATTTGCTTTCGTTTAACGATGCAGATGGAAGCATGCCCATAGAGCCAGTGATCATTGCACACTCGTCAGAGATGATATCGCCGAAGATGTTTGAACATAGCATCACGTCAAACTGTGCAGGGTCTTTGATTAGCTGCATAGTCGCGTTGTCGATGTACATGTGTGAAAGCTCAACATCTGGGTAATCTTTTGCGATCTCTTCAACTACTTCGCGCCACAGGATAGAGCTTTGTAGTACGTTTGCTTTGTCGATTGAGCAAACCTTCTTGTCACGTAGGCGAGCTGATTCAAACGCAATCTTTGCAATGCGCTCAATTTCGTAGCGATGGTAAACTTCAGTATCGAAAGCTTTCTCGTTAGGACCTTCACCTTCACGACCTTTAGGTTGG
Source organism: Vibrio mexicanus (assembly GCF_001012815.1). GTDB lineage: Bacteria > Pseudomonadota > Gammaproteobacteria > Enterobacterales > Vibrionaceae > Vibrio > Vibrio mexicanus. The sequence goes on from NZ_JYJP01000109.1 coordinate 4,206, forward strand.
CCGAAGTAGATACCACCCGTTAGCTCACGAACCACAACGATGTCGAAGCCGTTTTCTGAAATGTCTGCACGAAGTGGAGAGAAAGCTTCTAAACCTTTATGGATCTGCGCTGGGCGAAGGTTACAGAAAAGCTGGAAGTGTTTGCGAAGTGGAAGTAGTGCACCACGCTCAGGCTGATCATTTGGTGGAAGGTGTTCCCACTTAGGACCGCCTACAGAACCAAATAGCACAGCGTCTGACTCTTCACACGCTTTCACTGTTGATTCTGGTAGTGGACAACCGTGGTTATCGATTGCAATACCGCCGACATCGTGTTCTTCACGTTCGAACTGAACACCATGTTTTTTCTCGATAGCATCTAGCACTTTGTGTGCTTGCTGCATTACTTCTGGGCCAATGCCATCGCCAGGAAGAACGGCGATTTTGAATGATTTGTCTGTCATGTTAATCCTTTATACTTTTATTTTTGCTCTCTTTGGAGAGTCATTCCCTGTCAGCAGCTCTTGACTCTCCAGAAGAGGTTTAAACTGTTTCGACTTTCTTTTGCTTAATTTCGGCGATCTTATCGGCACGATGGATGCTGTTAATAACATGAAGTAGTGCTTGGCCAGATGCTTCAACGATGTCAGTTGATACGCCTGTACCGTGGTACTTTCTGCCTTTGTAGTTCGCAATGATGTCAGCTTGGCCTAAGCCATCTTCGCCTTCACCTTTAGCCGTTAAATCAAACTTATCTAGAACAATATCATAACCAGTGACACGATAGATACACTGGTAAAGTGCATCAACAGGGCCGTTACCGACAGCTGCCTCACTAGTCTCTTCATCGCCACACTGTAGCTTGATACTGGTTGTCGCCATCACGCTGCCAGATTGCACGCTTAGGTAGTTCAACTTGTAGAAGTCATCTTCTTCTCGTAGGTTGGAGAAGTGCATTAACGCTTCCAAATCGTAATCGAATACTTGGCCTTTGCGGTCTGCCAATTTCAAGAAATCTTCGTATAGTGCGTCTAGGTTGTACTCATCGCCTTCTTTATAGCCCATCGTATCCATGTGGCTCTTCACCGCGGCACGGCCACTTCGGCTAGTTAGGTTAAGCGCTTGGTTTTTAAGACCGATAGACTCAGGGGTCATGATTTCGTAGGTGTTCTTGTTCTTCAACATACCGTCTTGGTGGATACCTGAAGAGTGACTGAACGCATTCGCACCTACAATCGCTTTGTTGTCTTGAATTGGCATGTTACAAAGTTGGCTAACAAGCTTACTTGTACGGTGAATTTCGTCGTACTTAAGACCTGTGTTCACGCCCAAAAACTCTTGGCGCGTCTTGATGATCATGGCGATCTCTTCAAGAGAACAGTTACCTGCGCGCTCACCGATACCGTTAATGGTACCTTCTACCTGACGTGCACCAGCTTGAACCGCAGCAATTGAGTTAGCAACAGACATACCTAGGTCATCGTGACAGTGAACTGAGATGATCGCCTTATCGATGTTTGGTACTCGGTTGAATAGCGTTTGGATGATACCACCAAACTCATTCGGTACTGTGTAGCCGACGGTGTCTGGAATGTTGATTGTGTTGGCACCGGCATCAATGGCTGCTTCTACCATGCGACATAAGTTGTCGATCGGTGTACGGCCTGCATCTTCACAAGAAAACTCGACGTCGTCAGTGTAGTTACGGGCACGTTTAACTGCTTGAACACCCATCTCTACCACATCGTCGTAGCTGCGACGCAATTTGTCTTGAACGTGAACAGTTGAAGTTGAGATGAAGGTATGAATACGGAATGCGTCTGCCACTTTTAGTGCTTCTGCAGCTGCATCAATGTCTTTAGCAACCGCGCGGGACAAACCACATACTCGGCTGTTCTTGATGTTGCGCGCAATGGTTTGAACCGATTCGAAATCGCCTGGAGAAGAAACAGGGAAACCAGCTTCGATTACATCTACACCGAGGCGCTCTAGTGCGTAGGCAATTTGCAGTTTCTCTTTAACCGTCAAACTTGCTGACAACGCTTGTTCGCCATCACGTAATGTGGTGTCGAATATAATCACCTGATCGTTCATGTTTGCTTCCTTTTTACCGATTGTTAATCGTTTGCTTCCAGTTTCTTTTTAAAAGAGAGATATGAAAAAAGCCCGCATTTTGGTGCGGGCTTTTTAAATTCTTATGTGGTTCATTTTTCTTCCACAGCCAACCCGCGCGATTATGTCACGATAAGGAGGAGGCTCAGCAGGATAGAAAAACGGTTCATCATTGTTAACGGTTCCTTTTAGGGCGTTAAATAATCCACAAAATTAAGTTAACAAATTAGTACCGCACTCAGCCTGTGAGGTCAACCCTTTCGTCGCATTTTTATTCATATCGGATCAGTTAGGCAGAAATCTCGCGGTCAGACAATAAATTAATCAAATGATTAAATAGTGATTAATAAAAGTCCTGTGGATAGAAAATAGTCTGTCCTATAATTAATCAATTGTTTAATTATTACTGAAATGAGTATGGTTAATATGGGGCAGGAATCGCGGAGAGTAGGGCGGCCAACGGAGCATACTGATGCTAGGCAGCTGTTAGTCAGTGCTGCTCGTGGGCTTTTCATCACTCAAAGCTACGAAAAAGTGTCCACTCGAAAGATAGCACAAGAAGCGGGCGTTAATGTGGCGATGATACGTTATTACTTTGGCAGCAAAGAAGGACTGTTTGAAACCATGGTTCGCGAAACCATTGCACCAATGAAGTTGCAAGTTCAGCGTTTATTCAAAGACGTCACCCATAAAAACCTCGTCGATTTGATGCGAACGTATTACCAAGAGATGAGCAAGTCGCCGCAATTTCCTCGGTTAGTGGCTCAGGTAATGAATATGCCTGAAAGCCAACCTCAAAGGCAGTTAGTTGAGAAGGCTCTGGATGACGTGAGTCGGCCAATGCAAGAAGCCATAATCAGTCGAATCAGTGCGGATAGTGTTCTTAAGCCGGGCTTTGAACCTAGACTATGTAAGTTCTCTTTTCTTAGTTTGATGGTGTTCCCCTTTATTGCGCCTTCATCGCTATTAGCCAAACATGACATTCAAATCAATGAAGCGTTTCTCAATCAATTAATTGAACACAACATTAAACTTATGACCTCAGGCATGTTGCAAGAACCCGCAACCCAGCAAGGAAGCCAAAATGAAAATTAATCGTAAACTCCTCTTCTTTCCGGCTGTTGCAGTTGGGGTAATCATTTTAATTATCGCTATTAACTCCAAGCCTCAGCTGCCAGTTAAACCTGCGGGAGATAGAGCTCGCCTTGTTGATACAGTTCCATTAGAACTCAGAGCAATGGCTCCATTAGCTATCGGATTTGGCAAAGTGACACCAAAAGTTGAGTGGAAAGCAATAGCGGAAGTAACGGGCAAAGTTGTATTCCGACATCCTAGATTGGAAAAGGGCCAAGTATTGGTGGCTGGAACTGAAATCTTACGCATTGACCCGCTCGATTATGAGCTTAAGTTGACCCAAGCTCAGGCCGATTTGAAATCGAGTCAAACGTCTTTAGCTAAGTTGTCACAGCAAGAGCAGAACTTAAATCAGACCTTAGCGATTGAGAAGAATCAGCTCGAGATTGCCAACAAAGAGCTAGACCGTAAGCAGAACCTTAGAAAGAAAGGTTTAACTTCGCAATCAGATGTAGATCAACAACAGCAAAGTGCTTTGACTCAGAAGAAGTTGGTTCAAGAGATCCAAAACCAGCTGGCGCTTTTGCCGGACGAAAAACGCGTGGCAGAAGCAATGGTGAAAGTGAACCTTGCCAAAGTCCAAGAAGCACTGCGATCGCTTGAGAAAACCATCGTAACCTTGCCAGAAGATCTGCGTATTGCGGAAGTGAACATCGAACAAGATCAAGTTGTAAACATGCAACAAGAGATGGTTGTGGCTCATGGCATTGATGTCATGGAAGTGGACGCTCAGCTATCGATTCATGATATGCAGACCTTAGCTTCTAGCTTGAGTGCGTTTACTCGAGATGAAAACGGCCTGCCAAAGCCAGATATGTCTCAGGTATCTGCGCGTATTTACTTGCAAAGTGGCAGTCTAAAAGCGGATTGGCCTGCCGAAGTGGCACGCATCAGTGAGACCGTTGATGAAGCACAAGCCACGGCAGGTGTGATTCTAGAGATTGAACAAAGCTATAAAAGCACTCAGCCCACAAACTGCACCGCCATTAGTGAATGGGATGTTTGTCAGTGCCGAAGTCGAAGGGCAAGCTAACCCGAGCTGGGTTGTACCAGAGCGCGCGGTGCACGGTGACAAAATTTACCTATTGAATAATGAAAGTCGACTAGCGATTGTGCCAATCACAGTACTTTATCGAAGAGACAATCTGGTTGTGATAGATGGTGAATTAGAGCAAGGGCAAAAGCTCATTCTTAATGATCTTCTGCCAGCTATAGATGGCATGTTGCTAAGAGAAGACGATGTTAGCGAAGAAGAGACTAATGACGCACAGGAGGCATCATTATGATTCGTTTCTTTGCAAGGCACCCAACCGCGGCGAACTTGCTCATGTTAGCGCTGCTGATTTTGGGTTTGTCTTCGCTTTCTGGCATTAAACGCGAGACATTCCCAGAGTTTGATCCTCCCTACATCATGGCTGGAATCGTTTACCCTGGCGCATCGCTTCTGAAGTCGAAGAGAGCTTGTGTGTGCGAATGGAAGATGCGGTAGACGGCTTGTCCAATATTGAAGAGGTGCGCTGTGAGGCAATAGAGGGATCAGCGCGATTGATCCTAAAACTCAATGAGAAGGCTGACATTGGCCGAATGCTGGTGGATGTTCAAACACAGATAAACTCGATCAATGACTTTCCGGCTGAAATCGAATCACCAGTTGTTCAAGAGATGGATTGGAACGAGCCGGTTGTTGATGTCGCCATAATGGCCGATACCACATGGCCAGAACTCAAAGCCTATGCCGAACAACTAAAGCGTACTCTCAAGCTTGATTATGATGTCTCTTTGGTTGAAGTGAGCGGTTTTTCTGATCATCAGTTTCGGGTTGAAGTAGATATTCAAGCCATGCGTCAGTTGGGTGTCAGCATCAATGACATTGCCAATCAGATTGGTAGCCAGAATATCAAGCTGCCAAGCGGTAATGTCGAAACGCCGGACAAAAACTTTCTGATCCGATTTGATGAACGCCGCATCACGCCCGATGAGCTTGAGTCATTAGTGGTAGGATCCTCGCCTAATGGTGCGGTAATACGCCTTAGAGATATTGCCACCATTACGGATCGCTTCGAACTTGATGAACAAAAAGTGCTGTTCAATGGGCATCCGTCTGCTCTCCTCAAGGTGAGTAAGAATAAAGAAGACGATGCACTAAGGATTAAAGAGCGAGTAGAACAGTTCGTTGACGATCAAAGGTTGATCACTCCAGATGGTGTCACGCTTGAAATGACTAACGATCTCTCATCGGTACTTTGGGATCGTTTGACTATGATGGTGCGCAATGGCTGGCAAGGGATCGTGCTGGTATTTGCAACCATGTGGCTGTTCTTTAGTTTGCGTTACTCGTTCTGGGTTGCGGCAGGCTTACCGGTTGCCTTTTTAGGTGGTCTATTCTTAATGGCTAACCTCGGCCTTTCTATCAATATTATGTCGCTGGTGGGTTTGCTCATGGCGATTGGTATCATGATGGATGACGCCATAGTGATCGCCGAATCGATTGCTGCCCATTTAGAGAGGGGGCAAAAGGTTGATGATGCGGTGGTGAATGGGGTTAAAAAGGTACTACCCGGCGTATTGTCCTCCTTTCTCACAACCGTGTGTATCTTTGGTAGTTTACTGTTCTTGGACGGCGAAATGGGCGCGGTATTGAAAGCGGTGCCGCAAGTCTTAATTCTGGTGTTAACCATCAGTCTGGTAGAAGCGTTTTTGATTCTTCCCAATCACCTTTCCCATTCTCTACATAAGCAGTCGAAAGAGCGCGAGCCATTGCGATTCAAGAGAGTATTACTTGAGAAGTTTGAGCACTTTCGTAATACCACTCTAGTGGCGAGCGTAGAGAAGGTGGTTACTTACCGATATGCTTTCTTAGGCAGTGTGATTGCACTGCTGCTTATATCGGTCGCTATGATTGCGGGTGGAGTACTTAAGTTTCAGCCATTCCCCGAACTCGATGGTGACATTGCAGAAGTTCGCGTGATTTTGCCGCCGGGGTCGTCACTGTCTCAGACAGAGCGAGTAGTTGATAAGCTGGTGGAGTCGGCGCAACGTCTCGATAAAAAGTGGACACAAGAAGTCGAAAATGGCGTGCCGTTAGTGAAGCACATTACCAGCCAGTTCAATGTGAATGCCGATGCGAATGAATCTGGGCCGCACATCGCTACAGTCCGTTTGGACTTATTGGGGGCGGAATCGCGTAATACCTTGATTGATGATTTCATTGCCGCGTGGCGTGACGATGTGGGTGAGTTAGCTGATCCAATCTCACTGGTTTACAAGCAGCCAACCATGGGTCCCGGCGGGCGGGCGATCGAAATCCGAATCAAGCATGATGATTTGGATGAGCTGAAAGCGGCTTCTATCGATATCCAACACTATCTCAATCAATTTGATGGAGTACATGGCATTCTCGATGACATGCGAATGGGTAAAGAGGAAGTATTGGTTAAATTGCGCCCCGGTGCGGAAAGCTATGGTGTGAATGGGCAGATCATTGCGGCTCAATTGCGCGCGGCGTTTTTCGGTCAAACGGCGGATGAGATTCAAGTTGGGATTGAAAATATCTCTATAGAAGTGCGTTTGAATAAAAAACAAGCGGGTGACTTAGGGCAATTGGCGAACTTCCCAATTATTCTAAGCGATGGCAGTCAAATTCCATTGGCTACACTTGCGACCCTAGACTTTCAACGAAATTATGTTCGCATTCAACGTGTTGATGGTTTAAGAACCGTTAGCGTCTTCGGAGATACTGACAACAGTAAAGTAAGCTCGTCGGCGGTCATTTCTCAATTTCAACGAGAGGAAGCGCCTAAGCTTACTAGCAAATACCCAGGCTTGAGATTCGACTTCGAAGGTGAAGCCAAAGACGCAGCTAAGACTGGCGCCTCTATGGGGAAAGGGTTCTTGCTTGGCTTGTTTGGCGTGTTTGCCATATTGAGCTACCAGTTCCGCAGCTATCTGGAACCTGTGGTCGTCATGTTAGCGATCCCGCTGGCGTTTATTGGTGTCGTGTGGGGACATATCCTACTTGGGCACTCGCTGAGTATGCCTAGTCTAATGGGTTTTGTCTCCTTGGCGGGCATTGTGGTGAATGACTCCATTTTGTTGGTGCAGTACATCAGGCACCATGTCGATGAGGGAGACTCGGTTCATGATTCGGTGGTCAAAGCGAGCCGCGAACGTTTTCGAGCCGTGTTCATAACTTCGATGACGACTGCGGCCGGCCTTTTGCCTCTGCTTACTGAGACCAGCTTGCAGGCTCAGGTAATTCAGCCATTAGTGATATCGATTGTGTTTGGTATTTTCGCTTCAACGTTGATGGTGCTTTTCATGATTCCTGCTGCTTATTCTGTATTGGCAGACTTTGGTTTAGTGAAAAAGCATGAAGCTATCTAGCTGAAATACGAGTTATATTTTGAAGGCCCTGTTGGGCCTTTCTATTTTTCATCATACCGCCAACTTAACTTCACGATTCTGTCATGCACGCCAACTACCTTGATAAGATATACCCAAGGTAGTAGGAGTGTAGGATGCGTTCTGTTGAATCTATCGTGAAGTTAGACTTTGCCTTCTCGCAATTTTGTTCTCAGCACAAGTTTAATCGTCAAGTCGCTAGGGTCAGTAAAACCGTCTCTCAAACGGGCGATGGCCCCACTTATTTATTGATTGGTATTTTGTGCTATTTGAAAGGTGGAGAGGTTGGTAAGTTGCTGCTGCTTAGCGGCCTTCTGGCGTTTGCCATTGAATTGCCTATTTACTGGATTGCGAAAAACAGTTTTCGTCGCAGAAGGCCAAGTGAACTCTGCCAGTTCTTTACCTCACACATAACGCCTTCTGATCGTTACAGCTTGCCTTCCGGCCACACCGCGGCAGCATTCTTGATGATGACGGTCATCTCATACTACTACCCCGATCTATTGATGTTCACATTAATTTGGGCGTCGCTGATTGGCCTGTCTCGAATTCTACTGGGTGTCCATTTCTTAAGTGATGTTCTGATTGGAGCGTTACTTGGTTTCTCAACAGGCTATGCCTCTATTCAGTTTGTTAAGGCGTTGGTATGAAAATCTTATATGGTGTGCAAGGCACAGGAAATGGGCACATTGCTCGCTCTCGAGTGCTGGGTCGAGCTTTAAAAGAGCGTGGGTTAGAGGTTGATTTCTTGTTCTCCGGTAGAGAGCGAGACGGTTACTTCTCTATGGAGTGCTTTGGTAATTACCAAGTCAAACGCGGATTAAGCTTTGCGACCTGTCGTGGGAAAGTCAGTTATCTAAAAACATTGATGCAAATGGATTTTGGCCAGTTGCACAAGGATATTAAGCAGCTTGACCTCTCTAATTACGATTTGGTGATTACCGATTTTGAGCCGATTTCAGCTTGGGCGGCCAAACTGCAAAGTAAAACCTGCATAGGCATCAGTCATCAGAATGCCTTCCTATACGATGTGCCAACCAAAGGCGTTAGTTGGCTAGATAGAAAGGTCATAAAGAACCTTGCTCCTGCCACTCACACCATTGGGCTTCACTGGCATCACTTCAATCAGCCAATCTTGCCACCGATTATCGATCTGTCTAACGACCCATCAACCAATGATGAGTCTGTGCTTGTCTATCTACCATTCGAAGACAATCAAGATGTAGAGGAACTGCTGTTAAGGTTTAATCAGCAAAAATTCGTCAGCTACCATCCTGATAACAGCGAAATTGTGGTAAGAGGGAATGTAGTGCATCGACCTCTTTGCTATGACAGCTTTAAAAAGCAGCTACATGCGTGCAGTGGGGTAATCGCAAACGGTGGTTTTGAGTTACCTTCCGAAGCTCTGTCTCTGGGTAAGAAGTTATTATTGAAGCCGCTAAAAGGTCAATTTGAGCAGTTGACTAATGTTGCTACGTTAGAAACATTAGGACTCGCTCAGGGGATGGATTTCTTAGATGCGGCAGCATTGAGAGATTGGCTCGATGAGCAGCCTGCAGAGCATGTTCACTACCCAAATGTTGCCCATTCTATATCGGAATGGATATGCCAACGCAGCTGGGAGAGCCAGAAAAAGTTGCCGTTCGATCTATGGAATCGTGTCGACTTCCCAAGTTACACCGCAAACGTTTAACTAATATTGACGTCGTCATTATATTGGCTTTGTCTACTATTCAGCCGCTCAATGCACAAATTGCGCGGCTTTTTCTCATTTTTGCGACATGATGCAATCTAAATGACCTAAATTTTTCTAATTTAGACTTTTTTATAAATGATCTAGATATATGATTTGAAAGATTAAAGTGGTCGCGTAAGTAAAAAATACTGATTAAATATCAATCTTCTTGGTGTTCGTTAATTGATTTGTGAATAGTAATAGTCGTCCGGCAATCATCCGGATGACAAATGTATAAAATACGCTGTTCTATTACGTATCCTCCCTTTAAAAATTATTTTTGCTAGTAGTAGCGATTGACGACCGAAGAGGCCAAGCAATGATCGATAAAAAAGACGCAATGAGCGCGATTGCAAGTTACCGCATGGAGAGCACATTACGTGGTGTAGACCTAAACCTATTGACCGTGTTTGACGCCGTTATGCAAGAGCAGAACATTACTCGTGCTGCGCATAACCTTGGCATGTCACAGCCGGCAGTAAGTAACGCGGTTGCACGTCTTAAGGTTATGTTTAACGACGAACTGTTCATGCGTCAAGGTCGTGGTATTCAACCAACTCAACGTGCTCGCCAACTGTTCGGTCCTGTACGTCAAGCGCTGCAACTTATCCGCAATGAACTGCCAAGCTCAATCTTCTCGCCTGAGACTTCTACGCGCTTGTTTAAGCTAGCGATCTGCAGCCCATGCGATATGCGTTTCGCACCTAAGATCATGTCTACAGTTCATGAGCAAGCGCCAAACGTACAGCTTCACTTAGACGCTGAGTTTGATCGTCGTCTTGCAGAGCGCATGCGCTACCAAGAGATCGACTTCGTTATCGACTACGCACGTTTCGATGAGCAAGGTTTCTCAAGCACTGAAATCTTCCAAGATGAACTTGTTGTTGTTGCGGCTAAATCTCACTCTCGCATCCAAGGCAGCGTAACGGCTTCTGATCTTGAGCTAGAGCGTCACGCTAAGCTTTCTAAGATTCACGGTCAGCGCAGCTTTTCTGAGCAAGCTTACCGCGAGCTAGATGTCCAAGCATACTACGAAGGTACAAGCCTAAGTAACGTGCTGTACGTTGTGGGTCAGTCTGAGCTTGTGACTATTGCACCTCGCTGGATGGTTGAAAACGCAGCCAACAAAGATGAGCTGCAAGTGATTGAGTTCCCATTCGCTAATTCAAACATCAGTGGCTACCTAAGCTGGCATGAGTCGAGCGAAAAAGACAAAGGTCACATCTGGCTACGCGACCAGTTGATGATGATCTGCGGCGAAGTTGTTGCACTGAACTAAACAGACATATTTAGTAACAAGAAACCTTGCTCGGATAAGCCCTGAGCAAGGTTTTTTTATGGCCAAAATTGACAGATTTGTCGATAACTTTGATGTTCGTCAGTTGCCTTTTTCGGCCCTAAATGTACACTTGTGCGCTCAAAATAGCTTACATGTGTAAGCCAAAGGTAAGAAGTGATGGCCAATTTAGATTTTCATATCGTAAAACGAATTCGTGACCAAATTGCTCAAGGTGCTGACCGCATTGCACTTAAGCACAAAGTGGGTGCCAAATGGGAAGGCATCAGCTGGAAGCAATTTGGAGCGCAAGTGGACGCACTGTCTCTTGCACTATTGGCTCAAGGATTGAGAGTACAAGATAAAGTTGGTATCTATTCCAACAACATGCCGCAATGGACAATGGCTGACTTTGCTGCGCTGCAAACTCGCTGTGTCACTGTGCCTATTTACCCAACCAACACGGCGTCTCAATCGTCGTATGTGATTCAAAACGCGGATGTTCGCGTGTTGTTTGTGGGTGAGCAAGAGCAGTTTGATGCTGCAGTTTCGCTCTTTGATGAGTGTGATCAGTTAGAACTTGTTGTGGCAATGTCTGATGATGTGGATCTTGGTGATCATACTTTTGCGATGAGCTGGAAGCAGTTTATTGCTCTAGGTGGCACGAAGCAGCAGGTGGAGTTTGATGCTCGCCTAGATGCGGCAAATCTTGATGATCTTCTTACCTTGATTTACACCTCTGGCACCACCGGTCAGCCAAAAGGCGTAATGTTGGACTACGCCAACATCGGCGCGCAGCTAAAAGGTCATGATGAAAGATTAAGTCTAAGCCAAGACGATGTATCTCTAGCATTCTTACCTTTGTCACATGTGTTCGAACGCGCGTGGACCTTCTACGTTCTTTATAAGGGCGCAACTAACTGTTACCTACAAGACACCATGCAAGTACGTGACGCGCTAGGAGATGTTCGCCCTACCGTTATGTGTGCGGTGCCGCGTTTCTACGAGAAGATCTTCTCAGCGATTCACGAGAAAGTGTCTAAAGCGCCATTCATTCGCAAAGTGCTGTTTACTTGGGCGGTGAACATGGGCGCCAAGATGGCGGTATGCCACCAAGAAGGGCGCACACCATCGTTGATGTTGAAGAAGTCCCATGCGCTAGCAGATAAGCTTGTGCTTTCTAAGTTACGTGCTCTGCTTGGTGGTCGTATCAACTTCATGCCATGTGGCGGTGCTAAGTTAGACGAAACCATTGGCCGCTTCTTCCATGCGTTAGGTATTAACGTCAAGTTGGGCTACGGCATGACGGAAACCACTGCAACAGTCTCTTGCTGGGATGATAAATGCTTTAACCCTGATTCGATTGGTATGTCTATGCCGGGTGCCCAAGTTAAAATCGGTGAGAACAACGAGATTTTAGTTCGTGGCCCAATGGTTATGCGTGGCTACTACAAGTTACCAGAAGAGACAGCAAAAACGTTTGATGAGCATGGCTTCCTGAAAACAGGCGATGCGGGTCATATCGATGAGAACGGTAACGTATTCATCACTGATCGCATCAAAGAGCTGATGAAAACATCGGGCGGTAAGTACATTGCGCCGCAGATGATTGAGGGTACAATCGGGAAAGATCACTACATCGAGCAGATTGCGGTGATTGCAGATACTCGTAAGTTTGTATCTGCGTTAATCGTGCCTTGCTTCGATACACTGGAAGAGTACGCGAAAGAGCTCAACATCAAATATCACGACCGTCTGGAACTGATCAAAAACAACGATATTGTTGAGATGTTCGAGAAACGCGTCAATGAGCTTCAGAATGAACTGGCGAAGTTTGAACAAGTGAAACGCTTTAAGCTCCTGCCAAAAGCTTTCTCTATGGATGATGGTGAGTTAACACCGACACAAAAATTGCGTCGAAAAGTGATTAACGATAAGTATCACGACGAAATCGAAGAAATGTACACAGAAAATCATCAGGCAAAGTAATTTAGCCCAAGATAATTTTCAAAGTGTTTAAAAATCCCCCACTGCGATTGAGTGAAATCGGTGGGGGATTTTTTTATGTCTAGGGTTATTGAGCTGTGTAAATAGTAAACAGCATCATTTCACTGAAATGATCCTCCGCTCTTTGCGTTTGTAGAATATTTCTCTTTATTTTTATTATTAGCCTAACGTAGTTCGAACTTGGGGCTTCCAGTTGGCATGAATGATTGCATATTGGCCAAAGTTTGGAGTTTTATGGATATTGGGATCAAAGTTGCATTAGACCCATTGATAATAAAACGTTACAGTTGTTGAGTTACCTGTATTCTTGTTATCACAAGATTGGGGCATAGCTGAAAAAGTGGATTAATGTCCAATTAGGCTACGAATAAGACCTAGACTATGTAAAACCAGAACAATTCGCCTAACAGGCTGATTGAACACTGGTAAGGAGAAAATATGGCAATGTCATCTGAAAGCACCACAGCTTCGGAAGCGAATACTATTCAGTTATCTGGAGCAGAGATGGTGGTTCAATCTCTTATTAATGAGGGAGTTGAGCAGATTTTTGGTTATCCAGGCGGTTCAGTGCTGGATATCTATGACGCACTTCATGCGAAAACCGATCAGATTAAGCACGTTCTTGTTCGTCATGAACAAGCCGCGACGCATATGGCAGACGGTTATACTCGTGCAACGGGTAACCCTGGTGTGGTTCTGGTTTGTTCTGGTCCTGGCGCAACCAATACCGTAACGGGTATTGCCACCGCGTACATGGACTCAATTCCTATGATCGTCATTTCTGGCAACGTACCAAACAACCTGATTGGTAACGATGCTTTCCAAGAGTGTGACATCGTGGGTGTCTCTCGCCCAATCGTAAAACACAGTTTCTTAGTGAAGAAAGCCGAAGATATCCCTGAAGTGGTTAAGAAAGCTTTCTACATTGCAACAACGGGTCGCCCTGGACCCGTTGTCATCGATCTTCCTAAAGATGTGATGAATCCGCAGATCAAACTGCCTTATCAATATCCTGAAACCATTAAGATGCGTTCATACAACCCAACGGTTTCAGGTCATAAAGGCCAGATCAAAAAAGCACTCAAAACACTGCTTGCAGCGAAAAAGCCAATTCTTTACGTCGGTGGTGGCGCAATCATCTCTGGTGCCGACAAACAACTGCTTAAACTTGCTGAAGCCTTGAATCTACCGGTAGTGAGCACCTTAATGGGCCTAGGCGCTTTCCCTGGCACACATAAGAACGCATTAGGTATGTTGGGCATGCATGGTTTGTATGAAGCCAACATGGCAATGCACAAAGCCGATTTGATCTTTGGTGTTGGGGTACGATTTGATGATCGTACAACGAACAATCTAGAGAAATACTGTCCAGATGCGAAAATCATGCACATTGACATCGATCCTTCATCAATCTCTAAGAACGTTCGCGCGGACCTACCGATTGTAGGCTCGGCTGAAAAAGTTCTAGAGAGCATGGTTAAGCTTCTTGAAGAGCAAGGCGCGAGTAACGATAGCGAGGCATTAGACAGCTGGTGGCAAGAGATCCAGACATGGAAAGAGCGTGACTGCCTAGCATATGAAAAGTCGCCAGAGCGCATCAAGCCACAGCAAGTTATCGAGACGCTGCATAAGGTCACTAACGGTGATGCTTACGTTGCGTCGGATGTTGGTCAGCACCAAATGTTTGCTGCACTTTACTACCCATTCAACAAACCGCGTCGTTGGATCAACTCAGGTGGCCTTGGCACCATGGGCTTTGGCCTACCAGCAGGTATGGGCGTTAAGTTTGCTAAGCCTGATGAAGAAGTGGTGGTAGTGACCGGTGATGGCAGTATTCAGATGAATATCCAAGAGCTGTCGACAGCACTTCAATACAATATTCCGGTTAAGATCATTAACTTGAACAACCGTTTCTTAGGCATGGTAAAACAGTGGCAAGACATTGTTTATCAAGCCGTCACTCAAACTCATACATGGACTCTGTTCCAGACTTTGCGGCTATTGCCGAAGCATACGGGCACGTTGGCATGCGAATCTCCTCTCCAGATGAACTTGAGTCTGGTCTAGAGAAAGCAATGGCAATGAAAGATCGTTTGGTGTTCGTTGATATCAGCGTGGACGATACTGAGCACGTTTACCCAATGCAAATTAAAGGCGAGGGTATGGACAAGATGTGGTTAAGCAAGACGGAGAGAACATAATATGAGACACATTCTTTCAATATTAATGGAAAACCAACCAGGTGCACTATCACGAGTGGTTGGCCTGTTTTCTCAACGTGGCTACAACATCGAATCATTAACAGTATCGCCAACGGATGATGAAACACTGTCGCGTCTTAACTTAACGACGACTTCTGATGAGATGCAGTTAGAGCAGATTCAAAAGCAGCTGCATAAATTGATCGATGTACTTAAGGTACAAGAAGTTTCCGAGCTCGAGCATATTGAGCGTGAACTGATGATGGTCAAGGTGAAAGCGAGCGGCTTTGCACGAGCTGAAGTAAAGCGCACGGCTGATATCTTCCGAGGTCAAATCGTCGATGTGACTGCCTCTCAATATACCGTGCAGATGGCAGGCACCAGTGAAAAGCTTGATGCTTTCATTCAGGCTTTGTCTGAAGTGACGGATGTGATTGAGGTCGCTCGAAGTGGTGTGGTTGGTATTGCTCGTGGTGAGCGAGTGCTAAAAGCATAATCATTTCTAAATGAATAGTGAAAGCGCAGCCCAAGGGCTGCGTTTTTTTGTTGGTAAGGTAGTCGATTAAAGCTTCCGACAAACAAAAAGCCCTGCATCATGTGCAGGGCTTTGACGTTTTATTGTAGCAACGAATTAGTGAAGGATACGCGCGCGAATTGTACCTTCGATCTGCTTCAGTTTCGCTAATGCTTCTTCTGAACGTTCTGCTTCCACATCGATAACTACGTAACCCATGTCTGCAGAGGTTTGCAGGTACTGGCCTGCGATGTTGATGCTCTCTTCGGCAAAGATGGTGTTGATTTGCGTCAGGATACCTGGGCGGTTCTTGTGGATGTGCAGTAGGCGAGAGCAATCACGGTGCTCTGGCAGCGATACCTCTGGGAAGTTCACACTTGAAAGCGTTGAACCGTTGTCTGAGTATTTCGCCAGCTTGCCTGCTACTTCCACACCAATGTTTTCTTGAGCTTCTTGCGTTGAACCACCAACGTGAGGCGTTAGGATGACATTGTCGAATTGAATTAGTGGAGATTCAAACGGGTCTTTGTTGGTCTTAGGTTCAACTGGGAACACGTCCACAGCTGCGCCAGATAGGTGACCAGACTCAAGTGCACCGCAAAGCGCAGGAATATCAACAACCGTACCGCGAGCCGCGTTAATGAAGATCGCACCTGGCTTCATGCGTGCGAACTCTTCAACGCCCATCATGTCTTTCGTTTCTGGTGTTTCAGGAACGTGCAGTGAGATAACGTCACACTTATTTAGTAGTTCACTCATGGTGTGAACTTGTGTTGCATTACCGAGCGATAGTTTGTTCTCGATATCGTAGAAGTAAACACGCATACCCAAGTTTTCAGCAATAATACCCAGCTGAGTACCGATGTGGCCGTAACCGATGATACCAAGACGCTTGCCACGTGCTTCGTAAGAGTTGTCAGCGCTCTTTTTCCAGATACCACGGTGTGCAAGTGCATTCTTCTCAGGAATACCGCGAAGAAGCAGAAGAATTTGGCCAAGTACCAGTTCAGCAACGCTTCGAGTGTTTGAGAACGGTGCGTTAAATACTGGGATACCGCGAGCGGCGGCTGCACCAAGGTTTACTTGGTTTGTACCAATACAGAAACAACCAATCGCAACCAGTTTTTCAGCTGCATCGATCACTTCTTGAGAAAGGTTAGTACGGGAGCGAATACCAATGAAGTGTGCGTCCTTCACGGCTTTCAATAGCTCTTCTTCTGGCAAAGAGCCTTTGTGGTATTCAATGTTGGTGTAACCCGCAGCTTGAAGTACTTCTACTGAAGAAGGGTGTAGGCCTTCAAGCAGAAGGATTTTAATTTTGTCTTTTTCCAGTGAAACTTTGGCCATTATCGTAATCCTTTAAATGGGGAAAGGGGGCTTAACTGGCGCACATCGCAAAAAAGGGCTCTAACACGTAAAATATTCGCCACTTCTTGGGGACGCAAACGATTTCCCTGTGCGTCTTCTGCTCATTAAGTTAACAAAAAAAATACAGTTTGGGTAAGAAAATTACGGAATAAGCAATAATTTTTCTAGAGAAGCTAACAAAAAGCGGCGCAAAAGAGCGCCGCTTGTAATGAAATAACAAAAAATAATAGAAACTCAGTTCAAAATCCGAGTTTTCATTCGATTATTCTTCGATTTTTGCACCTTCAGGTGTACCTGTGATCACAACGTCAGCGCCGCGATCAGCAAACAGGCCATTTGTCACCACACCAACGATGGCATTGATGCGGATTTCTAGGTCTTTTGCGTCAGTAATTTTCAGACCGTGAACATCGAGAATGTCACAGCCATTGTCGGTCACTACGCCTTCACGGTACACAGGGTTACCGCCCAGTTTTTTCAGTTCGCGCGCTACGTGCTCACGAGCCATTGGAATCACTTCTACAGGAAGTGGGAAAGTACCTAGTACGTCGACAGCTTTCGTGCCATCAACGATACATACAAACTTATCTGAGATTGCTGCAACGATCTTTTCACGAGTCAGAGCTGCGCCGCCACCTTTGATCATGTCGCGAGTTGCATTGATCTCGTCTGCACCATCAACGTAAACATCCAGTTTTTCAACTTCATTACAGTCGAATACTTGAATACCAAGGCCTTCTAATTTCTCAGTTGATGCTACAGAGCTAGAAACCGCGCCTTTAATATCGTCCTTGATTGATCCTAGTGCATCGATGAAGTGATTCACTGTTGAGCCCGTACCTACGCCCACGATGCTGCCTTTTTCTACATACTTTAATGCAGCCCAGCCAGCAGCCTTTTTCATTTCATCTTGAGTCATGCCCATCTCCAGAGTGAGTTATTTAGATTAAGAATTAATCAGTACCATTCAAGCGCGCGATTATAGCGATTCTAGGTCAAGATTCCCATTGCCAGATCTGGCTCGGGGTCACTATTTTAGGTAAAGGCACATCCCATGATTCAATAGGCAGCTTATCAACATGTTGGCAATCATGGGCGAGACCGATAGGTTGAGGGCCGCGATTATTTTCAAACCAAGGCTGCAGGGTGCGATCGTAGTAACCGCCACCCATCCCCAGTCGATGACCGGTCGAATCAAATCCCACTAAAGGTGTACAGATGACATCCAATTGCTGAACGGGGCAGATCAGTGGCTGTTTCAAACGTGGCTCGAGAATGTTGTAGCGGTTGTGGGTCATTTCTGTATTGGGTGTGTATTCCAAAAACAGCAGATGGCCTTTAGAGAAAGGGTGAATAACCGGTAAGTAGGTCTTTTTACCAGTAGCCCAGAGCCAGTCAATCAGAGGTTGAGTGTCGAGCTCGCCGTCAGCGGCCAAATAGAGCGCAATGTGTTCGGCGTTTGCTTCAGATGTTTGCTTGAACTGATCAACCAAAGCCTGTGATGCCGCTTTTTGGTCAAACTCTGAAAGGCTATTCCGTTTGTTGCGGATCAGTTTGCGAAAGTCTTGGCGAGAGAGCTGTGATGGTTGATTGGAACTTGATTGAACGGTCAGTGACATAGTGGCCTCTAGTTAAAAGCGGCGAGTTCTAAATCACTTGAAAGGGATACCCCAGAGTGCCGTTGAGGATTGTGGCCCTTGAACCAGCTGGTTCAAGGCGGATCAGCAATGGTGACCGTAGGCTTCTCGGTACGAGCCGAGCATGCTCAATAGTCATCAAGTACTAACCCTAATGTATTGCTTATCGGCTCAGGGACTTAAATCCAGCTGACGCACACCCCAGGGTAAATTTTGTGGTTAAGTAAGTTTAGTCGCTCGAACGTTTTACTTTACTTAATGCATCATCGAGTGATGCTGTGAGCAGACTGAGTCTGTCACTTAAATCTTGTTGCTTTTGCTCGCCATCACGGTTTACCGATTGAAGCTCATAGCAAAAGTTTAAGGCGGTAATTGTCAACAATTGAACTTCATTGGTGACTTTGGTTCGGGAGGTTAACTCTTTCAGTTTTTCATCAAGGTGTTGAGCCGCATTAATCAATGATTCTTCTTGACCTGCAGGGCAGTTAACTCGTGTGAGTTTGCCTAAAATTTCAACTTCAACCGCTTGATTACTCATTACCTATGAACTCTTTACGCGCCATTCCATGGTGACCATGATACGCGACCACCGAGGAGGAAACTATAGGTAATGCGATTATAAGATTCAAGCTTTTCACAACGAAGTGACACAAATCAGAGTTTGACCACACAGTAATTGGGCAATTTGAGTATTTGCTATCCACAATTACTAACATCGCCATTTTCGCCGTGAGGGTGAAATGGTAGGATTGAGCGACTTAAAACATGAAAGGCTTTCCCATGAGTGAAACAACACTTCCTGATTACCTTGTTGTAGCGACTGAATTGCAATCTGCAGGCTTAGCGGTGAACCCGTCTGAGCTTCATGGCTTATTGACAGGCATGCTGAGTGGCGGCTTGAAGCTGAATGATGAAAGCTGGCAGGCCGTATTATTTGATTACACCAATGATGGTATGGGCTGGCCGAAGGCGTCACTGGAGTTTGCCAAAACTATCCTTGCGACAACGACGCTTGAAGTGACAGGTACAGGCATGGAAATTTCTTTGCTGCTTCCAGATGAAGAAGCGAGTGCAAGCCTATTCGATTTAGCAGATGGCGTTGCGGATTGGGTTAACCACTATATTTCTGGTCTTGGTTTAATTGGTGCCGACATCAAGAAAGCGTCGAAAGAGACGAAAGAAGCCTTGGCAGACTTAGAAGAGATCGCCAAGCTAGGTATCGATGAAGATGATGACATGGAAGAGCAAGCCCAGCTGCTTGAGCAGGTGATTGAGCATGTTAAAGCGTGTGCTTTGACCATTCATGCCGAGTTTGGTGCAAGGCCAACTGCTGAAGCGTCGACGACGATTCACTAACCTTTTTCTTTTCGCACTATAAAACTTTGAGCAGTACAAAACTGGGTAGAAAGCATGAAGCAGTTTGATGTCGTTATTGCTGGTGGCGCAATGGCAGGGATGACGCTAGCACTAGCGTTGGATAAGTTAAGCGAAGGTCGCTTATCGATAGCGGTCGTTGAAGCTTATCAAGTGGATCATCAGACCCATCCCGGTTTTGATTCTCGCTCCATTGCACTGTCTTACGGCACGGTTAATCTTCTGAAAAGTTGGTCTTTGTGGCAAGACATTGAGCCTGTTGCAACGGCCATCAACGACATTCACGTTTCTGACCGCGCGCATGCTGGCATGACAGATATTTCCGCTCCAGAACTGGGGGTGAATGCGCTAGGCTATGTCGTTGAATTGGCAGATGTAGGCCGTATCTACCAACAGAAAGCGGATGCGACAGATAACATTACGTTGTTTTGCCCTGATTCTGTCGCTAGCGTAGAAAGAACCCAAGAAACGGTATCTATTACCTTAGCGAGCGGTGAATTACTGACGAGTAAGCTACTCGTAGCCGCCGATGGTGCGATTTCAACTTGCTGTTCGCAGGTTGGTATTGAGATGCGCGAGCATGATTTTGAGCAAGTCGCTGTCATTGCGAATATTTGCAGTGAACAGAGTCACGGCAACCGCGCGTTTGAACGTTTCACTGAACATGGCCCATTAGCTTTGCTGCCGATGAGCGATAATCGCTTATCTTTGGTTTGGTGCTTGCCACCAGAGTTTGCCCAAACGGTGATGTCACTCGACGAAGAGGTGTTTTTGCAGGAACTGCAAAGTGCATTTGGATGGCGCTTGGGCAAATTGACCAAAGTGGGGGAGAAAGCGAGTTACCCTCTGATTCTGCGTCATCGCGAGCAAAATGTGTCTCATCGTTTTGCTATTGTCGGGAATGCGGCACAAACCCTTCACCCAATCGCAGGTCAAGGGTTTAACTTAGGTATTCGAGATGTGGCTACGCTTGCTGAACAGATTGTGAAGTCTCCTCAAGATGCCGGTCAGTATGGGGTGCTATCAAGTTTTCGCGAGCGCAGACAGTCCGATAGGGCCAATACTATTTCGCTCACGTCGTCTATGGTTCATATATTTTCCAATGATCTACCGCCATGCGCTTGGGTAGAAATTTAGCGCTATTTACTATGGATAATCTGCCACAACTCAAGTCGCCGCTGATTAAGCGCACTTTGGGTATTGTTGAGCGCTAATCGAGTCATTTTTAAAAGGTTTAATTGTCATGATGCAAAGTGTAGATATTGCTATCGTTGGTGGCGGGATGGTCGGCCTAGCTTTGGCCGCAGCGTTTAAAGATAGTGATATTCGTGTTGCGGTAATTGAAGGCAAAGCGCCTGAGCAATCTTTGGTTGCTCTCCCAGATGTGCGTGTATCCGCCCTAAGCCGTTCAAGCGAAGTGCTACTTCGTAACTTAGGCGCTTGGCAGGGCATTATGGAACGCCGAGCTTCACCTTACCGCGCAATGGAAGTGTGGGAGCAAGACAGCTTCGCGCGAATAGAGTTTGACGCCCAACAGTTCGCACAGCCTGATTTAGGCCACATCGTTGAAAACCGAGTCATCCAACTGGCTCTGCTTGATCAGGTTCAGCAGTTGCAGAATGTTTCCCTGTTTATGCCTGCTCGTTGTCAAACTATGGCGATAGGTGAAAGTGAAGCCTGGTTAACCTTAGACAATGGTCACTCGATTACGGCGAAGTTAGTCGTTGGCGCTGACGGTGCAAACTCTTGGGTCCGCAAGCAAGCGGATATCCCACTTACCCATTGGGACTATGGCCACAGTGCTATTGTTGCCAACGTGCGCACTGATGAACCGCATGAATCGGTCGCAAGACAGGTGTTCACACCGCAAGGGCCGCTGGCATTTCTGCCGTTAGGTGAATCTAATTTAAGTTCTATCGTTTGGTCGACCGACCCTTCACGAGCAGAGCGCTTAGTTGCTATGCCAGAAGAAGAGTTTAATAAATCATTAACGGCAGAATTTGATGTTAAGTTGGGTTTATCGCGGGTTGAGGGAGAGCGTTTTGCGTTTCCTTTGAAGATGCGTTACGCCAGAGACTTCGCGGTTGAACGCATTGCGCTGGTTGGTGATGCCGCGCATACCATTCACCCGCTAGCTGGGCAGGGTGTGAACCTTGGCCTGCTTGATGCCGCCAGTTTGGCTCAAGAGGTGATGGTATTATGGCAAGAAGGGCAAGATATTGGCTCTAAGCGCAACCTAAGAAACTATGAGCGCTGGCGCAAGGCTGAAGCCGCTAAGATGATTGCGGCGATGCAAGGCTTCAAAGATCTGTTTGCTGGTGACAACCCTGCCAAGAAACTGATCCGTGGGATTGGCATGAGCTTGGTTGGAACATTACCTGGTGCGAAAGATGAAATTATGAAGCGAGCACTGGGGCTCAAGGGGCAGCTTCCGGAACTGGCGAAAGCTCGCACTAAAGGCTTGGTATAGAGCCGAATTAGGTTTGAGAAAGTAAAAAGGGTTGGCAATGCCAACCCTTTTCTAATTCTGTTGTGTTTAAGCGTATGCGCAGCGTAGTTTCATGATTTCTTGATTAATTTCTTTTACTGCTTGGAAATGACGCTTTTCCGCACGCTCTGGAAGTATTAACTTTCCGTTATCAAACTCAAACTTACCGACTCCGTTGATATAGATTCTTCCCTTAAAAAGACGACTTACATGCTTAGCTATCATTCCTGGAATATAGCGCTTAAACAGTCTCATATAGTGTGTCCTTGTTATTACCTAGCACCGCTAATTGTACGAAAACCCCGGCGATTTTTTTGTGATATTGCTGGAGGTTCATGCAGTCTTTACTAATCAGATTGGATATTTGTGCTGTTGTAGACAGAAAACCAGTCAAATCCCTAACTGAGTGTGATTGTTACCTCAAATTTGTTCTGTATGTGGAACTTGGCTGCGACATAGTAAGACAGATGAATGTGACAAAAGTAAGAATAGACGAGATTTTTATCTGGGAAAGTTTAAGTTGTTATTTCTTAGTTAGAAAAGTAACAAAAAAAAGCCCGCTTTAGTGGCGGGCGAATAGTCACAGATGCATTACACAAAAAGTGGATGTCCTGAAACAATCAGTGGATTCACTTTTTTTGTTGGTGAAGGATTTCAAGGTTAAGTAGCAGTCACTTACCTTGCATCGCCGACATGACAAGTGCCAAGCGAAATTTTACCAACAGATTCAGCATAGCCCAAAAAAACACCTATGACTATTTATGTTTTCTTTGTGAATAAAAATTTAACCCAATCCTGTTGCTTGTGCGATCTTGTTCACTCTTTGTTGTAATATGTGGTTACATTTTGCAGATGTCAGCCCAAATTGGGGTACATAGCTGAGTAAGATCTTCACGATGTAATGCAATTCCCGCAAGGCGATCGCCACTGCTTATGGTGATGCAGTCTTCGTCTTTGATGGAATGGTCGAACAGAATTGGCATATGACGTTTAAGAAGCAAGGGAGCGACTGTCCCAATTTTGTAACCCGTCAGTGGCTCAACTTGTTCCTTCTCAACGCAAGTCATCCGGCGGCAGTCTAGTGTCGCTCTGACTTTTTTCGGATCAACAGAACGATTGCCAGGGCAGCACGCGAGCGCAATCATACCGCCCATATCCCGCAGCAGCATCGACTTAACCATTTGGCTGGTTCGGATACCACGCTGTCTAGCGGCATCTTCAATCGACACTGCCGCCGTTTGGTGCGGCAGCAGTGTGTAGCTCACGCCTTGTGAGTCAAGGAACTGAGTGATTTTTGTAGCAAACATAGTCATCAAAACTTACTCATCAAAACTCAAAACCTAGTCATCGGTGAGTGAGTAAGGAAGGGCTTCGATTCTCCAGCTTGAGTCTGGTTGATCTTTTAGGCGAAGCTGAGTGTCGGCTTCAAGGTTATTCGGCAGCACGACCAATCCAATAGCTTGGTTGTCACTAAAGTTAAATATGTTCAATAGAGAGCCTGCCGAACGCCAGTTTTCACCCACGGCACGTTCAAGTTCAACACTGTCGCTATCTAGTGGAGCGGAAGTTGAACCGCGAACGATGAATGTTGAGCGCTTATTAGTGCCACGATATTTTGCACGAGCGACGGTCTCTTGGCCGGTGTAGCAGCCTTTCGTGAAGCTAATGCCTCCGGTTGCTTGTAGATTCAGTGCTTGTGGAATATGTTGGATCTGCTCTTGTTGAGTCACTGCTGGCAAGGCCGCTTGAATATCAAAGTAGTCCCAAGCAGATTCAGAAACTTTTTCACCTGAGAAGTCGCTTATCAGCGAAGTAGCAGCATCTTGATTGATGAGTAGCAGCCAGCGATTGTCTTCAATTTTAACGGCTGTGCCACCATCGATATTACGAACATCGCTTCGGGCATCAGACAGAGCATCAACAAAATCGTTGGCTTCCAAACCCATGACACCTAGCGCCACATCGCTGCTTGATTCAATCGTCACCTTAGAGAAAATAGCGTATTTCTTTAGTTCAGTGAGTTCAGCTTCAATCGCAGATTTTGGTTGAAACATCCCATAGCCACCGTTGTGGTTGAAAAGGCGAAACAGGCTCCAAACCTTACCTTTTGCATCACAATGAGCACCTAATGTGGATTCTTCAGCAGGTAGAGTCACGACATCGCAGGTGACTTGGCCTTGAAGGTAAGACTTTTTGTCATCACCTTGCATTTCGATTGCGCCCCAAGATGGTAAATGAGCAAGCATCAGAGCCGGAAGTTGCTGATCGTGTGCAATCTCAAGTTGTGTGAATTCGTTTTGCCATTCCATGTTGAAACCTTTTAATCAATTGGCGATGGCTTATGTTAAAGCGGATAGGTCACAAAGCTCAAGAGTGAGCGACTGAGATTATCAATATATCTAAGAATCGGAGGAAATAGCCCGTTTTGAAAAGCGATAAACCCTTTGTTATTTGTGGACTTGAAGGACTTTTTGACAAGTTTTTGCTATCAAGCAAAGGGACTGTGACTGGTGCAGTAGTGGACTGGCGCTTAGATTGATACACTCCGCTTATAGTTACAGAAACATCAGGTGAGGAATACCATGTACACTGCAGAAGACAAAGCTCGTATCAAGTGGGCATGCCGAAGAGGGATGCTTGAGCTTGATGTCGTCATTATGCCTTTTTTCGAAGAGTGTTTTGAGTCACTACAAGATAATGAACAACGTGATTTCGTTTCGCTACTAGAGTGCGATGATCCGGATCTATTTACCTGGGTCATGGGGCACGGTCGAAGCGAAAACCTTGGCCATGCCGCCATGGTGGATAAGATTGTCGCTCATAACCTCAGCAAAGTTCGATAGTTTCCACTGCCGGACTTCATCTAACGCTCGTATTGCTAGCCTACTACTCCTGTTGCTAGCAATATGGGCGATTGTCACCTCTCCATTAGCCCCTCTGCCTGCTTTACTTCTTTCACTCGCTCTCATTTACTGTTGTTGTTTTAATTCCTTAACGCCTCCCGCCATTGAAGGCTCGTTCTCATTGTCTCGCACTGGCGAGTTTAAGTACCAAGATCAGACATTCAATGTTACTCGCACTTTTGAGCATTGCGGATATTGGTTTGTGGTGATTACTATGAGTAACGGTCATCGATTTACTTTGTGGCGAGACAGCTTACCCGAATCAGACTATCGATTGATTAAGGTCATCTCTAGGATGAATAAGCAGGAATAACTGAACAAGGCTGAATGTCAGGCAAAGAAAAGGAGCGATGACCGCTCCTTTTTGATGTGTTGGTGTGAACCGTTACTTTTCAGGGGTTAAGATTGTTGGCCCACTTTGCTCTGCGCGGTTAGGATAATCTAAGGTGTAGTGCAAGCCTCGGCTCTCTTTACGTTGCATGGCGCAGCGTACCATGAGCTCTGCCACTTGCAGTAGGTTACGCAGCTCAAGCAGGTTGTTCGAAACTCTAAAGTTGCTGTAATACTCGTGCGTTTCTTGCTGCAGCATTTGAATGCGGCGCAATGCCCGTTCAAGACGCTTATCTGTGCGAACGATACCCATGTAATCCCACATAAACAGGCGTAGCTCATGCCAGTTATGCTGAATAATGACTTCTTCATCTGAACAGCTAACTTGGCTTTCATCCCAAGCAGGCAAACTTGGTGGCATTTCAGCATTGCCAATCAGTTTGACGATGTCCTTCGCAGCAGACCACGCATAAACCACACACTCCAGCAAAGAGTTCGATGCCATACGGTTCGCACCGTGTAGGCCGGTGTAGCTCACTTCACCAATCGCATAGAGCTGCTTGAGGTCGGTCTGGCCTTGCTGATTCACCATCACACCACCACAGGTATAGTGAGCGGCAGGAACGATAGGGATCGGCTCCTTAGTCATATCGATGCCCAAGTCTTGCAAACGCATGTGAATGGTTGGGAAGTGCTTTTCGATAAAATCAGCAGGCTTATGGCTGATGTCTAAATACATGCAATCTGCGCCCAAGCGCTTCATTTCAAAGTCGATTGCACGTGCCACGACGTCACGTGGAGCAAGTTCAGCTCTTTCATCGAAGTCAGACATGAAACGTGAACCGTCTGGGCGTCTTAAGTACGCTCCCTCACCACGCAAGGCTTCGGTAAGAAGGAAGTTACGCGCTTCAGGGTGGAATAGACAAGTTGGGTGGAATTGGTTGAATTCCAAGTTGGCAACGCGGCAACCTGCACGCCATGCCATTGCAATACCATCGCCAGAGGAGACGTCTGGGTTAGATGTATATTGGTAGACTTTGGAAGCACCGCCTGTTGCTAACACAACAAATTTCGCGCGTACGGTTTCTACGTGCTCTTGGTTGCGGTTCCAAATGTAGGCGCCGATGACTTTATTCTTATTGCCGCCAATTTTGTCTTCAGTGATGAGATCAAGCGCGTTGTGACGTTCGAAGATTTCAATGTTTGGATGATTATGAACGTTGTCTTGGAGAGACGTTTGCATCGCCATGCCCGTTGCATCGGCGGCATGCAGAATGCGTCGATGACTGTGACCGCCTTCTCGCGTTAGGTGATAACGTGGCGCTTCATCAGTGTCGTTTTCTTCTCTGTCAAAAGGAACGCCGCCATCAATCAACACTGCACACACTCCTTGGCGTTTTCAGCAATAAACTTAACGGTTTCTTCTTCACAGATATCGCCACCGGCAATCTGTGTATCTTCGACATGCGACTCGATGCTATCTGACTCATCGAATACCGCGGCAATACCACCTTGAGCGTAATAGGTTGCCCCTTCGCTTCTTGGGCCTTTGCTCAATACGATAACCTTGCCATGCTCTGCGACACGCAAGGCCAAGGATAAACCTGCAGCGCCGCTCCCTACCACTAACACATCACATTGATGTTCACGGTTTGCGTTCATAAAACTTTTAAAATCCTGAATTAAATTAGAGCGTGGTGACCTTTTGTGGTTTGTTTCCCACCAAGTGCTGCAAATCAGCTCGAAAGGTTAACACGCTCGAGAGTGCTCAACTCTTGCAGTGCAATCTTTAATGCAACGAACACGTTTTCACGTGTTTTAATTTCAACTATACCACTAGCTTTAATACATTACTTTGTTAATAACATTGCTTTTCGTCATTTTCATCCCCAGAATCTGGATAACGAATAAATGTGGCGATATCACACTGTCCAAAATAAAAAGTGAATTTTTTGAGAAAGTTTTGAACTTTCCTTTCACTGCTGGGTCACAATAGTGCTCATGTAGGCAGTGGTGTCAATACTACATTGTGCATAAATAGTACTCACCTTTGTGAAAAGCTGAGTAAAAACAAATAGGAGAATACGCTCGAATGAACGAGCAGCTGACCGATCAAGTATTGATTGAGCGAGTTCAGAGTGGGATAAGCAAGCATTTAATCTTTTAGTTTTGCGTTACCAAAACAAAGTTTGCAATCTTATTTCTCGGTATGTGAGCAATTCCGGCGACGTCGCAGACGTTGCACAAGAAGCGTTCATTAAGGCGTATCGTGCGATTCCAAGTTTCCGAGGCGAAAGTGCCTTTTATACTTGGTTATATCGAATCGCTGTCAATACCGCTAAAAATCACCTTGTTGCCCAAGGCCGTAGGCCACCAGCAACAGATGTTGATGCTGAAGAAGCTGAATATTACGAAACCGGTAGTGCACTGAAAGAAATTTCGAACCCTGAGAACTTAACGTTGTCCAACGAGTTGAAACAAGTGGTTTTCAGTGCAATAGAAGCACTACCTGAAGATTTAAAAACCGCGATGACTTTACGAGAGCTAGACGGCTTGAGTTATGAAGAAATCGCAGAAGTAATGGATTGCCCTGTAGGAACGGTACGTTCGCGTATCTTCCGAGCCCGTGAAGCGGTTGAAAAGAGAATCAAACCTCTTATGCAGCGCTAACGTCAATAACGGTATGAAAGCGAGTTATGGTGAAAAGAATGGCTGACAAAGAAAAACTTTCAGCACTCATGGATGGAGAGTTGGTTGATAAAGCACTAATTTCAGAATTAGAGCAAGATCAATCAGGGTTGGAAGCGTGGAAGAACTATCATCTCATCGGCGATGTGATGCGTGGTGATGCCCCTGAAAAACCTGAGTGGAATATCGCTGAAAGCGTCGCGTTAGCGTTGGAAAATGAACCTGCGCACAATCCACTACCACAGACTAATGTCGTTGACCTTCAAGAAGCTAAGGTTGAGTCACAGCCTACACCTTCACAAGCAAGAAGACAGCTTCCAGCTTGGTTGTCCCAGTTTGGACAAGTTGCTGTTGCAGCGTGTGTGTCAATGGCCGTTATTCTGGGTGTACAACAGTATGGTGGTAGTGAAGCGTCTCAAGCAGAGCGTGACCAAATCCCAGTGCTACAAACCATTCCATTTGCGGGAAGCGCAGAACCTGTAAGCTTGACCCGTGATACAGTTTCTAATCGAAGCACAGAATTGAGCGAGGCGAACGTTCAAGAGCAACGTCGTCGTATTAACGCCATGCTTCAAGATTATGAGTTACAATTGAGACTAAACAGTGAAGGTAACCCAAACCAGAGTGTTATCGAACCGGTAGTTGAATGAAAAAAATCCTGATCAGTGCGCTGGCACTGTTCGGTTTGAACTCAACGTTAGCCTTTGCAGAGCCAGTACCTGCAGAGGCTTTGTTGCATCAAATGAACGAAGCCAGTCAAAATCTTAATTATGAGTTGTCTTACGTCTTAATTAAGAAAAACAGTATAGAACCTCTCCTTTATCGTCATGCTCGAAATGACGAACAACAACTTGCGCATCTTGTATATCTTAGTGGTCCTGTTCGTGAAGTGATTCGTCGTGGTGGCGAAGTAAGCTATATCGAACCGGGTGTCGAGCCGTTCACCATCGAATCTGGCAATATGGTTGCCCCGACCATTCCGCTATTGAACAGCGATATTGAGCATTTGAGTGAACAGTATGATTTCGTCAATGTGGGCCGCTCTCGCGAAGCGGGCACGGCGTGTCAGGTGTTGCGTATAGTGCCAAAAGATGGCTTGCGTTATTCCTACATCCTTTGGATTGATGAGAACACGAGCCTTCCGCTACGTGCCGATTTAGTCGACCGTGACGGAGAAGTGCTAGAGCAATATCGCACCATCTCTTACTCAGTCAATGAGCGTATTGCTGATGTGCTGACGCGTCTAAATGATGTCACGCTTCCTGAAGTATTGTCTTTGCCTAAAGGTAATGTTGAAGATACATACTGGAACGTGGGTTGGACCCCTGAAGGGTTTGAGCCGAAAGAGTTGAACCGTTACAGGATGGCGATGACAGAACGTATGGTGGAAAGCCAAATGTTCAGTGATGGTCTGTTCACGTTTTCTGTGTATGTTTCTGATAGCGATGATTTGTCTTTAAAAGGGCAGGTTGTTCGTCAAGGTCGCCGCACCTTGCATAGCTTTGTGAAAGGCAAGAGTGAGATATCAATCGTTGGTGATATCCCACCAGCAACGGCGAAGCGTATCGCCGACTCTGTGGTTTTTGAAACACCTGCGGTGGCTCAGCCATGATGACGGCATTAGCAACGGTAACCTCGGTTGAACAAACTCAATCGGGGTACCGAGTCTCGTTAAGTTGCGAGCAGCAAACCAGTTGCAGCAGTTGTTCTTCGCAAAAAAGCTGCGGAACTGGGATTGTCTCCAAAGCTGTCGGAAACAAATCATTACAATGGAACTTAACTTCTGATAAACCTGTATCGGAAGGACAAGTGGTTGAAATCGGCTTTCCTGAGAGAAATCTTCTTCAATCGGCCGCAACGGTCTACATTATTCCTCTTATAATGATGTTAGTGGGTGCGCTTCTTGGCCAGTGGTGGATTGCACCATGGCTTGGAGGTGGCGAAGGTAGCGTCATTTTTCTCTCAATGCTCTTTATTGCGCTCGGTGTGATGATATCGAAACGCGTTGCCCACACTTTAGAGGCAAAAGATTCTCACCATGTGACTTTGATCCGCGTATTTGGAAATCCAATTAGCTAGTGCGCACAAGAGAGAAATTGGGTAGAATCTGCCAACTTGATTGAAATGCCGTCAAATGATGGCTTTCTTATGTCCCTATTTTTAGAGTTTAGTCATCCCAAATCATGAAGCACATTCGTAACTTTTCGATTATCGCCCACATCGACCACGGTAAGTCGACCCTATCAGACCGTCTAATCCAAGTATGTGGTGGATTAAGCGATCGTGAAATGGCAGCACAGGTTCTTGACTCAATGGATCTTGAGCGTGAGCGTGGTATCACCATCAAATCTCAGAGTGTGACGCTAAACTACACCGCCAAAGACGGTGAAACTTATCAGTTGAACTTCATCGATACCCCAGGACACGTTGACTTCGCCTACGAGGTATCTCGTTCTTTGGCGCTTGTGAAGGTGCGCTGTTGGTTGTCGACGCAGGTCAGGGTGTAGAAGCTCAGACTTTGGCAAACTGTTACACCGCGATCGAAATGGATCTTGAGGTTGTGCCAATTCTCAACAAGATCGACCTTCCTGCCGCTGATCCTGAGCGTGTAGCAGAAGAGATCGAAGAGATTGTTGGTATCGATGCGATGGAAGCGACGCGTTGTAGTGCGAAAACAGGTATCGGTGTTGATGATGTATTAGAAAACATCGTTTCAGCTATTCCAGCACCGGAAGGCGATCCTGATGCGCCACTTCA
Organism: Vibrio mexicanus; assembly: GCF_001012815.1. Taxonomy (GTDB): domain Bacteria; phylum Pseudomonadota; class Gammaproteobacteria; order Enterobacterales; family Vibrionaceae; genus Vibrio; species Vibrio mexicanus. Next base: position 35,110 of record NZ_JYJP01000109.1, read on the forward strand.
AGCTCTGATCATCGACTCATGGTTCGATAACTACCTTGGCGTTGTGTCACTGGTTCGTATCAAGAACGGTACACTTAAGAAGAACGACAAGATTAAGGTGATGAGTACGGGTCAAGTTTGGGGTGTAGACCGTCTAGGTATCTTTACGCCGAAACAGATCGATACGACTGAACTGAAAACTGGCGAAGTAGGCTGGGTTGTTTGTGGTATTAAAGACATCCTAGGTGCACCTGTAGGTGATACTCTGACGTTGGCAAAAGGTGGCAGTGAAGAAGCGCTACCTGGTTTTAAGAAAGTAAAACCTCAGGTTTATGCCGGCTTGTTCCCAGTATCATCAGATGATTACGAAAGCTTCCGTGATGCGCTAGGTAAATTAAGCCTAAACGATGCGTCTCTATTCTATGAGCCAGAAAACTCTGCGGCACTAGGCTTTGGTTTCCGTTGTGGCTTCCTTGGTATGCTTCACATGGAGATCATCCAAGAGCGTCTAGAGCGCGAATACGATCTTGATCTGATCACTACAGCACCAACCGTAGTGTATGAAGTTGAGAAAACTGACGGCACTCTACTGTACGTAGATAGCCCAGCGAAACTGCCTGCTATCAACGACATCGAAGAGATTCGTGAGCCAATCGCTCGTTGTAATATCCTTGTACCTTCTGATTACTTGGGTAATGTGATTACGTTGTGTGTTGAGAAACGTGGTACTCAGGTTGATATGGTCTACCACGGTAACCAAGTTGCCGTCACTTACGATATCCCGATGGCAGAAGTTGTATTGGACTTCTTCGATCGCTTGAAGTCGACCTCGCGTGGTTATGCGTCGCTAGATTACAACTTCCAGCGCTTTGAAGCATCGAACATGGTTCGTGTAGACGTACTATTGAACGGCGATACGGTTGATGCCCTTGCAATGATTACTCACAAAGATCAATCGCAAACTCGTGGCCGTCAGTTGGTTGAGAAGATGAAAGAGTTCATTCCTCGCCAGATGTTCGACATTGCGATTCAAGCAGCAATTGGTAACCACATCATTGCTCGTTCTACCGTTAAACAGCTTCGTAAGAACGTAATTGCGAAATGTTACGGTGGTGACGTGAGCCGTAAGAAAAAGCTACTGAAGAAGCAGAAAGAAGGTAAGAAACGTATGAAGCAGATCGGTAATGTCGAGCTGCCTCAAGAAGCCTTCCTTGCCATCTTGCATGTAGGTAAAGATTAATCCCCGTCATAATTGTCGCTACAGCGTTGTTGCCAGCGCAAACTCACCCAAATCACATAGGACTTCTATGCTCATTGGGATGAGCTTGCTTGTCGCCTAGCTGTAGCACCAATTATCTAGGGGATAGTGAGTGCAAAATTATAATTAGTAAGTGAAAGGGTCTCGGCTCTTTCACTTTCGTATTTTTAAGATAAGGGAAGTCAATGGCGAATACATTCTCACTGATTCTGGTTCTAGTCACGCTAGTGACCGGTATTGTTTGGGCCTTAGAGAAGCTCGTTTGGGCGAAAAAGCGTCAGCAGAATCTGCAGCAAGCTCAAGATCAAACCAATGATTTAGATGAAGCAACTATCGAGAAAGCTCAGCAGCAGCCTTGGTGGGTAGAGAACAGTGTATCGATTTTCCCAGTCATTGCGTTTGTGTTGGTGTTGCGTTCGTTCATTTACGAGCCTTTCCAGATCCCATCAGGCTCTATGATGCCAACGCTGTTAGTGGGCGATTTCATTCTAGTAGAGAAATACGCTTATGGATTGAAAGATCCGGTTTGGCGTAACCAACTAGTGGAAACGGGCAAGCCTGAGCGTGGTGACGTTGCGGTATTTAAGTACCCACCTCAACCAAACATTGATTACATCAAGCGCGTCGTTGGCCTGCCGGGTGATACCGTTCGTTACAGCGGTAAGAAAGAGATCTGTATTCAGCCACAAGGCGAGAACGTATGTAAGCCAGTGAAACTGCATAATGTGGTTGAGAGTGAATTCATTCAAGACGGCGTACCAATGATTCAGCTCAACGAGCAACTTGGTGAGCAAGAACACCAAATCTTGATTAACCCGATCCGCCGTGACCGTGTGGGTTCTTACCAACCACGTGGTGGTGTAAACGAGTGGGTAGTCCCACAAGGTCAATACTTTGTGATGGGTGATAACCGCGACAACAGTGCTGACAGCCGCTACTGGGGCTTTGTTCCAGAAGGCAACTTAGTCGGTAAAGCGGTCGCAATTTGGATTAGCTTCGAGTTCGAACGCGATCCAAACAGCATCCTACCAGGATGGATTCCAACGGGTGTGCGTTTCAACCGCATCGGTGGTATTAACTAAACTTTTAGTTAGCAGGAGTTGCAGCCTAAGCGGCTGCAACAATCCCGACTTAGAGTTATAAACGAAACTAATGAGAGAGTATGAATTCTCCAATTGATAAATTAGAAAGAAAGATTGGTTACACGTTTAACCAATCTGACCTTATTCACCTAGCGCTCACTCATCGCAGTGCGCACGGTAAGCACAATGAACGTCTTGAATTTCTGGGCGATTCAATTTTAAGTTTTGTCATTGCTGATGATCTTTATCACCGTTTTCCTAAGGTAAACGAAGGTGATATGAGTCGTATGCGCGCCACCTTGGTTCGCGGTAATACATTGGCTGAGCTAGGTCGTGAATTCGAACTAGGAGATTACTTAAAATTAGGTCCAGGCGAATTGAAAAGTGGTGGTTTCCGCCGCGACTCGATTCTTGCCGATGCCGTTGAAGCCATCATTGGCGCTATCTATTTGGATAGTGATATTGAGGTGACAAGACGAATCGTTCTTAGCTGGTATCAAACTCGCCTTGATTCGATCCAGCCAGGTGTCTCGCAAAAAGACCCGAAGACACGATTGCAGGAATTTCTACAAGGTCGAAGAAAACCGCTTCCTGTCTATACAGTGACTAATATTAAAGGTGAAGCACACAACCAAGAGTTTACGGTTTCGTGTGAAGTAGCAGGAATAGGAAAGCCTGTAATTGGAAAAGGTACCAGTCGCCGCAAGGCTGAACAAGCGGCTGCTGAGCTAGCATTAGAGCAACTGACCAATGGCTGATTCAAAAGACAATAACTCAGCGGATAACGCAGAGTTCGATATCGACGCATACTTCTCTTCTAACCCAGAAGAGAGCAACCCAGAGAACCAACATTGTGGTTTCGTTGCGATTGTAGGTCGTCCAAACGTGGGTAAATCGACGCTCCTGAACAAGATTTTAGGGCAAAAGATTTCGATCACTTCACGTAAGCCACAGACCACTCGTCACCGTATTATGGGTGTCGATACGGACGGTGATTACCAAGCCATTTTTGTTGATACTCCAGGTCTTCATATTGAAGAAAAGCGTGCTATCAACCGTTTGATGAACCGTGCAGCAAACTCTTCTTTGAGTGATGTGAACTTAGTATTCTTCCTAGTAGATGGTACTCAGTGGACACCAGATGATGAGATGGTACTGACTAAACTGCAGAAGTCTAACTTCCCAGTTGTGTTGTGTGTTAACAAAGTCGACAACGTGTCAGACCGCAATGATGTGATGCTGCACATGATGGAGATGTCTAAGAAGATGGACTTCGTCGATGTTGTGCCTATCTCTGCTAAACACGGCAAAAACATCGACGTATTGCGCAAGCACGTACGCGAGTACTTGCCAAAAGCCACGCATCACTTTCCTGAAGAGTACGTGACTGATCGTTCTCAGCGCTTTATGGCCTCTGAGATCTTGCGTGAAAAATTGATGCGTTTTACCGGTGATGAGCTGCCATACTCAGTGACGGTAGAGATTGAGCGTTTCGACTACAACCCAGAGACAGACGGTTTCCATATTAATGGTCTGATCTTGGTTGAACGTAGCGGTCAGAAGAAAATGGTCATCGGCAAGGGCGGAGAGAAGATCAAGACGATTGGTCGAGAAGCGCGCTTGATATGGAAGAGCTATTTGGCCGTAAAGTCTACTTAGAAACTTGGGTTAAAGTGAAATCTGGTTGGGCTGATGATGAGCGTGCCTTGCGTTCATTGGGCTACATTGACGACCTTTAAGCTCGTCTGAGTATGACAACTCACGTTCGATTACTTTTAAGTACGAATAACAAAAGAGAGAGTGTAAACTCTCTCTTTTACGATCTGTAGGGGTGAACAATGAGCGATGGATTACAGCGATGCTTTGTATTGCATCGTCGCCCTTATAGCGAATCGAGTTTGATTCTTGACGTGTTCAGCGAAGAGTATGGTCGCTTAACCTTGATGTCTAAAGGGGCACGCAGCAAGCGTTCCACCTTGAAAGGTGCATTGCAGCCATTCACCCCCTTACTGCTCAAGTGGTCGGGCAAAGGCTCAATGAAAACCTTGCGCCAAGCGGAGCCCATCAGCTTGGGGCTACCCTTAACAGGCATTAACCTCTATTCAGCAATGTATGTGAATGAACTTGTCGGCAGAGTACTCGCGGCTGAAGAGCCTATGCCGGCGCTTTTCCATGATTACTTACATGCATTAACTGAGCTTGCACAATGCACCAACCCTGAACCGGCTTTACGACGTTTTGAACTCGCGGTGCTGTCGGCTTTAGGGTACGGCGTGGATTTTTTGCATTGTGCCGGTACGGGTGAACCGATTGAGCCTACTATGACGTATCGTTATAGAGAGCAAAAAGGTTTTATCGCCTCTGTTAGGCGTGACAATCTGACATTTTTAGGTGATGAGCTGATTGCCATCAGTGAGCGTCGTTTCATCACGAAAGAGCAGTTAAGCGCTGCAAAACGCTTTACACGAATAGCCTTAAAGCCGTATCTTGGCGGCAAACCTTTAAAAAGCCGAGAGTTGTTTATCTCAAGAGTCGGCCTTCCTAAAGCACGGAGTATTGGAAAATGAGCGCAATCTATTTAGGCGTTAATATTGATCACATCGCAACATTGCGAAATGCACGTGGTACAAAGTACCCAGACCCAGTTCACGCGGCTGAGATTGCCGAGCGTGCGGGTGCAGACGGTATCACGATTCACCTACGTGAAGATCGCCGCCATATCTTAGATCGCGATGTGCGAATTCTACGCGAGACGTTGCAGACACGTATGAACCTTGAGATGGCCGTAACCGATGAGATGGTGGAAATCGCGCTTAAGACTAAACCTGAGTTTGTATGTCTAGTACCAGAAAAGCGTGAAGAACTGACCACTGAAGGTGGTTTAGACGTGGTTGGTCAGCTAGAGAAGGTGAAAGCGGCAACTAAAAAGCTTAACGAAGCAGGCATCAAAGTATCTCTGTTTATTGATGCTGACCGCGAGCAAATTGACGCGGCTAAAGCGTGTGAAGCGCCATTTATTGAGCTGCACACTGGCCATTATGCCGATGCGGAAACCGAAGAAGACCAACAAGATGAGCTTAAGAAGATCGCCGCTGGTGCCAGCTACGCACATGATCTAGGCATTACAGTCAATGCAGGCCACGGCCTGACGTATCACAACGTTGCTCCAATCGCGGCGCTGCCAGAAATTTACGAGCTTAACATTGGCCACTCTATCATTGGCCGAGCAGTATTTGATGGCCTGCATAAAGCGGTAGCGGACATGAAAGCTGTGATGGAAGCCGCGCGCAAATAACCCATGGCAATTGTTGGAATCGGCACTGATATCGCAGAAATCGAGCGCATAGAAAAAGCGCTTGAACGCAATGGCGACGCATTTGCGTCGCGCATTCTGACAGAGTCTGAAATGTCTGTGTATGCGGGCTTAAAGCAAAAAGGGCGTTACCTTGCTAAGCGCTTCGCCGTTAAAGAAGCGGCGTCAAAAGCCCTTGGAACTGGCATTGCTAAAGGCGTCACTTTCCATGATTTCATTATCTCCAATGACGGGTCTGGTGCCCCCATATTGGAATTATCTCAAGTTGCCGCTTCGATTGCACAATCAAAAGGCGTGCAAAATATCCATCTCTCGATATCTGACGAGCGCCACTATGCAGTGGCCACTGTTATCTTAGAAAAGTAAGACGGCCTGATGGCCGTTTTTTTGTCTCGTTTTTGAGTGCTATTGCTACACTAATTACAAGGTTGTTGCTTTTAACGCGCTGATATTCCTCTCTTGGTTGTCGCTAGAAGCAATCTCTTCACTTGATCGAGTTGCAAAGGATGGCATGTCATGAGGCGAGATGCTCAAGTTTGGGTCATACGCTACTTTTTCCTCTTCTCTCTTATAACGACTAGCATAACGAGTTTTGCTGTCGATTGGTCAGTTTCTGGCTTCGGTACACTAGGTTACTCCTACGAGAACGAAGATGACCTTGCTTACCTCAGAGATATCACCCGCACCGCAGACATCAGTGATAATGGATCGTTCGGGACGGATTCAAATTTAGGTATTCAGCTTGACGGCACATTCAATCGTAAATGGTCCTTCACTACTCAATTGGTTTTGGATGACAGCGTTAAGCACAACTTAGATACCGTAACTGAACTGGCTTTTCTGCGTTTTACCCCCAATGCCAACTGGGAGTTTCGTGCCGGCCGAGCCGGAGTGAATGCCTATGCTGCCGCTAACAGTCGTAATATCGATTACGCCCATTTGTGGGTAAGGCCGCCGCAAGAGTTATACGGCAGCGTGGTGTTTAACTCGCTTGATGGTGTCGGAGCAACCTATTACTCGAATAATCCTGAATTCAACTGGCAAGCCAAAATTCAGTTTGGCCGTAATAGCGAAGAAGGGGAGCTATCACTGACCAAAGACCGCTTCAGCACCGACATCGAACAAGTATTGGGCCTCTCTTTTGATGTGATTCAAGATAATTGGAAATGGCAACTGTCCTATGCCCATGTAGGCTCATTGACGGTTAATCAGTCTGAATCAATCAAAACACTGCAACAAGGTATTGGCCAAGTAGCGATGTTGGGTATTCCCGGTGTCAGCGATGAGGCGGCAGCCATTTCAGAACACTTAGTGATCGATGGGGAGAAGCTGGATTACTTTCAGGCTGCTGTTGGCTACTTCGATGGTGTATGGACTGCGCAGGTTGAGCTTTTCCAAGTCAATGCAAAGAAAAAATCAATACCTCAAGGTTACGGAGGATATGGGCTTATTGGTCGCAACTTTGGCCAGTTTACCCCTTACCTGATGTATGGCGTTTTTAATGCGAGTAACGAGGTCTACACAGCCCAAACAGATTGGGGCGCTGTTGATCCCAATCTTGGGGTATTACAAGCTTCAAGTATCGCCGGTATTAATGCTGTTCGGGTAGACCAAGCGACTTATTCATTTGGTTTGCGTTGGGATGTGACCTCGAATATCGCACTCAAGGCGCAAATTGATCATGTCGAGATTAGTCCATTTGGTTATGGATTGTGGGCAGCTTCGGTGGATAGATTTGCAAGCGGAAGTGATATTCAAGTTTATACACTCAACTTAAACTTTATTTTCTAAGGGGGCGAATGAAATATTTACTCCTCTTAACCTTGATGGCGAGTATGCCGGTTTTCGCGGACTTCTATGTGGTTGCTCATAAAGACAGCCAATTGGAAGTTTCCTCACTAGACAGTGTTGCAGAACTCTATCTTGGTCGACGTAAAGCGATTGGTGGCGTCTATGTTGATGAGGTGCTTGATAGAGAAGGTGATATCCGAGGGCGCTTTTTTAAAGCGGTGGTCAATATGGGAGAGAGCCAAGTGAATGCCTATTGGGCGCGGCTTAAATTCTCAGGAAGTATGCGTGAGCCTGAAAAAATCGAGACACAACAAGATCTGATTGAGAAGCTGACTTTGAATGCTAACGCGATTGGTTATATGACAGATCAGCCTCCTGAGGATTCAGAACTGAAGGTGATCCTTAAAATTGAAGAATAAACCTCACTCACAATCCTTGTCGAATCAGTTGCTAAAAATCGTGTCGATTTTGGCACTGATCTATTTGATTGTGATTCTGCTGCTGTTGGTGCCCATTGGTTTCATTCAGGCAGACAAGAACCACAAAGATCTTGAACAAAAGCTCGCCCTTTCTTTATCGAGCAATGCCGCTATTGCGCTTTATGTAAGTAATAAAGAGATAGCAGACGAAGTGATTACATCCTTGTTGCTGCATGAAGAGATCGATGCCGTTAAATTAGAAAGTGATGATGGTGTGGTCTTTGCTTCGACCATGATGATTGAAGATGAGCAAGATGTTTGGGAGAAAGCCAAAAAGTATCGACTCTATTCCCCAACCGATGGTATGCCCTTAGGCACGCTCTACATTCATGACAATCACAAAGTACTTCAAAGGCAAGCGCTGAGTAAGATCTTTGATCAAGTTCTATTTATTCTTATCCAGTTCTTCCTCACCGTCATTGCTTTGGTTGCCGTCTTTAAGCGTGTGGTTGGCGATCCATTAAAAGCCTTGTCTCAGGCTGTGTATTCTGTTACTCCGGGGCGCAGGGAAATGATTCCAATCGATAAACACAATGAACATAACGAGCTTGGTGTGGTGGTTCATAGCGTAAATACTTTTATTACTAACTCGAATCAAGCAATCGAGCGGGAACGCGAGCTGCGGGCGCAGTTAGAAAAGTGGGAACGCTACTATCGAACGATGGCGGAGCAAGACACATTAACAGGACTAAAAAATCGTTTGGGCTGCGAGAAGTATATTGAAGAGGCGGGTCATTTTGGCCAGTACATAGCGCTCTTGCTGGTGGATCTTGATGGCTTCAAGCTCGTCAATGATACCCATGGTCACTCTGCTGGCGACTTAGTGCTTAAAACTTTGGCGCAGCGATTCCAAACTTTGCAGGCTGAGAGCAATGTTCCCGGAGCGGTAGGGCGTATCGGGGGCGATGAGTTTGTCGTTTATTTTGTGTTACAGAGAAATGATCTCGCACTGTTGCGCCGATTGGCCTTGGATTTGATCGATCTTGCCAATATGCCCTGCCAGCATGGGGGTACCTCAGTTCATGTGGGCTGTAGCGTCGGTATTGCAACTGCACCTGCAGAGAATGTCGACATTGAAGCCTTAGTTCATAGTGCAGATCAAGCGATGTATAAGGTCAAAGGTAGCGGTAAGAACAGTTACCATTTTAGTACTGTTGAGTCGGTTCGAGATTGATTCAATATGGTTGAGATGAGCTTAAAATAAAACATCGGCGCTTTGTCAGCGCCGATGTCATTGTATTTAGACTAACTCTATTACGTGTTAATCAATATAGGGCTTGGCACTGGCCACCACTTTCTCCATTTCATCTTGAAGCTCGAATAATTCAGGCTCGATATCTTCAATCGAAGAGCCAGAACGCAGTGCTTTCTCAATTTCAGCGCAGACTTTCTTTAGCCTTGGAACACCACTGTACGAACAGCTTCCGTGCAGCTTGTGAATGTGATGAATTAGGGTGTCGACATCATAACCTTCTTCATCCAAAGCTGCCTCAACGGTGGCGTCCACTTCGGGGATAGACTCGGTGAGCATGCGCAGCATATCTTTGGCTAAATCTTCTTTGTTCGCAGATTGTTTCAGCGCCGCTTGCCAATCGATGATCATATTTTGATGAGCTGGTTCAGTTGAAGGTGCTATCTCCGCCTCCGGAACTTGAGCGGTAATATCGAGTTTCTCGACAACGTTTTCAGGTATTGCTGGTCCCCAATGAACTAAGACTTGTTGCAAGATGTGCTCTTCAATGGGTTTGGTGAGGTAGTCATCCATACCTGCATTCAGCAGGCGTTCACGTTCTCCCGTCATCGCATGTGCAGTAACCGCAATGACTGGAGTATTCGCGTTGAGCTCAGTTTCCTTGATCAAACGATTTGCTGTGACACCATCCATGTGCGGCATCTGAATATCCATGAGGATGATATCAAACTTACGTTTTTGGGCTTGCTCCACCGCGTCTTTACCGCTTGTACAAGACACAACATGCTCGGCGCGTTCTTTGAGTAGTGCGGTGATAAGCTTCAAGTTGGCTGGGTTATCATCCACCGCCATGACAGTGATAGGGGCTTGGTCACTGACTTGGTCGCTGACATTGCCTTCAAGATTCTCAAGGGCAAAGCTTGGTGGTTCATTCGCTACCATAATTTGCAGTAGCTTCTTACGAGCAAGTGGTTTAGTCACACATTGAACTTGGTATTTCTGAATCAGATGATCGGATAAGGCTAATGCGGTACTTGGTATACCCACTATTACGTTGCTACTCATGGTTTGAGCTGACTCAACCCAACCCTCTACTGTTGAAGTGTCGTAATCGCCACTTGGCGCTAGGTTAAATAATACATAGTCGTACTGCTCAACTTGCTCAGGCAGAGTGGAACGATAGGTCACTGCTACGCCTTCCTGAACCAGCATCTGCTGCGTGACCGAGGCCGCTTGCATGTTTGGTTCGATAAGCAGCAACTGACGCTGCTTCAGTGATTGAGTATTGAGAAGGTCGCTTACAGGCATATCGGTCGCATGCAGCCTGATGGTAAACCAGAAAGTAGAGCCTTGGTGAAGTCGGCTGGTTAGGCTGATTTCGCCCCCATTTGGCTAACCAGTTTTTGAGTGATGACAAGACCTAGACCCGTACCGCCATAACGACGTGAAATACTCGCATCTGCTTGGCTAAAGGCTTGGAATAACTGAGCTTGCTGGCGCTCTGAGATACCGATACCCGTATCACGCACCATAAATTGAAGCTCAACAGCATCGTCTTTTTGAGAGCGCAGCTCAACGCTAATATCAATGTTGCCACGCTCTGTAAATTTGATTGAGTTGCCAACAAGGTTAGTCAGTACTTGCTGAATTCGAAGTGGGTCGCCTACAAGGCCTGTTGGGATCTTAGGATCCACTTTTAGCGTCAGTTCTAGTCCTTTTTCGTGGGCGCTGGTGGCTTGCAAGCTGACTACCTCTGCAAGGCTCTCTTGGAACTCAAATGGGATGTTTTCAAGTGCTAGCTTACCGGCTTCAAGCTTAGAGAAGTCCAAAATATCATTGATGATATTGAGTAGGTTATTGGCCGACTTTTCGATGGTTTGAAGATAGTCAGTTTGGCTATTGGTGAGCTGAGTTTTTAGCATCTGCCTGGTAAAGCCGATAACCCCGTTAAGTGGCGTTCTTAGCTCATGAGACATGTTAGCCAAGAATTCCGATTTCACCCGTGCTGCTTCTTGGGCACGCTTTTTCGCGATATCGAGCTCAACGTTCTGAATTTCTAACTGCTCAAGGGTTTCACGCAAGTCTGATGTCGCTTGGTCGATACTGTGCTGCATTTCAACGTGATACTCAGACAGTGAAACCGCCATTGAGTTGATACCATTTTTCAATGAATCAAGCTCACCGTGCATCTTGCCTTCAATACGAACATCAATGTGACCACGTCGAATTCGGTCGACCATGTTCTTCATATGCGTAATTGGACGAGTGACATCATGCATCAATCTAAAGGCAAATATACCCGATAGGCCAAGGCCGGAAAGGAGAACAAGGAAGGCGGCAAAGACTTCTTGATATTGTTGAAGTCGTAATGAAGACAAGTCCAACTCTATCGCAATATAACCGAGCGCTTGGTTCGGTGGTTGCTGCCCAGACGGTGTGCTTAGAAATGTCCCTTCCGCCAAAATTGGCACGCGCAACACTAACGTTTGCTCATCAATATGTGATGAGCCAATAAGCGGGATAGGTGCGTCTTTGGGGAAAGTTAGGGTTTCGAAATTAGGATGAAAGTTCGAGGTTACGAAGAGGTCATGTTTGAAGTCAAAGACTGCAATACTGCGCACGAAACGCGAGTTTTTTCGGTGTGCATAACCAATAAGGCGTCGAACCGACTCTCGGCTCTGATTTCTTAAACCATCCTCACTAGCAATGGCTAAAGGCTCTACGATATTCAAGCCGGAGCTAATGACCTGACGTTCAAGGTCTTGATAGCGATTGAATGAGAAAAACGCACTAAGCAGCAACCCAATGATTAAGGTTGGGGCAAGAGTGAGAGTGATAACGCGGGCGCGTAAGCCATATCTGGTCATTATTGTCTAAACATCGTGGTGTGGATATGGGAAAATAACTCGCATAGCAAATTATAATAATAAGGCGTGTCGTCCTTTCGTGGTTAAATTTTCCACAAAGAGTTGAGAAAATCAGCTCGATGGATCACATGCCCTAGCGTTAGCTGCCTAAATTGTACTCAAACTTGAGGTTCAATAAAGGGTTAGCTTTAGAATTAGCTTAATAAAGTCAGCGCGGTTCGACAATTGCTACAGAGTTAAATAGTGACTCTCGGGCGAAACTTACCCTGACTTACTTGGGTATACAATTAAATTGACACATTTAGGCACAGAGCATGGCGCGTTTTTTCCAACCGAAAAAGAAAACTCAAATCGACAAGAAACACCAACCAGTGAAAATCGACAGGTTGGATAATCATGGTGCGGGTATCGCTTACCTCAATAAAAAGCCGTTGTTTGTCGAAGGGGCACTGCCGGAAGAAACCGTTTTAGTGCAGCTTGCAGAAAGTAAAAGTAAATTTGCCCGGGGCAACTTAATTAAAGTGCTTGATGAGAGCCCACTGCGTCGTGACCCATTTTGCCAGCATTATCGTGATTGTGGTGGCTGCCATCTCCAACATATGGACCTAGACACTCAGCTTGAATACAAACAGCAGTCGCTAAAGCAACTGATGAGTAAGTTTGCTCAGAGCGAGGTTGAACTGCAACCCACCATTCAAGCTTCAGACAAAGGCTATCGTCGCAGAACGCGCATTAGTTTGATTGTCGATAAGAAAACCAAGCAATTGCAGTTTGGGTTCCGCAAAAAACAGAGCAAGCAGATTGTGAACATCAAAAGCTGCCCAGTACTTGAACCTAGCCTGAATGCTTTGTTGCCACCGCTTAAATCTTTGTTGAGCGAGTTGCCATGTGTGGCAAACCTCGGGCACGTTGAGCTCGTAAAGGCAGACAACACTGCCATTCTTGTAGTGCGTCACTTAAAAGCGTTAGATAGCAAGAGTCATCAAGCTCTACTCGATTTTGCCAGTGAACATACTTTAACGCTTTATTTGCAATCCGAGTCGGACAAGTTAGAACGTATGCTTGGTGACGCAGGTTATTACCAAGAAGCAGGGGCCAAAGTTCCTTTCGAGCCGAACAACTTTATTCAAGTTAACCAAGATGTGAATCGACAGATGGTTGAGCAAGCGCTGGAATGGCTAGCGCCACAACCTCAAGATCGAGTGTTGGACTTGTTCTGTGGATTAGGCAACTTCAGTTTGCCTCTAGCAAAACAGGTAGATCAGGTTATTGGCGTCGAAGGCGTGGATGACATGGTAATAAAAGCGACCAACAATGCTAAAGAGAATGAATTGGACAACGCCAAGTTTTATCAAGCCAACTTAGAACTGGATATGTCGACCCAGCCTTGGGCTGAAGAAAAATTCGACAAAGTGCTGCTTGATCCAGCAAGAGCGGGCGCAGCTGGCATTGTCGATCAAATATCAGAGCTTGGAGCTATGCGAGTGGTTTATGTTTCCTGTAATCCTGCTACTCTAGCCAGAGATGCACAAAGCTTACTATCACAAGGCTACCAGTTAGAAAAATTGGGTATGTTAGACATGTTCCCACATACCAGTCACATGGAGTCGATGGCACTTTTTACTAAGTCATAGCCGGTGAGAAGCATCACTGAACAATTGGCTTATATACCCAAGTAACTTCAAGATGCGTGGTTCAGCGAGGGGTGCCTAGTTTGCATACGCGGCAACGATTCGACAATCTAGTAGCTCTAAATTGAGAGTCGTTAACAAAGTATGCGAGCTAGGCAAACTTGCCCTTCGGGAGCGTATCACGGATTCAATCTCTACGTTAAATGACTGGGAAAGAACCCGTTATTCCGCTGCGTCATTTGTCTTGACCTTGAACCCGTGATAACGCTCTGAATCCTGCATCTTGAAGTCACTTGGGTATAATATGATGCGATAACCCAAAGAACTAACTCCGACATGGTTAGTCGAAGTAATAAATATAAGAACTAGGACGAAAAAATGGTTGCGGTACGAAGTGCACACTTAAACCAAGACGAACAGTTTGATTTAGACAAATGGATTGAGAGCTTAAAGCAGGAGCCGAAAACGGCCAATAAGCTCACCAAAGTTTACCGTCAGTGTGAAGAGCTAGTAAAAGATCACGAGCAAGGCGCTCTGCTGTTGTGGCGTGGGCGCGAGATGATCGAAATCTTAATTACCCTTTCAATGGACAGGCCAACGCTTGTCGCGGCTCAATTATTTCCGTTGGTGACCAGCGGCGTATTCGAACGTGAGCAGCTTGAAGAGCATTACGGCAAAGAGATCATCAAGCTGATTGATGGCGTAGAAGAGATGGCTGCGATTGGGCAGCTAAACGTCACTATGCAAAGTAGTGACTCGCAAGGCAGCGAGGCATCCGGCCAAGTCGATAACGTACGTCGCATGCTCCTGGCGATGGTCGATGATTTTCGCTGCGTGGTTATTAAGCTTGCAGAACGTATCTGTAATCTTATCGAGGTCAAAAAGGCGCCCGATGAAGTGCGTCGTGCCGCGGCAAAAGAGTGTGCCAACATCTATGCGCCACTGGCGAACCGCCTTGGTATCGGTCAGCTGAAGTGGGAAATCGAAGACTACGCGTTTCGTTATCGCCAGCCTGATACCTACAAACAAATCGCTAAACAGCTGTCAGAGCGCCGCATTGTTCGCGAGCAATACATCACTGATTTCGTTGATGACCTAACGTCAGAAATGAAAGTCTCGAGCATTAACGCTGAAGTAAGCGGGCGCCCGAAACACATCTACAGTATCTGGCGTAAAATGCAGAAGAAGAGCCTCGCATTTGATGAGCTTTTCGATGTGCGCGCAGTTCGTATTATTGCTGACCAATTGCAAGATTGTTATGCCGCATTAGGTGTCGTTCATACCAAATACAAGCACCTACCAAGTGAGTTTGACGATTACGTCGCGAATCCAAAACCGAATGGCTACCAATCGATTCATACCGTGGTGTTAGGCCCTGAAGGTAAGACCATCGAGATTCAGATCCGTACTAAGCAGATGCACGAGGATTCTGAACTCGGCGTTGCTGCTCATTGGAAATATAAAGAGGGTAGCAGTGGTGGTCGCAGTGGCTATGATGAGAAAATTACTTGGCTGCGTAAACTTCTTGATTGGCAGGAAGAGATGTCCGATTCCGGTGAAATGCTGGATGAAGTTCGAAGCCAAGTGTTTGATGATCGCGTTTATGCCTTTACCCCACGCGGTGATGTGGTCGACTTACCGATGGGGGCTACGCCGCTCGATTTCGCATACCACATTCACTCAGAAGTGGGGCATCGCTGTATTGGTGCGAAAGTAGCAGGGCGAATCGTGCCATTCACGCACAAGCTTACAATGGGCGATCAAGTCGAAATCATTACCTCCAAAGAGCCTAACCCGTCACGCGATTGGCTAAACCCATCGTTAGGCTTTGTGACGTCAGGCCGTGCCCGTGCCAAGATTAACGCGTGGTTTAGAAAACAATCTCGCGAGAAGAACCTAGAAGCGGGTCGTGAGATTTTAGAGGCGGAACTTGCCAAAATTGGTGCATCTCTCAAAGATGCAGAAACCTACGCCCTGAAGCGCTTTAACGTCAATACGCCAGATGAGCTGTTTGTTGGTGTTGGTAGCGGTGACTTGAGAATCAACCAAGTTATTAATCACATCAATGCGTTAGTGAATAAGCCAACAGCGGAAGAGGAAGACAAGCAAGCGCTTGAAAAACTGCAAGAAGCAGAAAGCAAAGCGCCAGCGCAGAGTCGTCCGAAGAAAGACGCGGTCGTGGTAGAAGGTGTCGATAACCTAATGACGCATCTTGCGCGCTGTTGTCAGCCAATTCCTGGTGATGAGATTGCAGGTTACATCACGCAAGGGCGAGGTATTTCAGTCCACAGAGCGGATTGTGAACAGCTTGAAGAGCTTCGTCATCATGCGCCAGAGCGTATCATCGATACAGTTTGGGGCAGTGGCTTCGTTGGTTCATACATATTGACTGTGCGCGTTGAAGCGATGGAGCGTGGTGGCCTACTGAAAGACATCACCAGTCTGTTTGCCAACGAGAAGATCAAAGTGACCAGCATGAAGAGCCGAGTGGATTACCGCACGCAAATGTCGATAATGGACTTTGATTTAGAGGTGACTAACGTTGAGATCCTGCAGCGCGTTTCTAAGCGAGTGGAACAGATCAAAGACGTAATGTCAGTCAAGAGATTGGGATGATCATCTCTGTTTAAAGTTGATAATATGTTGAAGGTGAGTGGTTTTGGCTGCTCACCTTTTTCTTTATAAAAAAGGTTTAAAGGGATAGAGAGATGAGTCACCCAATTGAACAGTTAGAGCAGATCATGGCTAAGTTACGTGACCCAGAGAGCGGATGCCCTTGGGATATCAAGCAGAGCTTTGACACTATCGTGCCTTATACCATAGAAGAAACGTATGAAGTGGTGGATGCTATCCATAATCGCGACTGGCCGAACCTTAAAGAAGAACTAGGCGACCTGCTGTTTCAAGTAATCTTTTATAGTCAAATGGCCAAAGAGCAGGAGTTGTTCGATTTTTCGGAAGTGGTGGAAACCGTGAACGAGAAGCTAACACGCCGCCATCCTCACGTCTTTTCCGATAGCAAGTTTGAGAATGAAGAACAAATTAGTGCCAATTGGGAGAATGAGAAACAGAAAGAAAAAGCTCAGTTAGGCAAAAAGGAGCAAAGTATTCTAGACTCAATACCAAATTCTCTACCTGCACTTTCGCGTGCCACAAAAGTGCAAAAGAAGTGTGCTAAGTATGGCTTTGATTGGCAATCTCTTGGTCCTGTGGTTGAAAAGGTGCAAGAAGAGATTGATGAGGTGATGGAAGAAGCGCTTCAAGTCCAACCTGATGCCGAAAGAGTAGAAGATGAGTTGGGGGATTTGCTGTTTGCTGTGGTCAATTTATCTAGGCATCTTGATGCGACCCAGAAGCCGCTTTAAGCAAAGCGACCCTCAAGTTTTCTCGCCGTTTTAAAGGGGTAGAAGCACAGGTTAAAGCCCAAAATAGCAAACTCGAGCAGTATAGTTTGGAGGATCTAGAAGAATTTTGGCAACAAGTGAAACGCGATGAAAAAACATCTTCTCAATAAAATGAGCGAGTTATAAAAAATAGCGCTTCGGCGTGATGTGAATCACCCATGTTGTTTTTTTGTTCGGTGTCACTATTTGATTTGAAGCAAAAAATAAAAAATTGCAGTGTGATAGATTTCACGTTGTAGCGGAAAAGGCGTTCTGGTATATTTATATCCCGTCCAGAAGAAATCCATTTTCCCTCATTCAACCAATTTCAGGTTAAACATGACGACAAATTACATTTTTGTTACTGGCGGGGTTGTATCCTCTCTAGGTAAAGGTATTGCAGCAGCATCTCTTGCAGCTATTCTAGAAGCTCGTGGTCTAAAAGTGACTATGATGAAGCTTGACCCTTACATCAACGTTGACCCAGGCACAATGAGCCCTACTCAACATGGTGAAGTGTTCGTCACGGAAGATGGCGCTGAAACTGACCTTGACCTTGGTCACTACGAGCGTTTCATTCGTACCAAGATGACCAAGCGTAACAACTTCACTGCAGGTCGTGTTTACTCAGACGTTCTAGCTAAAGAGCGCCGCGGCGACTACCTTGGTGCAACTATTCAGGTTATCCCTCACATCACTAACTCAATCAAAGACCGCGTAATTGCTGGTTCTGAAGGCCACGACGTTGCTATCGTTGAAGTTGGTGGTACGGTTGGTGATATCGAATCTCTACCATTCATGGAAGCGATTCGTCAGCTAGCAGTTGAACTCGGTCGTGAGCGTGCTATGTTTATGCACCTGACACTGGTTCCATATCTTGCAGCTGCGGGCGAAGTGAAAACTAAGCAACTCAGCACTCAGTTAAAGAACTACTGTCTATCGGTATTCAGCCAGATATCCTTGTTTGCCGAAGCGATCGCATGATCCCTGCAAACGAGCGTAAGAAGATTGCTCTATTCTGTAACGTTTCAGAAAAAGCAGTAATCTCAATGAAGGACGTAGATTCAATCTATAAGATCCCTCAACTAATCAAATCTCAAGGTCTTGATGATCTTGTATGTACTCGTTTTGGTATCAACGCACCAGAAGCTGACCTGTCTGAATGGGAACAGGTTATCTATGAAGAAGCGAACCCAACGGGTGAAGTCACGATTGGTATGGTTGGTAAGTACATTGAACTGCCAGATGCATATAAATCTGTGAACGAAGCACTTAAGCATGCGGGTCTTAAGAACCGTTTAAGTGTGAAGATCAAGTACGTAGATTCTCAAGATGTTGAGTCTAAAGGTGAAGAAGCTCTTCAAGGCCTTGACGCAATTCTTGTTCCTGGTGGCTTTGGTGACCGTGGTGTTGAAGGTAAGATCCTTGCTGCAAAATACGCACGTGAAAACAAAGTACCTTACCTAGGTATCTGCTTAGGTATGCAAGTGGCACTGATTGAATAGCACGTAACGTTGCGGGTATGGAAGGTGCACATTCAACAGAATTCAACAAAGAGACGAAGTACCCAGTGGTTGGTCTAATCACTGAGTGGGTAGATGGCGAAGGTAACGTTGAAGAACGTACTGAAAAATCTGACCTAGGTGGTACTATGCGTCTTGGTTCACAGCTGTGTCACCTAGAAAAAGGCACAAAAGCGCGTGAGCTTTACGGTAATGCAACGATTCACGAGCGTCACCGTCACCGTTATGAAGTAAACAATAATTTGCGTCCACAGATTGAAAAAGCAGGCTTAAAAGTATCAGGTCTGTCTGCGGACAAGAAGCTTGTTGAAGTGATTGAGAACCCTGCTCATCCATGGTTTGTAGCAGCTCAGTTCCACCCAGAGTTCACTTCAACACCTCGCGATGGTCACCCACTATTCGCAGGTTTCGTGAAAGCGGCTGGTGAATACCAACGCGGCGAATTAGAGAAGTAAAGGATACGGGCAGCAGCGTTAGTAGTGCTGCTGCCTTTAATTTTGACATTATATATTCAACGAGAAGGAAACATTCAATGTCTAAGATCGTTAAAGTTCTAGGTCGTGAAATCATCGATTCACGTGGTAACCCAACTGTAGAAGCTGAAGTACACCTAGAAGGCGGTTTCGTAGGTATGGCTGCTGCTCCATCTGGCGCATCAACTGGTTCACGTGAAGCTCTTGAGCTACGTGACGGCGACAAAGCTCGTTTCCTAGGTAAAGGTGTTCTTAAAGCTGTTGAAGCTGTAAACGGCGAAATCGCTGAAGCTCTAGTTGGTAAAGACGCTAAAGACCAAGCTGCAATCGACGCAGTAATGATCGAGCTAGACGGTACTGACAACAAATCTAAGTTTGGTGCTAACGCAATCCTAGCGGTTTCTCTAGCTAACGCTAAAGCTGCTGCAGCGGCTAAAGGCATGCTCTATACGAGCACATCGCTGAGCTAAACGGTACTGCTGGTCAGTTCTCTATGCCTCTACCAATGATGAACATCATCAACGGTGGTGAGCACGCAGACAACAACGTTGACATCCAAGAGTTCATGATCCAACCAGTTGGTGCTAAGACTCTTAAAGAAGCTCTACGTATCGGTGCAGAAGTATTCCACAACCTAGCTAAAGTTCTTAAGTCTAAAGGCTACAGCACTGCAGTTGGTGACGAAGGTGGTTTCGCTCCTAACCTTAAGTCTAACGCTGAAGCTCTAGAAGTTATCGCAGAAGCTGTTGCAGCTGCTGGTTACGAACTAGGTAAAGACGTTACTCTAGCTATGGACTGTGCAGCATCTGAGTTCTTCGACAAAGAAGCTGGCATCTACAACATGAAAGGCGAAGGTAAGACTTTCTCTTCTGAAGAGTTCAACCACTACCTAGCTGAGCTAGCAAGCAAGTTCCCAATCGTTTCTATCGAAGACGGTCTAGACGAGTCTGACTGGGATGGCTTCAAGCACCAAACTGAACTACTAGGTGACAAGCTTCAACTAGTAGGTGACGACCTATTCGTTACTAACACTAAGATCCTTGCTGAAGGTATCGAGAAAGGCGTAGCTAACTCTATCCTTATCAAGTTCAACCAAATCGGTTCTCTAACTGAGACTCTAGCTGCAATCAAGATGGCTAAAGACGCGGGTTACACAGCTGTAATCTCTCACCGTTCTGGCGAAACTGAAGATGCAACTATCGCTGACCTAGCGGTAGGTACTGCTGCAGGTCAAATCAAGACTGGTTCTATGAGCCGTTCTGACCGTGTTGCTAAGTACAACCAACTAATCCGTATCGAAGAAGCTCTAGGTGCTAAAGCTCCTTACAACGGTCTTAAAGAAGTTAAAGGTCAAGCTTAATTCTTAGTTGAATTAACTGATTAAAGCTTTGAAACGCTCTACTTCGGTAGGGCGTTTTTTTATTTTTGTAGAAAATGGCGGTAAGAAGCTCTAGGTTCTAAAGCTCCTCCTTTTTACAACGTAAGCGGTCTTAAAGAAGTTAAAGGTCAAGCTTAATTCTTAACTGAATAAGTTTAACTTACGCTTTGAATGCCCTGCTTTATGCGGGGCATTTTTTGTCTGCGAGGTAGTGGCGTTAGGCTACAAAGCTCTTCTGTTGATACAAAAACACCTCGGCAAGCCGAGGTGTTTTAGATTTTAATTGTGCTACTACAGGGCAGCAATCGCCGCAACTCTACGTTTTTCCATCTCATCTCGAATGGCTTTACCTTGATGACCGTCTTTAATCACCTCTTGAACATTGACGCTCAAAGCGGCTTGATAGGCTTGTTCGAAAATCGCTTTCTGCGGATACTCTATATCTTCAAAGCCAGTTCGACCACGGCTGTCTGCCATACAGCATAGTAGGATATCTTCGAGTCTTTCTGGTTTACGCCACACATCAAAATGGTTCAGCACTTTTAACTTGGTCGCGGGCTTGAGCTCTGCCGCGCGGTGTATGTTCGAGTGCTGCTCACAAACGAACAGAGAAAGTTCTTTGAACTCATTGGGGACTCGAATCCGTTCACACAGCTTCTTAATGAGCTTAAGACCGGTATGGCAGTGCATTTTATGGCTTGGCCACTCTTTTTCTGGCGTGATGCCTTTGCCAAGATCATGCAGCTGAGCGGCGAAACGAACAGGCAGAGAGTCTGAGAGTAGCGCAGCTTGCTGAGCAACCATCAATGTATGAACCCCAGTATCAATTTCTGGGTGCCATTTCTCTGGTTGCGGGACACCGAATAGCTTATCTATTTCTGGAATGACGACTGCGAGAGCGCCACACTTCCTTAAAACGTCTAGGAAAATGTGAGGGCTTTGCGTGGACAGTGATTTATGCCATTCCTGCCAAACACGTTCAGGTGTTAGGCTCTCCAGTTCACCAGATCCTGCAATCTGCGCCATTAACACTAGGGTCTCATCGGCAACAGTAAAGCAAGGTGATGAAATTTAGCAGCAAAACGAGCCACGCGTAATACGCGTAGAGGATCTTCAATAAAGGCGTCAGAGACATGACGCAGAGTACGATTGTCGAGGTCTTCTTGACCACGATAAGGATCAATAATCTGTCCATCGGTATCTCGTGCCATGGCGTTGATCGTTAAGTCTCGGCGTAAAAGATCATCTTCGAGAGATACATCGGGTGCAAAGTAGCAATCAAAGCCTGTGTAGCCTTGGCCTGTTTTACGCTCGGTGCGAGCTAACGCATGCTCTTCCTTTGATTTAGGGTGCAGGAAAACAGGGAAATCTTTACCTACAGCTGTATAGCCAAGCTCTAGCATATTCTCTGGCGTGCCACCTACGACCACCCAATCCTTGTCATAGACGGGCATATTAAGGAGTTGATCTCGAACCGCCCACCGACTAAATAAATTTGCACCTTGTTACCTCGAATTTTTTGCGTGTGCCATTGGCTATTATGAGCTGCAATGGTACTTTTCCTGTTAGGACAATTATAGAGATGTGCGAGTGTATAAGGAATTTTTTGGTTGTGCAGAGCTGCCATTTTCAATAGTACCCAACTCACGCTACCTATTTTTAAGCCCAAGGCACAAGGAAGCGATCTTTCACCTTGAATCTGGCTTAGGAGACGGTGGTGGTTTCGCGATGCTAACTGGGGAAGTTGGTACGGGTAAGACAACAGTCGCGAAAGCGATGTTGAAGTCTCTAGATGACTCGACACAAGCTGGCTTTATTCTCAACCCGACTTTCTCAAGCAATGAGCTTCTAGAAGCCATTTGCGATGAGTTCCGCTTGGATTATGCGGCTGGAGATAGCCTGAAACAGCTTAGTGACACGATACATCGCTTTCTATTAGAAAATCACAGTAAGCAAATTCAAACCTTGTTGGTGATTGATGAGGCTCAGCATTTATCCATTGATGTGTTGGAGCAGCTGCGTCTGTTAACTAACTTGGAGACAGAGCGCACTAAGTTGCTAAAGGTGCTCTTGGTTGGGCAGCCCGAGCTGCAACAAAAACTCAAGCTTCCGCAATTGCGTCAATTAGCTCAAAGGATCACCGGTCGATATCACTTGTTACCGCTCGATGCTCAAGAAACGAGTAAATACATTCGCTTTCGTTTGGAGCGTTCAGGGGCAAGCGCAGAGCTGTTTTCATCTCGCAGCATCCGACATATCGCAACCGCTACATCGGGTATTCCAAGGTTAATCAATCTTGTTTGTGATGCTTCTCTTAAGCATGCCTATTCAGTCGGAGAGCAAATTCCATCTTTTAAAACGGTTGAACTAAGCTGCGATCAAGTGATGGCATTTCAATTTCAACCTAACCCTAGCGCTTCTAAGAAAAAGAGTGGCTCTGGCTGGTTAGTGGTTTGTGCGATTAACGGGGTACTGCTAGCTATTCCTAGTTACTATTATATGCCGAAGCTGGCTCATAACACGATTGCCCAAGTGATAGAAAATCAGCACCCTACTGTGGAGCCAGTGAAAGTCGAAACCGAGCAATTGGCCACTGCATTTACGGAGCTTTTAAAAAAGGCGAATCAACAAGATAGCGCAATTACTGACCTTTACCATTTGTGGGGTCACCAAGCGTCGGTTATCGACAAAATGTGTGATGGTCAAAGTACCAACTTTCGCTGCGTTCGCCGCTTGGGCAATTGGCAGCAGGTCATTGAGCAAAACAAACCAGTAGTCCTCACTCTGCAGTATCAAGGTGAGACCGCGTATGCCACGCTTTATCAAGCGGATGCGCAATATGTGGATCTTTTGTTAGCAGGTAAGCGAGTACAGATTGAGCGACGCTGGATTGATGAGCTTTGGGTCGGTGAGTATTACACCGTGTGGCAGGCTTTTTGGAATCAAACCTTGAGAGAGGGCATGCGAGGGGAGTCGGTTTCAGTACTCGATACTAAGCTCTCTGCACTGTTGGGAGAAGAACCAGGACAAGGCCTTGTGTTTGACCGCCATTTAAAAAATAAGGTCGAGCTTTTCCAACGCTGGCAAAATATGGATGTTGATGGCATCGCCGGTCGACAGACGCTTTCTCAATTAGAAAAATTGAGCCAAGAAAACCCGCCGACCCTAGAACCTCAAAGATCTCAACCTCAAAGTTCGCAGTCTCAAGAGGTTACCGCTTTAAACGAGGATGATGTCTAATGTCTAAAATTTTAGCGGCTTTAGAGCAGTCAGAGCAGAATCACCAAGCGCAAACGATGCCTTATAGTGGCGCCGAACGTGTTAATGAAGTGAAAGAGAACTGGGCGCCAAAAGGTCTGTTGTTCATAGCGCTGCCAGCAGTGATTGCTGCCACAGTCGGTATCGCGCAAGAGTACATCAAACAGAAATCCAGCTTTGTACCGTTGCCTAGCTCTGAAGAAGTAGTGGTGGATGCGTATTTTGCTGAACTGGCTTATCCAACGTTCGTAGAGCGAGAGTTATCCTCGGTACCTCAAGTTGCTGCTGTCGCCTCACAACCGAATCAAACGTCGTTAATCGCGACCAACATAGTTGAAAGTCCACCTAACCCAACAACACTAGAATCTCCCCAAGTTTTACCCGAAACAGTCTCACCCGAAATAGACTTATCAGAGATTGATTTAAGTGAGTTTTCGCCTTTGCTCGCACAGCGAGTGGAATCGGCTTTAGCTCAAACTCAGTTCCAAGAGACTAGTTCAAATAAACCAAGCTCAAGTGGTTCTGATTCGCAACAAGATTTTGCCGTTGATCTGATATCTCAATCAAATCGCTATATCGGTAAGTTGCCAGCGTTGAATTTCCAAACTCACGTGTACTCAAGCAATGTTGGCAAGCGTTGGGTTCGTGTCAATGGTGTGGAGTATGTTGAAGGAGATTGGGTATCCGATGATGTTCAACTGATAGGTATTGAACCGCAATCGACCAAAGTTCGATTTGAACGAGAAGTTATTGAGATACCTGCACTCTATGATTGGCAAGGGTAAGGATTGGCAAGGTTTAGCTCGTTTAAATAGGTACATTACTTTGGACGGTATATGAAAAACAAAAAGGAGCACAATGTGCTCCTTTTTCAATTTGAGTTGCTATTACGCCCAGCCGTTTGGTGACTTCTTACGACGAGGAATAAGGTGTGGAAGCAGTAAACCAAAGATTAAACCACCGCCTGCAACACCACCACCGTACATGAAGTACTTAAGCAGCAGATCTTCTTTTTGAGTGTCTAAACGTGCACGAAGCTCGCGAATTTCTGTTTGAGACGCTGTTAGCTGAGTGCTGATTTCGCTGTAGCTTTGCTCAAGGTCGGCAATTTGCTGGTTGCGTGTTTCTAGAGACTCAACCAAGCCTGCTTTTTCGCTGTCAGCGTTGCTACGTGCATTTGCCAGCTTTGATTTCACATCAGCTAATTCTTTTTCTAGCTTAGGAAGACGCACGCCCATGCTTTCTTGGCGAGTCACAAAGCGAGTCTCAACCCAACCTTTACGACCACGGCTATCTGTAATTTGAGAGTAGCCTGAATCTCTGTCTGTGCTTAGTAGAGTAACTTTATCACCCGCATCGACACTGCCGATGATACGGAATTGATTGCTTGGACCTGAGTGCATGTAGGTAAATAGTTTATCTGCGATATAGCGGTCTTGAGCAAGCGCAGCTGGGACGACCAGCATAGAGGCTAAAACCATGCAAATCAG
Source organism: Vibrio mexicanus (assembly GCF_001012815.1). GTDB lineage: Bacteria > Pseudomonadota > Gammaproteobacteria > Enterobacterales > Vibrionaceae > Vibrio > Vibrio mexicanus. The sequence goes on from NZ_JYJP01000109.1 coordinate 60,207, forward strand.
TTTCTTCACGGTAAATCCTTTAACAATATTTGGGAATGTCATTATGCATTGGGCAAATAGTATGAAGTTTCGCAGGGCTGTGCAACAAAGAAGGGAGGCAAAGCCTCCCTTTATGTGCGTTTGAGTCAATAATGACAGTGCGCTCACAAAGCGCTGACGTTTTTGCTTAAACGAACATGCCTTGAATGCCGTAGAAGAATACGACAGCTAGTAGAGCACCAGCAGGCAGTGTGACAATCCAAGAAGCAACGATGTTACGAACTACGCCAAGGTTCAGTGCTGCAATACCGCGGGCAAAGCCAACACCCAGAACCGCACCAACCAAGGTTTGTGTGGTTGAAATTGGCAGACCTGTACCTGACGCAAGTACAACCGTACAAGCTGTTGCAAGCTGCGCTGCGAAGCCACGGCTTGGTGTAAGTTCAGTGATGCCGGTACCAACCGTTGCCATTACCTTGTGACCAAGGGTTGCTAGGCCGACAACGATACCAAAACCACCCAGAGGAAGAATCCACCAAGCAATCGTGCTCTTACCTGAGATTTCACCCATATGTTCAACAGTAGACACTACCGCAGACAGTGGACCAATCGCGTTTGCAACATCGTTTGAACCGTGAGCGAATGCCATCGCACAGGCAGTGATAACCATTAGCACGCTGAAGATCCCTTCTACGCCAGCAAAACCGTGGTCGTCTTCGCGGTTAGCAAATTTCTTCTGGATGTAGATGTAACCGCCAATCATAACAAGTGCAGAAACACCTGCCGCCCATGCCCATGCTTCGAAACCAGTTAGATGAAGACCAACGTGCTTAAGGCCTTTTTTGATGGTAACCAGTGCGATCACCATTGTGGTGATGAACATGTACACAGGTACAAAACGCTTAGCGTTAAATAGAGGTTTCTCAGTATCAAAGATTAGACGCTGTGCACTAACGAAAATAACGTACGCGAAGAAACCGGAAATAACAGGTGTGATAACCCAGCTACCTACGATGCCTTTCACACTGCCCCAGTCAACCGCTTCAGTACCAACAGACACACAAGCGAAACCGATGATAGCGCCGATGATTGAGTGAGTCGTTGAAACTGGCCAGCCCATGTAAGAGGCTAAAAGAAGCCAAGTACCAGCCGCAAGGAGGGCGGAGAGCATACCAAACACGAGAACATCTGGTTGGTGTGCAAAGAGGTCTGTGTCAATTACACCACGGCGAATCGTATCGGTTACTTCACCACCTGCAAGGTAAGCACCTGCAAATTCGAAGATCATCGCGATAATGATCGCTTGTTTAACCGTTAGAGCTTTAGAGCCGACTGAGGTGCCCATTGCGTTCGCAACGTCATTCGCACCAATACCAATCGCCATCAAAAAACCGAAAGCGGCTGCAATAAGAATGAGGACAGTGCCGTGGTTAGCAATTATATCCATCGTAATACCTAGATTTGTTATAACAAGCGGAGCAAATTTTAAGCGCAATTAACCCATCGGTAATGAAAATAATCATCACCTAGCCGGTTGAGTTTAAATTATGCTCTTCGTTATTGAGTTAACTTATGAATTATGAGCGAGATAGCATAACTTCCAGACGAGCGCCCACACGTTGCGCTTGGTCTGCAATTCCGCCAACCCATTCAAGAATTTTGTACAAGAACATCACATCGACAGGGTTCAAGTCTTTCTCTACGCCCATAAGTTGTTGGCGTAGCTGAACTTGCATCGCGTCAGTGTCATCTTCAATGACATCAAGCTGGTGGATCATTTCAGCCACAAGAGTTACCTCTCGGCCTTTGAATCCAGTTTCCAGTAACTCGTCTAACTCGTTAATCACTTTCTGTGCTTGATCTGCTGCATCTAGGCAACGTTTCACGTAAGCGATGAAGTTTTCTTGAAGAGCTTCTGGGATGACAAGTTGACGGCCGTATACGCGACCAGCAATGTCTTTAGCAAGGTTTGCAAGTTTGTCTTGCTGAGTTAGCAACTCAAGCATGTCGGTACGATCAACCGGCATAAACAAACCGCGAGGAAGTTTGAGACGAATTTCACGTTTGAGTACGTCCGCTTCTTTCTCTAGGTGAGAAATTTGAGCGCGAATTTCAGCCGCTTTTTCCCAGTCACCTTTTGAAGATACTTCAAAAAAGTTCACTAGGTGTGAGCAACACTCGTTCACGCAAACAACGTGACGCTGCAAAGGCTTAATTGGGGACTTTGCAAATAACCCCATAATCGTATTCACTGGCATGGTCGTTCAACCTAAATGTATAACCTAAAAAGAACATACACCATTTCATGGTGAAATGTTGAGCGATGGCTATAAAGGCGCGCATGTTAACCCATTAAATCCCTCATTTAAACTGTTTTAGATCATCATTAGGGCGATATTTCACACTTGCTACGTGTGGAAATTGGCAATATCCTGTTGCTATCTGCTTTGAAAGGTATAGATATGGAAACCGAGATAGAACTGAAGTTTTTTGTTTCTCCTGATTTTTCAGATGTTTTACTGGAAAAAATCTCCGAAGCAAAAGTGCTTCAGCACAGTTGTCGTGAGTTAGGAAATACTTACTTTGATACCGCTGACAACTGGCTTAGAGGGCATGACATCGGCTTACGTATTCGTCGATTTGATGATGTTTTTGTTCAAACCGTGAAAACGGCTGGACGCGTAGTCGCAGGTTTGCACCAAAGACCTGAATATAATGCTGAACACAACTCCAACGAGCCAGATTTGTCTTTGCATCCAGAAGATATTTGGCCACAGGGAAGAACTTTCTCTGAAGTTCAGCAGCAGTTAACGCCTCTTTTCTCGACTAACTTCACTCGTGAGCAGTGGCTAATTGGCATGCCAGATGGCAGCCAAATCGAAGTGGCTTTCGATCAAGGCTTGGTTATCGCGGGTGATAAAGAAGATCCTATCTGTGAAGTTGAGTTAGAACTTAAATCTGGCCAAGCGGATTCATTATTCACTTTGGCTCGCACATTATGTGAAGCAGGCGGCATGCGCCTAGGCAACTTAAGTAAAGCCGCGCGTGGTTACCGCTTAGCTCAGGGGCACGAAGAAGATGAAGTTAAAGAGCTGACATTAGTCGCGACAGACAAAAACGACACGGTTGAGTCTTGCTTCATTAATACCTTAGAACACGCGCTTTCTCATTGGCACTATCACGAGCAGATTTACTCAGAAAGAGAATCGAATGAGGCGCTGCACCAAATTCGCCAATCCATCAGTTTTATTCGACAAACGTTGACCATTTACGGTGGCATTGTACCGCGTCGCGCCAGTGCTATCTTGAGACAAGAACTGAAATGGCTAGAGCAAGAGCTTGAGTGGCTGCAAGAGTTTGACTACCTTGATGACCTGTTAGAAGACAAAGGCCACGTACTGCGTAAACTGGATGCTCGTAAGTTCCTCGTTGGGGAACTTAAAGTGATGCAAGAACAGCTGCCTGATCGAGAAAGTAACTTAACGTTATTGTCTTCGGCACGTTATACCGGTCTTCTGTTGGATCTTAGCCGTTGGATTTTGAGCCGAGGTTGGCAGCCCTTCCTCGATGAAAAAGCCCGACAAAAAATGGCGCGTAATATCTTGCCGTTTTCTGTCCAGCAATTAGACCGCACTTGGGCAGAGCTGATGGAAGCTTTCCCACCGGAGCGCACGCTATCTCGTCAAGAATACATCGATCAGCAATACCGCTTGATGCGTAACTTATACACTGGGCTTGGTTTTGCAAGTTTGTATGATGCCGACGAGCGCAACAGCTTCCGCTTACCATGGGCTGACTTGATGCAGGGCATTGATGACCTGTTGATGCTAAAGCCGCTTGCGAATCTCATGGATAAGCTTGATGGCGAAGAAGAGCGTGAGCAGTTAGAGCGATGGCTTTTCCGCCAAGAAACATCCATTTTGCACGCTATGGAGCAAACGCGCTTAATTAGTGTTGAAGCTGCCCCATACTGGCAAGAGTAATCGAAACCCAGTTTTCTATCCTAAAGGCCTAGTGAATGATCACTAGGCCTTTTGTTTATGGCGCAATAATAAATGGACCGCCTACGTCTTTTTTTCTAGCTGCTCGAGCCTATCTTCAATGGCTTCCAATCGCTGTATAATTTTCGTTTGATGCTGAGTGATCTCTATTAATAAACGTTCTTTGTTCTCTGAGCGGCTCTCTTGTTGCTTGGTTGGAGAGGTAATGAGGGAAGTGATCAAACCTGAAATCATACCGAACAAGCCCACACCGGAAACGATCAACCCAGCCGCGAGTAATTTGCCGGAATCGGTCACGGGGTAGTGATCCCCATAGCCGACGGTCGATATAGTCACTAGCGCCCACCACATGGCGTCGCCTGCATTATCTATATTGGACTCGGGATTCGGCCCTTCAAGAAACAGCATGACGCTTGAACCCACCGCCATTAACACCACCATCAACAAGATAATGGAGGCTAACGTCGTCTCTGTGCGGTTGCGAGTAAGAAGGGCGGCGATGTTTTGGCTTGACCGAAGCAGTAATATGACTCGCAAAATTTGGAAAATCCGTGCATATCTCAGCGGTTCAATCAAAGGGATACTTGCGACGTAATCTATCCAATGTTTTTTCAAGAATTGCACACGATCTGTGGCGCGGATCATATCTATAGTCAACTGTATGATGAATACGCTACAGATCAGGAAGTCTAAGCCGATAAGGACCTGACGAGTTTCATGGTCGACAGGCAAAAAGAGCAAGCTTGAGATCACAAATAGCGCCATGAATGACAGGATTAGTGACAATAAGCTCATAGGTTTAGTGCTGTCTTTGTTATCATCTTTATTCATACGAAGCTCGAAATAAATATCGGGTAAGTTTTTTAACCCTCTAAATCTTTGGGTTAAAAATCAATATATAAGACTTAGTGGAGAACTGACAATGACGACTTTGGCATTTAAGCATGGGAAAAGGTAATTACCAATACACGCCTTATCCCTAAGATGGTCATGCTCATGGTGTTTAGTACCGTACTAATCATCGGTAAGCAGCTCTGGGACGCGAGTACTTTTTATGATTCGTTGGTGGCAGCGACTCAAAGCACTGAAATCGCTCAAGAACATTACCAAGCCTACTTGGTAAAAATCGTTTGGCAAACTGCCGCAATGGTCGTTGTTTTTGTGGTTCTTCTTTTGTTCGCAGCCCGTGTTATGTTGCGACAAACTCAATACCTGAGCGAATCGATTAAGAAGATGGCAAGCCGTGACCTATCGCAGCCAATCCATATGGATTGTAAAGATGAATATGGCGATGTCGCGCGTGAACTTGAAAAGACACGAGTTCAGCTACAAGAAATGATTAAGATGCAAGTGACCTCTTCTCAAGAGCTAGCCGGCCTGACTGAAATCATGACACTAAGCATGTCTGAGACAAAAGAATCAGCTCAAGAAGAGTTTAATGAAATTGATCAGCTTGCTACCGCAATGAGCGAAATGACCTCAACGGTCCAAACGGTTGCTGAACATGCACAAAGCGCTTCTAGTTTAACGGAAAGCGCTTCAGGTCAAGCAGAAACCGGTCAACGCTTTGTTCAAGATAGCGTCGATAAAATGAGTGTGCTGTCGCAAGACATTTCGGCATCGGCACAAGCAGTAAACCAAGTTGAAGAAAGTGTGGATTCAATCGGCAGTGTGGTCGGTACTATCCAAGGTATTTCTGAGCAAACCAACCTTCTAGCATTGAACGCGGCGATTGAAGCAGCACGTGCCGGCGAAGCGGGTCGTGGCTTTGCGGTTGTTGCGGATGAAGTTCGTAACCTAGCGCAGCGCACTCAACAAGCAACGGTTGAGATTCAAGAGATGATCACTCAGTTACAAACCAGCGCAAATTCAGCGGTAGAGTTGATGGAGAAAAGTGTGGTTGAAGCGGCAACGGGTGTGGAGCTTGTGACGAACGCTGGCTCTGAGCTTGATGGCATTGTGGCTCAAGTTAATCAGATCAATGACATGAACTTCCAAATTGCAACAGCGGCAGGTCAGCAAAGCAGTGTCGCGGAAGAGATGAACCAGAACCTAACCAACGTACGAGAGTTGGTAGAAGCGTCGGTAACCGTGGTCAGTGAGCTGCTTGAAACGTCAGAAATCATGCAGACCAATGCGGAAGAGTTAGACGGAAAGATCACGTCCTTTAAAGTCTAATTGATGATAACTCTATGAAAAACGCCCACATTGATACTGTGGGCGTTTTTTATTGCGCTAAGTTTGATATAAATAGAGACATAACTCGTCGCGCTAGTCTCAACAAGGAAGAACAATGCAATTGCCTGCTCAGCTAACCACACAGGTTGATCCTCACCTTTCTCAATTACTCGAACAACATCAAGCTACTTTTGATGCATGGCCCGAAGATTTGCAGAGCCAACTCAGCTACGTGTGCACCTTGAGTCAATTCGTTTGCGAGACGCTACAAAGAGATGAAGCATTGGTGGACCAATTGCCTTCAATGCTGGCTCAAGAAGAAAGATGTCAAAGCTATCGAGAGCGGCTAGCGGCCCTGCTTGCTGACTGTAGTGATGAAATGAGTAGTCATCGCGTGCTGCGTCAATTTCGTAATCGTGAGATGGTCTATATTGCTTGGCGTGATTTTACTCAGTCGTGGCCGCTTGAAGAGAGTTTGGCCCATCTGTCTTGTTTGGCAGAGGCGATGATTTTTGAAACCTACCAATGGCAGTACCAAATTTGCTGCAACGAGTGGGGCACACCCTGTAATGAGCAAGGCGAAGCTCAGCCAATGCTAATCATTGGTATGGGTAAATTGGGTGGTGGCGAGCTCAACTTCTCTTCTGATATCGATTTGATCTTCACTTACCCAGAGAACGGCGAAACCCAAGGCGCTAGGCGCTCAATTGCCAATGCACAGTTCTTTACACGTCTCGGGCAGCGTGTGATTAAAGCGTTAGACCAGCAGACTTTTGATGGCTTCTGTTATCGAGTTGATATGCGTTTACGCCCGTTTGGCGAAAGTGGCCCCTTGGTGATGAGCTACGCGGCACTGGAAGACTACTACCAAGAGCAAGGGCGAGATTGGGAGCGTTACGCGATGATCAAAGCACGCGTAATGGGACGTGAAATGTACCCAGAGTACCAAGAGCTGCGCCAGATGCTTCGCCCGTTCGTATTCCGACGTTACATCGACTTTAGCGCGGTTCAATCTCTGCGCCGCATGAAATCGATGATTAGTAGTGAGGTTCGTCGCCGTGGCTTAAGCAACAACATTAAGCTCGGTGCGGGCGGCATTCGTGAAATCGAATTTATCGCGCAGGTTTTCCAGCTTATTCGTGGTGGGCGTGAGCCTAGCCTTCGCCAGCGAGGCCTACTCGAAACTTTAGAGGCGATTGATGAGTTACATCTGCTTGATAAGCAAGAAGTACAGAATTTGTCCGATGCCTATAAGTATCTACGTAGGCTAGAAAACTTACTTCAAGCCATGGCGGATAAACAAACTCAAACTTTACCTGATAACGATATTGAACAGCTAAAGCTGGCGGTTGCCATGGGGTATCAAGAGTGGACGGAGCTAGTTGTCGATACTCAAACTCACATGAAAGCAGTTCACGCTGTCTTCGACCAATTGATTGGCCAAGAGGAAGAAGAAAGCACGAGCGTAGCGAAACACTTCCATGAACTGTGGGATATGGCCCACAAGCAAGATGTGATTGAAGATGTGCTCGAAAAAGATGTGCACCTTAATGATGTAGAAGTTCATGCCCAAACGATCATTCAGTTCAAGCAAGATTTAGCGAAGAAGACATTGGGGCCTCGCGGACGCGAAGTGCTAAATCGATTGATGCCTAAAATCTTCCAAGCCCTATTCACCAATAAAGATGCGCAGTTTGGCTTATCTCGAGTGCTTCACCTGCTGCATAAAATCGTTACTCGCACAACGTATCTTGAGTTGCTTGATGAACATCAGGCTGCGCTTACTCAATTAGTCCGCCTATGTACGGCAAGTCCAATGATCTCAGAGCAGCTAGGGCGTTATCCAATCCTTCTGGATGAGCTGATTGACCCGCAGCAGCTTTATAACCCAGTTCCGTTGGAGTCTTATAAAACTGAGCTTCGCGATTTTCTCGCACGCATTCCTGAAGATGATATGGAACAGCAGATGGAGCGCTCAGGCAGTTCAAGCAGATCTGTATGCTTAGAATTGCCGCCGCCGATATCGCAGAAGTACTGCCAGTCATGAAAGTGAGTGACCACTTAACTTATCTTGCTGAAGCGATTGTTGAAGCGGTGGTGAACCAAGCTTGGCTGCAAGTGGTCGAAAAGTTTGGAGAACCGTCCCACCTTAAAGATCGCGAAGGCAAAGGTTTTGCGGTTATTGGCTACGGCAAAGTGGGCGGTTGGGAGCTTGGCTACAACTCCGACTTAGATATTGTGTTTATGCATGATTGCCCTGTTCATGCTTATACGGATGGAAAAAAAGAGATTGATGGCAGGCAGTTTTATCTGAGACTTGCTCAGCGCATCATTCATATTTTCTCAACTCGTACGGCTTCAGGCATTTTGTATGAAGCGGATACGCGTTTACGCCCTTCAGGTGCGTCGGGGTTATTGGTGAGCCCGACGGAAGCATTTGATGAGTATCAGCATAAAGAAGCTTGGACATGGGAGCATCAGGCATTGGTGCGTGCACGTATGATTTATGGTGATGCGCCGCTGCAACAAGCCTTTGGTGAAACGCGTCATACCATTTTGTCATTAGAGCGAGCAGAACCAGAACTTAAACAGCAAGTCGCGGACATGCGGATGAAGATGCGCGACCACCTTGGCGGGAAGAAAGCTGGACGATTTATGCTTAAGCAAGATCCGGGTGGGATTACCGATGTTGAGTTCTTAGTTCAGTATTTGGTGTTGCGTTTTAGTCATGAGAAGCCAAAACTGACTAAATGGTCGGATAACGTGCGGATCATTGAGTCGCTAATCTCGCAAGGAATTCTTGATGAAGGCCCTGCGATGGCGCTTATCAATGCGTACACAACTATGCGCGACCAAATACATCATAGAAACCTGCTTAATCTGGATGCTGATGTTGATGAGCAGAAACTGCAGCAAGAGCGAGAGTGGGTTCGTCAAGTATGGAATCAATGGCTTGGATAAGTTGCTCGCGACTTATCAAGAATTGTTTGCCATTGATAATCTGATACACTCTGCGCTGAAACAAAAATTGGAGATCCATAATGAAACCAATCCTACCTGATTACAGTGATGCTGGCGTACTCATCATCGGTGATGTCATGCTTGACCGCTATTGGTACGGCCCAACTGGCCGCATCTCACCAGAAGCGCCTGTGCCTGTAGTGAAAGTAGAGAATAACGAAGAACGCCCGGGTGGTGCTGCAAACGTGGCAATGAACATTGCTTCGCTTGGCGGTAAGGCGCACATCGTTGGTTTAACGGGTCAAGATGAACCTGCGAGTGTTCTGCAAGATACGTTGAGCTCACTGAATGTGACTTGCGATTTCGTTGCGTTAGAAGATTTCCCAACCATTACTAAACTTCGTGTGTTAAGCCGCGGGCAACAACTGATTCGTTTAGACTTTGAAGACAAGTTTGAAAACACGGATCCAGAGCTTGTGCTTAGCCGCATGGAAAAAGCGCTACCAAATAGCAAGTCAGTGATTTTGTCTGACTATGCAAAAGGCGCGCTTGAACATGTTCAACAGTTCATCCAAAAAGCTCGTGCGGCGAATGTACCTGTATTTATCGACCCTAAAGGTGCCGATTTCGAACGTTACCGTGGCGCAACACTTCTGACGCCTAATATGGCAGAGTTTGAGTTGGTTGTCGGCCCAGTGAAGTCGGAAGAAGAGCTGGTCGAGAAAGGGTTAGAGCTTATCGAACGCCATGACTTTGAGGCACTTCTTGTTACTCGCAGTGAGCATGGCATGACGCTACTTCGCCGCGGACAAGAACCTTTCCATCTGCCTACTTTGGCAAAAGAGGTGTACGACGTAACGGGTGCGGGCGATACGGTTATCTCTGTATTGGCTGCCTCTGTCGCTGCGGGTAAACCACTGGATGAAGCGTGTGCATTAGCCAATGCAGCCGCAGGTGTGGTTGTCGGCAAGTTGGGCACATCAACCCTTTCTACTATTGAACTGGCGGAAGCGATTCACGGTAGCCAAGACACCGACTATGGTGTGATTGCTGAATCAGCGTTGATTGAAGCGGTGAAGCAAGCGCGCGCGAAAGGTGAAAAGGTGGTGATGACCAATGGCTGTTTTGATATTTTGCATGCAGGTCATGTGTCTTACCTAAACCACGCTGCAGAGCTTGGTGATCGTCTGATTGTTGCGGTGAATACCGACGATTCAGTCAAACGTCTTAAAGGCCCTGGCCGACCAGTTAATCCAACCGATCGCCGAATGGCGGTATTGGCTGGTTTAGGTGCGGTGGATTGGGTTGTACCATTTAGCGAAGATACGCCTCAGCGTCTGATCTCTGAAGTGCTGCCAAGCCTATTAGTGAAAGGCGGCGATTACAAACCGGAAGAAATTGCGGGTGGCAAAGAAGTGATTGCCGCTGGCGGTGAAGTTAAAGTGCTTAACTTTGAAGATGGTTGCTCAACTTCTGGGATTATCGAAGCGATTAAAGGTGGCCGTGGTTAATCTCATCCACTAGGTTGTTGCCTCTAGCAAAGAGTGAGAAAGCTAGCAAAAACAAGAAAAAAGCCGTTGAAGAAATTCAACGGCTTTCGTTTATCTAGAGGGTCGTTAGTTTGCTGGCTTTAGGCCTGCATCGATATCTAGAATTTCTTGTTCGCTTAGCGTACCGATAGCTTGACGAAGTTGAAGCTCACTTAGGATGTAGCTGTAACGTGCGTTAGATAGGCTCTTGTTCGCATCGTATAGACGGCGAGTTGCATCTAATACGTCAACGATTGTACGAGTACCCACATCGAAACCGGCTTCCGTTGCTTCTAGAGCAGATTGTGCAGAAATCACAGTTTGTTCAAAGGCACGCAGGGCACCAATAGAGGCCGTGATGTTGTTGTTCTGTGCACGTACATTCTTCACTACGCCACGGTAAGTCGCCTCAAGATCTTGGCTTGCAGATACGTAGGCAAACTCAGCTTGTTTGGTTTGCGATGTAATGTTGCCACCTGTGTAGAGAGGTACGACCAAGTTCAAACCAATATTGAAGTTGTCTTGATCAAAGTTACTGTTCAATTGGTCACTTTTCGATTGATCAAGGAACTGGTAGCCACCATCAAGGGTGATGGATGGTAGGTGACCAGATCTTGCTAGCGAAATGTTGTCGCGAGCGATGTCTTGCGCAATACGAGCCGTTAGTAAGCTCAAGTTTTTCTCTTGTGCTTGTTCGATCAGTTCATTGACTGATGATGCTGATTTACGAGCTGCGAAACGGTCTGTATCTAGAATGTTTAGCGCAGTGTGCTCTTGACCTGTGATTTCACGCAGGCCTTCGTAGCTGTTTACCAGATCGTTCTCAGCTAATACTTCTTGAGCAAGCACTGAGTCAAACTGAGCTTGTGCATCATGAACGTCAGTGATTGCTGATAGACCTACTTCAAAACGTTGTTTTGTTTGTTCTAGTTGTCGACCAACGGCGGCTTTTTCTGCACGAACAAACTCAAGGTTGTCTTGTGCGCTAAGCACCGCGAAATATGCGTCTGCAACTCGGAAGATCAGATCTTGTTGTATGGTTGCGTAAGCCGCGTCTGCTTGACGAGCCGACTTCTCAGCTGTCTCTAGAGTAATCCAGCTTGAACGTTGATAAAGCTCTTGTGAGAAGCCAATGCCAGCGGTTAACTGATTGTTATCAATGCTTGTAGAACCGACACCGTCAATATCACGATCACCACGGTTTAGGTTGTAACCCGCCGTTAAGTTAATTTGAGGTAATAGAGTACTGCGTGAACTGTTAACTGCTTCGAATGCAGCATCACGTTGAGCAGCTGCTCCTAATAGCGTAGGGTCGTTTTCTTTTGCTTGGTTATAGATTTCAGTTAGGGTGTCCGCCCAAACTGTGCTACTCATGCTACCGATTGCAGCACTAATAAATAGAGGAAGCAGTTTTTTCATTGGTCCTATTCCTGCCAAGGGTGAAAGGTGAATTCTTCAAATTCTAACTCAAATTGGCGCTAAAACACGCATTACTTTGCAGTTTTTTACATCAATATAGAAATCGATCATCAGTAAATAGTCAAAATTTAAAAAAAGTGACAATTCTTGTATAAAAAGTTGAACCAGATCCTTGGTGCTATAGTGTCTATCTGAGTACACTACACGATTCTCTTACTTAGAGAGGCACTTATAATGCAACAACCTCAAAAAAAACCGCAAACTTTTCGCCGAGAAGATGTGCAAATCATCTCAAAAGAGACTTTGTTTCAAGGTTTCTTCAAGATGGTGAAGTACAAGTTCAAGCATAAACTGTTTGAAGGGGGTTGGAGTGGCCCGGTTGAACGAGAGATGTTTGAACGAGGTCATGCTGCTGCAATGCTTCCATACGACCCTAGCTCAGACAGTGTCGTGATTATTGAGCAGATCCGTGTTGGAGCTCTGGAACATGACTCTCCTTGGCAATTAGAAATTGTCGCGGGCATTATTGATACGGATGAGTCTGCGGAAGATGTGGTGCGACGTGAGTGCGTTGAAGAAGCGGGCGTTGAGGTGTCTGAGCTAGAGAAAGTGACTTCTTACTATCCATCTTCGGGCGGATGCTCTGAAAAGCTAGACGTGTATGTGGGTCGCGTTGATGCTTCTAAAGCGTATGGCGTTCATGGTTTAGACTATGAAGATGAAGACATTCGCGTTCAGGTGATGAGCCGACAAGAGGCTTATCAATTGGTCGTCGATGGTCAGTTAGAAAACGGTGCGTCGATCATTGCTCTGCAGTGGTTGGAGCTGAATTACGAGCGATTACAGGCAAAATGGCAGGCTTAGCGACAAATCGTCCGTATCACGTTGATTTATGTGAACTCATGCGTGTGTACGAGACAAACTATGCGAAGTTGAACGCATTAATACCCTCTCAACCTGAGGTGGGGGATGTGCGCTGCTACCAAGCTGTGAACATGACGTATCAGCTACATGTGGAAGAGGTCACAAAGTACACGACTCTGGTGGAGATTTGTCAAAGTGATGACGTTCCGGTATTTCCATTGCCGAAAATGTCTGTCAGGCTTTATCACGATGCAAGAGTTGCTGAGGTTCACCAAAGTGACCAAATGCAACGTATCAAAGCGCATTATGATTACCCTAATGACAAGATGATTCAGAAGGATGAGAAGGCACAACTGAATCGATTTTTAGGGGATTGGCTAACTTTTTGCCTTAAACACGGTATCAGCCGTGCACCATTGGATATTAGTTAACACTTATCGATAAAGAAGAAACTCGCAGATGAAGCGATCAGCAGATAATAGTTAGCAAAAATACTTAACTAAAATAATTAGCGAACAATAGAAGAAAGGGTACTGAGGTTTAATTTGTCGTCACAGTCATCACAATCACAACCGATTAAGCTACTTCAAATTACAGATACGCATCTGTTTGAAGCGCATGATGGTAGCTTGCTCAGCGTTAACACGGGAGAAAGCTTCAAATCAGTGGTGAATGCTGTTTTGGACTCTGGTTACGACTATGAGGCCATTCTGGCAACAGGCGATATCTCTCAAGACCACAGTGCGGCTTCTTATCAACGATTCGCCGATGGTATCGTGCCGCTAGAGAAAACTTGTTATTGGTTGCCGGGTAACCATGACTATAAGCCGAACATGGGTTCTGTTTTTGAAGAGCAAGCGCAACTAGATAATCAGATTCAGCAAGTCGAGCATGTGTTGCTTGGCAATAATTGGCAGATTGTGCTTTTGGACTCGCAAGTTGTTGGTGTTCCGCATGGCCGATTAAGTGACCAGCAGTTAGCTTTGCTAGACGACAAATTAGCGCAATACCCTGAGCGTCACACTTTGGTTCTGTTACACCACCACCCAATTTTGGTTGGTAGCGCGTGGCTTGATCAGCATACCTTGAAAGATAGCGATGCGCTTTGGGATGTGATTGCCAAGCACAGTAACGTCAAAGCTATTTTGTGTGGTCACGTCCATCAAGACATGGTTAAAGATCATAATGGTGTGTTGGTAATGGCAACGCTTCAACCTGTGTTCAGTTCAAACCCAATTCCGACGATTTCGCACTGGATAACCAGTCTCCGGGTTGGCGAGAAATCAATTTGAATCACGATGGTAGCGTCGACACAATCGTTAAGCGCCTTGGCGATGGTCAGTTCCTACCCGACTTTAGTGCAGACGGCTACTAGGGTCTACAGATACTAACTCACAAGAGTGCTCATCATGATGGCAAGTCAAAAACCTTCGCTGCTTCTCTATATCCATGGTTTTAACAGCTCACCGCTTTCTCACAAAGCGAATGTTATGGCTAACTATTGCAAAGAGCACAGGCCAGACATTAAGGTATTGACGCCTCAACTTCCATGCTACCCCAAGCAAGCTGCAGAGCATTTACAACAGCTGGTCAATCAGCATCAAAACGACTTTAATATTGCCTTGATTGGCAGTTCACTAGGCGGGTACCTTTCTACTTGGCTCAATAACAAGTTTGGTTTTCGCGCTGTAGTGGTTAATCCAGCGGTGAAACCTTATGAGTTACTTAGTGATTTCTTAGGCCCGCAAACCAATCCTTACACTAACGAAAACTATTTCTTAGAAGCTCACCATATTGCCGAGCTAAGAGAGTTAGATGTGGAAGTTATCCAGCAACCACAAGATTTTTGGCTCTTGCAGCAAGAGGGCGATGAAGTTCTCGATTACCGCGAGGCGGTGGCTAAGTTTCAAGGTGCAAAACAGACGGTGGAGCCCGAGGGTGATCATAGCTTTGTTGACTTTGAACGTTACCCTGAGCAGATAATCCAATTCTTAAAGCTTTAGCTCGTCTGGTTAAGCCTTTCGTCTCTCATTGAGGGAAGAGTCATAAATTTACCTGTTACTTACTGATGTCACTTGACATAGCAGGGTCTCTTCCAGACTATGTTCTACCTAGACTTTTGTAGAGTAGAGTCATGGATAGAATGTTTAAAAGAGCAGCGCCTTAGTCGATTTTTCACCTATTTGGCTAACGAATCGCCAAGCCTCCATTGCTGCACGTCATCTACCTTATCCTTTCCTACAAAGTTACCTATTATTTTCTAACGAAGCATTCCGTATTATGACTGAACAATATAATGCTGGAGCCATTGAAGTTCTTAATGGTTTAGAACCAGTACGTCGCCGACCAGGGATGTATACGGACACAGCGCGCCCGAACCATTTGGGCCAAGAAGTTATCGATAACAGTGTCGATGAAGCGCTAGCCGGACATGCCTCAAAGGTGCAAGTGATACTGCACGCCGATCAATCGCTAGAGGTGATTGATGATGGTCGTGGTATGCCTGTCGATATACACCCAGAAGAGAAGATCTCGGGTGTCGAACTGATTTTCTGTAAGCTGCACGCAGGTGGTAAGTTCTCGAACAAGAACTACCAATTCTCGGGTGGTTTGCACGGGGTAGGTATCTCCGTTGTAAACGCACTGTCTAAGCGTGTTGAAGTGACGGTTCGTCGTGATGGTCAAGTGTATGAAATGGCTTTTGAACACGGTAATAAAGTCGAAGAGCTTACGGTAACGGGCACTTGCGGTCGTCGTAACAAAGGTACCAGCGTTCACTTCTGGCCAGATGCTAGCTATTTCGATTCAGCGAATTTTTCTGTTACGCGTTTAGTGAACAACTTACGCGCTAAAGCCGTGCTTTGCCCGGGCCTTGAAATTACCTTCAGCGACAAGGTAAACAACAAAGATTACCGCTGGTTCTATGAAGATGGCCTGAAAGATTACCTAGCCGAAGGCGTTAAAGGCTTCCCTGTCTTACCTGAATCACCTTTTACCGGTGAGTTTAAGGCAGAAACCGAAGCAGCAACGTGGGCGGTGATTTGGCAGCCAGAGGGCGGTGATATGATCACCGAAAGCTACGTTAACCTTATTCCTACTGCCCAAGGCGGTACGCATGTTAACGGTCTGCGCCAGGGCTTGTTGGATGCAATGCGTGAATTCTGTGAGTTCCGCAACCTTCTCCCTCGCGGCGTCAAACTGACTGGTGACGATGTCTTTGAACGTTGTTCGTACGTCTTATCGGTGAAGATGCAAGATCCTCAGTTTGCAGGCCAAACCAAAGAGCGTCTATCGTCGCGCCAAACGGCAGCGTTCGTATCTGGCGTGGTTAAAGATGCCTTCAGCTTATGGCTAAACGAGAAACCGCAACTGGCTGAACTGCTGGCTGAATCTTGTATTGCCAATGCGCATCGCCGCATGCGAGCAAGTAAGAAAGTCGTACGTAAGAAAGTGGCTTCAGGCCCAGCACTGCCAGGTAAACTGACAGACTGTTCCGTACAAGACTTAAACCGTACTGAAATCTTCTTCGTCGAGGGTGACTCGGCGGGCGGCTCTGCTAAGCAGGCACGTGATCGTGAGTTCCAAGCAGTCATGCCACTGCGCGGTAAAATCCTCAATACTTGGGAAGTTTCAGCAGATCAAGTACTGGCTTCACAAGAAGTCCATGATATCTCTGTGGCGCTAGGTATTGACCCAGACAGCGATAACCTCAGCAGTCTACGTTACGGTAAAATCTGTATACTTGCCGATGCGGACTCGGATGGTCTTCATATCGCGACGCTACTGTGCGCTTTGTTTACGCGTCACTTTAAAGCGCTGGTGGAAGCGGGTCATATATATGTCGCTATGCCGCCTCTTTACCGAATCGACTGTGGCAAAGAAGTGTTCTATGCCCTAGATGACGATGAAAAAGAGGGCATTTTAGAGCGCCTGTCTAAGAAGAAAGCCAAGATTAACGTTCAGCGATTCAAAGGTCTGGGTGAGATGAACCCACTTCAATTGCGTGAAACGACAATGGATCCAAATACCCGTCGCCTTGTTCAGCTGACTATCGATGATAGCCAAGCGACGATGGAGATGATGGATATGCTGCTTGGTAAGAAGCGAGCGGATGATCGTCGTACTTGGTTGCAAAGCAACGGCGATTTGGCAGAGGTTTAATGAATGTCTAACGAAATTACTTATGACGGCGTTGAACAGTTGCCAATGCGCAAGTTCACCGAAGACGCTTATCTAAATTATTCAATGTACGTCATCATGGACCGTGCCTTGCCATACATTGGCGATGGCTTAAAACCGGTTCAACGACGCATTATTTACGCGATGTCGGAGCTTGGTCTGTCGGCAGCAGCGAAATACAAAAAATCGGCACGTACCGTTGGTGACGTTTTGGGTAAGTACCACCCACACGGTGACTCGGCGTGTTACGAAGCCATGGTATTGATGGCTCAGCCATTCTCTTACCGTTACCCATTGGTGGACGGTCAAGGTAACTGGGGTGCACCAGATGACCCTAAATCATTCGCAGCGATGCGTTATACCGAAGCGAAACTGTCGAAGTTTGCTGAGGTATTGCTTGGTGAATTAGGTCAAGGCACGGTTGAATGGCAACCAAACTTTGATGGCACAATGAAAGAGCCACAAATGTTGCCGGCTCGTCTGCCACATATCTTGCTGAATGGTGTGACGGGTATTGCTGTAGGTATGGCAACAGATATCCCGCCTCACAATGTACGCGAGATTGCGGATGCGACCATCCATATGATCGACAACCCTAAGTCTGAGCTTTCGGATGTGATGGACTTTGTGAAAGGTCCGGATTACCCAACTGAAGCGGAAATCATTTCGCCGAAGTCGGACATCGAAAAGATTTACCGTACCGGTCGTGGCAGCATTAAGATGCGTGCCGTATGGCATAAAGAGGGCGGTGATATTGTCATTACCTCTCTACCGCACCAAGTATCGGGCGCTAAACTGCTAGAGCAGATCGCAAACCAAATGCGCGCGAAGAAACTGCCGATGGTCGACGATTTGCGTGACGAGTCGGATCATGAGAATCCAACGCGTATCGTGGTGGTTCCTCGTTCTAACCGTATCGATTGCGATCAGTTGATGAATCACTTGTTTGCATCAACCGATCTTGAGCGTAGTTACCGCGTTAACCTAAACATGATTGGTTTGGATAATCGCCCTCAAGTAAAAGGGTTAGTTCAAATTCTGTCTGAGTGGATCGAATTCCGTCGCTCAACGGTGAAGCGTCGTCTACAACACCGTTTAGATAAGGTTCTAGCTCGCCTACACATCTTAGAAGGTTTGTTGGTTGCTTACCTGAACTTGGATGAAGTGATTGAAATTATCCGTACTGAAGACGATCCTAAAGCTGTGCTTATGGCGCGTTTCGGTATCACTGATATTCAAGCCGATGCGATCCTAGATACGAAACTTCGTCATTTAGCCAAACTCGAAGAGATGAAGATCCGCGGTGAGCAAGATGAACTCGAGAAAGAGCGTGAGAAGTTAGAGAAGCTTCTTGGTTCAGAGCGACGTCTAAATACATTGCTTAAGAAAGAGATCCAAGCGGATGCTGACAAGTATGGCGACGATCGCCGTTCGCCACTTGTTGAGCGTGCAGAAGCGAAAGCGCTAACTGAGCGCGATCTTGTACCGAGCGAGCCAATCACGGTTGTACTATCTGAGAAAGGTTGGATTCGTCACGCGAAAGGTCATGATGTCGATGCTTCAGGACTTAACTACAAGTCTGGGGATAAGTACTTGGCGAGTGCTCGAGGCAAGAGTAATCAGCCTGCGGTGTTCTTAGGTAGCGACGGGCGAAGCTATTCCCTAGAGTCTCACTCTCTACCTTCTGCTCGTAGTCAAGGTGAGCCGATTACTGGTCGCTTGAATGTCGCAGCAGGCACATCCATCAGCCAAGTGGTGATGGGTGAAGAAGAGCAGCTATGGTTAGTTGGCTCAGATGCAGGTTACGGCTTCGTTTGTAAGGGTAGCGATATGCTATCTAAGAACCGAAGTGGTAAAGCGTTGGTTAATCTGCCGCAAAACGCGCAGATCATGACACCATACCCAATTGCGAACTTGGATGCGGATGAGATCCTAGCGATCACCAATCTTGGCCGAATGCTGCTGTTCCCAATTAAAGATCTGCCGCAACTTGGCAAAGGCAAGGGCAATAAGATCATCAATATTCCAGCGGCGAAAGCGAAAGAGCGTGAAGAGTTTGTCTCTCATCTAATGGCATTGCCGCCAGAAGCGTCACTCACATTGTACGCGGGTAAGCGTAAGCTAGGTCTTAAACCAACTGACCTAGAGAACTTCCGTGGTGAGCGTGGCCGACGCGGTGGCTTACTGCCTCGAGGCTTGCAACGTGTGACTCGTATTGAAATCGAGTCAGCGAAAGAGGTTGATGAATTGGAGTCAACGGACGATTAATATCAAGTTCGTTGAACTATAAAGAAAAAGCCCCGCATTGCTTATTTAGTATTGCGGGGCTTTCTTATTTTTGTGATGAATGAAGGCGTTGGTTACTGGCGCGTATCTTCTTCAATAAGTACAGGTAGAGTTATCTCTTCCCCTTTACGCAAGACGAGAATATCCACTGTTGTTCCTGGCCTTAAGTCTGTCACGATATCCATAACACTTTGTCTGCCATTCACTTTATGTCCATCAATCGTCAAGATAATATCTTGCTCTTCAAAGCCAGCTTTGGATGCTGGGCCATTTGGATCGACACCAAGTACGACAATACCGCCAAGGTGCTCACTTCCAAGAAGCCTTGACGTTACCGAATTGATGTCTTGTCCATCAATACCGATATAGCCGCGAATAACTCGGCCATCAGCGATAATCTTATCCATGATTTTCTGTGCAAGAGGGAAGGGGATAGCAAATGAAATGCCGTAGGTTTCTAGCTCTGTTGCCTGTTGGAAAGAGGCGGTATTAATGCCGACCAGCTCACCTTGAGTGTTCACCAATGCACCACCGGAGTTCCCTTCGTTGATCGCCGCGTCCGTTTGAATAAAGGCTTGTCGACCATCAAGGCTGATTGAAGAGCGCCCTGTTGCTGAAATAATCCCAAAAGTGGTGGTTTGACCGAGGTTGTATGGGTTACCAATGGCAAGTACCACATCGCCCACTTTGGCTTTGTAGTCTGGGTTTTGTGGTATGACGGGCAGGTTGCTGCCCTCTACTTGTAAGATCGCGATGTCTGTCCTGCGGTCTGTCCCCACCAATTGTGCTGCAGCAACGCGGCCATCTTGCAAAGCAACGATGATTTGATCTGCCTGAGCGATAACGTGGTAGTTAGTGATGATGTAGCCTTTATCACTAACGATGACACCCGATCCAAGACCTTGCGTAGAGAGTTGAACTTTATCGCTTTCGGTGTATTTTCGGCTGTAGATATTGACCACTGCAGGCGCGGCTTTACGAACAGCATTGTTGAATGAGATTTGCAGTTTATCGGCAGTGAGTGGAATGCTTGGAAGCTCGGCGTTGGAAAGATTTGGACGTAATGATGGCATGACTACAAGTAGTAAGGCTGCCGTCACAAGTCCTAACGCGATGGAACGAAATAAAAAATTCAGCATGCCTTTTTGAGCTCTCCTGCCACTAAATTAGCCAATTGCAAATAGAAACAGAAGGATAGCATTAGATAGTTAAATAATAAAAGGACGGCTAAAAATATAGCCGTCCTTTTGACGTGACTTCACTGTTTTTTGTCATTTTTGACTTGATTATTGCCTGCTTCGGCCTAGCGAACCACTAAATAGATAGTGCGATCTCCACGTTGAATGTTTAGTGCAAGTACTCCAGGTTTAGTTTCCAAAAGTGCTCGGAACTCAGCGAGGTTTTTCACTCGTTGGCGGTTTACGCCAATAATGATATCGCCTTCTAGCAGCTGGTAACTTGCGGCCGGTGACCCCTCTTGAACAGAGCTCACTTTAACACCTTGTACGGAGTCGGCAGATGTTGTGTTAGTCAGTGATGCGCCGGTCAGGCCTTCATGCAGTTTTTCAGCCGTCGTTTGCACATCGGCCTGCTCACCCAGTGTGACTTCAAACTGTTTCGATTTACCATCACGTACTACGCCTAGCTCAATGGTTTTACCCGCTCCAAGGGTCGCGACTTTGGCACGCAGTTCGCTGAAGGTGCTTATCTTCTTACCATTGACCGATACGATGATATCTCCGGCCTCGATCCCCGCTTCTTCGGCAGCACTTTCAGGCATAACTTGGCTAACAAAAGCACCTTTACTAGATTCATAGCCTAAAGCTTCAGCAAGTTCAGAAGTCACTTCACCGCCTTGTACCCCTAACATGCCGCGCTTAACTTCACCAAAATCAATAATTTGGCTAGTTAGGTTAGACATCATGTTAGATGGGATGGCGAAACCAATACCGACGTTACCACCGTTAGGGCCAAGGATCGCAGTGTTGATGCCGATCAGTTCACCATTGAGATTTACCAAGGCACCGCCTGAGTTACCGCTGTTAATAGCGGCGTCAGTCTGAATGAAGTTTTCAAAGTTTTCTAAGTTAAGTCCGCTGCGGCCCAGAGCAGAAACGATACCAGAGGTGACGGTTTGACCCAGACCGAATGGGTTACCAATGGCTACCGTGAAGTCACCGACTCTGAGAACGTCAGAATCAGCTACATCGATTTGAGTCAGGTTTTTCGCCGACTCCAGTTTTAATAGAGCGATGTCGGACATTTGGTCGCCACCGACAAGCTCAGCCTTGTATTCACGGCCATCGTGTAGACGTACACGGATTTTTTCGGCGTTATTGATGACGTGATAGTTGGTCACAATGTGGCCTTGCTCTGCATCAATAATGACGCCAGAGCCTAAACCACGAAATGGGCGTTCTTGGGCTTGTTCTGGAATGCCAAAGAAGAAGCGAAATTGTTCTGGAATTTGTTGCTGTGCGACTTGCGTACCTTCTACCGCAATACTGACGACGGCTGGTGTGACTCGTTCCAACATGGGTGCCAAACTTGGCAGTTGCTGGTGATCGACAGAAAGGGGTAGCGCAGCCGTGGCAGGAACTGGCGCGATGATTGAACTTAAGCTTAGAGAGAGGGTTGCTAATGCAAGCAAAGGTTTTTTCATCATAAAACTCCTACTATTGAATGAATGCCTATCTTCAGATACTCATTTATATACGAAGATAGGCACTAGTGAGTTTTATGACTCAGAAATTTATTGAAAGTTCAGCGGTTTTTACGATGCTTTTGCAGTAACGACATCGGCAGGTTGAATGATCTCTTTCTTGTCTTCTTTTAAAAGACCAGTTGCACCGTTTGCGTAGTCCTTCGGTGCTTCTTCCATTTTAGGCTGCTCAACTTGTACTTCTGACTCGTCTAGATTGTGCTGAGCAATCTTTTTAGCAAACGGATTGTCTTGAGCCGGTTGCTCTGGAAGCAGTTCAGATGACGTCTTCGCCATATGCTGATACAGCTTAGTGTAATCTTTACCAAGCGTGTCTAGCATCTCGGCTGTTTGAGCGAAATGGTCAGAAAGGTCTTGGCGCTGTTGTTCGAGTTCGTATTTAGCGGCCTCTAGATCTTTTTTAACGGTTTTTTGCTTTTTGTATTCTGGGTTAGAAATACGAGCGATAACAACACCCAGTACAGTACCAACTAGCAAGCCAACAAGGGCGTAAATCCACGGCATAAAAGCTCCTTATCGTTGTTGTTTAACATGTTTGCAACCACTTGGTTACACATGTCGAAAGTCCATGGTACTATGAGTTTCATACCCAATAAAGAAAAAGTGCATAAGCATTTTGTTTAATCTTGTAAGACCTTCTTCCTAAAGCATTTCGTCCTTAGGTGTATTCTATAAAGTAGTAAAGTAATGACCCCAAAAGAAAAATACTTGCATGATATCCGTGAACTCGGTTTTCAAGAAGATGTCGCTCAAGCGCAGGCTGTTGAAGCCTTAGACAAGCTATATCACGAGTTCAACGACTACATTTCAGCTCAGCCGGAGGAAATTAAAGGTTGGAAGAAATGGTTTGTTAAGCCGCAGGAAGTGATTGCGCCAAAAGGCCTCTATTTCTGGGGCGGTGTAGGGCGCGGTAAAACTTACTTAATGGATACCTTTTTTGACGCGCTACCGAGCGACAAAAAGATGCGGGTTCACTTTCACCGCTTTATGTACCGTGTACATGATGAGTTGAAGGCTTTGGGTGAGCAGTCTGACCCATTAGAGTCAATAGCGGACACATTCAAACAAGAAGCAGAGATTATTTGTTTCGACGAGTTTTTTGTTTCCGATATCACCGATGCAATGATTCTTGGCACTCTATTCCAAGCCTTGTTTGAGCGAGGTGTCATTCTTGTCGCGACGTCCAACATCCCACCGAAAGATCTCTATCGAAACGGATTGCAGCGTGCGCGCTTTTTACCTGCGATTAAGTTAATTGAAGAAAACTGCCTCGTTATGAATGTGGATAGTGGAGTGGACTATCGCTTGCGTACGCTTGAGCAAGCTGAGATCTATCACTATCCGCTAGACAAAGCCGCAACTGAAAACCTCTATCGTTATTACGGCCAGCTAGTTGGCGAGGGGAAGGCAAAAGAGTCACAGATTGATATCAATCATCGAAGCATTCCCGTTATCGAGGCGAGTGATGGGGTTCTCCATGCCTCTTTTGAGCAGTTATGTCAGTCTGCGCGTAGCCAAAATGACTATATTGAAATGTCTCGCATCTATCACACCGTGCTGCTTGCCGATGTCAAACAGATGGGTGTGACCCTTGATGATGCTGCCCGTCGTTTCATTGCTTTAGTTGATGAGTTTTACGAAAGAAACGTTAAGCTGATAATCTCGGCTGAGGTGGCGATGGATGCCTTATATAGTGGTGGACAGCTTGAATTTGAGTTTAAGCGATGTCTGTCACGATTAATTGAAATGCAAAGCCATGATTACCTAGCAAAAGAGCACTTAGGCTAAGGAAAATCACACAATTTTGGGCTGCGAGAAAAAAATCGTGATTTTGTTCAAAAAGAGGTGATTTTTTCAGCTTACTTCTCTATAATCCTGCGACCTACCGTTACTGCTGGCCTCTAGTTATTAGATTTTCTATGGCTATGCCGAGAGTTACCAACACTCGAAGGGGTGATGAATGGGGCTCTTAGACAGTGGGAACATATTGTTCCTTAAGTGTAAATTTTTTAATAGGTAATTATTAGCATGAAAACTTTCGTTGCTAAACCAGAAACTGTAAAACGCGACTGGTACGTTGTAGACGCTGAAGGTAAAACTCTTGGTCGTCTAGCAAGTGAAATCGCTTCTCGCCTTCGCGGTAAGCACAAAGCTGAATACACTCCACACGTTGACACTGGTGACTACATCATCGTTGTAAACGCGGAGAAAGTTACTGTAACTGGTAACAAGGCTAAAGGTAAGATCTACTACCGTCACACTGAGTTCCCAGGCGGCCTAAAATCAATCAGCTTCGAGAAGCTAATTGATCGCAAGCCAGAGATGGCTCTTGAACTAGCTGTTAAAGGTATGCTACCACGTGGTCCTCTTGGCCGTGCTATGTACCGTAAGCTAAAAGTTTACGCTGGTGCTGAGCACAACCATGTTGCTCAACAACCAACAGTACTAGACATCTAATTGGGGATTATGAAAATGGCAGAGAATCAATACTACGGCACTGGCCGTCGCAAAAGCTCAGCAGCTCGTGTTTTCATCAAGCCAGGCAATGGTGAGATCGTAATCAACAAGCGTAGCCTTGATGTTTACTTCGGTCGTCCAACTTCTCGCATGGTTGTTAAACAGCCTCTAGAGCTAGTTGAACTAACTGAGAAACTAGACCTATACATCACTGTTTCTGGTGGTGGTATTTCTGGCCAAGCTGGTGCTATCCGTCACGGTATCACTCGCGCGCTAATGGAATACGATGAGTCTCTACGTCCTGCTCTACGTGCAGCTGGCTACGTTACTCGTGACGCTCGTTGCGTTGAACGTAAGAAAGTTGGTCTACGTAAAGCACGTCGTCGTCCACAGTTCTCTAAGCGTTAATCTCTTTTTACAAAGAGTTCGCTTCCAGTTATTACTGGATTGTGGTTCAAAAGCCTGGCATTTATGTCAGGCTTTTTTGTTTTTCCCCTTCTCAAAACCTCTTCATTCCGAATACTTCCTCCTGATATCGCTCAATTTTAGCGCTTTTGTGACCATGCGAACGCTTTGCCCGACGAATGTTGCAAAAAGGTAGCTTTATCTTGTCAAAAAGTAGGGTTTTATTTATCATTTCCCGTCAAATAAATACAACTAAATTCGTATCTTGTTAGCCATGCTCTGTAAGCGGAATAACAATAATCCAAAGGGAGCAAATGGGAGAATGTTTGGATGAGCAATGCGCCTTTAAATAACGGCCGTAGACGTTTCTTAACTGCCACAACCGCGGTTGTGGGTGGTTTGGGAGCAGCTGCTGTCGCCGTTCCTTTTATTAAATCTTGGAACCCAAGTGCCAAAGCGAAAGCGGCGGGTGCCCCTGTTGAAGTTGAAATTGGAAAACTTGAAGAAGGGCAAATGGTTCGTGTCGAGTGGCGAGGAAACCCTGTATGGGTTGTACGTCGCGCCCAGTCAGTTGTCGACACCCTTAAAGATCTTGACGGTCAGCTTCGTGACCCTAGCTCCAATGAAGAGCAGCAGCCAGATTACGCTCAGAATGCTTATCGCTCAATTAAGCCTGAGTATTTTGTGGCTGTTGGTATTTGTACCCACCTAGGTTGTTCGCCTACTTATTTGCCAGATACCTTTGGCGAGCAAGTTCAAGGCGTGCGTTCTGGTTTCTTCTGCCCATGTCATGGTTCTAAATTTGATATGGCTGGTCGAGTTTTCCAAGGTGTTCCTGCACCACTAAACCTAGTGGTACCTAAGCACATGTACCTAAGTGATACCAAAATTATCATCGGTGTTGATGAAACAGGGGAGGCATAATGCAAGCTCTACTTGATTGGGTAGAAAAACGCATACCCGCAATGAATGCGTACAAAAAGCACTTGTCTGAGTATCCAATGCCAAAGAACTTCAACTTTTGGTACTTGTTTGGCTCATTGGCAATGTTGGTGCTAGTTAACCAGATCCTAACGGGTATTTGGCTGACTATGAACTATGTTCCATCTGGTGATGGTGCATTTGCCTCTATCGAATACATCATGCGTGACGTGGAATACGGTTGGTTACTGCGTTACATGCACTCTACTGGCGCATCAGCTTCTTTGTTGTCGTCTACCTGCACATGTTCCGTGGTTTGATTTACGGCTCTTACCAGAAGCCGCGTGAGCTGCTTTGGGTATTCGGCATGCTGATCTTCCTAGTTCTAATGGCAGAAGCTTTCATGGGTTACTTACTACCATGGGGTCAGATGTCTTACTGGGGTGCTCAGGTAATCATCTCATTGTTCGGTGCAATTCCTGTTATCGGTGACGACCTAACGCTATGGATTCGTGGTGACTACGTTATCTCTGGCGCGACGCTAAACCGTTTCTTTGCACTGCACGTTATTGCGCTGCCTATCGTTCTGCTGCTTCTTATTGTTCTTCACGTTCTAGCGCTTCACGAAGTTGGCTCAAACAACCCAGACGGTATCGAAACTAAGCTACCTAAAGGTTCTCAAGGCGACGATTACAAGACTCAGTTTAAGTTCCACGAAGACTACACGAAGAAATACGACATTATTGATTCCATTCCTTTCCACCCATACGGTACGGTTAAGGACTTGGTTGGTGTCGCAGGTTTCTTATTCTTCTTCTGTTATGTGTTGTTCTTTAATCCAGAGATGGGCGGTTTCTTCCTTGAGCCACCTAACTTTGAAGCAGCGAACCCACTGAAAACACCAGAACACATTGCTCCAGTATGGTACTTCACGCCGTTCTACGCGATTCTGCGTGCTGTTCCAGACAAGCTCCTAGGTGTTATCGCAATGGGTGCGTCGATTGCCGTACTATTCGTACTACCTTGGTTAGACCGCTGTCGTGTGCGCTCTTACCGCTACCGTAGTAAGTTCCACCTGTTTAACATCATTCAATTCACCATCAGCTTTATTGCGTTGGGTATTCTTGGTGCGCTTCCAGCAACGCCAACGTATACACTGCTTGCGCAGATCTTTAGCTTAGGTTACTTCATGTTCTTTGTACTTCTGTACTTCTACAGTAAGAATGAGGCGACGAAACCATTACCAGAAAGGGTGAATTTCAAATGAAAAAATGGATTGTAATTTTGTTTGCAATGCTGCCTGCTCTCGCGATGGCAGCCGGTCCAAAGGTACCGTTAGACAAAGCAAATAACGACTTATCGGATCAGGCATCGCTACAAAATGGTGCCAAGTTATTCATGAACTACTGTTTTGCTTGTCACTCTACGCAATATCAGCGTTACGAGCGAGTAGCGACAGATTTAGGTATTCCTGCTGACCTAATGAAAGAGAATCTAATGTTCGACCCTGAGGCGAAAATTGGTGATCTTATGGTGAGTGCAATTCCGCAAGACTCTGCGGCTCAATGGTTTGGTGCACCGCCACCAGATCTAACGTTGGTTGCTCGTGTTCGTGGTGTGGATTGGTTATACACTTACTTGCGCTCTTTCTATGCAGATCCGTCTCGCCCATTTGGTGTGAACAACGTTGTGTTCCCAATGGTAGGTATGCCACATGTTCTTGAAGAGCTTCAAGGTATTCCTCAGCCAGTATACGGTACGCGTGTTGTGGATGGCGTTGAAGAGCAAGTCATCGTCGATATTAAAACAGACGGTACGGGTGAGCTAAACGAAGAAGAGTACGATGACGCCATTCGCGATCTTGTAAACTTCCTAGAGTACTCTGGTGACCCTGTGAAACTTGAGCGCCATACGTTGGGTTGGTGGGTGATGGGCTTCCTTGTTATCTTCACCATCATCGTTGTGCTTCTTAAGAAAGAGTATTGGCGTGATGTGCACTAATTGTGCTACCATACGGTGCTAATTCCTAATTTTTAATGTATACAATGGAGGCAATGCCTCCATTGTTTTTTATATCTGTAAGTCTGCTGGAGGGCTCCATGGCTGTAGCTGCCAATAAACGTTCTGTGATGACTCTATTTTCAAGTGCATCTGATATGTATAGCCATCAGGTTCGTATCGTTCTGGCTGAGAAAGGTGTAAGTGTTGAAGTTGAGCTAGTTGATGAGGCAAATCTGCCGACAGAACTTGTTGAACTAAACCCGTACAAGACAGTACCAACTCTTGTTGATCGTGAGCTTGCGCTTTACGATTCAAAAATCATCATGGAATACCTTGATGAGCGTTTCCCTCATCCACCATTGATGCCTGTATATCCAGTTGCTCGTGGTAACAGCCGTTTGATGATTTACCGCATCGAGCGTAACTGGTACTCACTAGCAGAGAAAGTTGTGAAAGGTAATGCAGAAGAATCTGAGTCTGCTCGTAACAAACTTCGTAACGACCTTCTGACTCTAGCGCCTCTTTTCGCTGAGTATGAATACTTCATGAGCGATGAGTTCAGCCTAATTGATTGCTACCTAGCACCTCTACTATGCGTCTGCCTCAGCTTGGTATCGACCTAATCGGTCCTGGCTCAAAAGAGCTGAAAATCTACATGAACCGCGTATTTGAGCGTGATTCATTCTTAGCTTCTTTGACGGAAGCTGAGCGTGAGATGCGTTTATCTCGTTAATGTTGGTGTGATGGATATTTCTAACATGACACCGCGCCGACCATATTTGCTGAGAGCATTTTATGATTGGCTAGTGGATAACGATTTAACGCCACACTTGGTGGTAGAAGCCAATGTACCTGGTGTACGAGTTCCTCTTGAGTTCGTTCAAGATGGTCAAATTATCTTGAATGTCGCGCCGCGTGCGGTTGGGAACTTAGAGTTAGGTAATGAAGCGATTACATTTAATGCTCGCTTCAGTGGTCGTCCACATTCGGTGATCGTTCCACTCTATGCAGTACAAGCGATTTACGCTCGTGAGAATGGTGCAGGAACAATGTTTGAACCTGAAGAAGCTTACGAAGCGCGAATAGATGAAGAAGAGGCTGTATACGAGCCAGAAGCGCCATCTCCGCTTTCTGTAGCGACAGAAGAGAGCACGCCAGCTGAAGTGACAGAGGCTGAATCAGAACCGGCTAGACCAAAAGGTAAGCCGAGTCTTCGAGTTATCAAATAAAATGCTCAGTCGTCACTATTAAACTAAAAAAGCAGCGCATCAGCGCTGCTTTTTCTTTTTGTGCTTGTTGCTTACTGGAAATAGCTTATAGGAAGCCGTTTACTGGAAAGCGCGAATGACCTGCTTAACACCAGAAATGTTGCGGGCAACTTCGGTAGCCTTATCGGCTTGTTCTTTAGTGACATAACCGAGCAAGAAGACTTCTTTGTCTTCGGTAATCACCTTAACCTGCAAGCCATCTAGCGCTTTTTCTGCCAGTAATGCGGATTTCACTTTAGTGGTGATCCAACTGTCTGCGCTTATTTCAGTGACCGATAGTGGGGCTTTAATGCGGACTTGGTTGTGGATGGTTTTAACGCCATCAACAGAACGAGCTTCTTTCTCAAATTGGTTTAAAAGCTCTTCTGTGCTTGATTGGCCGATCAGCACCACGGTGCCATCGTATGAACTGGCTGAGATACGTGCTTGGCCGCGGTAAGGGGCTTTGTTGCCAATACCAACGATCGAAAATTCAATGTTGCTGTCGTTCCATTTATCTCGAGTTGAGCGCGGATCTAAGTTTGAGCTGGATGAATCACCTGAACCGGGTAGCGAGCCACAACCCGTTAACAGAGCGATACCCAAGGCAACAAAAAAGAGTTTGATTGACTTCATCATTTACTCCTCGTGAGCAGGGAAAAGTACCTGATCAATAAGATCACATAAACAGTGCAGCGTGACCATATGGACCTCATGGATCCTTGCGGTACGGTGTGAGGGAATACGGATTTCAACGTCATGTTCGCCAAGTAAACCGGCCATTTCGCCACCATCTTTACCGGTTAGGGCAATGATGGTCATGTCGCGAGTTACGGCAGCTTCCATCGCTTTGATAATGTTTTTACTGTTACCACTGGTCGAGATAGCTAAAAGAATATCGCCCGGTTGACCAAAAGCGCGTACCTGCTTTGAGAAGATCTCTTGGTAGTGGTAGTCATTGGCTACAGCCGTTAACGTTGTGTTGTCGGCGGTTAACGCCATGGCTGGTAGGCTTGGCCTTTCCGTTTCGAAACGGTTGAGTAGGCAGGATACAAATTGCTGTGCATTAGACGAGGAGCCCCATTCCCACAACACAGAATCTTATTGCCATTGAGTAAACTCGTGACCATAGCTTGCGCTGCGTGAGTAATTGCGTCTGGCAGAGCTTCTGCAGCGGCAATTTGAATTTGAATGCTTTCTGTAAAACTGTCTTTAATGCTATCGAGCATCGTTTATCCTTGAGTTATTGCGTTTTGTATCCATTCGATGTCATGGCCGTCGTTATGTATCGCGACGAGATCAAATCGAAAGTCAGTATCATGAACTGAGTGGTCGTGTTTCATTAGCCAAAGGTTTGCCGTTTTAATTAACTTACGCATTTTGGCTGGGTTAACGGTTTCGGCAGCATGGCCGAAATTTTGGCTTTTTCGGTAACGAACTTCAACAAAAACCAGCGTACTGCCATGAGTGAGTATCAAATCGATCTCTCCACAGCGCGCATTGAAGTTACGTTCAACAAGTTTTAAGCCACGGCGCTGCAAATAATCCAGCGCCGCGGCTTCGAAGTGATCGCCTTTAGCTCTTTTACTAAAGAGCTTCACGCTCTGCCCAGCTAATTTCGCGCTGTACGACGCATTGCTCATCAATGGTCAAAACACCTGTTTTACCTTCGATAGAGTAACCCTCAACCACTTTCATTTGTGGTAGTTGCTCCATCAACTGATAAGCATCCATGCCGAGAGCTTGCAATCGTTTCTCTGCATTAGAGTTTCTTGGCCACAGCTGCGCCATTTCTGCTTCTAGTGCAGCATCCGGCTGAATCAGAAGAGGGATATCACTGTAGGTAACGCCCGTCAGATCTTCGTACTGTTTGCTTGAGCTGTTGCTGCGTGAATTAGAGAACAGCTTCGGTGGAATCGTATCTGGGTTAATTGCAACTTCAATAAATGGCTTAATCAGCGTTAACTCAGAGCTTTTTGCCACAATGTAAACGGCATCAATATCTCTGCGGCTGCGAGGCTGGCTCTCTAGAGGGATATCGAGCAGTGCTTCCATTTGTGCGATGTGCTGCTGACTATCTTGCAAACCAAACACGCCATTAATGTTGCGTTGTAGTTGGCGTTTATGGCCAAACAGATTAACTGCGACTTTATTGTCACTGTGCTTAGCCCACTCTTCATTGAAGCTTCAACCACACGTTGACCTAGGCTGCCTTGTGGTGCCAAGACCAATGGATATTGATAGCCCTGTTCAAAAAAGTGCTTGGCTGCCTGAGCGACTTCTTGCTCTGGTGATAGTGCAAGATAGCAAGTGTCGGTGCCGGCTTCTAACGTATCTGGGATATTCAATGCGAGAGTCGGAATCGGTTTTTGTAGGTTGTCTAGTGCGGTTTGCAGCTCTTCCACCTTGTCTTTAGTCAGTGGACCAACAACAAAATCGATGTCTTTTTCGAGCATCAATGTTTCAATCGCTTTCGCGTCGTTGATGTTAGTATCAACGATAGTCAAAGTCGCACTGTCATCGCGTTCTTCATCGTTCATCATCTCCATGATGAATCCATCGCGAATCAGTTGGGCTTGTTTAGCGAAGCGACCTGTTAAAGGCAATAACAGTGCAGTGTTCACTGGCTTTGCGATATCTAAAGCGAGAATGTCC
The DNA here is from genome assembly GCF_001012815.1 of Vibrio mexicanus. GTDB lineage: Bacteria > Pseudomonadota > Gammaproteobacteria > Enterobacterales > Vibrionaceae > Vibrio > Vibrio mexicanus. The sequence goes on from NZ_JYJP01000109.1 coordinate 92,011, forward strand.
TGCACTTTGTTTGGTGTGTACAGCGCGGCTGGATGATTCGGGTTTGCGAGTAACCACTCTTCAATCTCACCTTTTAACTGAGCAATGCTTGTCGCGTACTGTTTCGAGATTTGACTTAATTCAACCCAACCTGCAAATGTCGAGGTTGATGACGCTTGAACGAGGCGCGCTGTCTCTGGCGTGACATCGTAAGATAAGTATTCCCAAATGCCTTCAGACAGCAGAGGCTGCTTTTGTTCGCGTTCATATCGTGAAAGGTTCGACAGCTCATTTGCCGCTTCGAAATAACGAGATTGAAGAGCGAAAAGGTCTGAACGAAGCTGGTGGTACTCTTGCCATTGCTCATCAGGCAGTGACCAGTTGCTTTGGAAGTTTAGCTTAGACAGTGCTAAGTCATAATCGCCAGCGTTCTTAACAAGGTTTGCTCTAGCCAGTTGCCACTCTGCCTGTTGTAGAGGGCTTAAAGATTGCTTCGACAAGCGGTTAATCAAGCGGTTCGCTTGTTCCACATCATTGGCTTCAACAGAAGCTTTCAATGCCATGATAAGCCAATCATTTTGCAAACTACCTTGGCTGCTGTCTGCTTGCATGATGTAACTTTGCGCAGACCTCACCGGATCTTGGGTAATATCAACGCTAAGCGGTGCTTTCGGTTGCGATGAACATGCTGCTAGGGTAATTGCCAGTGCAACAGGAGTCAGCAAGCGTGGTACACTTATTCTCTTATGGTTCTTCATAGCCATGAGTTCTTAAATAATTCCGTGTAAAATTGTCTCTATATTAATCGTTGAAGTGATGGTAAACAAATGACAGATAACAAAACCTTGCCAGCAGAGATCTCAACTCTCTACATTGTTCCGACCCCTATTGGCAATTTAGGTGATATTACTCAACGTGCCATAGAAGTTTTGTCTAATGTCGACGTTATTGCTGCTGAAGACACTCGACATACAGGTAAATTACTTGCTCACTTCAATATACAAACAAAAACCTTTGCACTGCATGATCACAATGAGCAGCAAAAAGCGCAAGTCTTAGTTGAAAAATTGCAACAAGGGCAGTCTATCGCTTTGGTTTCAGATGCGGGCACGCCCTTAATTAGTGATCCAGGATACCATCTGGTGAAACAATGTCGTCAAGCAGGCGTCAGAGTTGTTCCGCTGCCTGGTGCATGTGCAGTGATTGCTGCATTGAGTGCGTCGGGCTTACCGTCAGATCGTTTTAGTTTCGAAGGTTTCCTGCCTCCAAAGAGCAAAGGCAGAAAAGATAAGTTTCTTGAAATCGCTAAAGTGGAGCGCACGTGTATCTTCTATGAGTCGCCGCATCGCATTATGGATTCATTGGACGATATGCTTTCCATCCTCGGCCCAGATCGCGAAGTCGTGCTAGCCCGTGAGCTAACTAAAACCTTTGAGACGATTCAAGGGTTGCCTTTAGGCGAGTTGATTGAGTGGGTGAAGAGCGATGAAAATCAGCGCCGAGGTGAGATGGTGCTATTGATCCATGGTCACCGTGAAGAGGCCTCTGATGAGCTACCAGAGGAAGCGACTCGCACTTTGTCGATTCTGGTAAAAGAGCTGCCATTAAAGAAGGCGGCAGCGATGTCAGCAGAAATCTATAACTTGAAGAAGAATGCGCTTTATAAATGGGGACTAGAGAACCTGTCTTAACGACCGCGCTTCGAGATGCATAACAAAGGCCTGTATTCGATACAGGCCTTTTGTTTATGAGCGCTGGGGGATTTGTCGGTGGTATTCAATAGCGCTAGACACTGTATCTAATTATCTATACAATCCGCCTCCGGAGTTGAACGGGTAATCGCTGCTTCATTGATGTCCTTCGGGAGACTGATGAAGGGGAGGAACGTCCGGGCTCCATAGAGCAGGGTGCCAGGTAACGCCTGGGGAGCGTGAGCTCACGACAAGTGCAGCAGAGAGAAAACCGCCGATGGCTTAATCTTCTTTTATTCTTCGGAGTAGGGAAGTAAGCACAGGTAAGGGTGAAAGGGTGCGGTAAGAGCGCACCGTGCGTCTGGTAACAGTGCGTAGCAAGGTAAACTCCACCCGGAGCAAGATCAAATAGGCCTCACATAGCATGGCTCGTGTTTGGGGCGGGTAGATTGCTTGAGCCTGTGAGCGATTGCAGGCCTAGACGAATGGTTACCACCGCGTAAGCGGGACAGAACCCGGCGTATGTGTCAACTCCACCTATTCGAGACCCATCATAGCTGCAAAGCTATGATGGGTTTTTTGCTTTTAATTGACGAATTTAACTTTGTTAGCCTTAAACTTAGCGCAAGATCACGACTAACAGTAGCGATTAGCCACTAAATCAGTACACTGATAGTTTGGTAATCGCTTGTTATTGCGAATATTCAATCAAGCCTGATGAGAACATTATGACTGAACCCTTCCAACATATTTCTGTACTGCTTAACGAATCGATCGACGGTTTGGCGATTAAACCAGATGGCATCTACATTGACGGTACTTTTGGACGTGGTGGTCATAGCCGCACGATTCTTTCAAAATTGGGTGAAAATGGTCGTTTGTATAGTATCGATAGAGATCCTCAAGCGATTGCTGAAGCCAATAAAATCGATGACCCTCGTTTCACCATTGTTCATGGTCCGTTTTCAGGAATGGCTGAATACGCAGAGCAATACGATTTGGTCGGCAAGGTAGATGGCGTGTTACTCGATTTAGGTGTGTCATCGCCACAGCTTGATGACGCTGAGCGTGGTTTTAGCTTTATGAAAGATGGCCCGTTGGATATGCGTATGGATCCAACGTCTGGTGTCCCCGTATCTCAATGGCTTTTAGAAGCGGACTTGGATGATATCACTTGGGTTATTCGTGAGTTTGGCGAAGACAAACACGCTCGCCGTATCGCTAAGGCGATCGTGGCGCATCGTGAAGACGAAGAGAAAGAGCCACTGACTCGAACCAGTCAGTTGGCGAAATTGATTTCAGAAGCCGCGCCAAAAAGTTTTAAAGAGAAAAAGCACCCAGCTACTCGTGCTTTTCAAGCTTTCCGTATCTATATCAACAGCGAACTTGAAGAGATTGATACAGCACTAAAAGGGGCGGCAAGTATTCTTGCGCCGCAAGGCCGCTTGTCGGTGATCAGCTTCCATTCACTTGAAGATAGAATGGTGAAGCGTTTTATCCGTAAAGAGAGTAAAGGCCAGAAGTGCCACATGGTATTCCATTGACCGAAGATCAAATCAAAGCAATGGGCAGCGCTAATTTGAAACCAGTAGGTAAAGCGATCAAACCATCAAAAGAAGAAGTCGACATGAATCCACGCTCGCGCAGCTCGGTATTGCGTTTGGCAGAGAAACTATAAGACACCAATGAAACAAACACCTCCTAACCTTGCAAAATTGATCGGGCTAGATCTAATAACAGTGGGACGACTCCCGCTGTTTATTATGGTGCTCCTGTTTGCAAGTGCTATGGGGGTCGTATTTACCACTCATCACACCAGACAAGCGATTTTTGAAAAGGATCAAGCATTGTCTGAGCGCGAACGCTTAGATAACGAGTGGCGCAACTTAATTCTGGAAGAAACGGCACTAGCCGAGCATAGTCGTGTTCAAGCCGTTGCGATGCAAGAGCTTGAAATGACTCGACCTAACGCTAACACGGAAGTAGTGATCTCCTCGCAATGACCACCCAAAAAGCCAAAGCTCAACCTAAAAAAACTGATATGTCGGGGCCAATTCTTATCCGCTGGCGCTTCTATCTCATCATTTTCTTCGTTTTTTGTGCTTTTGCTGCGCTCGTCGGTCGTATTGGTTACATTCAAATTATTGAGCCGGACAACTTAATTCGCCAAGGCGATATGCGTTCGGTTCGTGCTCAAACCCTTCATTCTGCTCGTGGCATTATTTCTGATCGCAATGGCGAACCATTGGCAGTAAGTGTGCCTGTTGAGGCGGTTTGGGCAGATCCTGTCGCCATCTACAAAGCGGGTGGATTAGTTGATATTGACCGCTGGTATGCACTTGCAGACGTACTTGGGATCGCCCGTGAAAGCCTTGTCAGTAAAATCGAAAAAAACAAATCACGTCGATTCATCTATCTGCAACGCCAAGTTAGTCCTGCCATGGCGAAATATATCCGTGAGCTTAAGCTAGCGGGAGTGGGGTTAAAAGCCGAATCTCGTCGTTATTATCCAGCGGGTGAAGTCAGCGCCCACTTAATTGGTGTGACGGGTATTGATGGCCACGGTTTAGAGGGCGTTGAGCGCAGTTACGATAAGTGGTTAACAGGTGAAGCTGGCAAACGAATTATCCGCAAAGATCGCTATGGCCGAGTGGTTGAAAACATCTCTTTAGAAGAGCGTGAAGAAGGTAAGCCTTTAGAGTTAACAATCGATCAACGTCTACAAGCGATTGCTTATCGAGCCATCAAGCAGGCGGTCGCCGATTTTCGTGCGACATCAGGCTCGGCTGTGTTGCTGGATGTGAAGACCGGTGCAGTGTTAGCTATGGTGAACGCGCCATCCTACAACCCAAACAATCGCGCTGACCTGCAATCTTTCAAAATGCGTAACCGCGTCATCACTGATGCTTTCGAACCGGGTTCAACGGTAAAACCTTTTGTCGTACTTGCGGCGTTAGAAGAGGGGACGGCAGACTTAGACACTGTGATCGATACGGGTAATGGTCGCATGAGAACCGGCGGTAGTTGGGTTCGTGATACGTCGAAAGTAGGCAAAGCTGACCTTACTACTATTCTACAAAAATCCAGTAACATCGGTGTGGCGAAACTCGCACTGGATATGCCGCTTGAGGCCTTGTTGGGCATGTACAGTTCAGTCGGGTTTGGCGAAATGTCTGGTTTGAATTTGGTGGGTGAAACCTCCGGTATCTTCCCGAATCGCCGTCGCTGGTCTAAGCATGAGATTGCGACTTTCTCTTTTGGTTATGGTCTCACTATTACGCCACTGCAACTTGCCCACGCTTACGCCACCCTAGGCAACTTTGGAGAGTATCAACCGATTCATATTATCGATAATAATCAGCAAGACCTGTCTCGTCAGGTGATTGGCCGAGACAACGCTAAATCGGTTCTGAAAATGTTAGAAACTGTCACTCAGCCAGGTGGTACCGCCACCCGTGCAGCCGTGCCCGGCTATCGTGTTGCCGCTAAAACGGGTACATCACGTAAAGCGGTGGCTGGTGGTTATGGTGATGAATACTTTGCCTATACCGCAGGCGTAGCGCCAGCCAGTAATCCGAGAGTGGCTTTGGTGGTGGTGGTGAATGAACCGCAAGGTGATAATTATTATGGTGGCTCGGTTGCCGGCCCTGTCTTTTCTGAAATTATGAAAAGTGCCCTGCAAATATTGAACGTAGCGCCAGATGAAAATAAGACAAAAAGTGAAGAGCAAAACTAACAATGATTGAGAAGATGACTTTATCTCAGCTTGTCGCCCCATGGCTTACCAACGCGTCAGAAGCTTTATCGAATGTAGACGTGACCCATTTAGAGCTTGATAGTCGCAAGATAACTTCAGGCGACACTTTTGTGGCGGTAGTCGGGCACGCCGTTGATGGCCGAAAGTTTATTGATAAAGCGATTGAACTCGGCGCTAGTTCCGTTATTGCTCAATCTTGCTCTGAGCATCCTCATGGCAGCGTTGAGCTGCGCGCTCAAAAGCCAGTGGTCTATTTATCGGATCTCGGTGAGCACCTATCTCAGCTCGCTGGTCGTCTGTACAATCACCAAGGCAATGCTGTGATTGGTGTGACAGGTACGAATGGCAAAACCACTATTTCGCAACTGATCGTCCAGTGGCTCGATCTGGTTGGTTCACGTGCTGCCGTAATGGGCACAACAGGGAATGGTTTTCTATCAGATTTAAAGCAAGCTGCCAATACAACGGGCAGTGCGATTGAGATTCAGAGCACTTTGGCTGATTTAGCTGATGAGGGCGCTAAATATACTGCGCTTGAAGTCTCATCTCATGGTTTGGTGCAAGGGCGCGTTAAAGCGCTGACGTTCAGCGCTGGTGTTTTCTCTAACTTGAGCCGTGACCACCTCGATTATCACGGGACCATGGAAGCCTACGCTGAAGCTAAATACACCCTGTTCTCCGAGCACGAGTGTCAGCAGGCGATCATCAACGCTGATGATCCTGTTGGTCATGAGTGGCTAAATCGTTTATCCGATGCCATTGCCGTGTCTCTAAAGCCTGATTGCCAATTTTCAGAGGCTGTGTTTGCCAAAGAGGTACACTACTCAGAGTCCGGCATTAAGCTATCGTTTGATGGTAAGTTTGGTTCAGGTGTGCTCCATGTTCCGCTTATTGGTGAGTTCAATGCCAGTAATGTGCTTTTGGCGTTTGCGTGTTTACTTTCGCTCGGTGTTGATAAAGTAGCGCTTGTCGAGGCTGCGCCGAAGTTAGTGCCAGTCATCGGCCGTATGGAGCTGTTTAAGAATGGCAGCAAAGCTAAAGTCGTCGTCGATTATGCTCATACGCCTGATGCACTCGAGAAAGCGTTGAAAGCATTGCGCGTGCATTGCTCAGGAAAACTGTGGGCTATATTTGGCTGTGGTGGCGATCGCGATACGGGTAAGAGGCCAATGATGGCATCTATTGCCGAGCAGTTCGCCGACCAAGTGATCATGACAGACGATAATCCGCGCAGTGAAGATCCCGCCACTATCGTGGAGGACATGAAAAAAGGTCTTAAGCAACCAGACAATGCCTACATTCTGCACAGCCGCTATGAAGCCATTGAGTTCGCACTCAATCATGCGAATGAAAATGACATCATCTTGCTGGCAGGAAAAGGGCACGAAGATTATCAAGTGATGGCGAATGAGACCATCCATTACTCAGACCGCGAGTCTGCTCAGCAATTATTAGGTCTGTAGACGAAAGGAATTACGAATGATTTCAGTATCGCTTTCCACGTTAGTGGATGTGCTTGATGCGACTTTGATTGGTGACGATCGCATCATTAACAGTGTCTCGACAGATACTCGAAAGATAGAGGCAGGAAGCTATTTATTGCCATTGTTGGTGATCGATTTGATGCGCACGATTTTGTTGATAACGCTGCAGAACAGGGTGCCAGTGCCGTACTTGTTTCTAAACCGCTTGATGTTTCTATCCCTCAATTACTGGTAAAAGACACTAAGCTTGCGCTTGGCAAGCTAGGTGCATGGGTGCATCTGCAGTGCGATATTCCTACCATCGCTATCACAGGTAGCTGCGGTAAAACCACAGTGAAAGAGATGGTTGCCAGTATTCTCTCTACCAAAGGCAAGGTGCTGTTTACCGCAGGTAACTTTAACAATGATATTGGGGTGCCGTTAACCCTGCTGCGCTCTACGCCAGAATACGATTTTGCGGTAATTGAACTCGGCGCCAATCATATCGGAGAGATCGCTTATACGACTCAATTGGTTCAACCTGATATCGCCATGGTCAACAATGTTGCGGCTGCGCACCTCGAAGGTTTCGGCTCAATGGATGGCGTGAAACAGGCTAAAGGCGAAATTTACCAAGGATTAACGGCAGGCTCACCTGCCATTGTTAACTTAGATAGCCATGGTGAGCAATACTGGGAAGCAGTCCTAGCAGACAAGCAAGTGACGACGTTCTCGGTGAAAGAGAGCAAAGCGGATTATTTTGCATCGAACATCAGACTGTCTGACACAGGCGAAGCCAGTTTTACCTTGCAAACACCGCAAGGCAATATCGACGTTCAGCTAGGTATTATTGGTCAGCATAACGTGGCCAATGCATTGGCTGCTTGCGCGTTATCTCTCTTTATGGGGGCAACATTGGAGCAAGTTAAATTGGGTTTGGCACAACTAGGTATGGTGAAAGGTCGAGTTGAAGTGGTTGAGCTCACCGACTCAATCAAACTGATCGATGACAGTTACAACGCCAGTGTTCCAGCAATGAAAGCCGCCGCCGACCTACTTAACAGCTTTGATGGTATTCGGTGGCTTATTTTAGGCTATATGGCAGAGTTAGGTGAGGAAAGCCTTGCACTTCATCGGCAAGTTGGAGAACATGCTGCACCGTTTAAATTTGAGCATGTCCTGACATTTGGTGATGACGCAAAAGCGATCAGCGACGTATGTCATGGAAAGCACTTTAGTAATCATGAAAGCATGATTCAGTATATTGAGCAGCAGCTGGTTAAGCACGATACTCAAACGCACACATTATTAGTGAAAGGTGCTAACAGTGCGGGTATGAGTAAAGTCGCTACTGCTTTGAAGGAGAAATACTCATGATCATTTGGCTAGCAGAGTTATTACAGCCATATTTTTCTTTTTTTCGTCTATTTGAATACTTGTCATTCAGAGCCATCGTTAGTGTGTTAACCGCACTTGGTCTGTCGCTTTGGATGGGACCACGCTTAATTAGACGTCTTCAAATGCTTCAGATTGGCCAAGTCGTTCGTAACGATGGCCCTGAATCGCATTTTAGTAAGCGCGGCACGCCGACCATGGGCGGAGTCATGATTTTAGCGGCAATCATTATTACCGTATTGCTTTGGACGGACCTGAGCAACCCTTACGTCTGGGCAGTTCTAGCGGTACTTGGTGGTTATGGCGCAGTCGGTTTTGTCGATGATTATCGTAAAGTGGTGCGTAAGAACACCGATGGCCTTATCGCCCGTTGGAAGTATTTTTGGCAATCAGCGATTGCGTTGATCGTGGCATTTGCGCTTTACGCACACGGCAAAGATACAGCAGCAACTCAGCTGGTAGTGCCTTTCTTCAAAGACATCATGCCTCAGCTGGGACTGTTCTACATTATTCTGACTTACTTTGTGATTGTAGGAACCAGTAATGCGGTTAACTTAACCGATGGTCTCGACGGTCTTGCAATCATGCCAACAGTTTTAGTGGCCTCGGGCTTTGCGGCGATTGCATGGGCGACAGGTAACGTTAATTTCGCAGAGTATCTGCACATCCCGCATATTCCAATGGCTTCAGAGCTTGTGATTGTTTGTACGGCGATTGTGGGGGCGGGTTTAGGTTTCTTGTGGTTTAACACCTATCCAGCGCAAGTCTTTATGGGCGATGTGGGCTCGCTAGCGCTAGGCGGTGCTCTAGGTACGATTGCGGTACTAGTGAGACAAGAATTTGTACTTGTCATTATGGGCGGTGTATTTGTAATGGAAACCTTGTCGGTTATCTTACAAGTTGGCTCATATAAGTTGCGTGGTCAGCGAATTTTCCGCATGGCTCCTATCCATCATCACTACGAGCTAAAAGGCTGGCCAGAGCCGCGAGTTATTGTGCGTTTTTGGATCATTTCAATTGTTCTAGTATTGATCGGACTGGCGACACTTAAAGTACGTTAATCGTTCTGGATGACCAGTTCTTTCCAATTAAGTAATCACTTTCAATGAGTTAGCATGGAACGTTGGCAACACATTAAAAATGTCGTGGTATGTGGGCTCGGTATTACCGGGCTCTCTGTCGTTAAGCACCTCAAACGTTTAGAGTTACCCTTAAACATACGCGTTATTGATACTCGCGATAATCCTCCAGGAAAAGAATCTTTACCTGATGGCGTCGAGCTGTATTCAGGTAGCTGGAATACCCAGTGGCTAGAAGATGCGGATCTGGTGGTGACCAACCCTGGTATTGCTCTAGCGACGCCAGAGATTCAAACCGTTGTTAAAGCAGGAACAACTGTTGTGGGTGATATCGAGCTGTTCGCGTGGCAAGTCGATAAGCCAGTTATCGCAATCACAGGCTCGAATGGCAAAAGTACCGTTACCGATCTGACAGGTGTGGTTGCCAATGCGTGCGGTGTGAAGACTGCTATTGGCGGTAACATTGGTGTTCCGGCTTTAGATTTACTGGAGCAGGAAGTGGATCTTTACGTCTTGGAGCTGTCTAGCTTCCAACTTGAAACCACGTCTAGTTTGCCTCTTGTCGCCGCCGCATTTTTGAATCTTTCTGAAGACCACATGGATCGCTATGAAGGTATGGCGGATTACCGTGAGGCGAAATTACGTATTTTTGAACATGCTTCTGCTTGCGTTGTGAACTTAGATGACAAGGCGACTTACCCTGATAGCAAGAACTTGAATCTTGTTGAATTTAGTGTCGAAAACGAAGCTCAGTTTGAGGTTATCACTAAGGATGGTGTTGAGTGGCTGAGTGACAACAAGTTACCTATACTCCCAACTTCGAAGTTATCTTTAGTTGGTCGCCACAATGTGGCGAATGCGCTTGTTGTGATTGCGCTTCTCAAGCAAGCGGGTATCGACTACCGCCAAGGCCTTGAAGCGCTTACCTCATACACGGGTCTTACTCATCGCTGCCAAGTGGTAGCAGAAAAAGATGGTGTGAAATGGGTGAATGACTCAAAAGCGACCAACGTCGCGAGCACCTTAGCGGCTCTGTCTGGCTTAGAGTTAGAAGGCACCTTATATCTGCTTGTTGGTGGTGATGGCAAAGGTGCCGATTTCTCGGAACTTGCGCCAGCTCTGGGTAACTTAAATGTTCAGCTTTGTTGCTATGGCGCGGATGGTAAGGAGTTTCTCTCTCTTCATCCATCAGCAAGATATTTCTCAACTATGCCCGAAGCGATTGAAGTTGTGAGTCCACAAACTCAGGCTGGCGATATGATTATGTTGTCACCGGCTTGTGCAAGCTTCGATCAGTTCCCGAACTTCATGCTAGAGGTGACGCGTTCACCGATATTGCCCGCCAGTATACTCAAAAATAGGGATCTTGAATGAGTTTACGTGGAATGCTCGGAGCGACAAAAGGTTGGTTTACCACTCACACGCCAGACGCGCTGTTCGATAGGCAGTTAGTATGGATATCACTAGGCCTGATGTTAATTGGTCTAGTGATGGTGACGTCTGCTTCGTTTCCTGTAAGTTCAAGGCTGACCGATCAGCCGTTTCACTTCATGTTTCGTCATGCGGTATTTTTAATTCTGTCACTGATGGTCTCGACAGCGGTTTTGCAAATCCCTTTGCAGCGTTGGTTACAGTACAGCTCTGTGCTCTTAGGTATCTCTTTTGTCTTGCTGATTGTCGTGTTAGTCGCGGGTAAATCAGTAAACGGTGCTTCGCGTTGGATCCCACTAGGGCTGTTTAACCTCCAGCCTGCAGAAGTTGCCAAGCTTTCGCTGTTTATCTTCATGTCTGGCTATTTGGTCAGAAAACAAGATGAAGTGCGCTCAACCTTCTTTGGCGGCTTCTTTAAGCCCATTGTGGTGTTCGGTGCATTGGCGATCTTGCTACTTGGTCAGCCGGATTTAGGAACCGTGATCGTTATGCTGGTGACGCTATTTGGCATGCTGTTTGTCGCAGGGGCTAAGCTCACACAGTTTATTGCCCTGATGGTGGCAGGAATCGTGGCCGTTATTGCATTGATTGCAGCAGAACCCTACCGTGTTCGTCGTGTGACCTCATTCCTTGACCCGTGGGAAGATCCATTTGGAAGCGGTTATCAGCTGACTCAATCCTTGATGGCTTTTGGCGTGGTGAGTGGTTTGGACAAGGTTTGGGTAACTCAATTCAAAAACTCGAATATCTCCCAGAAGCGCATACCGACTTTGTATTTGCCGTATTGGCCGAAGAGTTAGGCTTTGTCGGCGTCGTATTAGTTCTCATGCTGATCTTTAGCTTGGTGCTAAAAGCGGTCTTCATTGGTAAGAAAGCGTTCGAGCATGAACATAACTTTGGCGGTTATCTTGCCTTTGGTATCGGTATTTGGTTTGCCTTCCAAACCTTGGTTAATGTGGGGGCGGCTGCGGGCATGGTCCCGACCAAAGGCTTAACCTTACCTTTGATCAGTTATGGTGGTTCAAGTTTAATTATTATGGCAATTGCAGTATCCATTTTGCTGCGAATTGATCATGAATGTCGCCTTGATGGTGGCTCCCAGCAAGACGACATAGCAAAAGAAGAAATAGAGAACGATGAAAAAGAATAAGCGCTTAATGGTAATGGCTGGTGGTACGGGTGGACATGTTTTCCCCGGTTTGGCAGTTGCTAAGAAGCTTCAAGAGCAAGGATGGGAAATCCGCTGGTTGGGTACCGCTGATCGTATGGAAGCTGATTTAGTGCCTAAGCATGGCATCGAAATCGACTTCATTAAAGTGAAGGGCCTACGAGGCCAAGGTGTGCTTAAGTTGTTAAAAGCACCGTTTCAGATCCTTAATGCAGTAAAGCAGGCGCGTGAGCATATGTTGCTTGGAAGCCGGATGTCGTTTTAGGGATGGGCGGTTACGTTAGCGGTCCTGGCGGAATAGCAGCTAAATCAATGGGTATTCCAGTGGTACTGCACGAGCAAAATGCGGTTGCGGGCTTAACTAACCAATGGTTGTCGAAAGTGGCTACCAAGGTGTTCCAAGCATTCTCTGGGGCGTTTTCTGATGCTGAAGTTGTGGGTAATCCAGTACGTGAAGACGTCACTCAAATTCCTGCACCACAAAATCGCCTAGCAAATCGCGAGGGTGATATTCAGATATTGGTAATGGGCGGGAGCAAGGCGCGCAAATTTTAAATACGACCTTACCGCTTGCGTTATCCCAGTTAGGTGAAGGCTACCAAGTTGTTCATCAAGCGGGTAAGAACCGACAACAAGAAGTCGAACAAGCTTATCAGAGTGCCGGCGTTAAAAATGCTCAGGTTGTTGAGTTTATTGATGATGTTGCTCAAGCCTATGAACAGGCAGATTTGCTAGTTTGTCGCTCTGGTGCTTTAACTGTATCAGAGGTATCAGCAGCGGGTGTCGCGGCTATTTTTATTCCTTTCATGCATAAAGATAGACAGCAGGCATTAAACGCCGACCATTTGGTTGAGTGTGGCGCGGCCAAAATGATTGAACAGCCGCAACTGACGGCGGATGGTTTAGCTGAGCAAATTTCAGAGCTGACTAGAGAAAAAATTTTAGAAATGTCCATCGCAGCGCGTGAAGCGGCAAAACTCGATGCAGACATTAAAGTGGCTGAGGCAATTCAAAGTATTGCAGCCTCAGGCAAATAAAGAGACAAAGAATATGACAATAGAACATACACAAGACCTAGCTCAAATTCGCGCTATGGTTCCAGAAATGCGCCGTGTTAAGAGCATCCACTTCATTGGTATTGGTGGTGCTGGAATGAGTGGTATTGCGGAAGTTCTGCTAAATGAAGGCTATCAAATCACGGGCTCAGATATTGCGGAAAACCCAGTTACTCAGCGTTTAACTGAGAAAGGGGCGACGGTTTATATCGGCCACCAAGCGAGTAATGTGGCTAAAGCCAGCGTTGTTGTAGTCTCTACTGCCATTAATGAAGAAAACCCAGAGATTATTGCTGCGCGCGAAATGCGAGTGCCGATTGTGCGTCGTGCTGAGATGCTGGCAGAGCTGATGCGATTCAGACATGGAATCGCGGTTGCGGGTACTCATGGTAAGACAACCACTACGGCACTGGTCACTCAGATCTACTCAGAAGCAGGCCTTGATCCAACCTTCGTTAATGGCGGTCTTGTGAAAAGTGCGGGCACGAACGCGCGTTTAGGTTCAAGCCGAATCCTTATCGCAGAAGCCGATGAAAGTGATGCATCTTTCCTTCACCTGCAGCCAATGGTAAGTATTGTCACCAATATTGAAGCCGATCATATGGATACCTATGGCGGCGACTTTGAAACACTTAAACAGACATTCATCGACTTCTTACATAACTTGCCGTTTTACGGCCAAGCGATCTTATGTATTGATGATCCTGTGGTTCGAGAGTTGGCTCCAAAAGTAAGCCGTCAGGTGATCACTTATGGTTTCTCCGATGATGCCGATGTTCGAATTGAAAATTACCGACAAGAAGGCCAGCAAGGTAAATTCACCGTTGTACGTGAAGGTAAAGCCGATCTTGCGATCACTTTGAACATTCCGGGCCGTCATAACGCGCTTAATGCAGCAGCTGCAATTGCCGTGGCAACGGAAGATGATATTAGTGACGAAGCTATCATGAATGCCATGGTTGGCACTCAAGGCACAGGCCGACGCTTTGATCATCTTGGAGAGTTTGATACAGGTAATGGCAATGCGATGCTTGTTGATGATTATGGGCACCACCCGACAGAAGTGGACGTAACCATACAAGCTGCTCGTAGCGGTTGGGCAGACAAACGACTAGTGATGATCTTCCAACCTCATCGTTACAGCCGTACACGCGATCTATACGATGATTTTGCCAATGTTCTCGATCAAGTTGATGTTTTAATCATGCTTGATGTGTACTCGGCGGGTGAGCAACCGATTGCGGGGGCAGATAGCCGCGCATTGTGCCGCACCATTCGCAGCCGAGGACGTATCGATCCAATTTTTGTTGCTGAAAATGACACCTTACCTGCTGTTTTAGCTAATGTTTTACAAGATGGTGACCTAGTACTTACTCAGGGCGCAGGCGATGTTGGTAAAGTGGCTAAGCAGCTTGCTGCTCTTGAGTTGAATATCAATAAAATGCAGCAAAACTAATCGTTGGGGCTGAAAGTCGAAGTTTTGTTCAGAAAGGCGTTATCAAACTTCGATTTATCACTTTCGCCAATTGATACTTTTAGATAGCTCAGTATAATCCGAGAGTTAAAGTGAGTACTTTTACGCTTTATTTTGAAGAGACATGGAAAGAGATTGCAAGCTACGTGCAAGGATAACGGACTTTGATTAAAAGTACTTTAGAACAAGGTCTCCGTATTCCCCATCTTCCAAAGCTAAAACAGCACGCTTCCGGCGGCATGTTTTTACTTTTGGTTATTGTGCTTGTCGGCTCTCTTCTTCACTCTACGTTATCGTGGATGTGGGATGATGAACGACTTCCTCTCTCCAAAATTGTATTGCAAGGTGACTTGCAATACGTATCGGCTCAAGACGTACAAAATGCTTTTGCCCAGCTCGATTATATTGGGACGTTTATGTCTCAAGACGTTAATGCTTTGCAAGAGCGTGTTGAAGAGATCCCTTGGGTTTCGAATGCATCGATTCGTAAGCAGTGGCCCGATACTGTAAAAGTTTACTTAACAGAATTTAAAGCAGAAGCCATTTGGAATGGGATCAGCCTGTTAAATGAAACAGGTGTGATTTTTGATGGTGATGTTGGTCAGCTACGAGAAGAGCGAATAAAGCTCTACGGGCCAGAGGGCAGTAATACCGAAGTGCTTTCTGTGTGGCGTGATATCTCCCCCAGGTTTGAAGACCTAGGACTGTCGATCAATACGCTACTCCTAAATGAGCGAAGAGCTTGGCAAATAATTTTAGACAATGGCATGCGCTTGAATTAGGCAAAGAGTCATTGCATCAGCGAATTGAGCGCTTTATCTCGTTGTACAAGAACTTAGGCACTGATGTCGATAGGGTTAGCTATATTGATCTTAGATACGACACTGGCGCCGCGGTAGGTTGGTTTCCAGAACAAGAGTTAGGACAAGAAAATACAGATGACGAAGATCGCTGATGACAATATTATTGTAGGTCTTGATATCGGGACAGCGACAGTATCCGCTTTAGTCGGTGAAATCTTACCAGATGGCCAAATTAACATCATCGGCGCAGGTACCAGTCCTCTCGTGGGATGGATAAAGGCGGCGTTAATGATTTAGAGTCGGTAGTGAAATCTGTACAGCGTGCTATCGATCAGGCTGAGCTTATGGCGGAATGCCAGATCAGTAGCGTGTTCATTTCTTTATCTGGTAAACATATCGCAAGCCGAATCGAAAAAGGCATGGGAACTATCTCCGATGAAGAAGTTTCCCAAGATGATATGGATAGAGCGATTCATACCGCAAAATCTATCAAGATTGGTGACGAGCAAAAAATTCTGCACGTTATCCCTCAAGAATTTACAATTGATTACCAAGAGGGCATTAAAAACCCGCTTGGTTTATCAGGTGTGCGTATGGAAGTTAGCGTACACTTAATTTCTTGTCATAATGATATGGCGAGAAATATTATCAAAGCCGTTGAACGCTGTGGCCTTAAGGTTGAACAGTTGGTGTACTCTGGATTGGCTGCAAGTAATGCGGTCATTACAGAAGATGAGCGAGAGCTTGGTGTGTGTGTTGTCGACATCGGTGCAGGTACGATGGATGTATCTATCTGGACAGGTGGTGCCTTAAGACATACCGAAGTCTTCTCTTATGCTGGCAATGCAGTAACAAGTGATATTGCATTTGCGTTTGGCACACCAGTAAGCGACGCTGAAGAGATTAAAGTCAAATATGGCTGTGCTCTTAGTGAGCTAGTCAGTAAGGATGACACGGTTAACGTTCCTAGTGTCGGAGGTCGACCATCCCGCAGTTTGCAAAGACAAACCTTGTCGGAAGTGATTGAACCTCGTTACACTGAATTAATGGGGCTCGTTAACCAAACTATCGACACTACACAAGAAAAGTTGCGTGAAGAGGGCATTAAGCACCACTTAGCGGCCGGAGTCGTACTCACAGGCGGCGCAGCACAGATTGAAGGGTTGGTAGAGTGTGCGGAGCGTGTGTTCCGCAACCAAGTTCGAGTCGGCAAGCCTCTTGAGGTGAGCGGACTAACAGATTACGTAAAAGAGCCGTATCATTCTACGGCGGTTGGTTTACTTCATTACGCAAAAGATAGTCATATTAATGACGAGACTGATTACAATGAGCCTAAGCGCCAGTCAGTAACGTCATTATTTGGTCGTTTGCGTAACTGGATACAAAAAGAGTTTTAACCTGAGTAGCAGGAAAAACGGAGATAACACATGTTTGAACCGATGATGGAAATGTCTGACGATGCAGTAATCAAAGTCGTTGGGGTTGGTGGCGGTGGTGGTAACGCCGTTGAGCACATGGTACGTGAATCCATCGAAGGCGTGGAATTCATCAGTGTCAATACGGACGCACAAGCTCTACGCAAAACAAGCGTTAGCAGTGTAATCCAGATTGGTGGTGACATCACAAAAGGTCTCGGTGCGGGTGCAAACCCTCAGGTTGGACGTGATGCTGCTCTAGAAGATAGAGAAAGAATTAAAGAAGTTCTTACTGGTGCCGATATGGTATTTATCGCAGCTGGTATGGGCGGTGGTACAGGAACAGGTGCAGCTCCAGTTATTGCTGAAGTTGCAAAGGAGCTTGGTGTTCTGACTGTTGCTGTAGTAACCAAACCATTTAGCTTCGAAGGGAAGAAGCGTTTGGCGTTTGCTGAACAAGGGATTGAAGAGCTTTCTAAGCATGTTGACTCTTTGATTACGATTCCTAACGAGAAGCTTCTTAAAGTGCTTGGCCGTGGCGTAACGCTACTGGAAGCCTTTGCTAGCGCGAATGATGTGCTTAAGAACGCAGTACAAGGTATTGCTGAGCTAATCACACGCCCTGGTATGATCAACGTCGACTTTGCGGATGTTAGAACCGTAATGTCGGAAATGGGTCATGCAATGATGGGTAGTGGTGTGGCAAAAGGCGAAGATCGTGCTGAAGAAGCGGCAGAAACGGCAATTTCTAGCCCGTTACTTGAAGATATCGATCTTGCCGGAGCTCGAGGCGTGCTGGTTAACATCACTGCTGGTTTGGATATGCGTCTAGACGAATTCGAAACAGTGGGTAATACCGTTAAGGCATTTGCTTCAGACAATGCTACAGTTGTAATTGGTACATCGTTAGACCCTGATATGACAGAAGAAATCCGCGTAACGGTTGTTGCGACGGGTATCGGTAACGAGAAGAAGCCAGACATTACGTTGGTTGCAGGTGGTAAAGCGAAAGTAGCCCCTGCTGCACAGCCTCAAACACAGGCTACGCAACCAGCAGCGAAAGTGGAAGAAAAGCAGGCACAACCTTTGCAAGAAAAACCACAAGTAACTGCTCAGCCAACGGCTCCTGTGACTAAACCAGCTCCAACTGCTGGTGGTCAAGGCCAGAGTACTGCGCCGAAAGAGAAAGAAGGCTACTTGGATATTCCGGCATTCTTGCGTCGTCAGGCTGATTAATAAAACGCCATAATTTGACAGTGTTCAAAATTGTGGTACGATTCTTGGTCGAAAATTACATCGGCCGAGTTTTGTGGCACTGATATTGAGGCATTATAGATGATCAGACAACGTACTCTGAAAGAGATAGTGAAAACAACTGGTGTGGGTCTCCATTCTGGTCGTAAAGTAACACTGACTCTTCGACCTGCTGCTGCAAACACAGGTATCGTATATCGTCGCACCGATGTAAACCCGCCTGTAGACTTTCCTGCAGACCCTGAGTCTGTACGCGACACTATGTTGTGTACAGCGCTTGTTAACGATGAAGGTGTTCGTATCTCGACGGTAGAGCACTTGAACGCGGCATTGGCGGGTATGGGTATCGACAACATTATTGTTGAAGTCGATGCTCCGGAAATTCCAATTATGGACGGTAGCGCAAGCCCATTCGTGTACTTGCTACAACAAGCAGGTATCGAAACATTGAATGCACCGAAACGATTCATTCGAATCAAGAAGCCTGTACGCTTCGAAGACGGTGACAAATGGGCTGAGTTTGTTCCTTTCAATGGCTTTAGAATGGACTTCGAAATTGAGTTCAATCACCCAGCAATTGATGGCGATGAACAGCACCTGCGATTTGATTTCTCATCGCAAGGTTTTGTGAAAGAGATTTCTCGCGCTCGTACTTTCGGTTTCATGCGTGACATTGAATACTTACAGTCTCAAAACCTATGTTTAGGCGGAAGCTTTGATTGTGCAATTGTACTGGATGAGTATCGCATTCTTAACGAAGAAGGCCTTCGTTTCGAGAACGAATTCGTTACACACAAAGTACTTGATGCAATTGGCGACCTATACATGTGTGGTCATGCAATCATTGGTGAGTTCCGTGCTTTCAAATCAGGCCACGGCTTGAACAACCAACTTCTTCGCGCAGTACTTGCTGACCAAGAAGCTTGGGAATGGGCAACCTTTGAAGAAGAAGTCGGCTCTCCTGTTGCTTTTGCGGAACCTAACATGGTGTTAGCGTAAGACAACGTTTAGAACAGAATTTAAAAGGCTAGGTGAAAACCTAGCCTTTTTTGTATCTGTCGCTTTTTCTGTATCTGCAGTTCAGGCCCTACTTAATGTTCCAAACAGCTAGCGTTGTTTACTGGCTTTTATCGGCAAGTTTGGCTAATCGTTCTAAACGCGCTTTCACTTTTGGAGGCGCAGCGGTCGCGGCCATCAATAGTGCCTCAGCAGCGTTATGAGAAATAGGTGGCCGAGCAGGGGCACTTGGTTTATCTGCGTGATTAGAGGTATTTCTATAAAGTTCGGGATTAACCTTGAGCTCGATTGAAATCAGACGAGCGTAGCCTTTGCTGCGTAACTGGTTCAGTATATTCAGTCGGTCGTAGTCGAGCTTCATTTTAAGGCTAGCGTTTGCCACTTCGATGATTAGGTGACTGCCTCGCACATTCGCAACCCGGCAATGTTCAAGGGCACTCTTGGGCAAAATTGCCTGCAAGGCGTTACCAATCTCTAAAACCTCTTTCGCATGCTCTTGGATTTGAGACAGTTTAGAGTCAGAGATAAGCTCTTTGGTTAAGGTAGGTCTATGGTCTCTCATGGCAATCAATTCAAGGGCTGACACGATCAAGTGTAATCGATAGCAAAGCGAGTAGATAGGGCTTAAAAGCGTATTCTTTGAGCAAAACATAAATAAAATTTTAGTATGCATCAAACAAATCAATTTGCTATTGGTCGTAGAGCTCAAAATTCCTTACACTAAGCCGCATTATTTCTAACTGTCACCTTGAAATCTAAGTTTGTCATCGCAATATCTGTGATACATGATTTAACTCAGTATCCTTAGTTACAAACTGGAAGAGACTGAAGGTATTTTTGATAGATCCGGTGCGGTCTAAGTAAAGAGAGATTCACAGCAAATGATAGCTAAGCTACTGACAAAGGTATTTGGTAGTCGTAACGATAGAACGCTACGTCGCCTGCGAAAAATTGTAAAAGAGATTAATAACTACGAGCCGCAGTTTGAAGCTCTATCGGATGAAGAGCTAAAAGCGAAAACTGTCGAGTTTCGTGAGCGTCTAGAGAAAGGTGAATCATTAGATAACCTGCTACCAGAAGCTTTCGCGACGGTACGTGAAGCGTCTAAGCGTGTTTACGGTATGCGTCACTTCGACGTACAGCTTATCGGTGGTATGGTACTGAATGCTGGTCAAATTGCAGAGATGCGTACTGGTGAAGGTAAAACCCTGACTGCAACTTTGCCTGCATACCTAAATGCTCTTCCAGGAAAAGGCGTTCACGTGGTTACTGTGAACGACTACCTCGCAAAACGTGATGCTGAAACAAACCGTCCACTATTTGAATTCTTAGGGATGAGCGTTGGCGTTAACGTGCCAAACATGCCTCCACAAGAGAAGAAAGAAGCCTACCAAGCAGACATCCTGTACGGAACAAACAACGAGTTTGGTTTCGATTACTTACGTGACAACATGGCATTTCGCAGTGAAGACCGTGTTCAGCGTGCTCGTTTCTTTGCCATCGTCGATGAAGTTGACTCAATCCTAATCGATGAAGCGCGTACTCCTCTTATCATCTCTGGTCCAGCAGAAGATAGCTCTGAGCTATACACTCGCATCAATACTCTGATCCCACACTTGAAGCGACAAGAGCAAGAGGACTCGGAAGAGTACCGTGGTGACGGTCACTACACTCTGGACGAGAAGTCTAAGCAAGTTCACTTGACTGAAACGGGTCAAGAGTTTGTTGAAGAGTTGATGATTAAGAACGGCTTGATGGAAGAGGGCGACACACTTTACTCTCCAACCAACATCAGCCTATTGCACCACGTGAATGCGGCACTTCGAGCTCATGTTCTGTTCGAGAAGAACGTGGACTACATCGTGAATGAAGATGGTGAAGTGGTTATCGTTGATGAACATACTGGTCGTACTATGCCAGGTCGTCGTTGGTCTGAAGGTCTTCATCAAGCGGTTGAAGCGAAAGAAGGCGTTAAGATCCAAAACGAAAACCAAACACTTGCGTCAATCACCTTCCAGAACTTCTTCCGTCTGTACGAGAAACTGTCTGGCATGACAGGTACTGCAGATACAGAAGCGTTTGAATTCCAATCTATCTACGGTTTGGAAACGGTTGTTATCCCAACTAACAAGCCAATGATTCGTAACGATATGCCTGATGTGGTTTACCGTACCGAGGCGGAAAAGTTCAACGCAATCATCGAAGATATCAAAGATCGCGTTGCGAAAGGTCAACCAAGCTTGGTTGGTACTGTAACGATCGAAAAATCTGAGCTTCTATCAAACGCACTGAAGAAAGCGAAGATCAAACATAACGTTCTTAACGCGAAGTTCCACGAGAAAGAAGCGGAAATTGTTGCTGAAGCGGGTATACCAGGTGCGGTTACTATCGCAACCAACATGGCTGGTCGTGGTACCGATATCGTGTTGGGTGGTAGCTGGCAGGCAAAAGTTGAAGCGCTAACGAATCCAACTCAAGAGCAGATCGACCAAATCAAAGCAGACTGGAAAGTCGTTCATGATCAAGTACTAGAAGCGGGTGGTCTACACATCATCGGTACTGAACGTCACGAATCTCGCCGTATCGATAACCAGTTACGTGGTCGTTCTGGTCGTCAGGGTGATGCGGGTTCATCTCGTTTCTACCTATCTATGGAAGATTCATTGCTGCGCATCTTTACTTCTGACCGTATGGCGAGCCTAATCCAGAGTGGTATGGATGAAGGTGAAGCAATCGAATCGAAAATGCTTTCACGCTCAATTGAAAAAGCACAGCGTAAAGTAGAAGGTCGTAACTTCGACATCCGCAAGCAGCTTCTTGAGTACGATGACGTTGCCAACGACCAGCGTAAAGTAGTTTATGAGCTGCGCGATGAGCTAATGAGCGTTGATGATATCAGCGACATGATCTCGCAAAACCGTGAAGATGTAATCACTTCAGTGATCGACGAGTTCATTCCGCCACAATCTCTGGAAGATATGTGGGATGTGGAAGGTCTTCAAGAGCGTTTGAAGAACGACTTCGACATCGATGCTCCAGTTAAACAGTGGTTAGAAGACGACGATAAGCTTTATGAAGAAGCGCTTCGTGAGAAGATTCTAGAAACTGCAGTGGAAGTGTACAAAGCGAAAGAAGAAACCGTTGGTGAGACTGTTCTTCGTAACTTCGAAAAATCAGTTATGCTTCAGACGCTAGACACGCTATGGAAAGAGCACCTAGCGGCGATGGATCACCTTCGTCAAGGTATTCACCTACGTGGCTATGCTCAGAAAAACCCGAAACAAGAGTACAAGCGCGAGTCGTTTGAACTGTTCGAAGGTCTACTCGAGTCTTTGAAGTTTGATGTTATCGCGATTCTTTCTAAAGTTCGTGTTCAACAGCAAGAAGAGGTTGAACGCATGGAAGCCCAGCGCCGCGCTCAAGCTGAAGAAGCAGCGCGTCGTGCACAGGCTCAACATGCAAATGCACAAAATCCACTTGCAGAAGGTGATGAAGCTGAGCAAGGTGCTGCACAACCTATGGTTCGTGATGAGCGTAAAGTGGGTCGTAATGAGCCTTGTCCATGTGGTAGCGGCAAGAAGTACAAACAATGTCACGGTAAGATCTCTTAAAGATTGAAGACATTGATGCAGTAAAGTATTGCTGACAAGTAAATGATCAAGAGTCGCCTAGGCGACTCTTTTTTTGAGGAAATTTTAATGAAACGAGTTCATATCGTCGCTGGTATTATCTTCAATGCCGATAAGTCGAAAGTGTTTATCACTAAGCGACCAGATGACAAGCACAAAGGTGGATTTTGGGAGTTTCCCGGTGGCAAAGTTGAAGCTGGCGAAAGTATTGAAGCTGCGATGGCGCGAGAGCTAAATGAAGAGATTGGTATTCAGGTGACGCAGCAGTCGCCTTACGAACACTTTGAATTTGATTACACCGATAAGTCGCTCACTTTTGACTTTATCCTTGTCTCTTCTTTTGAAGGGGAGGCCTATGGCAAAGAGGGTCAACAAGGAGAGTGGGTAGAAGTGTCCAATCTTCCGGCATACACATTTCCAGAGGCAAACACACCAATCGTTGAAAGAGTTGTGAAAGAGTTTACTATACCCAAGTAACCTCAAGATACGTGTTTCAGCGAGAATTGCCTAGCTTGCAAACGCGGCAACGATTCGAGAATCTAGTGGTTCTAAATTAAGAATCGTTAACAAAGTGTGCGAGCTAGGCAAACTCGCCCTCTGGGAGCGTGTCACTGTTTCAATTTCAGCGTTAAATGACTTGGAAATAACGCGTTATTCCGCTGCGCCATTTGCCTTGAACTAGAATCAGTGACCTCGCACTGAATCCTGTATCTTGAAGTCACTTGGGTATTAAGTCTAGCCAGCGGATTGGATTGTTGATAGGTTAGTTAGATTGGTTAGGAATGAGGTGTTTGAACACCTTGTACAGAATGAATGGAGAACAGCAATGGTGAAAATTGCAGTCGCAGGAGCGGCAGGGCGCATGGGGCGAAATCTCGTCAAAGCAACGTTAGCTAATCAGCAAGCAAGATTCGGTGCAGGTTCTGAGCGACCAGAGTCTTCACTCGTTGGCGTTGATGTTGGTGAGTTATGTGGTGAAGGCAAGCTGGACATCGCATTGGTCGATGATCTAGAAAAAAGCATCGAAGAATTTGATGTGATCATAGACTTCACTGCGCCAGCAAGCACTTTGGCAAATCTAGAGCTGTGTAAAAAATACGGCAAGAAGATCATCATTGGCACAACCGGTTTTACAGATGAAGAGCGCAGCTTGATCGACGAGTTCGCAAAATCGGTTCCAGTTGTTATGGCTCCAAACTACTCAGTGGGTGTAAACCTAGTATTCAAGCTACTTGAAAAAGCGGCGAAGGTTATGGGTGATTACACTGACATCGAGATTGTCGAAGCGCACCATCGCCATAAAGTCGATGCACCTTCAGGTACTGCGATTGGCATGGGTGAAGCGATTGCAGGTGCAATGGGCAACCAACTAAATGATGTTGCGGTCTATGCTCGTGAAGGTATCACAGGTGAGCGAACTAAAGATGAGATTGGTTTTGCGACTATTCGTGCAGGTGACATTATTGGTGAGCACACTGCGATGTTTGCTGATATTGGTGAACGCGTTGAGATCACTCACAAAGCGACCGATCGCATGACATTTGCCAACGGTGCGGTGAAAGCTGCGGTTTGGTTGAATGAAAAACAGGCTGGTTTCTATACCATGACCGATGTTTTAGGTCTCAATGACATCTAATACATATTTATGCGCCAGACTTGTCTGGCGCTTTTCTTATCTAGCTATATTTCGCTTCCAATTAACTCTCCCCTTCATCCTTAGATATCTCTACTTAATTTATTATTTACCTCTTTTATTGTGTTTTTTTGCCTTAACTGGTCAAAAGATCAATTAAACTGTCTATTGTTATCGGTTGCGCGAATTTATAAAGGCGATATGGTTAGTGATGGATGTTCGACTGAGGTTATGGAGTGAATTTTTTTGATTTCGACCACTCAAAGGTTAGTAAACATGTTTTTTTAACCTTTTGAGAAGGAAAATTGCATATAGAGCCTTAAAAGAGATAATTATTTATCATTGTTAGTTGACACAAGTCACAGGCATCACTAGAATACCGCCAATTTGTCTAATTTCCATAAAAACGCTATTTATGGCGTAAAAGGAAGGTAGATTTGCAAATTAAATCAATTTTAATGCATTTTTATTCTGGAGGTTGTCTTGAGTAAGTCAGCACTGCTAGTCCTAGAAGATGGGACAGTATTCCACGGTGAGTCCATTGGAGCAGATGGTTCTGCTGTTGGTGAAGTCGTTTTTAACACCTCGATGACGGGGTACCAAGAAATCCTCACTGATCCTTCCTATTCTCAACAAATCGTTACTTTAACTTACCCTCACATTGGCAATACCGGAACCAATTCCGAAGATGAAGAATCCTCTTCAATTCATGCACAAGGCCTTGTGATTCGCGATCTCCCTCTTATCGCTTCTAACTTCCGTAATGAACAATCTCTTTCTGATTACTTAAAGTCGCAAAACATTGTAGGTATCGCTGATATCGACACGCGTAAGCTGACTCGTATTCTTCGTGAAAAAGGTGCGCAAAACGGTTGTATCGTTGCAGGTAACAACCTTGATGAAGCATTAGCACTGGCTAAAGCTAAAGAGTTCCCTGGCTTGAAAGGAATGGATCTTGCGAAAGAGGTTACAACAAAAGAAGCGTATCAATGGAAACAAGGTTCGTGGACGCTTACGGGTGGACTTCCTGAAGCGAAAGCAGATTCAGAGCTGCCATACCACGTTGTTGCCTACGACTTCGGTGCAAAACGCAACATCCTGCGCATGCTTGTTGACCGCGGCTGCCGCCTAACGGTTGTTCCGGCTCAAACTCCAGCTGAAGAAGTACTAGCAATGAACCCAGATGGCGTTTTCCTATCAAACGGCCCTGGTGACCCAGCTCCTTGTACTTACGCAATTGAAGCGACAAAAGTATTCCTAGATAAAGGCCTACCAATCTTTGGTATCTGTCTTGGTCACCAAATCCTTGCTCTAGCGTCTGGCGCTCAGACAGTGAAGATGAAGTTTGGTCACCACGGTGCAAACCACCCAGTTAAAGACCTAGATCGTAACGTTGTAATGATCACGTCTCAAAACCACGGTTTTGCTGCAGACGAAGAGACATTACCAGAGAACCTACGTGCGACTCATAAGTCTCTATTCGACGGTACTCTACAAGGTATCCATCGTACAGATAAGCCAGCGTTCAGCTTCCAAGGTCACCCAGAAGCGAGCCCAGGTCCACACGACGCTGCGCCACTATTTGACCACTTTATTGAACTAATTAAACAGCACAAAGCGTAATTCGGAGTCTTAGACAATGCCAAAACGTACTGACATTCAAAGTATTCTTATTCTTGGTGCTGGCCCGATTGTTATCGGTCAGGCTTGTGAGTTTGACTACTCTGGCGCGCAAGCGTGTAAAGCGCTTCGTGAAGAAGGTTACCGAGTTATTCTGGTTAACTCTAACCCTGCAACTATTATGACTGACCCAGAGATGGCGGATGCGACTTACATCGAGCCAATCCAGTGGGAAGTGGTTCGCAACATCATTGCGAAAGAGAAGCCAGATGCAGTACTGCCTACTATGGGTGGTCAAACTGCGCTTAACTGTGCTCTAGATCTTGAAAAGCACGGTGTGCTTGAAGAGTTCGGCGTTGAGATGATCGGCGCAACTGCAGACGCTATCGATAAAGCAGAAGACCGTTCTCGCTTTGATAAAGCGATGAAATCTATCGGCCTTGAGTGTCCACGTGCAGACACTGCGAAAACCATGGAAGAAGCTTACGCTGTTCTAGATATGGTTGGCTTCCCTTGTATCATCCGTCCATCATTCACTATGGGTGGTACTGGCGGTGGTATCGCTTATAACAAAGAAGAGTTCGAAGAGATCTGTCGCCGCGGCCTAGATCTTTCTCCAACGAATGAACTTCTAATCGATGAATCACTTATCGGTTGGAAAGAGTACGAGATGGAAGTAGTTCGTGATAAAGCGGACAACTGTATTATCGTATGTGCGATTGAAAACTTCGATCCAATGGGTATCCACACGGGTGACTCAATCACAGTTGCACCAGCACAGACTCTAACTGATAAAGAGTACCAACTGATGCGTAACGCATCGCTAGCAGTACTACGTGAAATCGGTGTTGAGACAGGTGGTTCAAACGTACAGTTTGGTATCAACCCGAAAGATGGCCGTATGGTTATCATCGAGATGAACCCACGTGTATCTCGCTCTTCAGCTCTAGCGTCTAAAGCGACAGGTTTCCCAATCGCTAAGATTGCTGCGAAGCTGGCTGTTGGTTTCACGCTTGATGAGCTAATGAATGACATCACTGGCGGCGCAACACCTGCATCGTTCGAACCAACTATCGACTACGTAGTCACTAAGATTCCTCGTTTTAACTTCGAGAAATTTGCAGGCGCTAACGACCGTCTAACGACTCAGATGAAGTCTGTTGGTGAAGTTATGGCTATCGGCCGTAACCAACAAGAGTCACTACAAAAAGCGCTTCGCGGCTTAGAAGTTGGCGCGACTGGTTTTGATGAAATGGTTGACCTAGATGCACCAGATGCACTGTCTAAAATTCGTCACGAACTAAAAGAAGCGGGCGCTGAGCGTATCTGGTACATTGCAGACGCATTCCGCGCTGGCCTATCTGTTGATGGTGTTTTCAACCTAACGCAAATCGACCGTTGGTTCCTAGTTCAAATCGAAGAGCTTGTGAAGCTAGAGGAAGAGCTAAAAGCGAAAGGCTTTGCTGGTCTTGATAAGCAAGAACTGAAAAAGCTTAAGCGTAAAGCTTTGCTGATGCTCGCCTATCGAAGATCCTAGGTGTAGCAGAAAGCGAAATTCGTCGTCTACGTGATCAGCACGATATCCACCCGGTTTACAAGCGCGTTGATACGTGTGCGGCGGAGTTCTCATCTGATACGGCTTACATGTACTCATCTTACGATGAAGAGTGTGAAGCGAACGCAACTGACAAAGACAAGATCATGATTCTTGGTGGCGGTCCAAACCGTATCGGTCAAGGTATCGAATTCGATTACTGTTGTGTACACGCAGCGCTAGCACTTCGTGAAGACGGTTACGAAACCATCATGGTTAACTGTAACCCAGAGACAGTATCAACCGACTACGACACGTCTGATCGTCTGTACTTTGAACCAGTAACGCTGGAAGATGTACTGTCTATCGTTCGCGTTGAAAAACCAAAAGGCGTTATCGTTCAGTACGGTGGTCAAACACCACTGAAACTGGCTCGCGCACTAGAAGCGGCTGGCGTGCCAATCATCGGTACTAGCCCAGATGCAATCGACCGTGCAGAAGACCGTGAGCGTTTCCAAGTTGCTGTTGAACGTCTAGGCCTACTACAGCCAGAAAACGCGACAGTAACAACAATGGAGCAAGCGGTAGAGAAATCTCGCGAAATCGGTTTCCCATTGGTTGTACGTCCTTCATACGTTCTTGGTGGTCGTGCGATGGAAATCGTATACGACGAGCAAGATCTACGTCGCTACTTCAACGAAGCGGTAAGTGTTTCTAACGAATCTCCAGTACTACTTGATAGCTTCCTAGACGACGCGGTTGAAGTCGATATCGATGCGATTTGTGATGGTGAGCGCGTAGTAATCGGCGGTATCATGGAGCACATTGAGCAAGCAGGTGTTCACTCTGGTGACTCTGCATGTTCACTGCCTGCTTACACGCTAAGCCAAGAAATCCAAGACGTGATGCGTGAGCAAGTTGAGAAACTGGCGTTTGAGCTAGGTGTTCGTGGTCTAATGAATACTCAGTTTGCCGTTAAGAACAACAAGGTTTACCTAATCGAAGTAAACCCACGTGCTGCACGTACAGTACCGTTTGTATCGAAAGCAACAGGTGCACCAATCGCTAAGATTGCTGCTCGTGTAATGGCAGGCCAATCTTTAGAGTCGCAAGGCTTCACTAAAGAGATCATCCCACCATACTACTCGGTGAAAGAAGTTGTTCTACCGTTCAACAAGTTCCCAGGTGTTGACCCACTGTTAGGCCCAGAAATGCGCTCAACAGGTGAAGTTATGGGTGTGGGTACGACATTTGCTGAAGCTTACGCGAAAGCAGAACTAGGTTGTGGCAATGTTTACCCAGAAGGTGGTCGTGCACTACTGTCAGTTCGTGAAGGCGACAAAGAGCGCGTTGTAGACCTAGCGTCTAAGCTTTCAAAGCTTGGCTACCAGCTAGATGCAACACACGGTACTGCGGTAATCCTAGGTGAAGCAGGTATCAACCCACGTCTAGTGAACAAAGTACACGAAGGTCGTCCGCACATTCTTGACCGTATCAAGAACAACGAATACACCTACATCGTGAACACGGCTGCTGGTCGTCAAGCGATTGAAGATTCGAAAGTTCTACGTCGCGGTGCACTAGCTGAGAAAGTGAACTACACAACAACGCTAAACGCAGCGTTCGCAACGTGTATGGCTCACACAGCTGATGCAAAGACATCGGTAACATCGGTTCAAGAACTTCACGCGAAAGTGAAAGCTGACCAAGCATAATTGGTTATCTTGAGCATTAATCTGAAAGCCCGCTATTAAGCGGGCTTTTTGTTTTAATGAGAGAATTAACCAAATCCTAATCTTACGGCTCTAGACGCAGTTGGAATAAGCTGTCATGTTTAGCAGCTTGCTCTGTTTGCCAACTTACTTATTGTAATACCAAGGGATTTATGGAACTGACTTTCGAAATCTTCGCACTGCTATTTGCCGTCGCTACTGTGGCTGGGTTCATCGATGCAATGGCCGGGGCGGTGGGCTATTAACCTTGCCTGCACTTTTGGCCGCAGGCGTTCCGCCAACGCAAGCGCTGGCCACGAATAAGCTACAAAGCTCTTTCGGTAGCTTCTCCGCGAGTTGGTACTTTGTGCGCAATGGTTTAGTCAGCATTAAAGAGATGAAGTGGGCGATAGTCTGCACCTTTGTTGGTTCCGCTCTGGGGGCTGAACTGGTGCAGTACATTGATGCCAGTTTGCTCACCAGCCTAATCCCTATTTTGCTGATTGCAATATCGCTCTATTTCTTACTAGCGCCACAAACCAAAGAGTCAACCAGTAAGCAAAAGATGTCGGAGTCTTTGTTTGCGCTTTCCGTGGGTGGCGGCGTGGGTTTTTATGATGGCTTTTTTGGTCCGGGAACGGGCTCAATTTTCACCGTCTGTTTTGTGGTGATTGGGCATTTTTCACTTGTCGATGCAACCGCTCGAACTAAAGTGCTGAACTTCACTTCGAACATCGCGGCGCTTCTATTCTTCATTCTAGCGGGCTTGCCTGTGTGGGAGCTGGGTTTAGTAATGGCACTTGGTGGTTTCCTTGGTGCTCGTTTGGGCGCCAAAGTCGTAATTTCAAAAGGTCAGAAGTGGATTCGCCCTCTGGTGATTGTGATGTCTATGCTCATGGCCATTAAACTACTTTGGTCCGAGCATAGCGACTGGGTGCTTTCCTTCATTGTTTCTTAAATCGAGCCAAACGGCTATTTAACTAACAAGGCAATGCGTTTACCGAAATGGTGAGCAGTCTCTAAATCATTTGGATGAAGTTGCCCATTTTCGTCGTGACTGGACACCAAGCCAATACTTGAGCCGGTTCTGTTTAGGCCAAGTTCGTCAACATGAACTGACGTGTCGAGCCCTGCCCAAAGCATTCCGTGTTGATTGGCTAATACGAAGAAGCTTAACAGGGTTTGTTGCTGCTCTCCGTTGATACTGCCACCTGAAGTAAAGCCTGCGGCAATCTTGTCGCGCCAAATCCCTTTGCAGTAACTGTCGCTGCTTGCGTCCATGAAGGCTTTAAACTGTGCAGCAGCACTGCCCATGTAGGTTGGGCTGCCAAATAGGATGGCGTCATATTCGCTAAGCTCGTGGAACACTTCAGTCTTGCTATAGCGACCAGCTTGAATATCATCGCCCACTATTTCAAACAAGGTTGGCTGTACGTCGCACTGTTCCACTCCCTCGGCTACTTTTGTTGCGATTTGTTTGGTATTACCGCCATGAGAGAAGTAGACGATTGCAATTTTTGTTGCCATATCAAGCCTCCTCATAGCTATTTTTTAGGCTTGGTTCTGTTACCACGTACTCAACAAATTCCCACTCAATACCGTCTTGGTCGAACACGTAACAACGCTTGCGATAGGTTTCATCCATGACTTCATCATCGTTTCGAAACCCTGCGGCGATTAAACGTTGTGACACTTCATTGATGTTATCTACAACGAAGCCAACATGGTTCAAACCAAGATCATTGTATGCTTCGCGCTGACAAGTTTGTACGTGCTCCGGTTCAGGTTCTTGCAAGGCAAGGTAGCTATCTTCTGTACCTAGATGACACCATCGCTTGGTGTTTTTCCCTTGATGTCGAATTTGAAAGTCCGGCATGGCGGTTTGCAGAAAGTGAATCGTTCTCTCTAGGTTCGTGACGGTAATGTTGGCGTGTTCGACAAAGGCTTTCATAGGCCCTCCTGTTGTAATCGCATTTCGATGGCTTGCTGATAGTTTTGGTTAGGGAAGCGACTTGATAGCCAATAGCAGCTGTAAGTCACCTTAATTGTGTGATCATCTGAACTAGAAAAAGCTCGGGAAATCATTGCCCTCCAAGAATCTAACTGCTGACTCTCCGTCTTATCCTTGATCAGTATTCTGGGTTGAAAAGGCTTTTGAGTGGTGCTGAAGGCAGCAACGTAAGCTTGCCAGAACTGCCTAAGTGCGAGCTCTTTGTCACTCATGTATGGAAGTAGATGGTTAAAGGCGTGAAAGCCTGTCACACCATGGAGCAGAGTGAAGTCATTAGTGTGATAGAACTGCTGCAAGATGAATTCAGCCACTTCTTCAAGCGTAAGAGACGACGGAGATGAGGAGATAAGATGAAAATTCGAATGGCGGACAGCTTCATTGATTCGATCATCAATGATCCCCGGTTGAAAGTGGTGATCACCAAATAGTCTGGCGGCAAAGTTAAGTTGCTCTTCGGCAGTGTATTGATCGCTGATTTCGAACTTAGGTAAAGGAGTGTATTGATCTTCCCAGTAGATCAGTGCGAGTGCGATCTCCAAATGGCTATCTGCTTGAACCGCATAGCTTAACCGAATCAGTGCATGGAAGGCTGCTGAACCAAAGTTAGCGCTAAGTGCTTCAAGTTTCTTTTTTAATACTGCACCCACGTCATTTTCGGAGAATCGTGAGAGGTATGACTCTATTCGCGCATCCAGTAAATTTTGCTGACTGTGATTTAGCGTGGTTAATCGCGGAGTGTACTGCTGAATAAAGTGATTTATGATCTCTGTTTTTGCATTGAGTTGCTTGTAGGCGATCACCGTCATTGGGAGGTGATTGGTTAGACGATCACCGTATTCGAACGCAAACTTTGCGTTGTAGTGAAGAAAGTCTTCTAGGGATGAAGCCGATTTCAAAAACATAGCCAACTCACTTAGTAAAGTTATTTATTTATAAACTAGATTCTTTACTAATGTTTGTAAATAAAAAACTTTACTTAATTGATGATGTATTTGATTTTGCGATCTGTGATGGATTTTTGAACAGGGTGAGTTTAGAGACTGAAGATCAAAAAAAAGCGCCTTTCGGCGCTTTTTTAAATACTTACGTTAACTTGTTTTACTGTGAATTATAGAGACTCAGTAAAAGTACGAGCGATTACGTCACGTTGCTGCTCTGGAGTTAGAGAGTTGAAACGTACCGCGTAACCAGATACACGGATTGTTAGCTGTGGGTAGTTCTCTGGGTTTGCAACTGCGTCTTCTAGCGTTTCACGCTTAAGAACGTTAACGTTCAGGTGTTGACCGCCTTCGATTTTTGGTGCAGTTTCGATAGCAACTTCGCGGCTTTCGAACTCACCTAGATCAGATGCTGGAACAACTTGGTCTGCTTCGTAGCCAGAGTTTGCAGCAACACAACGCGCTTCGTTTTTCTCTGTATCTAGTAGCCAGATTGAGTTTAGTAGTTCGTCGTTAGCGGCTTTAGTAATTTGAATACCTTGAATCATCACTTTCTCCTATACACATAATTGTGTTGGTTGGTGTTAACTTTCTAATTTTTGTTAAGCGTATTTTCTACTTAGCTGATACCCACTATTTTAATATTGATTTACGTCAAAATACAACTAAAAACATCAAATTCTTAATGGTTATTAATTTGCGCTTAATCAATAAAGCGTTGGAAAACCTAGCTTGTTAACTATAGTTGATAACTTAAAATAAATCTATAATGAAATTTTGTCGTAATTTTACTACAAAATACCGCATTTTAAGTGGCGATAATGCAGCCAAGCCGCATTGGTTCGTCGCGTTTCTGAAAGTAAAAAGTGATTAAATGACAAAACAGACACAAGCATTTGGTAACAAATTTATTGGTGCTCATGTATCCGCTGCGGGCGGCGTGGATCAGGCTCCAATGAGAGCTCGAGAAATTGGTGCGAACGCTTTTGCACTCTTCACTAAAAATCAAAGGCAGTGGAACGCAAAGCCTCTTGAAGAAGAGACAATTGCAGCGTTCAAGTCAAATTGCGAAAAGTATGGCTTCAAATCTGAACAGATTCTTCCCCATGATTCGTACCTGATTAATTTGGGTGCTCCTGAAGTGGAGAAGCTTGAGAAGTCACGCGCGGCTTTTATTGATGAGATGGAGCGATGTCATCAGCTAGGGTTGACGCTACTTAATTTTCATCCTGGGAGTCATTTAAAGAAGCTTTCTGAGAAAGGCTGTTTATCGAGAATTGCAGAATCGATAAACATGGCTCTTGAGAAAGTGCCTGATGTGATCGCCGTTATAGAGAATACAGCAGGGCAGGGGACGAATTTAGGCTGGCGCTTTGAACACCTCGCG
The DNA here is from genome assembly GCF_001012815.1 of Vibrio mexicanus. Taxonomy (GTDB): domain Bacteria; phylum Pseudomonadota; class Gammaproteobacteria; order Enterobacterales; family Vibrionaceae; genus Vibrio; species Vibrio mexicanus. Next base: position 125,456 of record NZ_JYJP01000109.1, read on the forward strand.
GAGATCATAGATCAAGTAGAGGATCACTCGCGCGTCGGCGTCTGCTTGATACTTGCCACACCTTTGCCGCAGGCTACGACTTGCGAACCATGGCCGCGTGTGAAGCAACTTTTGCTGAGTTTGACCAAGTGGTTGGGATGCACTATTTGAAAGCAATGCATCTTAATGATTCAAAAGTAGAATTAGCAGGTCGTGTGGATCGCCACCATTCACTGGGTAAAGGTGAAATAGGTTGGGATTGTTTTGAGTTCATCTCTAAAGACAGTCGCTTCGATTCTATCCCATTGATTTTAGAGACAATTGATTCCAGTATTTGGGCTGAGGAAATTTCTAAGTTAAGAAAATTTCATCTAGATTCAATAAAATAGAGGATTAAGCGAAATAATTGGCATCCTTTTTTCATAGTGTAACAGTGAGCAAGTAATTTATCGGCCTAGTAACTAGTGAACCGGAGATTGGCGATCGAGTTACCTATATTGGGAGGGCGCCGCTATGACATTTACGACAACTGCACCACGAATGACTTCACGAGTTAACATCACTCGTTTCCCTGTTCCTAACCGACACATCACAGGACAGGGGCATCATCGAACTCCGCAGAAAACGCAATCTGATAAGTAAGCTTGTCTGCGCTTTAGTGACACTTCTAAATCGCTCTGTGTACAATGCTAACACTCTTGTTCACAGGGCGGTTATATGACTTCAAACCTCACTTGGGAAGCGCTTCTTTCTGAAGAGCAAAATCAACCTTACTTCCAATCCATGATTGAACACATTGAAACGCAGCGGAAAGAAGGCAAAGCATCTATCCTGCAAAACAAGATGTGTTTAATGCGATGACAGAAACGCGTCTTGAAGACGTCAAAGTCGTTATTCTCGGCCAAGATCCGTATCACGGGCCCAATCAAGCGCATGGTTTAAGCTTTTCCGTTTTACCTGGTGTTAAAACGCCGCCGTCTTTGGTGAATATTTATAAAGAGCTTGCGCAAGATATTGAAGGTTTTGAGCGACCAAACCATGGCTACCTGATGCCTTGGGCTAAACAAGGGGTGTTGCTGCTCAATACGGTATTGACTGTCGAGGAGGGCAAAGCCCATTCCCATGCTAAGTTGGGATGGGAGCAGTACACAGATCGCGTGATTGAAGTGATCAATGAACACTGCCAAGGTGTGGTGTTTATGCTGTGGGGCGCGCATGCGCAAAAGAAAGGGCAAAACATTGATACGGCTCGACATCATGTGTTGAGCGCGCCGCATCCGTCGCCTTTATCTGCTCGCCGCGGCTTTTTTGGTTGTCAGCATTTTTCCAAAGCAAATGATCTGATTGTTGCGCAAGAGAAAACACCTATCGAGTGGCGCTTGCCTCCAGAAGTGTAGCGACTATTTTTTGAACAGCGTCAAAGCGAGAGAGGGTGGCATCTTATACACTTATAAAAAGTAGGTGTTATGGAGAGCCACTATGATAATAGAAAGGATTAGGCGCGAGCACGGCTACATGCTGAGATTACTCGCCATATTGAATCGTAAGTTGACGCAACTCGAGCAAGAACAACTGATTAACTACAGTTTGGTTTATGAGGTGGTTGATTACTTAGCCACACATTCTGAGAAAGTTCACCATCCTAAAGAGGACATTCTCTATCACTATTTTGTGAAGCATTATGGAAATGAAGAGCAGATAGAGAACTTAGAGACGGAGCATGTGGAGCTATCTGAAAGAACCCATCAGTTTTTAGAAACCGTTGAAATGATTCTGCAAGACGCGGTAGTACCCCATGACATCTTCGTCGGGCAGCTAAGTGAGTTCATTCAAGCGCAGAAACGTCACCTCGATTTGGAAGAGCGTTCCATTCTCCCCATGATTCAAAAGGCATTTACCACTCAAGACTGGCAAGCGGTTGAATCGGAATGGTCACTCAGTGACGATGATCCTGTGTTTGGCGAAACCATAGCAGATCGATACCAACAACTTGCTCAAAGAGTCAGAACCACAGAGCAAGAAGCGATATAAGCTGCGAGCTATAAACTAAAATGCAAAAGAGGCACATAATGTGCCTCTTTTCTCTATTTATAGGTCTATGTCTTCAACATCGAAATCTAGCCGATGTCCATATCCATTAATTCTCGCTGCAAGCGTTGGCGATCTTTAATAGCTTCTATTTCACGCCATTTTCTTTTCATTGGTTTCGAGCGCGTTGCGCGTACTTTAGGGATATCCAAGTCCATTACTTCATCAAACTGTAAGCCATCCATAAGCCACCTCATTATTGTTTTTACATCCAACTAAGGAGTATTTTTAATATCACATTCAAAGGGAGCCTAACTTTGATATGTTTCTCATTTGTTTCGTTTCAATGAACTTTTTATTGGAAGTTGAACATTCATTCACAAAAAAATAACCAACGATTGCTTATAAAGTAAGCAGTTAAACGTTATCGTCAGATTTTTTATGGAATGTCGTTTGTTAAGTGGGTGAGCTTGGTCACTGACAAATAGTATGCAAGCGCCAAATGGAAACCTGAACACACTGGATGGACCACATCACTAAACATCGACATTGTTTGAATCCTTATTCCATAACGCTTTGAGTTTGAAATAGCCTTGGAAGCGAGTAGAGGGTATGTCTAGGTATGAATGTTAGCTAAATTGATGGTGATTGTTTCAATGCTGGCCGAATACTGTTATTGAATGTGTTAAGTTTTAGTGTCTTTTTAGTGAGAAATAACAGTTAAGTGCGCCTGTGTTCATATTGATTTTTCGTGATCTTGGCTTCATTATCTGCCGGTCAAAAAATCGCTGTACTGAGTATTTATGCTTTTCGAACACTTCCTAGGAGGGAAGTCGACTGGCTGAGACTCACTGTGAGTGCTAAACAATACTAATCACAAGTCGTACTGAGTTGACATACGATGACGGCACTTATGGGCTTGGCATTGGCCAAGAACAGCGCAAACACCGAGAGAGGTTCTTGTGACAGACTTAATTAATTTGATGAACGATTTACTTTGGGGATCGATTCTAGTTTATCTACTGGTTGGCGTAGGCGTTTACTTCACCGTTCGACTTGGTTTCATCCAGTTCCGCCATTTTGGCCACATGTTCACGGTGTTGAAAAACAGCCGTAAAGCAGACAAAGCGGGTATTTCTTCTTTCCAAGCTCTTTGTACTAGCCTAGCTGCTCGTGTCGGTACTGGTAACATGGCGGGTGTAGCCGTTGCACTGACCGCTGGTGGCCCAGGCGCGATTTTCTGGATGTGGCTGATCGCTATGTTGGGTATGGCGACTTCATTCGCCGAGAGTACACTTGCTCAGCTATATAAGACACGCGACAACGACGGTAACTACCGTGGCGGCCCTGCGTACTACATGGAAAAAGGCCTTGGCATGCGCTGGATGGGGGTTCTGTTCTCTATCTTCCTTATCATCGCATTCGGCCTAGTGTTCAACGCTGTACAAGCAAACGCGATTGCTGGCGCGATGAACAATGCATTTGGCTTTGAGCACATGTATGTGGGCATTGCGATTGTTGTGATTTCTGCATTCGTTATTTTTGGCGGTATTCGCAAGATTGCACGTACAGCTGAACTGATTGTTCCACTGATGGCATTGGCTTACTTGTTGCTGGCTATCTTCATTATGCTAACCAACCTAGACAAGCTACCAGATGTTCTGAGCTTGATCTTTAAGAGCGCATTCGGCCTGCAAGAAGCAGCAGCAGGCGGTCTTGGTTATGCGATTGCTCAAGCAATGATCAACGGTATTAAACGTGGTCTATTCTCGAACGAAGCGGGTATGGGTTCTGCGCCAAACGCGGCGGCTTCAGCAACGCCTTACCCACCACACCCAGCATCTCAAGGTTACGTTCAAATGCTTGGTGTGTTCGTTGATACCATTGTTATCTGTTCTGCCACTGTGGCGATCATCTTGATGTCGGGAGAATATGTACCACACGGTGAAGTGACGGGTATCGAACTGACTCAAAGTGCATTGACGGCGCAAGTCGGTGATTGGGGCGGCATCTTTGTTGCGGTTGCTATCTTCTTCTTTGCTTTTACATCAATCATCGCGAACTACTCATACGCAGAAACTAACCTTATCTTCTTGGAGCACAACAACAAGAAAGGTCTGGCTCTGTTCCGCATCTTCGTACTTGGTATGGTGATGTTCGGTTCTATGGCAACGCTGCCAACCGTTTGGGCACTGGCTGACGTTTCCATGGGCCTAATGGCGATTGTCAACTTGGTAGCGATCATCTTGCTGTCGGGTATTGTTATCAAATTGGCGAAAGACTACAACCGTCAGCTTGATGCCGGTAAGGTGCCAACGTTTGATGCCAATGACTATCCTGAGTTGAAATCTCAGCTAGAAGATGGCATCTGGGACCAAAACGACAAGAAATAATCGGTTTCACATATTGAAGCGATTGAAAAAGCCATGCAGACAACGCATGGCTTTTTTTGTACTCTGTGTTCAGTAAAACAATAAAGTAGAGTATCAGTCATGTTAATCGTAATCTCACCAGCAAAAACACTGGATTATGAATCGCCACTGGCGACTCAGTCTTACACACAGCCTGAGCTTATTGAGCATTCTGCCGAGCTTATCGAAGAGTGCCGTAAGCTGACGCCTGCCGATGTCTCCGCGTTGATGAAGGTGAGCGATAAGATTGCAGGCCTTAACGTCGCGCGCTTTGAAGAGTGGAGTGAAACCTTCACCACAGACAACTCGCGTCAAGCATTGCTAGCGTTCAAAGGCGACGTATACACGGGGTTAGATGCGCAGTCGCTTTCTGAAGATGACTTCGAATACGCGCAGAAGCATCTGCGTATGCTGTCTGGCTTATATGGCCTGTTAAAACCTCTGGACCTAATGCAGCCATACCGACTAGAAATGGGCACTAAGCTGGCAAACCCACGCGGCACTAACCTTTACCAGTTTTGGGGCAACATTGTTACCGACAAGCTCAATGAAGCGATTAATGCTCAGGGTGACAACGTGCTGATTAACTTGGCGTCTAACGAGTACTTTAAAGCGGTGAAGCGAAATCGCTTGATGCGCAAGTGATCACTCCAGTGTTTAAAGATTGCAAGAATGGTCAATATAAGGTGATTAGCTTCTACGCCAAGAAAGCACGTGGCATGATGGCGCGCTTTATCATCGACAACAAAGTCGATTCAATCGAAGGCTTAACAGCGTTCGATCGTGAGGGTTACTACTTCAGTGAAGAGGACTCAAATGCCAAAGAGTTGGTATTCAAGCGCGAAGAACAGTAATTATTGAAGTGCGACTAAATAGAGGGCAAGTGATGTGGAGTAAACTCAAGCAACTCGTTGCGAAGTACGATCGTTGGTTGCGTAGTATGGGATTAGCGCCAGACCAGAAACGCAGTTGTGTGCCTTATCGCTCAGATCCTGCGCCAAAGAAAGATGACTCGAACGCCACTGTTTGACACGCACTGCCATCTAGACTTTCCTCCGTTTCAAGATGATATTGGCGGGCATATCGATCTTGCCCGCCAACATCAAGTTGAACGTATTCTTATCCCTTCAGTCGGGCCAAGTAACTGGCTGACTATAACCAACCTCGCAACCCAATACCCCAATCTCTATTTTGCCTTGGGGATCCACCCACACTTTATTCGCCAAGATCCACAAGTCATGTTGCAGCAGCTTGAGAAGGTGTTAGCTGACACAAGCCAACATACTCATCTTGTTGCGATTGGTGAATGCGGTTTGGACTTTACAGTCGACACCCCAGCAGAAATCCAAGAACAAAATACTGATTCGTCAGCTAGAACTGGCGAATGAGTACCAACTGCCCGTGATTCTTCACTCTCGTCAATCGCATAACCGGCTACTGCAATTGCTAAAACAAACACCGCCGATTAAAGGAGGGGTTTTACATGCGTTCAGCGGAAGCGAGCAGCAAGCCAAGCAGTTTATTAAGTTCGGTTTGAAGATTGGAGTGGGGGCGTGATCACCTATCCAAGAGCGAATAAGACTCGCAATACCATTCGCAACCTGCCTATTGATACATTAGTGCTAGAAACAGACGCACCGGATATGCCGCTTAATGGTGAGCAAGGCTGTTACAATCATCCAAAAAATACATCAGTTATAGTGGAATGCGTCGCAGAGCTTAAGAAACAACCAAAGCAAACGATTGCTTGCAAATTGTGGGAAAATAGCAATTTGCTCTTCGGTATTTGTGAATAAAATCTAAATAAAATGTATTTGTTATGATTAATGCAAACGATTAATTAGATCTGGATCACATAAAATGATGAGCGCACGGTGAATCTTGTCGGAAAGTGTGAAGGTGGCATTACTTTATCTTGGGCGGGGTGAGTATAATTGCCCCGCTTTTTGAGCTCCATTTTGTAACACGCCAACAAATAAACATATAAGGATGCCATAAACTATGAGCCTGTTTATGAGCCTAATCGGTATGGCAGTACTAGTAGGAATCGCACTTCTACTGTCTGATAACCGCAAAGCTATTAATCTAAGAACTGTGGGTGGCGCATTCGCTATCCAATTTTTAATCGGTGGTTTCGTTCTTTACGTACCATGGGGTCGTGATCTTCTTGCTGGCTTCTCTGCTGGTGTACAGAACGTTATCGACTACGGTAAAGACGGTACAGGTTTCCTATTCGGTAGCCTAGTTAACTTCTCTGTTGACGGTATCGGTTTCATCTTTGCTTTCCAAGTACTACCAACTCTAATCTTCTTCTCTGCGCTAATCTCTGTACTTTACTACATTGGTGTAATGCAGTGGGTTATCAAGATTCTTGGTGGCGGTCTACAAAAAGCACTTGGCACATCTCGTGCGGAGTCAATGTCTGCAGCAGCAAACATCTTCGTAGGTCAAACAGAGGCGCCTCTAGTTGTTCGCCCATTTGTTCCTAAGATGACTCAATCTGAACTATTCGCAGTAATGTGTGGTGGTCTAGCATCTGTTGCTGGTGGTGTACTTGCGGGTTACGCATCTATGGGTGTACCTCTAGAGTACCTAGTTGCAGCGTCATTCATGGCAGCACCAGGTGGTCTACTATTCGCTAAAATCATCAAGCCAGAAACTGATACACCAGACGAAGAGCTTGAAGCTAACATCGACGGTGGCGAAGACAAGCCTGCTAACGTTATCGATGCAGCAGCTGGTGGTGCTTCTGTTGGTCTACAACTGGCACTTAACGTTGGTGCAATGCTACTAGCATTCGTTGGTCTAATCGCGCTAATCAACGGTATCCTAGGTGGTATTGGTGGTTTCGTTGGTATGCCAGAGCTAACTCTAGAGCTTATCCTAGGTTACCTATTCTCGCCTCTAGCATTCCTAATCGGTGTTCCATGGGAAGAAGCAACATTTGCAGGTTCATTCATTGGTCAGAAACTGGTTGTGAACGAATTCGTTGCTTACCTAAACTTCGTACCTTACGTTGGTGAAGCAGCTCAAGTTGTTCCAGCAACTGGTGAAGTAATGTCTGAGAAGACTCAAGCAATCATCGCCTTCGCTCTATGTGGTTTCGCAAACCTTTCTTCTATCGCGATTCTACTAGGTGGCCTTGGTAGCCTTGCTCCTAACCGTCGTTCTGACATCGCTCGTATGGGTGTTAAAGCGGTTGCAGCAGGTACTCTATCTAACTTGATGGCAGCGACAATCGCTGGCTTCTTCCTATCTTTCTAAGAAAGTAGAGTTAGATTATATAGACGCCGTTTAATAAAACCCCGTAGTCACACTTGGTGTGCTACGGGGTTTTTTTTGTTTTTCGGCAGCTAAAAAATGAGCTGTTTAGGCAATAAGCAAGGCCAGAGCAGCGAGTTTGGAATCGTTTGAACATTGAGCAAACGTTAAACAGACTCTTTTTTGAGATACAAACCGTTTGCGTTCTATGGGTAGCTACAGATTTGTGACAAATATCTATACTCTATAGGGCAGTTAAGGTGAAGATTACCTTTATCTAAGACCCATGGTGGATAGCATCCACGGATTGCAGGAAGCAATCAGGTCATTGCTTACGTTAGACACAACAACTTAGCTTTGTTGTGCCATAGACCAGACTGGTACTGTGCGGTGACAAGGATTGCAATTGGTATACGTTGAACTACGAGTAATACCGAGTCTTCAGGGAACCAAGTCCGTTCATTTGTTATTGCAAACAAGCCCATGGTGGGCGTTTGCTAAAACTAATTGAATATATTGATCGGAGATAGAAATGAGCGATTTAAAAGCAGCAGCGCTACGTGCACTTAAACTTATGGATCTTACTACGCTAAATGACGACGACACTGATGCAAAAGTGATCTCGCTATGTCACGACGCGAAATCTGCAGTAGGCAACACCGCTGCAATCTGTATCTACCCTCGCTTTATTCCTATTGCTAAGAAGACACTTCGTGAGCAAGGTACGCCAGATGTTCGTATCGCAACAGTAACGAACTTCCCTCACGGTAACGATGACATCGAAATCGCGGTTGCTGAAACTAAAGCAGCTGTGGCTTACGGTGCCGATGAAGTCGACGTGGTATTCCCATACCGTGCTCTAATGGCAGGTAACGAGGAAGTGGGCTTTGAGTTAGTTAAACAGTGTAAAGAAGCATGTGGCGATATCCTTCTGAAAGTCATCATCGAAACAGGTGAGCTAAAAGAAGAAGCGCTAATTAAGAAAGCGTCGGAAATCTGTATCAAAGCTGGTGCGGACTTCATTAAAACTTCAACTGGTAAAGTGCCAGTAAACGCAACACCAGAATACGCTCGCATGATGCTAGAAGTCATCCGTGACATGGGTGTTGCTGAATCAGTTGGTTTCAAACCTGCTGGTGGCGTGCGTACAGCAGAAGACGCAGCAGCTTACCTAGCAATGGCAGATGAGATCCTAGGTGATAACTGGTTGATGCTCGCCACTACCGTTTTGGTGCATCAAGCCTGCTGACTAATCTACTTAATACATTAGAAGTGACAGACGAGACTGCTGACCCAGCAGCTTACTAATTTCTCTTTCTAATTAGAGAAATAATAAAAACAAAGTCTGTTTGGTGGAGTAGCGCTTCGTTGCTCCACATTACCTCTTTACCTTACAACCATAACTCGTACGAGTATGGGAGGATCTAATGTCATTATCTCAAACCTATTTACCTCAAGAAATCATTCGTAAAAAACGCGACGGCGAAGTCTTAACTGCCGACGAAATTAACTTCTTCATCCAAGGTGTGGCAAAAGACACCGTATCGGAAGGCCAAATTGCAGCATTCGCAATGGCGATTTTCTTTAATGAAATGACAATGCCGGAACGTATAGCACTGACGTGTGCAATGCGTGATTCAGGCATGGTGATCGATTGGAGCCACAAAGAGTTTGGTGGTCCAATCGTTGATAAACACTCAACCGGTGGTGTGGGCGATGTGACGTCTCTAATGCTTGGCCCTATGGTGGCAGCATGTGGCGGCTTTGTCCCTATGATTTCTGGTCGTGGCCTTGGCCATACTGGCGGTACGCTCGATAAGCTTGAGTCAATCCCAGGCTATAACATTACACCAACGAATGAAGTATTCGGTGATGTAACAAAAGACGCAGGCGTAGCGATTATTGGTCAAACTGGTGATCTTGCCCCTGCCGACAAGCGCGTATACGCGACTCGTGATATCACAGCAACAGTAGACAACATCTCGCTGATCACGGCTTCAATTCTTTCTAAGAAGCTCGCGGCAGGTCTTCAATCGTTAGTCATGGATGTCAAAGTGGGTTCAGGCGCATTTATGCCAACTTACGAAGCATCTGAAGAGCTGGCGCGCTCTATCGTAGCGGTCGCAAACGGTGCCGGCACGAAAACCACAGCAATCCTAACAGACATGAACCAAGTTCTGGCTTCTTCTGCGGGTAACGCGGTTGAGGTGCGTGAAGCGGTGCAATTCCTTACGGGCGAATATCGTAACCCTCGTCTGCTTGAAGTCACCATGGCGTCATGTGCTGAGATGTTGGTGCTTGCTGAGCTTGCAGACAACACCGAAGATGCACGCGAAAAACTGATGGCAGTGCTAGACAACGGTAAAGCAGCCGAATGCTTTGGCAAGATGGTTGCAGGACTAGGTGGCCCAGCAGATTTCGTAGAAAACTACGAAAACTACCTAGAAAAAGCCGAGATCATCAAACCAGTATACGCTGAAGACAGTGGCGTGGTATCGGCAATGGATACGCGTGCTATCGGTATGGCTGTGGTTGCGATGGGCGGTGGTCGCCGCGTAGCGTCAGACAAGATTGATTACGCAGTAGGTTTTGATGGCTTTATCCGTTTAGGTGAGCAAGCATCAGCAAACAAACCACTGGCTGTGATCCACGCTCGCAACGAAGAGCAGTGGCAAGAAGCAGCTGACGCGTTGAAAGCAGCGATCACAATTGGTGGCGAATATACGCCAACGCCAGAGGTGTATCGCCAGATTCGTGCTGAAGACATCTAATTCCAGTGAAATGAACGTTGCAGCTTAGATGGTTACTTTAAACGCTAAGCTGCAACAGATATAAATTGAGTTAACTAAATATAATTAAATGGTCGATTGAAGCGTTACGCTCTCGACCAAATACAGGAAGAGAGCAATGAAACGAGCATTTATTTTAGTCCTAGACTCATTTGGCATTGGCGCGACTGCAGATGCTAAAGATTTTGGTGACGTAGGTTCAGACACATTGGGTCACATCGCAGAGCATTGCGACAAAGGACTGGCAGATAACGACAAACGTAGCGGCCAATTAAAGCTTCCAAACCTATCTAAGCTGGGTTTGGCTATGGCTCATAAAGAGTCAACGGGCAGCTTCGCGCCTGGTCTTGATGCCGATGCAGAAATCATTGGCGCGTACGGCCATGCTGCAGAATTGTCGTCAGGTAAAGATACTCCATCGGGTCACTGGGAAATTGCTGGTGTACCAGTTCTTTTTGACTGGGGTTACTTCACTGATAAACAAAATAGTTTCCCAAAAGAGTTAACTGACCGCATCCTTGAGCGTGCAGGTCTAGAAGGCTTCTTAGGTAACTGCCACGCATCGGGCACACAAGTGCTGGATGATCTTGGTGAAGAGCACATGAAAACGGGCCTACCAATTTTCTACACATCCGCTGACTCGGTATTCCAAATTGCTTGCCATGAAGAGACTTTCGGTCTGGATCGCTTACTAGATCTTTGTCAAATCGCTCGTGAAGAACTTGAAGATTACAACATTGGTCGCGTTATCGCGCGTCCATTCATTGGCCCAGGCAAAGGTCAATTTGAGCGTACGGGTAACCGTCGCGATCTATCCGTTGAGCCACCTTCAGCAACGATTCTTCAAAAGCTAGTTGAAGAGAAAGGGGGTGAAGTTCACTCGATTGGTAAGATCTCTGATATTTATGCTGGCTGTGGAATCACTAAGAAGACCAAAGCAACGGGCATTCCTGCACTGTTTGAAGCAACTAAAGAAGCCATCAAAGAAGCGGGTGACAATACTATCGTGTTTACCAATTTCGTAGATTTCGATTCTGCTTATGGCCACCGCCGTGATGTTGCGGGCTATGCAGAGGCATTAGAGTATTTTGATGGTCGTATCCATGAAGTGATGGATATGATGGAAGAAGATGATGTTCTTATTCTGACTGCTGACCATGGTTGTGATCCTACATGGCCGGGTACAGACCACACTCGTGAGCATATCCCTGCTCTAGTTTATGGTAAGAAAGTGCCAGCAGGTTCATTGGGCCTACGCGAGAGCTTTGCAGATATCGGTCAAAGCCTAGCGAGCTACTTTGGTACTTCGCCAATGGGATACGGTAAGAGCTTCCTATAATTTTTGAATTGCAGCGTTCATCACTCAGTGAGAACGCTGCTTTATTATTTTCCTAGGGATAAATCCTAGATTTCAACCATTGATTGAGAAGGAAAAAGTAATGGCTACTCCGCATATTAACGCTGAAATGGGTGCATTTGCTGACGTGGTGCTAATGCCTGGTGATCCGCTACGTGCTAAATACATCGCTGAAACATTCCTAGATGACGCAGTACAAGTGTGCGATGTTCGCAACATGTACGGCTACACGGGCACTTACAAAGGTCGTAAAATCTCAGTGATGGGCCACGGTATGGGTATTCCATCTTGCTCTATCTACGTGACAGAGCTGATCAAAGATTTCGGTGTTAAGAAGATCATCCGTGTTGGTAGCTGTGGTGCGGTGAGCGAAGACATCAAACTGCGCGATGTGGTTATCGGTATGGGCGCGTGTACGGACTCAAAAGTGAACCGTATTCGTTTCAAAGACCATGACTTTGCTGCGATTGCTGATTACAAAATGGTACGTAACGCAGAAGATGCAGCGAAAGCACGCGGCATCGACGTTAAAGTAGGTAACCTATTCTCAGCAGAGCTTTTCTACACGCCTGATCCAGAAATGTTCGATGTGATGGATAAGTACGGCATTGTTGGTGTTGAGATGGAAGCGGCGGGTATCTACGGCGTTGCTGCTGAGTATGGTGCGAAAGCTTTGGCGATCTGTACCGTTTCTGACCACATTAAAACCGGTGAGCAAACCACATCTGATGAGCGCGCAACCACGTTCAACGAGATGATGGAAATTGCATTAGATTCTGTGCTGTTAGGTGACGAAGAGTAATCTTCCAAACGACTAAGAGTTTCAAAAGTTAAAGCCCCGCAAGTGCACTTGCGGGGCTTTTTGGGGTTCATAGTGAATTGATTGCTAGTGAATTGCTTCCTAGCTAATTAGCTACTTTGCTATTCCAGTCATTACGACACGTCCTTTAGTAGCAGGTTTTCACCTTTGTCTTTCGGTTTACGGCGAACCACTAATGCAAGCAAGAAGCCGGCGATAAAACTGATGATCACCATGGTATACATGTAGCGATCACTCTTACGGTAGAAATGATCAGAAATTGCAGTGACTCGGCCAGTTTCAAAGGTGACTCTTACAAAACCTATGATGGTGTTGTCGTGTACAACCGGTTCAATTAACTGTTGTTTGCCAATGCTTGCGGTGGAAAGAGGGGTATCTAAACCCAACACTTCTCGAGCCGCTAGAGCTTTGCTACTTGAAGCGAGTCGGATACCTTCTGCGTCATAAATGGTGGCATCGAATACTAAGTTGTCTTGCGATAATTGGTTTGTCAGTTTGAGTAGGCGCTCTTGATCTTGTTGGGTGATCATATCTCTTGCAGAGAGAGCTGCTTGTGATATCAAGATTTGGCTGAGGGTTTCTAGCTGGTTCGCTTGAATTTGTTCATTACCCTTAGTGATCTTCACACTGTTCACCGCAATGACTGATACCATCGCGATGAGAGCTAAAATAACGGTCACTCTTAGCGCGACTCGAAATGAAAAAAGTGAGGAATCCATAGACTGCCTAATAGAATTAATTTGGCTTTCAGCCATATTGAGACTTGCGTTTTTAAATTGCAATAGGTTAACTAGCGGTAGTATATACCCAAGTGACCTCAAGAAGCAGGATTCAGGGACACACTCTGAAACAATTACCTCGAGGTTATTTAGGTATACCTTAAGTTTAATTTATGGATTACAAACATGGAAACGTTGAAGAGACTACCAATAAAGCGTCACACTTCGCTTTTAACACGTCTACCTGAAACCCGCCTCGCAAATCAATTGGACAAGCAACGCGCCAATTGGATTATTTTTGGCGAGTACCTATCACCAAAGCATTTCGACGACATTGACTTCTTCACCGGATACTACAACTCAATCATCGACACATGGAAAGTCGGTTATTATGAAGTGGCACTGATGTCTGGCGATTTGACGCCGGAACATGAAGAGATTTTACAAGGGCTGGGTTTGGACTACGCCTCTTTGTCAGAAGTCCCAGATCTATCGAGCCCAGGCCTGATTGTTTTTGATATGGATTCAACAGCGATTCAAATCGAATGTATTGATGAGATTGCGAAGCTAGCAGGCGTAGGCGAAGAGGTCGCTGAGGTGACCGAGCGTGCAATGCAAGGCGAACTCGACTTTGAGCAAAGCCTGCGTCAACGCGTAGGTAAACTGGCTGGCGCCGATGAGTCGATTCTGGAATCAGTACGCTCGACGCTACCTTTTATGCCGGACTTAACTTCTCTCATTACGACTTTGAATGAACTTGGCTGGAAAACGGCCATTGCGTCGGGTGGTTTCACTTACTTCTCGGATTATCTAAAAGAAGAGGTCGGTTTCGATTTCGCTCAGTCTAACCAGCTAGAAATTGTTGACGGGAAGCTGACAGGTAAAGTTGTTGGCGACGTGGTGTCTGCGCAGACTAAAGCCGAGATCTTGGTTGAGCTGGCAGAGAAGTACGAAATCGAAGGGCACAACACCGTTGCTGTTGGTGATGGTGCGAATGATTTGGTGATGATGGATGCCGCAGGTCTTGGTATTGCTTATCATGCTAAGCCTAAAGTACAAGCGAAGGCACAAACGGCAATTCGCCATTCCGGCTTGGGTGGTGTGCTTTGTATCCTATCAGCGGGCCTAGCTAAGCAGCAGAAAGTTAGCTGGCAAAGTAAGCCTTAACAGCTAAACGGTAGATAAGCAAAAAGCGAGGTGTTTACCTCGCTTTTTTGCTAATGGGGTAGGGCTCTATCTTGTGAGTTCGAGCCTGACTAACACTTCCTCGGTAATATCAACGATCTCACCATAGCCCACGACGGCTTTGATCTCTTTCTCTAGATTGCGAGCATTGTGCAAACTAATCTGAGCAAGTTCTTCTAAATCCAGAGAAAGCAAAGTTGTGAAGGGGTCAAATACCGGAGCTGCACACAGGCGAAGGGCAAAAAACTCACCAATCGTCTGTGCCTTTTTAATGAAGGCGATGCGTTCTTTGGTGCTGTCAAAATCAGACAGCAGCTGAGTTTCGACTGATTGAATTCGGGTACCAAATTTCACCGTCGATATATAGATCTCGTTGTATTGCGGTTTTGCGCCATCAATGCGTTTCATTGGTGCGGCAAGAAGCGTATTGCTGCGCCCTTTATAAATAGGCTCTAGAGAGAAGTGCTCTTCATGACCCAGCTTGGCAAACAGGGCTAAGTGAGGGAGCAGCGGATAGTTGACTCCAATGACACTCGGAGCAATGGCTGAGCCTTTCTTGCTTGCAAATACGGGGGTACAGACGACTTTGTCTAGCATGATATCGTGCAGCCCTTCGAGCAGTTCGTTGGTTGGCAACAGCTCTTTATTGGGGGTCAGTTTATCCTGATTGTGCGTGATTAGACGATTCAGGAAGTGCACGGTTTTAATCGTCTCTTTTTTCTCTTCTATTTCAAGTTGAAGCTTTTTACCGCCAGCACTAATCCGTACGATGCGGTAAGGCACTTCGCTGAGAGGCACCTCTTTGTCATAGAGCTGAAGCTCCTTGAAGTTAATACTGCACATAGTGTTAGCTGCAATATCGATAGGTCTGGCTAACGCAAGGCTTAAGCCACGTTTGGATAAGTCGAGAGTGGTCCCTTCCGCTTGTGTGTTGTTGATAGTAAGCACTAAAGGAGAGCGGAATTTATACCTTGGTTCTTTGCGACGCGATTGTGCATCAAAGTACAAGCAAATCGGTTGGTTTGCCGATTTACGCGCGTGCCTAAACTTGTTGAGTTCTTTGCTCGCAAGGCGCGGTTTTTCCGTTAGTAGGTAGTCACGTGCAGAGCTTGTGTCGGCAATTTCCTGCAGCATGCCACAGTGCGTAAGAGATTGAGTGTCGAGATTAAGTTCGGTCGAGTGCTGCGCAAGTGCTTCTCGTTCTTTGTCTGATAGCTCAAATACAGAAAGGCGAAATGCTTTCCAGCTGGCTCTTTTGGCGCCAACGTGCCAGAACAATTGACGCTGTTCTCGGGTTGCTTCAGGCATCATCATCGAGAAAAACAGCTGCTTTCCTTGATGTTCATGAGTAAAAGCGTAAAGCACATTATTGCTGCCCTTGAGGCCTGGGCGAGTCAGCATATCCATCCGTTCGGGGTGGAATAGGCTATCTAGCGTTTGTTGGTTGCGCTCGTCATGCCAGTACTGCCAAATTGGCTGATTGTTTTCGGTCATCAGTGCCAGTTTTAGTTCATTACCACTGAAGAATAAAGGCAGATTACAAGTGTGCTTGAGATAGGTGTGTTCGAAGCCGCGAGTACGGGCGCGAATAATTTTGTCTTGGTTATCGTGCCTTGCTCGCTGCGACTCATCGACTAGAGACTGCTGAATAAAGCGCTCAATGACATCCGATTGAGACAATCGAACGCTTCTTAGAAATTTAACCGCATCGTTCTCGTAGGACTCATCGATACCAACAACGCGATATTGAATCTTTTGATGGATGCCATCGAGTACCGATGTCTTCGCCAACTCCACGTAGTGAACGTCAATGACTTCGCCGAGCTTGTAGTTAAATGCGGTTGGTACTTTAAAGCGCGCACCTGATGGTGAAATATCGGCAGTGACAGCATGAACCAACTGCTCGTTGGGTAAATGAATTTCTACTTGTGAGCTGATTTTTAGACGATTTTCTTGGCGTTTTAGGTCATAGCTAAGGTAACGGGTTCAACCTCAAACGGGCTATTGGCACTGGTAATCTCTTTGGGCTGGTTATTACCACGCTGCTGCATTACACGGAAGTTGTTTCGAGTGTTACACAGAGCAAGCCAAACGCCTTCTGTATACCCACCAAACTTCTGGATATTTTTGTGGTACGCATTGAAAGCAACGTCATCGAGCCAATGCTTCAGCCCGTCCAGTTCATACTCTCTACATTCACCGTTGACACGCCCGCGCAGGTCGATAGTTTTAGTGCAAGGCTCCATGATGCGGTTGAGCTCCATTTTGACCAAGATTTTAGTCGATGGTGGCTCGCCCTCTGTCATTTGAGAAAGAAGGTAGTCGAAGTCGGATGAGTGATAGGCAGTGATCAGTCGTTCTGCCAGTGAGAGAATTTCAGCTTGCTGCATGCTTTTCTGTTAGAGTAGTCCGTTAAATAGTATATCGACCCAGTTATATTGAACTTTAGTGATACTTGGCAGCGAATCAACCTTTTGCAGCCTTTTATCCTAATGGCTCACAGAGTTTATTTAAATTTGAGGTGACATGGCAAAAGCAAAACGCGCCTACGTCTGTAACGATTGTGGTGCAGACTTCCCACGATGGCAGGGGCAATGTAATGCCTGCGGTGCATGGAATACCATTTCCGAAGTGAGGCTTGCAGCTTCACCAACAGTTGCTCGTAACGAGCGCCTGTCTGGTTATGCAGGTTCCGCTACCGAATCTAAAGTACAAACGCTTTCCGACATCGATTTGCAAGAAGTACCACGTTTTACTAGTGGATTTAAAGAGCTGGATCGAGTGCTCGGAGGAGGGATAGTGCCCGGAGCGGCCATTTTGATCGGTGGTAGCCCAGGTGCTGGTAAATCCACTTTGCTACTGCAAACTATGTGTTTGCTGTCATCGCAAATGCCAACCTTGTACGTCACCGGTGAAGAATCGCTTCAGCAGGTTGCGATGCGCGCTTCACGTCTTGGCTTGCCAAAAGAGCACCTCAAGATGCTGTCGGAAACGAACGTGGATAAGATCTGCCAAATCGCCGAAAAAGAGCAGCCGCGTATAATGGTTATCGACTCGATTCAAGTTATGCACGTAGCAGACGTTCAGTCGTCTCCGGGCAGTGTGGCTCAGGTTCGTGAATCAGCAACCGCACTGACACGTTATGCTAAACAAAACAACGTGGCAGTGTTTATTGTTGGTCACGTCACCAAAGATGGCACTCTCGCTGGGCCAAAAGTCCTTGAGCACATTATCGACTGTTCGGTACTGCTTGATGGCGGTACCGATAGCCGTTTTAGAACCCTTCGCAGCCACAAGAACCGTTTTGGTGCGGTGAATGAGTTGGGCGTATTTGCCATGACAGGCCAAGGCTTGAAAGAGGTCAGTAATCCATCGGCGATTTTCCTTTCTCGTGGTGAAGAAGAGACTTCCGGCAGTTCAGTCATGGTGGTTTGGGAAGGCACGCGACCACTACTGGTTGAGATTCAAGCGCTGGTGGACTATTCGCAGCTTGCTAACCCTCGCCGCGTGGCGGTTGGATTGGAGCAAAACCGATTGTCTTTGTTGTTGGCGGTTCTGCATAAACATGGCGGTCTGCAAATGGCCGACCAAGACGTTTTTGTTAATGTGGTTGGCGGTGTCAAGGTCACCGAGACCAGTGCGGACCTTGCGCTGGTGATGGCGCTGCTATCGAGCTTCCGAGATCGCGCATTACCAAAAGATGTAGTGATCTTTGGGGAAGTGGGCCTTGCCGGTGAAATTCGTCCTGTGCCAAGTGGCCAAGAGCGTTTAAATGAAGCGTTCAAACACGGCTTTAAGAAAGCGATTGTTCCTGCCGCCAATATGCCCAAAGGTGGCATTCCAGGAATGCAAATCCATGGTGTGAAGAAGTTGTCCGAGGCAATCGAAGCCTTTGACGAACTGTAATCAGCATAAGTAAGAAGTGATCGGCCTATAATCCTCAGTATTAGGAGGTCGTATCAGTTATTGATTTATTGCATAATAACGAGGTCTCCTATATCTGCAATCAAGGATTGATTGGGTATGCGTTACTTCTTGCTAATGCTATTAATTATTGTTTTTTCGCCCACGTCTTGGGCGAACGAGACGGTTTTGTCTAAACCTGTTCAATGGTTTTCAAGCAGTTGGGAGGAAGGTTTAAGCGCTTTCCAAGCAGTAAATTCAAAAGATAGCTACTCATTAACCGGCGAAACTCAAGTGAGTTACCTTTCATTTCAGGTAATGGAAGATGGCGAGTATGTTGTCGATTTTCGCAATTCTGCATTGATCAATCGGTTTGAGCACCACTTAGTGGATAAGCAAGGTTTATTGCACCTGAGTGTGGTTGGAGGAATAGCCTCCAAAGTGACGCATGAGTTCTTTTTGCGTCATGGAGTGAGGGTCTATTTACCTGCAGGAGAATACTCACTCATCACCCGTCAAGAATCCAAGTTCAATATCGCCCCGCCGACACCTTTCGTTATCTCATATCACGATTATGTGGAAGATATTAAGGTTGGTAACGCGATTACTTTAATTGGAATAGGGGTGTTTTTCGCGCTATTTCTCTACTACTTCGTCCTCTCTATTACGCGTAAGAACATTGTTGATTTGACCTACGCACTGTTCATACTCGGCAATCTATTGTTCAACAGTACGACATTATTGGTCTTTTCTGACCTGTTTGGCTGGCGATCATTCGTGGGGGCTAGTTGGCCGATTTTCTTTTCCAACATTGCCTACATTGTATTTGTTCTTACCTTGCTCGAAATCAGCCGACGCAGTAACCCAATATTATGGTCGGTTGGGGTCGGCATCCTTTCCCTTTTTGTTTGCTTTATCGTTGTCGGGGCGCTCTATCCCAACTATCAAAACGAAATCAACCGAATCGCTGTAGGGATCTTCATTTCTTATGGTTTGCTTGTGGGGCTAGTAAAGAGTTTTAAAGGCAATATGGTGGCTAGATGGTATGTCGTAGCGAATCTAGGATTCTTTGTTCTTGCTACTGTTGCCATTTCGCAAGAGCAGATCGCGGGGCTTAATACGATTTATATGTCGCACATTGGTTTACTGGCGGTCGCAATAGAAGTATTGCTTCTGTCGTGTGTTGTCTCGTACCAAATGAGCTTAGTCGAAGAAGACAAGACCAAAGCGGTGAAGCGAGCACAAGACTTGGTCAAGCTTGCCCATACTGATTTATTGACTCAATTACCCAATCGGTATGCGATGGACCTGCGTTTGCAGCAAGTGACAGACTTTGATGCCTTTATCTATATTGATCTTGATGGATTAAAACACTGCAATGACACGTACGGTCATGACGAAGGCGACAAACTGCTGGTGGGTTTTAGTCGCAAGCTGTCCATGACTCTTCCGCAAGAAGCGGAATTTTATCGTATTGCAGGAGACGAGTTTGCCATCATCTACCCTGCGAGTATCGGTAAGCTTGTGGTTGCAGACATTCATGCCACGGAAGCAGAACTTAAGCAGGAGCTAAAAGCGTTTGCAGGAGTAAGTTTTGGTGTTGCCATGTTCAATGATCACGAGAGTGTTTATCAAGCTGTGAATGCCGCAGATGCGGATATGTATTTGAACAAAAAGCGTCGTAAGAGAGCCTCTTCCTCTCAAGGGGAGACAGCAATAGCGGTGGATGAATCCCTTACCTAAAGCGTAATTAATAGCATACTTGCACCTGTCTCAATAAAGGTTATGTACAGCTATAGCCTTTGCAATCTTATCAATAGTAGTCTTTACTGTTCGAACAGAAAGTTTTTCCAACCTATTTGCACGCAAAGCTATGAGTCTTGACAGATTGTGGTATACTCTGCGCGCAATTTATATCCTATTAACAGAGTAAGACAATGGCAGATTTATCGAAATACAGAAACATTGGTATTTTCGCGCACGTTGATGCGGGTAAAACAACTACCACTGAGCGTATCCTAAAGCTAACTGGTCAAATCCACAAAACTGGTGAAGTTCACGACGGTGAGTCAACAACTGACTTCATGGAACAGGAAGCTGAGCGCGGTATTACTATCCAGTCTGCAGCTGTAAGCTGTTTCTGGAACGATCACCGTCTAAACGTTATCGATACTCCTGGACACGTTGACTTCACAGTAGAAGTATACCGTTCACTTAAAGTACTTGATGGCGGTATCGGCGTATTCTGTGGTTCTGGCGGTGTAGAACCTCAGTCAGAAACTAACTGGCGTTACGCTAACGAATCAGAAGTTGCTCGTCTGATCTTCGTAAACAAACTAGACCGTATGGGTGCAGATTTCTTCAACGTTGTTGACCAAGTTAAAAACGTTCTAGGTGCAAACCCACTAGTAATGACTCTACCAATCGGTCGTGAAGACAACTTCGTTGGTGTTGTAGACGTACTAAACCGTCAAGCTTACGTTTGGGATGACACAGGTCTTCCTGAAAACTACGAAATCCAAGAAGTTCCAGCGGACATGGTTGATGACCTAGAAGCTTACCGCGAAGAGCTAGTTGAAACAGCTGTAGAGCAAGACGAAGAGCTAATGATGGCTTACATGGAAGGTGAAGAGCCTTCTATCGAGCAGCTAAAAGCTTGTATCCGTAAAGGTACTCGTGACCTAGCGTTCTTCCCAACATTCTGTGGTTCTGCATTCAAAAACAAAGGTATGCAGCTAATCCTAGACGCAGTTGTTGATTACCTACCTTCTCCAACTGAAGTTGATCCACAGCCTCTAACTGATAAAGAGACTGGTGAGCCAACTGGTGAAGTTGCAACAGTATCTGCAGATGAGCCACTACGTGCTCTAGCATTTAAGATCATGGACGACCGCTTCGGTGCACTAACGTTCATCCGTATCTACTCTGGTGTAATGAAGAAGGGTGATACAATTCTTAACGCTGCAACTGGTAAAACAGAGCGTATCGGCCGTATGGTTGAGATGCAAGCTGATGACCGTAACGAGCTAACTGAAGCTCAAGCTGGTGACATCATCGCTGTAGTTGGTATGAAGAACGTTCAAACTGGTCACACTCTATGTGATCCTAAGCACGAATGTACTCTTGAGCCAATGATCTTCCCAGAGCCAGTAATCTCTATCGCTGTTGCTCCTAAAGACAAAGGTTCAACTGAGAAAATGGGTATCGCTATCGGTAAGATGGTTGCAGAAGATCCATCTTTCCAAGTTGAGACTGACGAAGATTCAGGCGAAACTATCCTGAAAGGTATGGGTGAACTTCACCTAGACATCAAGGTAGATATCCTTAAGCGTACATACGGCGTTGAGCTAACTGTAGGTGCTCCTCAGGTAGCTTACCGTGAAACTATCACTCAAGCGATTGAAGATAGCTACACGCACAAGAAGCAGTCTGGTGGTTCTGGTCAGTTCGGTAAGATCGACTACCGCATCAAGCCAGGTGAGCCAAACTCAGGCTTCACGTTCTCTTCAACAGTTGTTGGTGGTAACGTACCTAAAGAATTCTGGCCTGCAGTTGAGAAAGGCTTTGCGTCAATGATGGATAACGGTGTTCTAGCTGGTTTCCCAACTCTAGACGTTGAAGTTGAACTATTCGACGGTGGTTTCCACGCAGTTGACTCTTCAGCAATCGCATTCGAAATCGCAGCTAAAGGTGCATTCCGTCAATCTATGCCAAAAGCGGGCGCACAGCTTCTTGAGCCAATCATGAAAGTTGACGTGTTCACTCCAGAAGATCACGTTGGTGATGTAATCGGTGACCTTAACCGTCGTCGTGGCATGATCAAAGATCAACAAGCTGGTGCAACTGGCGTACGTATTAAAGCTGACGTTCCTCTATCAGAAATGTTCGGTTACATCGGTCACCTACGTACTATTACTTCTGGTCGTGGTCAATTCTCTATGGAATTTGCACACTACGCACCATGTCCAGCAAACGTTGCTGAAGAAGTAATTGCTAAAGCGAAAGAAGAAAGCAAGTAATTGTTTAATCTCTAGCTAATTGAAAGCCCTGCAAGCAATGCTTGCAGGGCTTTTTTATTATCTACACATATTGGTAAGTAGGACGGCAGTGTCTTTCTTGTTACCCATTGCGCCATGGCAAAGTAAAGTCAGTCTCTAACACGTCGCAAGGAGCGGGATTCGCTTGTTGGAACAGCGCCACTTCACGTCTTAACCACTCAATGAACTGCTTGATTTTCTCTCGCTTAAAATAGCTGCTAGGTGCACACAAGTAGTAGTTGTACCTTGGGCGCAGCGCCGTATCGCCAATCCGAACTAACTTACCCTCCTTGATGTAGCGAACGGCTAGACTGTGCTTAACCAAAGCTACCCCCTGCACTGAAAGTGCCCCTTCAAGTACAAAGTGGGAGCCATCATATTTGAGTGTCGTTTGAGTCTTCTTACGGCCATGAGCGTATAACCACAAGTTCCAATCCATATCCGGCCACATGTCTTCGATGAGCTCGGCTCTAGTCAAGTCTTCAATGTGATAAATGTTGTGTTGTCTCTGATACATAGGGTGGCAAACCGGATAGACCACTTCATCCATGAGTATTCTTGATTCTAGATTTTTGTAATCCCCAAGGCCATATCGAATGCACAAATCAACGTTGGAGTCTTGGAAATTGACCAGTTGATTAGAAGGTTCAAGCAACAGCGAAAGATCGGGGTGTTGCAGTCGGAAATCGCCAATACGTGGCACAAGCCAGTGCTGAGCAAAAGAGGGAAGGGTGGAGATAGACAGCTGATTAGGGTTGGGATCTTGGTTGATGAGCTGGACCCCTTTGCGTAAGTGATCGAAACCCCGCTGAGTTTGCTCAAAAAGCAGTTGCCCTTCTGCGGTGAGCTCTACCTGTCGGTGGCGCCGTATAAATAGCGCACAATCCAAAAACTCTTCTAGAACGCGTATTTGTTGGCTAATGGCGGCTGCACTGACATAAAGCTTATCAGCGGCAAGTTTGAAACTCTTTAGCTCAGCAGCGGTGGAGAAGTAGTAAAGCCCTTGCAGTGGCGGCATTCTCTCTTTCACTTAAGTTTTCCTTAACTGAGTGGCAATATAGATCGTTTGAAGGAAGTTACGAAAAGGTTAAATATTGCACTGTAAGTTGAGTAAAGCAAGCAGGAGATTCAAACTATGACTACATTAGCTATTTTCCGCACTTCTATCTCTCGAAACCGTGCTGGTATCATAATTAAGAATATCTTTACTAAGTTAGTGCAATGGAGAAGTCAGTCTCGCTCGCGTAAGCACTTAGCGGATTTGCCAGATCACCTACTGAACGATGTAGCTTAACGAAAGAGCAAGCTCAACGCGAAAGCGAACGCCCTTTCTGGTATTAATAGTGGTAAGTGGGTTTGATGAAGCTAAGCGAGTTTTGTCATACCCACTAGCAACTCGGTATTATTACATCGATTTAAGCCTAAGTAGGTGACTCGTTAGCTCTGAGAATCAACAGCCACTTCACTGACCAACCAATCAGAAAAGAGTGAGCAACGAACTTTTCTCGGTGAGTTAGGATCGCTGCACATTGAGAACTTAATACCGGGCGACATGCCAATATCGAATGTCCGGCAAAGCAACCCTTGTTCGATCAAACTGCTGGCCAAACTTTCAGACGCCAAACAGACGCCGTGACCTGCCATTACTGTGCTTAGCGCCATCTCAAATGTTTCGACCTCCATCCACTGTATTTGGTCAGTATTGATTTCCACATTGGCGGCTTTAAACCAATTTTGCCAACTGATACTTTCTACGCCGTAGTGAACGAGCCAGCATCTTTGAAGCTGTTCAGGATCTGACAGATCCATAGACTTGGCGAGTTGTGGAGAGCAATAAGCGTAGATCTTCTCTTCAATAAGGGTTTGTCGAGTCAGTTCGACGTCTTCTTCGAGCGTTTCGCCTTGTACGATCGCAAGGTCAACGTGACCGTGCCTTAGATCTGGAGAGTCGCAGGTGGAGTTGACCTTAATGGGAATGCTTGGGTGAAGAACAGAAAATTTCCAAAGCCTTGGCAGTAGCCATCGAGAGGCGAAAGAAGGAGGGCAACTAACACTTAATAAGCCTTCAATTGGTTCAGATTGAATTTGGTTGAGGCCTGCGACAATGTGTTCGAATCCCTTTTTGACCTCACTAAAGAGCGTACTACCTTTATCAGTCAGTATCATCTCACGCCCTTGCCGCATAAATAGTTTACAGTCGAGAGTCTCCTCTAATTGGCGTATCTTTTGACTGACAGCCGCTTGGCTAATGCACAGTTCCGATGCGGCCTTACTGTAGTTGCAATGCCTTGCCGCCGCCTCAAAATAGCGTAAAGCCGCGAGGTGTCTAAGTCTGTTATCCATAACTCCAGCTTATACCATTTGTCAGTATTGATTGTTCGTAATAGTAAATTCCCTTGCACATAATAACAACAAGTTTAACGAGGCGAGTGGGAAGGGGTTATGCGAATTTCGATAGAGTGGGGCTTCAACTTTGAGTTAAGTATGAAAAGAACTGTATGGAGATCAAGCTTTGGCAGTTTAAGCAAGACTAGAAAATCTAGCCGGATTGAGCCGACAACTTTGAGTCGGCATTTACGTAATGATTTAGGCCTTGAAGAGTCGACCCCAATGAGAAGTGACTATTACACCTACTTATAATTCATCAGTTTCTGCAGCAATGATATTAGTCGTAAGCGACTTAAAAAGCGGCCAAATGGCCGCTTTGCAGGTGATGTGGATTGACTCTATCGAGATTAATCTTCCCAAACAACCAGTTGGTCTTTCGGCCAATTTTGCCCCACGTCATGATACTTCTGTTCTAATACATGGCGTTTGATCTTCAGAGTTGGAGTTAAGACACCATTATCAATGCTCCAAGGTTCTTTAATCATCAGTACACCTTTGATCTTTTCATGAGAAGCGAGTTGCTCGTTCATCTTAGCGATGACTCGTGTAGTGGTATTTTCATATCGTTGGCGATCAAAGTTGGGAAAGTCGTGTGGGACAACTAGTAATATGGGTCCAGGTAAACCAAGGCCAATTAAACACATCATCTCGACGCGACTGTATTCAAACAGTTTCTTCTCAATAGGAACAGGGGCAACAAACTTACCTTTGGCGGTTTTAAAGGTATCTTTTTTGCGGCCCTGAATCGAAAGATAACCCTCAGCATCAATCGACCCGATATCTCCAGTATGAAGCCAACCGTCGTCGTTAAAGGCTTCTTGCGTGGCAATGTCGTTCTTAAAGTAGCCTGAGAATAGGCCTTGCCCGCGCACGAGAATTTCATCGTCTTCGGCTATCTTGAGGTCAATTCCAGGTCCTGCATTACCTACCGTGCCAATCTTGTCTGCGCGGAACGGGTAGTTGATGGTGCTATAGGCAAAAGACTCGGTCATTCCCCAAGCTTCGGTGATGTTAAGTCCTACGCTGCGGTACCACTCAAGTAGAGCTGGTGATACTGGTGCTGAACCACAGCCTAATACTCGCGCTTGATCCAAACCCAACCCGTCAGCAAGCTTCTTCTTAATCAACGAATTGATGAATGGAATCTTAAGTAGAATATTGAGCTTACGTTGTGGCAGTTTGTCTTGAATACGCTGTTGGAAAAGGGTCCAAAGCCTAGGTACTGAAATGAACAGTGTCGGTCTTTGCATTTTGACATCCTCGATAAAGGTATCGAGAGATTCAGGGAACGCCGTTAAGATTCCGCCCTTAATTGAACTACCAAAAATGTACACTCGCTCAGTAATGTGTGCCAATGGTAAGTAAGAGAACAGTCGGTCCGATGGTTCAATACCGATATGATCAACCAGTTGCTGTACCGACCAGTTAAATGCGCCGTAGGTGAGCATTGCCCCTTTTGGTAGGCCCGAAGTACCCGAGGTGTAAACAATCGACATCAACTTGTCGTCATGGTGTACGGGGCGGCTATCGCTCGGCGTTGCTGTACTGATAAGGTCGGTAAACGCATGTTGGCATTTTGGCGCTGAATCATAAGGCAGTGAAATACTGACTACTTCAGGTAGTTTTGCAAAGACCTCTTGAGTGGCGGTGGCATCATCCAGTTTGCCGGCAATGACGATGTTGCTTTCACTGTGGGTAATACAGTACTCGATGGTGTCTGCGCCAGCAGTTGGAAAAATTGGCACACTGATAAAGTCACCGAGCATAAAGGCCAAATCACAAATGAACCATTCGGCACAGTTTTTCGATATCAGTGCAATCTTATCCCCTGGTTTTGCGCCAAGATTTTGCAGTGCTGTGACAAGCTTTAGCGCCTGATCGGCAACTTCACTGTAGGTATAGGTGACAAATTCGCGATTAATGATCTGTTTTAGGTAGATCTCATTGGGACGTTCCTCGGCCCATTTGAGGATCAGTTCGTTAGGAGGGGGAGAGCACACGATGGTTTAGATAACTCGTTAGGCTGAATCATTGTCTAACTCCATGTTATTGGTAATTTATTAGAATATTTATGTTAACAGCTTGTTAACTTTAGCAGTGTTTGGGTAGACAGAAAAGACACAGTTCGTGTCGAAATGTGATTGAGTGATCTGGTTAATGGATTTGCCGGAAGCTAGCGGGTGTAATTCCTGTTTTTTTCTTGAAAATCCGTGAAAAGTACGACACATCCTTGTATCCACATTGATAGGCAATAGAGGCGATTTTGGATTCTCTTTCACTGAGCAATAAGTGTTTAGCTAAAGAGATCCGTTTTGAAGTGAGGTAGTCACGAAAGCTCATTCCAATGGATTGATGAAATAATCGTGAAAAGTAAGTGACTGAATAATGACAATAATCTGCAATGTCTTCTTCTCTAATTGTTTCTGAAATATGACTGTCGATATATCTCAATATTTCAGCTAGATCTTTACTTATTTTATTCTCTTCAAAATGTTTTTTGTTTCTATGAAGATGTATAACTTCTTGATGTCTCGAAAATAAATAATGAATATTCTTGCTGAGCGTTTCTGTCCAGCTTTCAATATTGCTGCCTTGAACATTGTAACTATCGAGTATGACGTCGAGATCCAAAAAGTTTGTGTCTATTTTATCATCGTGAATGAGAATGAGTTTTTTATCTAAGTTCTGACACATTTTTATTGATGTCATTAATAAGGACTGGGTTTGTATTGGGTCATAATAGAAAAAACAAAACTCGATGTCTCTTTCACTTAATATCGATACATCGTGTCCACTTTCTTGAATGCTAAAGTATTTTCCCAAAATATTGAGCGTGTCTTTGGGCAGAAAAGAGATCGACTTTCCTAGCCAGTGTCCCGTGTGTAAGACGTCCATGTGCTTCAAGTGCCTCCAAACTGTCACACTCTAAACTAAAAGGTTAGGAGACTCAGGATAAAGTTCAAGCAAGAGTTTAATTGATATCTCTATCATCTCAATTGTAAATATTTGTGGCACAGATCTTAATTATTCTTTAATG
Organism: Vibrio mexicanus; assembly: GCF_001012815.1. Lineage (GTDB taxonomy): Bacteria > Pseudomonadota > Gammaproteobacteria > Enterobacterales > Vibrionaceae > Vibrio > Vibrio mexicanus. The sequence continues at coordinate 153,370 of NZ_JYJP01000109.1, forward strand.
TAATGCTGTCAAGTATCAAAAATGAGAATTTAATCAATGCGGTCTATTGTTGATTTACCTGTAAACTTGACATTGGGAGTATTTCTAACTAGGTCATTAGGTTAGTCAAAGCTTTGATGTGGACTCTTATTCTAATTAAATTTCATCTTGGTTAGTTGGGTAAGTATTTTGCTATTTTTTTGGTCTAATTACTCTATAAATGTTGGGCAAAAAAGTCCTATCGATAGCTAATAAAGTCCTAACGGTTCCCTATCCAGATCTCTAAATTTAAAGACAAGCAACAACGGTTTGTTGCCTTTAGAAGGAGACTAAATAATGAATAAGTTTACTCAAATGATTAAATCATTCTTGAAGGATGAAGAAGGCCTAACAGTCGTTGAATACGTTGTGGGTGCGGGTCTACTCGTAGGTGGTTTGACCGTATTATTCTCAACCTTGGGTACTGAACTGGCTGCAGAACTAACAGCGATTATTGGAGGAATTAACGGAAGCTAAAAGGAAACTTTTTTACGGCGCGTTAATCGTTTTAGTAAATTCTCTACTAGCTGTTCAAATATTTGTTTGCCGTCTACTATTACATAGCACTAAGGTGTTATTCAGTGTAAGGGGAGACGGCAATGAATATTATTATAAAGCGAGTTCGTCAGTTTTATTCTGATGAAACGGGCTTAACCGTTGTCGAATACGTGGTGGGAGCTGCTCTACTACTCGGTGCCATGACCGTGTTTTTCCAAGGGTGGGAGACGGGAATGAGCGGTGCGTTGGCCACTGCGCTCCAAGGTATCTATGAATAACCAAGGTTGGAGTATCGAAGCGTGGCTGAATCACTGTTGTACATACTTATATGGACCTCATTAGTCGCGATTGCGGTTGTAGACGCGCGTGAGCATAGAATTCCAAATAGTGGTCTGCTTGCCGTTTTGACACTTTCCTTTCTCTATTATCTCGTTAGTCCAGATCCGGTGACGGCGCTTGTCTCTGCTTTACTGGCAGCTCTTGTCCTCTTCGTAGGATCGCTACTACTACATCTTATAAAAGTGATGGCTCCAGGCGACGTCAAGCTGTTGGGGACCATCGGATTCGTTGTTGGTTGGGAACAGTGCTTGTCGACGATTTACTGGATCGCTCTGACGTCTGTCATTGTGGGCATTTTGTTTTCTGCTGTGCACATTGCAGAAAACCCACAGGTTTTTAAATCCACACTTAGACGTTACGCAGCTTCGACACCGTTGGATCAGTCGAGTACTGAAAAAAAACAGAGTCCTAATTCCACGGCAGGAAAGCTGCAGATGCCATTTGGACCGATTGTTGTAATAGGACTGGCTCTATCACACTATTTTTGAAATAGGAGCTCCAATGGAAACAAGTACAGCGGAAAGTACATCGAGGAGCAAACTTACCCCTCAAGCTCAGGCCCCTACCGTTCCTACTTCGTTTGAGGAACTCGGGGTACCAAAGACTGTCATCGAAAACTTACTGATTAAAACGCTTGCCGCCTATCCTAAGTCCGACATTCTCCAACTGACTAAGCTTCTTTGTATTAACAGTCATATGATTGAAGAGCTAATTGCGGGCTTGCGTAAGAAATCATTGGTTGAAGTATTCCAAGCTGCGAGTGAAACCTTCGGCCAAGATCATACTGGGCATGTTCGCTATGGGTTATCTGAAACCGGTGGTAAAGAGGCCGACGCCGCCTTCGCTAAGGATGCTTATCTCGGTCCAGCCCCTGTTTCATTATCTGATTACGACGCCATGGTGAAAGCTCAAGACGTTAGAGCTAGGGTAGTAACTAAAGCGGATGTAACCGAAGCGCTGTCCGAGGTTTATGGGGCAGAGAGGATGATTGCTGTTTTGGGGCCTGCAATCAATTCCGGACGAGCTTTACTGCTGTACGGCGACGCGGGTACGGGTAAAACATTTGTCGCAACGCGCATTCTAAACTCGTTAAATACGTCTGTTTATATCCCTTATGCGGTCTATGCTGCGGGTAACATCATTAAAGTTTTTTCACCTCAGCATCATAAACGTGCTGAGAGTGCAGCCACCAATCAAAGCATCATTTTCAAAGATCAATATGACAGACGTTGGGTATTATCTGAACGGCCAAATATTCAGGTCGGTGGTGAGCTGACGATGGATATGCTTGAGGTTAACCATACAGAGCACAACCGAGTTTGGATGGCGCCACTGCAAATGATGGCCAACAACGGCATCTTCATCATTGATGATTTGGGTAGCAGCCGATGCCCGTTGATACTCTGCTTAATCGTTGGATTGTGCCAATGGAGTACTTTTTTGATCACCTTTCTTTACCTAACGGCCAGCAGGTGACCATACCTTTTATTCTAACCCTTGCCTTTTCGAGTAACTTGGATCCAGAGAAAATCAGTGATCCTGCCTTTTTGCGTCGACTTGGCTACAAAATTCAGTTTTACCCTCTTCATGAGCAGGAATATCGAGCGCTTTGGGAAGATTTCGCCAAGTCTAAAGGTTTGTCTGTCGCGTCGGTACGTTTGAAGAGTTGTTTCATTTACACGATCAACATGATGTGGGTTTCTACCCATGTTTACCCAAGGATATGGTGGGGATTAGCCGCGACATTATTGCATTTGAAGAGTTTGAGTCGGTGATCACACCAGCCGTTCTGTTACGCGCGTGGGAAGTGTACTTTACGGCAGACGGAAAAGGAGGAGGAGCACGATGAGTCGAAACCAAGCCTTTTTGTTGTTTTTGTTGTCGGTTGTATTTGGCCTTGGCGCAGTATTTTTTGCCAAACAATGGATGGATAGACAAACCCAGCCACAAGTGGAAGTCGAAGTTGTTGAGCGTGAGCCGATTGTCGTGGCTGCGCAAGAGATTCCTGCCGGTACTGTAATCGAAGAGCAGCACCTAAGTACTCGCTTGATTGAAAAAGATTGGCGTGATGAAAACCAGTTCATCACCACGGAAGAGGTGGTGGGTCGAGTAGCATCGAACATCATTTATGAGGGGGAAATCTTGCATCCATTGCGAGTCGCATCGGCAGGAGAGGGGGCCACTTTAGCTGCACTAATCACAGAGAATAAACGAGCCATAACTATTCGGGTTGATGATGTTATTGGTGTTGCGGGTTTCTTGCTTCCCGGTAACAAGGTCGATGTATTGAGTACCATTAAATACAACGAACGTTCGGCCTCAACATCAACAGTGCTTAAGGATATTAAAGTTTTGGCAGTTGACCAGACAGCTAAGAATGAAGAGAACAAGCCTGTGATTGTTCGTGCTGTGACATTAGAAGTCTCGCCGAAAGAAGCAGAAAAACTTCTTACAGCAAAAAGCAAAGGGGATATCCAACTGGCACTGCGTAACCCATTTGAACCGGAAGAGAAAAAGGCCCAGAAACGTTACGTAGCACCGAGTGTCACGATTATCAAAGGAACTGAGTCTTCAAATATTCGAGTCAGGGACTGAGGTGGAATATGCATAGTAATAACAAAACATTAATAACATTCCTGATGGCGGCGCTATTCACCTTAATGATTCCGCACGTTTATGCAGCAACACAAACTGGGAAAATAGTTAAGGTTCCGCATCACAAATCAACTTTCGTTAGCTTGAGCGGTAAGGCTAAGCGGGTGTCTTTGGGTGATCCTGAAGTGCTTGATATCGTGATGCTGAAATCCGACGAGCTGTTTTTGATTGGTAAAAAGCTAGGCTCTACGAACTTAATGGCGTGGGACAGCCGAGGTCAATTGATTGAATCTATCAATATTGAAGTGACCCATGATTTAAACAGCTTAAAAGCCAAACTGTATGAGTTCTTACCAGATGAGAAAGTGGAAGTTCACAGTGCGCAAAACCGGTTGATTTTAAGCGGCCAAGTGAGTGATGCCGCTAAGATGAATGTGGCTTTGCGCATTGCTGAAACCTATGCGGCAGGGCAAGAAGCCAATGAAAGCAATGAATCTTTGAGTGAGCAAACGGACAAAACGGGCGTGATCAATCTGATGTCGATCGGTGGCGCTCAACAGGTCATGTTGGAAGTGACCGTCGCTGAAGTTCAGCGCAGCTTAGTTCGCCGTTTCGATGCCAGTTTTCACTTCTTCGAAACGGGTGGCAAGTTTTCTTGGGGGGCACATCAGGAGGAGGCTCTTTAGAAGGTATTGGGGATGCAATCGGTCCTGTATTCAATGCCCCAACCATCGATAGCACCGGTATATTAGGGACATTTTTAGACGGTGATACCTTGTTTGCTTTTACTCTCGATATCGCCAAACAAAACGGTACTGCTAAGGTACTCGCTGAGCCCAACCTTACTGCATTGAGTGGTGCGAAAGCAGAGTTCTTGGCCGGTGGGGAATTCCCGATTCCAGTGCCCGACGATAACGGTATTACCATTGAATACAAAGAGTATGGTGTCGGCCTTAAATTCATTCCAACGGTTCTGAGCGACAAGAAAATCAATCTCGATTTGGCTGTCGATGTGAGTGAAATTGCCAATACCAGTTCATTAACGTTATCGCCAAGTGGCACAAACGGCACCTACGTTATTCCTCCTATTACTCGCCGAAGTGCTTCTTCCACACTGGAACTTGCCGATGGGCAAACCATAGGTATTGCAGGCTTACTCAGTGAGAACGTAAGGGACATTGTGCAAGAGATGCCAGGGTTCAGTGATATCCCAATTCTTGGACAAATGTTTAATAGCCAAGAGTACATTTCAGGGGAAACCGAACTCGTGATTTTGGTGACGCCAAGGCTAGCAAGGCCAGTTGATTCATCGAAAGTGACACTACCAACAGACGCCTACGTTGAGCCAAATGACGTCGAATACTATCTATTAGGCAAAGGCGCGTACATTGCAGAGCCGAGTACCGCTAGTACAGCGCAACCTGAACAGGATAGTTCTTACATTGAATATTCTGAAGGAGGCAGTGAAGGCTCCTTTGGGCACAGCTTTTAGGAGGGTGATGTCATGAAAAACAGTATGTTGAAGCCTAGTTTATCTGTCTCATCATTAGTTATAGCGCTGTTGCTAGTGGGCTGTGCGAACGAACCAAAACTTGGACACCATGTGTCTAACTTAAAACAGTTGCAAACCTACGATGTGAATGCAACTCAAAACAATATGGATGTCATTCCCGATGGGAGTGGTGGCCGCATGGATGAGATTTATCAAGTCTACAACGGCAAAGAAACCAATGAACTAAAAGGCGGAACCGAAAGCCAATTTCTTGAGGGAGCGCGATGAGGTAGCGTTAAGGAAGTATGTATGGGCATGAACATAAACCGAAGCTGCGCAGCTAAGCAGCTCACTATGAAAAAACAGCAAGGCTTGGTCCTTGTATTAGTCACAGCAACCATGATGCTGATCGTTGGTATTGGTGCGTTTGCTGTGGACATCAATCATGCCCTATTTAACCGAACGAGACTACAAAACACGGTGGATACCGCAGCTCTCGCGGCGGCGGTTGTGGTGAGTAACGGCGGCACGACGGGGGAGGCTGAAGCGATTGTCTCCAGCACGCTAACGGAAATGGCCAGTGCGTCAGGCAATACCAGTATGGATTTCTCATCTTCTAGCTTAATCGTGCAGTTTTCAAATAGTCCTGGGACGTTTCCGGATGCCTCATATTCGAGCACTGACGACACCTATGTTCGGGTATCTATTACGGGTTACGAGTTGGAAAACTTTTTCGCCTTGATGTTTGGGGTTGAAAAAGAGATCGCCGCAAGTGCGGTAGCTGGGCCCAGTGCGCCATTCACTTTGGCTTGTAACCTAGTGCCTATGGCCGTGTGCTCTGGAGATGATACTGGCACCAATGGCTACAATGCTGGGCAAATTTATGGGTTAAAACTGGCGGATCAAAGTCAGTCGAGTATGGGGTCGGGTAACTTCCAATTGCTTGATTTCGGCTCTGGTGCGGCAACGGTGAGAGAGGCGCTAGCCGGCGGCTTTGAAGAGTGTGTGGATACCATAAATACCGTGCAAACTAAGCCAGGTGGGACGGTTGGTCCTGTAGGGCAAGGATTAAATACTCGGTTGAATGATTACGGTGGTGGTGGTGTAAGTGCCGATGATTATCCACCAGATGTGTTCATCCGAGAGCCTGTTAAGGCGGCGACAATCGATAACAATGGTGATGTGAAATATCAAGATACCAGCGGTGCGGGTGGATCACCTTGGGGGTACAGTGATTATGAAGCGGAGCTGCCAGACTGCACCGGTGTGAGTGGTTGTATGATCGAGAATGGTGGTAGATACAACAGACGAATCTTACCTGTGCCGATTGTGGATTGTTCTACAGCCACAGGGGGAACAAATACGTTTAATGTCGAGGCGATAGGGTGTTTCTTCTTACTGCAAAAAGCACCGACTAACAACTCTGGTAAACAGGCAGTATTTGGTGAGTTCATCGAGGACTGTACGGTTGCCAATGGTACTTTTGGTAATACGCCGCCTCCTGGCGACCCAGAGGGGCCTTATCGGATTGTTCTTTATAAAGATCCGTTGGGGGACAGCTCATGATACTGCGTAAAAAACAGCAGGGTGTGGCTGCGATAGAGTTTCTCATCACCATCCCAATTTTGTTGCTGTTTCTTGTTGGATTAACGGAAATCGGCAACATTCTGATTACCTACAATACGTTGAATAAGCTCTCTCAAAATGGTGCGCGATACGCGGTTGTTGATGTGTATGGCACCGCGGCAAGTTCTCCTATTGCTGATGAATCTGACATCAAGCGAGTGGTCGTTTATGGCGATAAGAATGCCACGGATGCTTCGACCGCTTTAGTGAATGGTTTAACGACTAGCGATGTGCAGGTAACGACTGTGGGTTCTTATGTCACGGTGACCATCAACCACACTTATGAGCCCGTTATGGGGGACTTAAATACTACAGGCCTCAGTTTTTCTTTACCCCTAACCGCTTCTACCAAAATGTATACAGGGACGCCTTAGTCATGAAGCAATTGAAGCAAAAAGGGTTAAGTACTATCGAATTTACACTTGTCGCTACCTCGCTGCTGCTACTCATGTTGGCTGTGTTTGAGTTTGGCCGATACGTCTACTCAATGCAGGTGATTAACGAGATCACTCGAGTCGCCGCACGACTAGGTGTGGTTTGTTATGTGACCGACCAAGATGATATTGCCAATTTAGCCATTCCTGATTTTGCTCCGCCGAATTTTGATTCAAGCAATATTAGCATCCAATACTTGGATGGAAGTGGTTCACAAATCACAGGTACTCTGACAGACAGCGATGTTTTTCCTACAATTAGATATGTAAGAGCATCGGTGGTCGATTATGACTACCAGTTCTCTGGTTTAATGAGCTTCCTTGGAGAAAGTGGTGTGCTGAGTGTTCCCGTATTTGAAACGACGCTGCCTGTGGAGAGTCTTGGAATTTATGCCGATTACAGTGCTCAAACAGATTGCTAGGAGGACAGCCGATGGGTGAAGCTGTAAAGCTAAATCGAGGGGATGACAATAGTCTTCGTTTGAAGACTAATCTGACTATTTGGGTTTTTTACTCGAGTGACCGTTTTCAGCTACACATCAGCCACGAGCTAGGAAAAAGCAAACACATCAATTTCGAGATGGTGTCTTTACACAATTTAGTGGTTTCTAATCTTGCTCAGTTTGCTGCACCAGACCTCATTTTCGTCGAAACAGGGCCGAGTTGGGCTCAGAAGATCGTGGAGCTTCAGCAACTTGAAGCCCCACCTGCAGAGAGCAGCCCAGAAGCGTCACTGATAGTTTTTGGGAACGAGAATGACAATGGTGCGCTGAAAATCGCTTTGCGTATTGGTGCGGCGGACTTTTTGTCTGATAGAGCGAGCTTGGAAGAGTTATCTTCTATGCTCAAAAACGTGGCAGAAGAGAAAGTGGCGAGCCGAGATCTTGGTGAGCTCTACGCTTTTTTAAACACCAAGGGCGGAGCAGGTGCTTCAACATTGGCGGTTAACTGTGCGTTAGGTCTTGCCAAAGAGTTTCCCGATAAAGTGTTGTTGCTCGATTTAGATATGCAGTTTGGCGTAGTGGATGACTACCTGAATATGACATCGTCATACAGCATTGCCGATGCGATTGCCAACGTGGCGGATTTAGATGAGATGTCTTTAGGTGCGATTGTCACTAAACATAAGTCGGGGCTGCATTGCTTGGGCTTTAACCATGAAAATAGCCATGATAATTACGACAAAGCACGCCACTTAGCAAAGTTATTACCTGTACTCAGGGAGTTCTACCCATATGTGATTGTGGATCTCTCGCGAGGTATTGACCGCCTGTTTTCTTCGGTCATTGCCCCTGCTAATAAGGTGTTTTTAGTTACCCAGCAAAATCTGGCGGCAATTCGGAATACCTCTCGAATTACTAAACTGCTGTCTTTTGAATTTGGAATGGGGAAAGAGCAGTTAGAAGTCGTGGTAAATCGCTATGAGAAGCGTCAATCGATTAAAGTTAAAGACATTGAAGATACGATTCAAAGTTGCAAAGTACATACTGTTCCTAACGACTTTAAAACGGCTTTAGAAAGTACCAATTTGGGTAAACCTTTTGTTGAGTACAGGAAAAAATCAGGAATTTCGAAAGCTGTAAATAAACTGACACATACATTGTTACCGGAAGAAGAGAAGAAGAAACAAGGCTGGTTCAGTCGGATGTTTTCCTAATTGTTGCTCTCGTCGTTGTTCTTTTGCCGTAGCGTTATTTTTTGCTGCCGGCTAGGCAGGCCGTGAAACTCAAGGAGCTGGAATGTTTTTTAAAAGGAAGAATATAAATCCAGAGCTGCAAGAAAAAGTCCTCAATGCTGAATCCAACCAACAAATTCATGATATTGGTGAAGAGCAAGAAGAGCCATTCCCACTGGAGAACACGGCGACGCCAATAAAATTATCAGATTCAACGAGTTCTGTTGAAGGTGAAAATAGGGCATCTAAAAAACAGCGAGAACTCGAAGAGAGAGAGAAAGCGGTTGATGAAGCCAAAAAGCAGCTTGCGTTAGAGCTTGATGTTAAGCACTACTACCACCAACGATTACTTGAAACTCTAGACTTAGGCCTATTGGCGAGTTTGGATAAAGATAAAGCCAAAAGTGAACTGCATGATGCCATAGTGCAGTTGATGACAGAAGATCAAACCAAAACCATTGGTGCTGAAGGTCGTAAGCGCGTCATTCAGCAAATTGAAGATGAAGTTTTTGGCCTAGGACCACTTGAACCTCTGCTCAATGATGCGACGGTTTCCGATATTTTGGTCAATGGTCCTAAGAGCGTTTTTGTAGAGCGAAGAGGTAAGTTAGAGCGCACGCCTTATACGTTCCTAGATGATAGGCACCTTCGTAATATCATTGACCGCATTGTTAGCCAAGTGGGACGGCGTATTGATGAAGCTCCCCAATGGTGGATGCTCGCTTGGCAGATGGCTCGCGGGTTAACGCCATTATTCCCCCTTTAGCCCTTGATGGCCCATCGGTTTCGATTCGCCGCTTCGCTGTTGACAAACTCAACATGGAGAATCTCCTCAGTTTTAATTCAATCTCACCTGAGATGGCTAAGTTTGTTGAAGCGGCGGTAAAAGGGGAGTTGAATATTCTTATCGCCGGTGGTACGGGTTCGGGTAAAACCACTACATTGAATATCTTTTCTGGTTACATTCCGAGCGATGATCGCATCATTACCATTGAAGACTCGGCCGAGCTTCAACTTCAACAGCCTCATGTGGTACGCCTTGAAACTCGCCCAGCGAATCTTGAGGGTAAAGGGGAAATTACCCAGCGTGACTTAGTAAAAAACTCTTTGCGTATGCGACCTGATCGTATTGTGCTGGGTGAGGTGCGGGGCAGTGAAGCGGTGGATATGCTCGCGGCAATGAACACTGGTCACGATGGCTCTCTCGCGACCATTCACGCCAATACTCCTCGTGATGCTTTGAGCCGTGTGGAGAATATGTTCTCTATGGCTGGTTGGAACATTTCGACCAAAAATTTGCGATCACAGATAGCGGCGGCCATTCACCTTGTTGTGCAAATGGAAAGGCAAGAGGACGGTAAGCGTCGCATGGTGAGCATTTCAGAGATCAATGGCATGGAAGGTGAAATCATCACCATGTCGGAAATCTTCAAGTTTCAGCGTCAAGGTATGGATGAAGAAGGGAATGTTATTGGTTACTTCACGGCAACGGGAATCATCCCAGGCTGTCATGACTCTTTATCGAAGCGTGGTTTGCACCTTCCCTTTGAAATCTTTAATGAAACGTATCAGTAGGAGTCACCATGGAACTCGATGCAACAATGTTTTTTGTCCTACTGTTTTTTGCAGTAGTGTTTATTTCTCAAGCCTTAATTCTTCCGGCTGCAGGTAGCAAAGCCAAGCATAAAGAGCTGTCTGAGCGTCTTAAAGCGAGTCAATCGGATCTGGACGAGGAGACGCGATCGCTACTTCATGAGCACTATTTGAAGTCGCTGACTCCGCTCGATCGTAAGCTGGTAGAGTTTAGCTTGTTCTCTAACCTAAAGAAGACCATTGAACTTTCAGGCTTTCATTGGAGTTTGAGTCGACTGCTCGCGGTAACCACTGCAATTGCCACCAGTTTGTGTTTGATCACGATTATTTTAAGGCAGCCTTGGTTTGTTTCGGTGGCTGCGTTTGTTGGGACATGGGTGATCATGCATGTTGGTCTGCAACAGAAAATTTCCAACCGCTTATCGACCTTCGAGGAGCAACTGCCCGATGCATTAGACATTATGCGCCGTATGTTGCAAGCGGGTCAGCCCGTGACTCAAGCATTTAACGAGGTCGGAAATGAAATGCCCGATCCGATTGGTGTGGAATTTAAAAACACCTTTAATTTGCTGAATTATGGTTATGACATGCGTCTAGCCATTATGCAGATGGCAGAGCGAACGCCAACGGTCTCAATGCTGGCGTTTTCCAGTGCGGTTCTACTTCAGAAAGAAACAGGTGGTAACCTGTCGGAGAACTTGGAAAAAGTATCACACGTATTACGCGCTCGGTTTAAGTTGGTTCGTAAGATCAAAACTATCTCGGCTGAAAGTCGATTGTCGGCATGGATTCTCGTCTTATCGCCATTTGTACTGTTCCTAATGTTGTCATTGATCAACCCAGATTATGTCGCACCGCTTTATCAAGATCCTAGGGGGATGTCTTTGGTGAGTTTTGGGGTAGTGAGCCTATTCTTTGGCTCTATTTGGATACGCAATATCATCAATTTCGAGGTGTAGTATGGACCAACTACTCTCATTCATCGCTAGTTTTGAGATCACAGAAGAGGTATTAGTTTTAACCCTCGTATTGGTCTCAACCACTTTATTATGTGTTACGGTCGTTTTCTTCTTCGTCGGTTCGAAGTCCAAAACGGTGAAAAAGTTGGAAGATCTCCGTCGCGAGTCTGGCGCTCAGAAGCTCAAAAAAGGCAATAAGATCGATAATACGTTGGAATCACTTGCTCCTATTATGACACCTAAGAGTGTGAAGGAGCGTGAGACTATTCGTCATAAGTTGATGCATGCCGGTTACCACGACTCGAATGCGCTAACCATCTTCTACGCAATTAAAGCGTTCTCGTTCTTTATTGGCATTATGATGGCGGCTAGCTGTATGTGTTCAATCCGAACATGAGCAATCTGAACATGGCAATGCTAGTGTGTTTGGGTATCGGTATGTTTATTCCGAATGTGGGCTTAAGCCATATGATTAAAAAGCGTCAGTCAAAGGTGCGTGGCGGCGTGCCGGATGCACTGGATTTGTTGGTGGTGTGTACTGAATCGGGCCTAGGTTTCAACGCAGCATTAAGGCGAGTTGCTGATGAGTTGATGATCTCGCATCCCGACTTTGCCGATGAACTGGATACCGTGTGTGCCAAAATCAAAGCGGGTGTGGATATGTCTGACGCCTTTGCAGATTTGGTTGAACGAACGGGAGTGACTGAGATTACAGGTCTTGTAAATATGTTGGCTCACGCTTCGCGAATTGGTGGCAGTATTGCTCAAACGTTGCGTGAGTACACGGAAGATTTTCGAGACAAGCGTAATCAAGAAGTGGAGGAGATTGCAGCAAAAATCCCCACTAAGATGATTTTCCCGTTGCTGGTGTTTATTTGGCCTTGTTTCTTCATTGTTGCGATAGGTCCGGCGATGCTCACCATCACATCAAGCTTTGGTAATTAGACTAAATCGGCGCATCACACGACTGCGCATAAGGAAAATGTATGAAATGGAAAGCGACGATTGCCACATTACTGTGTTTATCCCTCATTGGCTGTGCAAGTGACCCTAAACAACCACAAGTTGATACCGCGCTTTACGATGGTCGGCCGATAGATACGCTCTCATTGCAAGAGCCACCGGTCACGGAAAAAGAGGCTATTACTCGCGGGGATCTCGCGTTATCTCAGAATAATGTTGATTTGGCGTTGTATGAGTATATCCGCTCGCTGTCTTTTGAAAATGCTCAGTTCCGCGATAAGTCTTTATTCAATATTGGTCGTATTCACCAGTCTAGAGGAAACTTGGCCCTTGCTGAAAAGGCTTATCTGCTCGGTTTAAAAGAAAACCCGAATAATGTCCAAGTTCTAGAGCAACTTGGTGTGCTCTACAGTACCTCGGGGCAAACGGATACCGGTTTCAGCTATTTACTTCGCTCAGTCAATTCTGATCAGTTGAGGCTTAACAGTACTCACCAGTTGTCAAACGAAGAGAGCATTACCGAAGCGGACGTTGAGAAGTTGGTGATTGATGCTTCTTCCCCTGCCAATGCGTACATGGGGCTAGGAATTCTTACCGATGTAAAAGCAAAGCATGAGCTTGCCCAAGAGTTCTACAATAAGGCGCTGACCATTAAGCCTAAATCGGTAAAAGCGTTGATAAATGTGGGTTACTCCTATTACATGTCCGGTGACTATATGACGGCTCAGCGCTTTACTTTAACGGCCTTGGATATCGCGCCGAGCAATGAAAAAGCGTTAAACAACCTAGCACTTATCTATTTGGGCAAAGGTGAAACTAAGCGCGCAGTGAATGTGTTTATGAGGCAGATGGATGCGGCCGAGGCGCTGAATAATGTTGGGTATTTCTTGATTCTGCACGGTAAGCCAGACCAAGCAATTCCTTACTTAGAACAAGCTATCGATAAAAAGCCGACCTATTACAAGGTAGCGAATGAGAATTTGGAAAGAGCGTTGGCTGAAGTGCGAGAAAAATCGAGAAACAGCGAGCAACAACAGTGATAGCAAAAGCAGCAGTGATATGAAAAAGGAGAGCATTGGCTCTCCTTTTTTGTGGGCAGAGGTTTACATCAAACCTGTTATCGCGCCTGCTGCCATGAAGAAGGCAACCATAGCGACAATCGGTAGCTTCATCTGTTTGAGTAACCAGAATCCAATCAACACGAGCGCAATATCCATCTCATTGATGACCGCACTGCTGAAAACAGGTTGATAAAGCGCTGCGAGAAGTAGGCCGACAACGGCAGCATTCACGCCTGAAATCGCGCCAGACACACTTGGAATCGCAGCCAAAGATTGCCAGTTCTTTAGTACCCCTAATAGCAGTAGGAAACCCGGAAGAAAAACAGCCAATGTAGCAATGATCGCTCCAGCTACCGGTGTACTTGGCAGAAGTTCATAACCTATATAGGTAGCAAAAGTGAACATGGGTCCCGGTACAGCCTGAGCGGCTGCATAGCCAGTTAAAAACGCATCTTGAGTGAGTTGGTCACCCACGATGTTTTGCAGAAGCGGTAGCACCACATGACCGCCGCCAAACACCAAACTTCCAGCTTGGAAAAAGTCATTAAATAGGGCAATGCTTGGCAGGATATGCGCCGCAAACGGTAAACCGACTAACAGAGCCACAAACAGGGCCAATGGTGCAAGGCTAGGTTTGAAAGGTTGTGTCACTTCAGAAGATTCTTTTAACAGGTATCGACTTCCGACGAATGCGGCAATCAGTAAAACCACCATTTGGGTTGCAATGCTTGGCACGAGTAATAGAGCAACAGCCGTTGCGACGCAAAGCGAGACAGTTAACTTGTCTTTGCAAGAGTTTTTATACATTCCCCAAGTTGCATCTGCGACCACGACTACAGCCAGCAGTTTTAAGCCGTGAACAATGCTTTGGAAAAGGGGCATGTCGGTCAATTGACTGCTTAACATCGCTAGCGCCAACATGATGATGACCGATGGCAGAGTAAAGCCAAGAAAAGCCATACACGCGCCTGGTAATCCGCCTCGCTGGTAACCTAATGCAAAGCCGACTTGGCTCGAACCAGGGCCTGGTAAAAACTGACTGAGCGCCACAATTTGTGCATAGTCACTGTCGCTTAGCCATTTACGCTTTTCGACGAAGGTTTGGCGAAAATAGCCGATGTGCGCTGCAGGGCCACCGAAGCTGATCCAGCCTAGCCAGAAGAAGGTTTTGAATATTGAAAACATCTTATACATCTCGGATTTTAGTCTGCCGATACTCTAAGAGTTAACGTATAATGATTCAAATTGATAGTTTTAATATAAGGTATGAATAAAATGGGATTGGATGTAAGCTCTAACTCCACGGGCAAGCCGTTTAACTGGAAAGGGATCGACCTTAACTTGCTGGTGGCTTTTCAGGCTTTGTATCAAACCCAAAGTGTTAGCCTTGCGGCAGAGCGATGTCATGTGAGTCAATCTGCCATGAGTCATACCCTCCAAAGAATGCGCACTCAATTTGATGACCCTCTGTTCGAGCGAGTTGGAATCAAAATGGTCGCCACACCGAGAGCGGTTGAAATTGCGCCTGTTGTCGATCAACTGCTTCAAACCATTCATCGTGACCTCTTGGCTAAACCAAAATTTGAACCTGCAGAATATAAAGGGGTCTGGCGAATTGGCTTGACCGACTATGCTGAGCAGCTATTTGCTGCCCCTTTATATGATCAAATCAAGCACTATTCGCCTAATGCACAAGTCAGTTTTATCAACGTAAACCGCAGCAACTATCAACCTTAACCGAGTCGGAAGAGATCGATGTGATCGTTGGTAGTATTGCCAATCTCGATAATCAATTTCTCAAGAAAAACCTCTATTCTGAGCAGCATTTGTGCCTGTTTGATCCACAAATGGTTAACCTCAAACATCCTGTAGAACTTGAGGAATTTTCGCGTGTTGAGCATGCGCTTGTTAGCCCAGATGGCCGCTTGGAAACGCAAGTGGACAAACTGCTAGCAAAGAAAGGATTTGCTCGAAGAGTTGGGGTCGCATCGCGAAACTTTTTAACTATTCGCAGGTTGTTAATTGGGCGAAAGTTGCTTTGTATCGTACCTAAGCGTTTTGCTCAGAGTGAAATGGACAACCATGATCTAAAAGCGCTCCCAGCGCCCATTGAAGTGCCTGATTTTGATATTGATTTGGTTTATCGAAAGGCTTTTCGCGCAGATGAAAAGAACCTCTGGTTGAGAGAGCTTGTCAGCCAAGTTATTAAATAATGAGTCAAATAATTATAATCGTGTCTTTATAACTTATTATGATATGAGTCATAAAGACATGATTATGGGTTTAATCCACTAAATATCAATGAGTTATTGTTGGAATGATTTGTGCTTAGCCTAAAACTAGAAAAGTTTTGGAGATGAATCGTGCTCAATATTACCGACAAAAAAGTGGAAGAAAAAATACCCGCTGTACTTCGACTTGGTTTTCGCCCCTTTTTTCTATTGGGGGCGTATATGCTGTTATCGCTATCGCGGTTTGGGTTTGGATGTTTCAAAATGGCCAACCTAGCCAATTGAGCGTGCCTGCTTTGTGGTGGCATGTTCATGAGATGCTGTTTGGTTTTGCTATGGCGATAGTGGTGGGTTTTGTGCTGACTGCGGTACAAAACTGGACGGGCATCAATGGAACAAAATCCTATTGGCTGGGCGCTATCGTTTTATTGTGGCTTCTGCCTCGGATATTGCTGTGGACCCCAATGCCTTTATGGTTGGTTTCAAGTATCGAAGGGCTGTTCTTACTTGCGGCTGCATTTGAAGTTGGGCGACGAGTTCTGCAAGCGAAAGGGTGGCGAAATCTGTTTTTCGTTCCTTTATTCTTATTGGCCATTATGGCGAACTTTGCCAGCTATGCGACCATCAAAGGCATGCCGCCTTTCCCTCCAATGGCGGTTTGGCAAGCCATGCTTTGGTGGTTCACGTTGCTATTGTCAGTGATGGGAGGTCGAGTAATTCCCTTCTTCAGTGCTCGCCGATTCCAATATGAAAAGCCGCAACCTTTAGTGTGGTTAGAATGGACGGCCAATCTGCCATTGATTGGATTGTTTGTCCTGAGCTTCTTCCCTATGACATTTGCTCAGCTAGGCCAACCGTTAATGTTAGTTGCAGGTATCGCACAGCTAGTGCGTATGGCTCGTTGGAAGCCTTGGAAGACATTAAGTGAGCCACTGGTTTGGTCGCTGCACTTTGCGTACTTGTGCATGCCTGCAAGCTTGATCCTTCGTGGTGTCCTCGATAACCCATTTGCCAACCATAACTTGATTCACCTGTTTGCGATTGGTGCATTGGGCGGGTTGATCCTGGCGATGATCGCAAGGGTCACCATGGGTCACACAGGGCGCGCTATTTACGAAGGGCCGAAAATGGGACTCGCATTCGCCGTTATCATCCTAGCAGCAGTCATTCGTGGTGCTGGGGTGGTGCTGTTCCCTCAACATATGATGACGTTCATCAACGTAAGTGCAGGGCTTTGGGTATTAGCTTTTGGCCTGTTTACGATGAAGTTCTCTATGATGCTTGTGAAGCCAAGAGTGGATGGTCATCCTGGTTAATGGAATGAGAAAAATGACTGTAAAGAAGCCCTTCATCTGAAGGGCTTTCCGTTATTAGAAATGATTAGTAGTTATCTTGGTAGTGCCAAATCTTACTCACCATATCTTCTTTGGCTTGCGGGGAGATAAAACTGGCATTGACCGCATTAACGCTCAGCTGAGCAAGCTCTTGCTTAGTCAATGACAACGCTTGGTGTACGGCTTGAAAGTTGTCGGTCATGTAACCACCAAAATAGGCGGGGTCATCGGAGTTAATTGTAACGGCAAGGCCTCTTCGAAGCAGTTCAGCGATGTTGTGATCGGCCATGGTGTCGAATACGCGAAGTTTAATGTTAGACAGAGGGCAAACAGTCAGCGGTGTCTGTTCTTGGATCAAACGTTCGACGAGAAGTGGATCTTCACTGCAGCGCACCCCGTGATCGATTCGAGACACTTGTAGCAGCTCCAATGCATCACGAATGTTTTGTGCCGGCCCTTCTTCGCCCGCATGGGCAACAGTTAGAAACCCTTCATCAAGGGCTTTTTCAAACACTCTTGCAAACTTCTCTGGTGGGTGGCCTTGCTCTGAAGAGTCAAGCCCAACAGCAATGATCTTATCTTTGTATGGCAGGGCTTGTTCTAGGGTTTCCAATGCTGCCGACTCTTCAAGGTGGCGCAAAAAACATAGGATTAACTGACTCGAAATCCCCAGCTCTTTCTCACCTTGTTTTAATGCTGAAGTGATGCCATTGATGACGGTTTCAAAAGCGATACCACGATCGGTGTGGGTTTGTGGATCAAAGAATATTTCGGTGTGAATGACATTATCTTGCTGACATCGAAGCAGATATTCCCAAGTGAGATCGTAGAAGTCTTGCTCCTCAATTAAGACCTCAGCACCTTGGTAATAGATATCGAGGAAACTTTGCAGATTTTCGAACTGATAGGCCTGGCGGATTTGTTCTGGTGAATCAAAAGGGATAGAGACGTTGTTGCGCTTAGCCAACTTGAACATGAGCTCTGGCTCAAGCGTTCCTTCTATGTGCAGGTGAAGTTCCACCTTTGGCAACTGTTCGATAAAGCGATCCATAGCCACTCCTTAGCGTTTGTTTTTATTGGGAGTTGAACTAACAGCATAGTTTATGGACGTTAGGATCGACAGCTAAGTACTGAGGTATTTACCTCAATTTATATAGCGCATTGGCGATGTAGCCATCCAAAACTTGCACCTCATCCGGTGTGGTGAATAGGCCAAGTTTGGTACGTCGCCATAGGAGGTCATCACTGCAAGTGACAAACTCATGTTTAAGCAGATAGTCGACTTCACATTGATACAAAATGAAAGCAGGGTCATCGCAACGGTTAAAGGCTTGACCAAGTTGATCGAGATCCATGGCGTCATCAAGAATGGAAAGCGTATCGAGACCAAACTGAGTGACATAGCGATGGATCAGTGAGCTCGGTAGCCACGGATACTGCCTGTGAATACTGTGGGTGAGCTGCTCTGAACTGCTCGTGAAGTCACCACCGGGTAAAGCACTGCTGGCGGTCCATGCTGGAGTCATGTTCGGAAATAGCGGCTCCAACTTGTTTAATGCGGCTTCTGCGAGTTTGCGATAGGTGGTGATCTTGCCGCCAAACACGGACAAGACTGCAGGTTCACCGTTGGCTTGCATTTCTAGCGTGTAGTCGCGGGTAATGGCTTGCGGTGAGTTTGATTCATCATCACCTTCCTTATCACTCAGGGGACGAACCCCACTGAATGACCAAACCACGTCATCCGCTGAAATCGGGCTCACAAAGTGTTGGTTAACGACATCGACCAAGTAGTCGATCTCCTTCTCGGAAATCTTTGCCTCAGCCGCATCGCCTTGATGCTCCACATCGGTCGTTCCAATCAAAGAGAAATGCTCTAGGTAAGGAATCACAAACACAATACGGTTGTCTTTGTTTTGAAGAATGTACGATTGAGGCTCATCGTGAATTTTAGGTACCACGATGTGTGAGCCTTTGATTAAACGCACATTTCTTGGAGAGGTGAGCGCTAAGTTCTCGTCGAAGACTTTCTTAACCCAAGGGCCAGCGGCATTCACGAGTACCTTGGCGGTTTGAGTATAGGCTTGCTCTGTGATGGTGTTACGAATGGTGACCTGCCAATGATCGTGATGCCAAGTGGCCTTTTCGACTCGGCAGTAGTTGTGAACATTAGCCCCATTACGCTCAGCATCTCGGATGTTGAGAACCACAAGGCGAGCATCGTCCACCCAGCAATCGGAGTACTCGAAACCTTGCTTAAATTCAGGATGAAGCAACTTAGATTTAGCCAAATTGACGCAGCTCGTCGAAGGCAACTGACTGCGTCTGGCAAGGTTGTCGTATAAAAATAGGCCGCTTCGCACTAGCCAAGTAGGTCGCAATGATGAGCGATGTGGCAAACGAAAACGCATCGGCCATGCAATATGCGGCGCTTTCTTTAAAAGGACTTCTCGTTCTGCCAGAGCTTCGGAAACTAAACGGAACTCATAATGCTCAAGGTAGCGTAAACCACCATGGATGAGTTTAGAGCTCGCCGATGAGGTGGCACTGGCAAAGTCATTCGCTTCAAACAAACTCACGGATAATCCACGCCCCGCGGCGTCTGCAGCAATTCCCGCACCATTGATACCACCACCAATGATGAGAAGATCAACCCTATCATTTTCTTCTGAATGATGACTTGGTGTCGATGGGTTTACTGCTGTTGAAGGCTCATTCATTTCTAAACTTTCGTCCTTGTTAGGTATCGCTATTACTCAACGTCGTCATCGCGCATGTCTGCCCAGGATTGCACGCATTTAACGGCCCTTTGCCAACCTTTATAGCGGCGTTGACGCTTGTTTTCATCTTCATGAGGTTCGAACGCGGTTTCAATTTCAGCGCGATCTTTTACCTCATCAATGCTATCCCAGAAGCCTACCGCAAGCCCTGCTAGGTAGCCAGCACCAAGCGCAGTGACTTCGGTGACCTTAGGTCTTAATACGTCAGTATTGAGGACATCGGATTGAAATTGCATTAAAAAGTTGTTGGCGACAGCACCACCATCCACTCGGAGCGCAGAGAGTGTGATGCCAGAATCCGCCTGCATGGCATCGAGTACATCTCGTGTTTGGTAGGCAATGCTCTCAAGGGTAGCTCGCACAATATGGTTGTTGTTTGAGCCTCGACTCAGACCAACAATCGTTCCGCGTGCGTAGGCATCCCAATAAGGCGCTCCAAGCCCGGCAAATGCGGGTACAACATACACACCATTGGAAGAATCTACTTGGGTCGCCATTCTTTCCGAATCTTTAGCATCAGTGAGCAGTTTTAGTTCATCGCGAAGCCATTGAATAGAAGCGCCAGCCATAAATACAGCACCTTCTAAAGCATAAGCCGGTTTACCTTGTGCGTTACAAGCTAGGGTGGTGAGAAGGCCGTGTTTTGAGGTCACTTTCTCTTTGCCCGTATTCATCAACAGGAAACAGCCTGTGCCATAGGTATTTTTGGCTTGTCCGGCATCCACACACATTTGGCCGAAAAGAGCCGCTTGCTGATCGCCTGCAATGCCCGCGATGGGAATCTGCGTGCCTGAAATGTTGGTGTACCCGTAGATATGAGATGAGGGCTGAACACTTGGCATCATGGATTTTGGAATATCGAACGCTTTTAATAGATGGTTATCCCATTCTAATCCATCGATGTTAAACAGCATGGTACGCGAGGCATTGGTGTAGTCGGTGACGTGGACTTGCCCTTGCGTCATCTTCCAGAGTAGCCATGTGTCTACGGTGCCAAAGAGTAACTTGTCTTGGCTCGCGAGCTCTCTTGCGCCTTCGACGTTATCAAGAATCCACTTAACCTTGCTGGCCGAGAAGTAAGGGTCGAGTAGCAGGCCGGTGTTTTCTTTAACATAGTCTTCGAAAGCATGGTCTTCGAAAACATAGCTTTCCAGCTCTTGTTCCTTATATTTTTCACACATGTCAGCTGTGCGTCGGCATTGCCAAACAATAGCATTGTAGATTGGCTTACCTGTTTCTTTATTCCAAACCAAAGTCGTTTCTCTTTGGTTTGTGATACCGATGGCCGCCACTTGCTCGGGTTTCACATTCGATTTGTTCAGCACTTCGGTCAACGTTGAGCTTTGGCTTGCCCATATTTCTAGAGGGTCGTGCTCAACCCAACCTGCTTTTGGGTAGATTTGGCGAAACTCTCGTTGGCTGACACCAACAATATCTGCATTGTGATCAAGAATGACTGCGCGAGAACTGGTGGTGCCTTGATCTAGGGCGACGATGTACTGTTTTTCGGACATGCTAAGCTATTCGAATTGTTTTTATAAGTGTAGCGAAAGTAATATACCCAAGTGACTTCAAGATGCAGGATTCAGAGCAGTATCACGGGTTCAAGGTCAAGGCAAATGACGCAGCGGAATAACGGGTTCTTTCCAAGTCATTTAACGTAGAGATTGAATCCGTGATACGCTCCCGAAGGGCGAGTTTGCCTAGCTCGCAAACTTTGTTAACGATTCTCAATATAGAACCACTAGATTGTCGACTCGTTGCCGCGTTTGCAAACTAGGCAATTCTCGCTGAACCACGCATCTCGAAGTTACTTGGGTATAGGACAAATCCGAGAGCGGAATAGAGTTTGTAGTATGGGAGTTCTACGGATACAAAAACAGCCTCAAGAAGAGGCTGTTTGTTAGTCACTGAATCTGCGTACCAGATTAGTTGTTGCTGTGTAGCTCAGAGTTAAGTTCTACAGCAGATTTGTTCGCTAGACATTCGATTTGACCAGTCACAGAGTTGCGACGGAATAGAAGGTCAGAAACGCCAGCTAGGTCACGTGCTTTTACAACTTCAACTTCTTGGCCAGAAGAATCCAGCATACGTACTTTAGAACCTGCTGTTACGTATAGGCCAGACTCAACAGTACAACGATCGCCTAGTGGGAAACCAAGACCTGCGTTTGCACCCAGTAGAGAGTTCTCACCGATAGAAACGACAACCGTACCGCCACCAGACAGTGTGCCCATGATAGAAGCACCGCCACCGATGTCTGAACCGTTACCCACAACAACGCCTGCAGAGATACGACCTTCAACCATGCTTACGCCAGTTGTACCCGCATTGAAGTTGATGAAGCCTTCGTGCATAACTGTTGTGCCTTCGCCAACGTGTGCACCAAGACGAACACGTGAAGTGTCAGCAATACGAACGCCAGCTGGAACCACGTAGTCCACCATTTTAGGGAACTTGTCGACACAATCGACGGATAGCGCACGGCCAGCTAGACGAGCTTCGATTTGGCGGTCTGCCAGTTCAGGAAGATCGATAGGGCCTTCGTTAGTCCATGCGATGTTGTGTAGTAGACCGAAGATGCCGTCCAGAACCGTACCGTGTGGTTGTACTAGGCGGTTAGAGATAAGTTGTAGCTTAAGGAAACCTTCAGCAACAGACGCTGGTTTCTCGTCAGTCGCTAGAACAACAAGAACAAGTGGTTGCGCAGACTCAGCAGCTTTTGCTGCAAATGATGCGTTTGCTGCATCACCGTTTGCTTCAAATGCGCCAGCAAGTTCTGCGCTTTGTTTAGCGGTGATTTCGATAGCTTGGTTGCCTTGCTCGTAGCCGCTTACTGCTTTAAGCGCACCAACAAGTTCATCACTTGGGTTTAGAACTGGATTAGGGAAAAATGCTTCGATGATTTTTCCGTCACGGTTTTTGGTTGCCGTACCAAAGGCTAGAGCAAAAGAAGCCATATTAAATCTCCATCTATAATTTAAGGAGCAACTTACAACTGACAGGGGAACCTATCAGTAGTTGCTAAATCTTGTTGATAGTCATCATAAAGAGACGCCTTACGACTTTAAAGGGCGATTCACGATAAAGTCTGTAAACTGATATGTTTTGTCTCTTTAGGGATATGTTTGTCTATTAAGAAAAAGACAAACAAAAAGCCCGAAGATAACTTCGGGCTTTTTGATTAGGACTTTACTTTTTTACTGATTGGCGTGCGCTTTGCGCTATAGCTTATGCTTTATGTTCTCTTCTTTGAGAGAGTCCAACCATATCACCCGTTTGAGCGGCGGGTGTTTCCTCGGTGTGTCGAGGAGAGAAAACCTAATTACTTGCTTAGGTCGTCTGCGTGCTCAGATAGGAACGCTGCAACACCTTTTGGAGATGCGTCCATACCTGCTTTACCTTCTTCCCACTGTGCTGGACAAACTTCACCGTTCTTCTGGTGGAAGTTTAGAGCGTCAACCATGCGAAGCATTTCGTCGATGTTACGGCCTAGTGGTAGGTCGTTAACTACTTGGTGACGTACAACACCTTCTTCGTCGATTAGGAAAGAACCACGGAAAGCAACGCCAGCTTCTGGGTGCTCAACGTCGTATGCTTGACAGATTTCGTGTTTAACGTCAGCAACTAGAGGGTACTTAACTTGACCGATACCGCCGTCTTCAACAGCAGTGTTACGCCATGCGTTGTGAGAGAATTGAGAATCGATTGAGATACCGATTACTTCAGCGCCTTTAGCTTGGAAATCAGCTAGACGGTTGTCGAATGCGATTAGCTCAGATGGGCAAACAAAAGTGAAGTCTAGTGGGTAGAAGAATACAACTGCTTTTTTACCTTTAGTAAACTCAGCAAAGTTGAAGTTATCTACGATTTCACCGTTACCTAGAACTGCTGCAGCTGTAAAGTCAGGGGCTTGACGACCTACTAGTACCATTTTGGAATCTCCTAAAAAATTAAATGTCCAAACATCTTTGTTTGGGCTTTCGTTTCTACGGGACAAACTATAGAACAAAAGTTACTATAGAAAAAAGCGAATTAAATAGATTAAGTTAATCGAAAAAAGCGATAACCTTGCGTCCATTGGACTGTTCAATAATACGACATACATTGATTACAAAATTATGAATAAATGGCCTAGTCTTAAACAGTTACATTACCTCGTCACTTTGCATGAAACTCGCCACTTTAGTGATGCCGCTGAGCGTTGCTTTGTTAGTCAGTCTACCTTGAGTAAAGGTATTCAAAACCTCGAAGAGCTGATTGGTTGCCCTCTTTATGAGAAGAAAGATAAGAAAAGTCCTTTAGTCTTTACCCACTCAGGAGAGATGGTTGTTCAGCAGGGTCGAGAACTGCTGGCAAAAGGCCAAGATTTGGTCGAGTTGGGCGCATTGTGTCAAGGCCAAGTGATGCAGGGCCAGTTGAAAATCGGTTGTATTCCGACGATTGCGCCTTTCTTATTGTGTGATCTAGTACAAGAGGTGAATGCAAGATATCCAAGCTTAACGTTACTGCTAAGGGAAGACACAACCAGCAATTTGCTCACAGCGCTACGTCATGGCGATCTTGATGTGTTAATTCTGGCTCTGCCTGTCGAAATCGACGGCATGCAGAGTAAAGTGGTTGGTCAAGATCCATTTAGGATGGTGATCAGCAGAAATCAAGCCGATGGGATCCCGGTTCCTATCAAATATGATGACTTGCCTAACGAGTCAGTTTTCTTACTGGAAAAAGAGCACTGTTTAACCGAACACGCCGTTTCAGCCTGTAAGCTGACAGACAAAGAGAAGATTAACCCGTTTAGTGCAACCAGTTTGCACACGCTAGTTCAAATGGTGGCAAACGGATTAGGCACGACTTTTATTCCCCAAATGGCCATTGAACACGGGTTACTTGAAAATCAAAACCTCGTCGTGATTGACCCTCCTGGTCAACAAGCGCATCGCGATATTGGTTTAGTTTGGCGCCCGAGTTCATCTCGTACGGAAACGTTTGAGCAGTTGGCTGAAGTTGTATCTGAACTTCTTTAGTCTCTTAAAAAAAGCCTATAGATACCCAGTTTATAGGCTTTAGAAGTTTATAAAATACCAGTGCATTAAAAGGTATTTATAAATCTATTTCCTTTTTTTGTTATTTATAAAATATATCTTTCTTGTCTTACTTTTAAAATTAACGTAACTCGTTGGAATTTAAGTAAAGTAACTGCTTTCGCTTGGTATTGAACTAATATCAAAATTAAACATATTTTTTATTCATTAATATCATTTTGGTGCTAGTTATTTAAATTGCTTGCGCAAGCGAGTATAGGTCATTGGCTAAAAGGAAATAATAATGAATATCAAACGTATAGCGATAAAAATATCCGCTGCGCTATTTGTTGTATCGGCATATGCTGGTGTTGATATAACAGGCGCACAAGCAAATGAAGAGATTTATCCTGATAATATACACTCTGCAGTAAATAGCGGAGATATATCAGGGGTAGATAATGAATCTGACATTGTTAATTTTATTCTTGATGATATATATCAAAGTCTAAGTGATTTGGATTCGTTGAGAATTGAGCTGTTTAACTTAGACAGTGATGGGGGGTAAAAAATGATGGAACGAGTCTATCCAGTGTCACTTGGTATCCAACCCATGATGCTAACTTAATGCGCGCAACATATGGTAAGAACTTTCCGATGTTACAAGCAAATGCAGCATTTCGGGATGGCAGTTTTAAGAGTTCAGATATTGCGGTAGCGGGCGTGAAAGGGGCGCAAAAGTATCTGTTTTTATCTTCTAGCCCACAGAACTCAGAGCGACGAGGTTACGAAATTAATGAGGAGTTTTGGCAGTTTTATACCAACGCTATCTATTGGTTAACCGAAAAAACTGCCTCAGATATTTCAGCTGATGGTTTAAATATTGTTGTTGCTCAACATGATGAAAATAGTTATTTCTATAAAGATGGTCGCTATGTAAGGGATTGGCTAGTTAATAGATTTGGTGAGGGGGTTACACTCAATACAGAATATAATAGCTGTGACGGCGCTTTACTGGAGTCATGCTTGAACTCATCGATTGATTTATTAGTATTATCTAATTATGTGTCTGATGGAGAAGAAGCTGAATTTGTTATTGATCAGGTTAATAGAGCAAATGATTTAAATATTCCCATTTTGTTCACTCATTATGGTAGAAACCTAAATGCCATCTCAAAATCTTTGTATTCAATGTATTCAATTACTTCCTTGGGAAGTAACTATTGGCCACGTTCAGGCGTTGATAATATTGATAGCTCTCAATATGTAGGTTTGTTACCTGAATCAGTGCAGTCGGTAGAAACTCTAATTTCTCACCTAAAAAACGACAGCTTTCCTTTTTCGATATCCGATTGTAAAGATGGCTGTGATAATGAGTGGTATCACTCTGAATTTAAGGATGGAGCATCGCAAGTTAAAAGTATTGCTGATGGGTACGATAAACAGTCAAGCAACATTTTCTCTACTGACGCCCCTGATTATCAAAAAGCGCTAATTCTACTTGCGGATTGGTATCGCCAGTCTATTCAGTATCCAATGAGTTACGACACAACGGATACCAAGCGTTTTCTATCGGCTTACTACGCCGATCACGTAATTCATTCTGCTCGTCTTATTAACCCTGTTCAGTCCGATTTAGGTAATTTTAGCCGTACTGACTTTTCGCACGTTATACCAGACACCAAAGGTGTAGAGCTTGTGAATCGTGGCGGCTTTCGATCAACAGGGGCGTATGCTCTACCTGGACAAACAGTAGCGATTACCCGTAATGATCCTTTCCATCAGGTTGAGACCAAAATTTTCATCAATACCATGCGCTCGGGCTCTACTAAGGAATTTGCACAGAATGGTTATAAGCGCCCTAAGTACCTGCGCTCCACATCAGTACCGATTGGCGTTGGGGAAACGATCTATTTAACTCACCCCTACGGAGGCCCGATTCAAGTTGAGTTCGCTGGTGAGAAAGATCTACCTGTAGCCCTTTTGTTTTCTAATGTGGGGGAGCATCCTCATTATCCGGGCTTTGGCGATGGTGCGAGTTTTGAATCTGCTCTGTATGCGAGTGAATACGATTGGGCAGAGATTGTTACCGAGAGTTTTGAAATCCATTCCACAGCCATGAAAATGGGGATGACCTTAGCTAACCCTAACTTTCCTTCTGTTGAAGCGGTCGCTCAAGGAGCAGAAACTTATACTCATAACTATCCGCACGTTTTAGCTGGTTATCAAGGAGACGGTATTGATACGGTTGCTGAGATTGTTGACTGGGCTGCAGCCAATGATCTGGATGTTGTCACATTAAAAGGTGTTAAGCACATGAACGCGGACCAAGCGACTTGTGGTTCGGGCTGTTCGGGGAATCCGTATGATGCGAACTGGCACTATAATCCAGTAGGTCATGGTGACATTCATGAGCTTGGTCATGGACTTGAGAAATCTCGCTTGCGCTTTGACGGTTATACGGGGCACTCATCAACCAACTTTTACTCTTACTACAGTAAATCGCAGTTCTTTGCTCAAACAGGCGCAGATCCAGGTTGCCAAGACCTAAACAATCAGAGCTTTTTCGAACACCTTCAAGCGGCTTATCAGCAACCTGATCCTTCTCAATATATGGCTGACTTAGGCTTGGGTAGTAATTGGCGAAGTGGCCCTGCCTTATATATTCAAATGATGATGTTATCGCAGCAGCTAGGTACCTTGGATGACGGTTGGAATCTCTATCCGCGTCTGCACATACTGCTTCGTGAGTTTGGTACGGCAGCAAAAAATGATGAGGCATGGGAAGCGAAGAAGTATCAACTGGGATTTGATCATTTCACCCGTGATGAGGCGAAAGCATTAAGTCGTGATGATTGGCTAGCGATTGCGATAGCTAAGGCGAGTTCACTTAACTTCAATGATTACCTCACCATGTGGGGCAGAACGGTGAACACCGAAGCTGTAAATCAAGTTGCGTCATTCGGTTATCCAGCAGCACCCACTGATCGCTATTTCCGATTTGAAGGTGATGAATACTGCCGAAATTTTGATTGGGACACAGTAGCGCTAGATGGCGAATCACGTTGGGATGGAATCGATATTGATGGCGAGCTACTGAGTTTATATAAACCGACGAGTTCAAATGGGGATGATGGTAGCCGAGTCTCAGCCCATGTCACGGATGGCCGAACGGATACTATTTGGCATGGTTTAAAAGGGTTGGAGAGCAACTGGGTAGAAGTGGATTTGGAGAAAGCGTACTCACTTAATCAGGTGTTAATTACTGATCGTAACTACAGCCACACCGATAATATTGATACGTCAGTATTGAGCTTATTTGATGCAAACCGCAATCTAGTTTGGCAATCTGAACCTCTATTTTGGGAGACGCCAGGTGGATCAGTACTGACAGTTAATCGTGACATACATGGCTTGGACGCTAAACCCGTACGCTTTATTCGATTAACAAAGACTGGTGGGCACGTTAATGTTGCTCAAATTGAGGCTTATGGCAAAGATGCTTTGCTTCCTCATGAAGGGTACAACGGTACGTTAGTTTTAGCTGGGGAAAAGAAAACGTTTCAAGATGCAGAAGCCTACTGTCAAAACTATGGTTATCAGCTGCCTACTTCAGATGAAATTGGAGTATGGCGTAATATGTACAGCGATGAAGAGCACGCTGCGTACGGCATTCCAAACGATTGGTTCTGGACAAGCACACCACTATCCGATGGCAAAGTACCATTTAGAAGCTTCTATACCTCTTCTGGTGGTCGAGCAAGTACGACGAGTAAATATCATGTCGCTTGCATAGTACAACCGTAGCTAAGTTAGGATCGAAAGCCGCCTTTTATTTTGAAAGGTGGCTTTTTGTCATGATCGTCATAATTTCTTTGTGGAGCATCTGTTGTAGTGGGGCATCTCGCTTACCTAATTTGCAGCAACTTACCAGTTTGATTGGGATTAAAGCGCTATTAGGTACATCAATTTCTTGCATGTTTTCTAACATACATTGCCTTGAGTATGGCGCCGCAAATTCACCCTGCTGAAGTAAGTTAATACCTGCACTGATATCGTCGACAATGAATGGAGTGAAGACCTTGATGTCTAGTGCATCAAATTGGCTACTGAATCTGAACTTATCATCGTTCCAGCCTGGAGTTCGAGTAAAGATAAATGGCCACTGTTTTATTTCTTTCCAATCAACATTCTTGTGTTTGCTACCAATAACGATGGTCAGTGTGTCATCAATGATTGTTCGTTGATAAATGTCTGCAGGAAGGTTTGGCGACAAAGCATATAAACCAATATCGATCTCATCGTCTATCAGCTTTTGCGGTGATTGATTATTCCACGTACTCATCTCAACTTGAGCTTTGGGAAAGAGAAATCTCATTCGCGCTAGGATTTCTGCGCCGTACCTTGCCATTGCCTGAGCTAGCATTGAGATATGTATGGGGGCTGAATAGCTAGCAGGGTCGAAGTCTTCAATATCCAGTGCTTCTTGAACCAATGAGAGAGCTTGTTTTAGTTTCGGGTAGATGATTCGCGTGTAATGGGTAGGTATCAAGCCATCTGAAGAACGAACAAAGAGCTCTTTCTCCAACGCTTCGCTCGCTCTAGTTAATGATTTACTTACTGCACTGTCTGTTCGTCCAAGCTTTCGGCCGACCGCTTTTAAGGATCTAAGTTCATACATCAGTATGACAACGTGCAGCAGATTCAAATCTAAGTCTACTTTCCTATTGTTCAAGTTTGTATTTCCTCGCCGTCCAATAATTCAAATTATCATAGCTTTGTTTTCGACATAGCAGCAACTTGTTAGAGCGCTGTCGTCGAGTGAATTGTGAACTTAATGAGAACTAAACTATGAAAAAAGCACTACTTGCAACGGCAATAGCAGCACTATCAGTCAATGTTATCGCACAAGAGGCATCTACCGGATTTCCAACTCAAGAAGCCTCTGCGGTTTATGCTCAAATGGATCTGGAAAACTTAACTCGTGCATTTACGGATTTACAGCCAGAGGCCGCATTTATGTCTCTGTACCACTCTTATTTTGATGCAGGCTCTACTGAACAAAATATTGGCATCATGGAAACATCCGTTGATCCTAGGCAGATTGTTCTGACTGCAAATTCAGAAACTATTTATGCCGTTCACCCTGTTAATTTGGACGCATAGGGTGGCGCAGTGGTCCTAGAAGTTCCCGCTGGTGTAATGGGTATGGCGAATGGTCCAGGCTGGACGTCGTTTGCAGATTTTGGCCTAACTGGTCCTGACCAAGGAGCTGGTGGCACGTACTTATTAACGAGCCCGAGCTGGGAGGGAGAAGTACCAGAGGGGATGATTCACTCACCATCTCCGACAAATACTATTGTGTGGTTGATTCGAGGCTTTCAAAAAGATGAAGGTATGGCTGGGGCAGTGAAAGAGCTGCAAAACGGTATTCGAACCTATTCACTAAATGATGCTAAGAATCCACCTGAAACGACGTTCTATAATACGTCAGCACCTGTTTATGAAGATGGTGGATTCCAAGACATGCTGTTTCAGGCTGATGATATCCCAAGGTTAATTAAGTCCTACTATCAGCTCAATGGCTATGGTGAAGAGAAGCATAGCTACAATACTGCACACTTGTCTCACGCCGGCTTTTTCGATGGTCGTGTTGACGCTGATTTGGTTGAGAAGGCTATAGACATCGCATGGCAGCGTGTCCTCACTATGTCATTTAGTAACCGAGAAGCCGATGCCTATCGATGGGAGGAGAGTCATTGGCTATTACCAAACACAACGGTAGATGAGAGCTGGACGCATGCGTCATTAGGTATTGTTGACCCAGTGGCTCAAATGGTTTGGGCGCATCAAGCCACCTTTACCTCTGCAGCGATGACAAGACCTCCTAAAGGCGCAGGCGCAATTTATGTTGCAGCATATCAAGATAGAGATGGGAACTTCTTAAATGGTTCAAACTGCTACGAGTTAACGGTACCAGCGAACGTGCCATACAGTAATTTCTGGTCTGTTGTTACCTACAATGCTCCTAAGCGCTCGATGATTCAAAATGAACAGTTTCAGTGGGGGTAAATAGTTACATGGAAGAGCTGACTCAGAATGAGGATGGCTCTTATACACTCAAGTGGGGACCGAATGTAGAAGAAGACGTTAACTCTATCCAAACAAATGCTAACGAGGGCTTCTTCCCATGGTTTAGAATTTACGGACCAACAGATGCTTGGTATGACAAAAGTTGGGTATTACCTAGCATCGAAAAAATCGCTTGTTCGTAGGTTAAAGATATTCATTGCCACAGTTTAAAAATAATGTGGCTACTACCCTAGAGCTTGGTAGTAGCCACTTTTTTGTCAACTTTGGCTAATTTACGTTCTGAATAAAGGAAGTTTCACAGGATATTGCTCTGTTGGTAAACTTTGACTTGTAAAATTTCACAAGCTTTTTCGGGTGAAGGTTTCATAAAATTGTGAAATTTCACAATGTAAACTTTACAAGCCTCCTCAAGAATCCTGTTTAAAACTCACTCCAAGTTCTCCTCAAACCCCCAACTGGCTTGGGCTTTACTATGCATTGACAAATTCAAACGCCTGTTTGATTGGTGTGGTGCGCTGTGAAAATATTGTAATTAAATTACGTAATAACTTACGTGATGAGTGTAAAAATAAAGCACTTGTTTCAAACGGAATAAAACTTTGAATTTAACTTTTTGTTAACTTTGGAACTTTTACTCTATCGCTTATTGGTATAGGTTAAATAAGGGTTGAGTAAGACTTATGTCTAATTATTCATCACTTGAAAAACGACCTGATGTCATTGAAGGTATACATAAGCGAGGCGAATATGGAGTACGCCTTTGCATAACTAGAAGAATGATTTTGTGGTTTTATAGTTACAAATGACAGCTTTACTGATAAGAAACGCGATTGAAGGCGCTGATTTATTAAGTAGAAAAGTTGTGACTAGCAAAGCAAACGCCTAAGGAAGAGAGCCATGCTTAGAACGGTTTCAGAAAAAATGGTTTCAGAAAATACAGCTAACAGCAGACCAGATAATAAAAACACAACAGCCGAAGCCCAAGAAGGCAGGCTTGGTGTGATTGGTACCCTTTCGCCAGAGCATCAAGCTATTTTCCCTGTAGAAGCCCAAACCCTATTGTCTTTACTGTGTGAAAAGTTTGCATCAAGAGTCGATACACTGCTTGCAGCAAGAGAAGCAAGACAGGAACAAATCGACCAAGGCAAATTACCGGACTTTCACGAAGATACGCAAGATATCCGTGAAGGAAGCTGGAAGATCTTAGGTATTCCAGAAGATCTACAAGATCGCCGAGTTGAGATAACTGGCCCAACCGATCGCAAGATGGTCATCAATGCGCTTAACGCTAATGTGAAAGTGTTCATGGCTGATTTTGAAGACTCTATGTCACCAGCTTGGGACAAAGTGCTCGATGGCCAAGTGAATTTGCGTGACGCCGTTGCTGGAACCATCAGCTATATCAACCCAAGTAGTGGCAAGCACTACCAATTAACGGATGATCCAGCAGTATTGATCTGCCGAGTTCGAGGTTTGCATCTAAAAGAGAAGCACGTTGAATTCAATGGTCAAATCATCCCAGGCGCGCTGTTTGACTTTGCGGTCTATTTCTTCAACAACTACCTTGCGTTGTTAGCAAAAGGCAGTGGCCCTTACTTCTATATCCCTAAGCTGCAATCTCATCATGAAGCGAAATGGTGGAGTGATGTGTTCCATTTCACCGAAGAGTATTTCGGTCTTGAGACTGGCACCATCAAAGCAACGGTATTGATTGAAACTCTGCCTGCCGTTTTTGAGATGAATGAGATCCTATTTGCCATGAAGGAGCACATTGTCGGGCTCAACTGTGGTCGCTGGGACTACATCTTCAGTTACATCAAAACCTTGCGTAACTACCCAGATCGTATTCTGCCGGATCGCCAAGCGGTCACAATGGAAAAGCCATTCTTGAATGCTTACTCAAGGCTACTGGTAAGAACTTGTCACCAACGCGGTGCGTTTGCGATGGGGGAATGGCTGCTTTTATTCCTTCAAAAGACCCGCAAACTAACGAGCAGGTTTTAGCCAAGATTAATAATGATAAGTCTTTGGAAGCGAATAACGGCCACGATGGTACGTGGGTTGCCCATCCAGGTTTAGCCGACACGGCGCTTGCTGTGTTCGATTCGGTATTTGGTGAGCGCTCCAACCAACTTGACGTATCCCGTAGCGATGACGCGCCAATTACTGCGAATGAGCTATTAGCACCTTGTGAAGGTGAGAGAACCGAGCAGGGTATGCGCCACAACATTCGAGTGGCATTGCAGTACATCGAAGCTTGGATCTCTGGCAACGGCTGCGTTCCGATCTACGGAATGATGGAAGATGCCGCAACCGCTGAAATCTCCCGCGCTTCTATTTGGCAGTGGATCAAGCACGGTAAGACGCTCGATAACGGCCAAGTTGTCACTAAAGAGCTGTTTGAGCTCTACCTTGCTCAAGAAATTGAAGTGGTGAAGAAAGAAGTAGGAGCTGAGCGCTATGAGGCTGGTCGCTTTGAAGAAGCCGCTAAGTTGATGGCTAAGCTAACCACCAGTGATGAACTGACCAACTTCTTAACCATTCCAGGATATGACTACTTGGATTAACCGAAGTAAAAACGATTAGAAAACATTTTTAGTAATAACAATAACGTGAAATCAATTTTCGAACGCAGATTCGCTTGTACTGCTAAGAAATGGAAGACCAATGCGACAGTCGCTCAACAATGAAGAGCACGCCGCACTAATAAGAGGGAAAGACCATGACACTAACTCGCCGTCAACAAATTGAAGCATTAGAGAAAGACTGGGCAACGAATCCACGTTGGAAAAACGTGAAGCGTACTTACACTGCAGAGGAAGTTGTCGACCTACGCGGCTCAATGGTGCCTGCAAATACCATTGCGCAGCGCGGTGCGGACAAACTATGGTCATTGGTCAATGGCTCATCGAAAAAAGGCTATGTGAACTGTTTGGGTGCACTGACAGGTGGTCAGGCAGTTCAGCAAGCAAAAGCAGGAATTGAAGCGATTTATCTGTCAGGCTGGCAAGTAGCTGCGGATAACAACACCGCCTCAACCATGTATCCAGACCAATCGTTGTACCCAGTTGATTCGGTACCGTCAGTAGTAAAACGCATTAACAACTCATTCCGCCGTGCAGACCAAATTCAATGGGCAGGTGGTAAAACGCCAGAAGATGAAGGTGGTATTGATTACTTCCTACCAATCGTGGCGGATGCAGAAGCAGGCTTTGGCGGTGTTCTTAATGCTTATGAGCTGATGAAGAATATGATTGAATCTGGTGCTGCAGGTGTTCACTTTGAAGACCAACTCGCTTCAGTGAAAAAGTGTGGTCACATGGGCGGGAAAGTACTGGTTCCGACCCAAGAAGCGGTTCAGAAACTGACGGCTGCGCGTCTAGCAGCAGATGTAGCAGGCACGACGACTTTAGTCATTGCTCGTACCGATGCGAATGCAGCAGACCTGTTGACTTCAGATTGCGACCCATACGATCGTGACTTTATTGAGGGTGAGCGTACTCAAGAAGGTTTCTATCGTGTTCGTGCGGGTATCGACCAAGCAATTTCTCGCGGCTTAGCGTACGCACCGTATGCAGACCTTATTTGGTGTGAAACGGCAACACCGTGTCTTGAAGAAGCGCGTAAGTTTGCAGAAGCAATTCATGCCCAATACCCAGATCAACTCTTGGCATATAACTGTTCTCCTTCATTCAACTGGGAGAAGAACTTGGATGCGGACACCATCGCCAAGTTCCAACAAGAATTGGCAGACATGGGTTACAAATACCAATTCATTACACTAGCGGGTATCCACAACATGTGGTTCAACATGTTTGAACTAGCACATGCGTATGCACAAGGTGAAGGTATGCGTCACTACGTTGAGAAAGTACAACGCCCTGAGTTCGAAGCAGCAGAAAAAGGCTATACCTTCGTTGCGCACCAACAAGAGGTGGGTACGGGTTACTTCGATCGCATGACGAATACCATTCAAGGTGGTAATAGTTCAGTAACAGCGTTGACTGGCTCAACAGAAGAAGATCAATTCAAGTAATTGGTAGCATAACGAGCAAAAAGAGCAGCGTAAGCTGCTCTTTTTATTGTCGGTGTATTTTTGCTTTAGAGTTTGAAGAAACTCAATAGCTCTTTTTGTTTAACTGCCAATGATGACATCTCTTCACTGGCTTTCTTACTTTGCTGGACGCCAGACACGTTTTGGTTAACCAAATCAAACGTATGTGAAACGTTCTCTGAGATATCTTGAGTTACGCCAGATTGTTCCTCAGAAGCCGTAGCAACTTGAGTGTTCATATCCGAAATCAAGGTGACTGAGTTAGTAATCGCAGCAAACGCGGCTCTTAATTGCTCACTGTAATTGCGAGAGTCTTCGGCAAGAGATAAGTTTGATTGCATGAACTGGTTGGCGTCTTTGGCTTGTTCTTGCAGCCTTGAGATGATCTCTTGAATATCCACCGTCGACTGTTGCGTCTTCGCGGCGAGCGATCGCACTTCGTCAGCTACTACTGCAAATCCGCGGCCTTGCTCACCGGCGCGAGCAGCTTCGATAGCGGCGTTAAGAGCCAGAAGGTTGGTCTGCTCTGAAATGGAGTTGATTACTTCTACTACAGTACCAATCTCGACCGAGTACTCTTGCAACTGATTGACAATTTTAGATGTTTCATCAATCGAGCTCTCTACTTTACGTGAGACTTCATCTGATGAATCCAACGAGCGACTGCCTTCTTGTACATTGTTGGACGCATCGGATGCGGCGGTCTCTGCATTGGCCGCGTTGTTACTCACTTCACTAGCAGTACTCGACAGCTCACTGATGGCCGTAGAAATCTGCTCCATCTGACTAAGCTCTTGCTGCGCGTTATTCTCGGTGGTTGTCATTAGAGAGGCGAGCTCATTGGCTTCGGAGGTCACGCGGTCGGAGATTTGGTGGAAGCCCTCAATAATACGGCGCAATTCTAAACGCATTTGCAGAATATTGGCGTAAATCCCGGTCTCTTTGCCTGTGACCTCAATATTGGAAGAAAGATCACCAGAGGCAACTTCTGCCACTATCTCTTGAATGTCGCTTGGTTCACCGCCAACCACTTTCAATACGCTGCGATAAATCGCAATGGCAATCGCAAGTGCAATGGCAATAACAATAATCGACATGACGCTAAGAATGACTTGAGCACTGTTAAAGCGGTCTACCATCGCAGGCCCTAACTTGTCTTGCTCCGATTTCGTTGCCAGCTTGATCTCTTCGATAGTTCCTGCCGCTGAGGCACCAACAACGTCTAACGTTCCAGCAATAATGCCATTTCTGGTATTGATGGTTTCTACGACAGAGGTGAAAGTATCTCGATAAACTTCAAAGGCGTCGACCATTTCGCTTTTCGTCGCTTTTTGCGTAGAGCTTCTGAGTTTTGAAGTGACTTCACGAGAAATATTGGCGACATAATCGAACTCTTTGTATGCGCGATCGGCGTCCGATTGATCATTGGTGGTGAGAAACTTGGAGGCGTATAGACGAGCGAGAAGTATGTGTTGTTGCAGCTTACCAGCGATGACAGCAACCTCTAAATCATTCTCGGCCGCCGCTTGCTCCATCAAATTCGTGACCGCTTTACGCATGGTGAGGCCGGATGGATCGAGCTGTTCTTTTACTAATACATTGCGTTGACTGATTAGATTGGTGACTTCAGAGAAGCCCTGCCTGTATTGCCTTAGCTGATCTTGGATCGAAACAAAGTCGTTTTTGTGAATGTCATCAATGTGAGAGTCGAGCACTTGTTGAATCAATTGAAGAGACGTATCAAGGCGTTTGTTCAGTTCATCGATATTTTTAGCATCTGTATTTTTGATGTATTTCAATGCTGCCAAGCGAGCTTCAAGAATGTTGGCCTGAATTCGACCTGTTGACACGCTGGTCAGCGCGAGCCCGCGGTAAGAATTGAAACCATCACTGGATTGGTAGAAACGATATGAGGCGACAACGGATATCACTAAGATAAGCCCTAGGATAACGCCAAATCCTAAGGTTAATAATTTCTTTAAGCTCATACCAACTCCCTCTGTGTGTTTATGGATTACTAAGCCTGAAACTGACGGGATAGGGAACGTTATTAATATAAGAGTAGATAAAGTATAAACGAGATAAATGAGCTTGCACGGTTAGAGCGTATAAAATCAGCAAGTTCAGGAAAAAGCCCCTCTAAAGTGGTAGGCACTCTTCACTGTCTAAACGTGTCTCGATACCACTTCTCATCCCTGAGATTCGGTCTGTAAAAGTCAAAGCTAACAACCGACTATTACAATCCGGTTTCTATTGGTTCGACTTCTTCTTGGAGTTCTAATAAATTGATTGCGATAGCGACGAAGTCACTGTCTGTGATAATGCCAACCAACTTATTGTCCTCTACCACAGGTAAGCAACCAATTTTGTGCTTCTGCATGTACATCGCGCTCTGCTTTAACCCTGCTTTTGGTGTGACGGTACTAATGCTGTCGTGCATGAGCTCATTGAGGGGAGTATTAAGCGTGTATGACTGATCTTTGGGAAGCTTCTGTAGGCTTGACTCTTGCGCGGCTAGAACGTCTCGCTGCGTGACTATACCTAACAAGTGCGTTTGTTCATCAACGATAGGAATATGACGAATATCCAGCGCTTCCATCATGTCTTTTGCATCGGATAAAGTGTGTGAACGTAACAAGGTGTGCGGGTTCCTTGTCATCATATCTTCGACCTTAATCATGCTGACCTCCTGCTTTTTATTGGTATAGTTTTACTATAGATTCTTTCTCCTTTTTTAAATGCGACCTAGTTCGTTTTGCACGCTATTTTCCCAAGAATTCGACCTAAACTTGATCTATACCCAAGTGACTTCAAGATGCAGGATTCAGAGCGTTGTCATGGGTTCAAGTTCAAGGCAAATGACGCTGCGGAATAACGGGTTCTTTCCAAGTCATTTAACGTAGAAATTGAATCCGTGACATGCTCCCGAAGGGCGAGTTTTCCTAGCTTGCACACTTTGTTAACGATTCTCAATTTAGAACCACTAGATTGTCGAATCGTTGCCGCGTCTGCAAACTAGGCAATTCTCGCTGAACCACGTATCTTGAGGTTACTTGGGTATAAGTTATTTGTCTCACTTGTTGCAGTTGTAAACAATTTTCTAGGGCTAATACCTATTGACAAACCTTGCTATTAAATTCAGGGAATCTATACTGTTCGGCTGCGCAAAATAGCGGATTTTTTCACTTAATCAGGCACGACGAAAACCATGCAAGTTTCAGATTTTCACTTTGATCTTCCCGATGAGCTTATTGCTCGATACCCGCAACCAGAACGCACTGCGAGCCGTTTACTGCAGTTAAATGGCAATAGCGGTGAACTTACGGATGGCACGTTTAAAGATGTGCTTGATCAAGTACAGCCGGGTGACTTGATGGTATTCAATAACACTCGTGTTATTCCAGCTCGTATTTTTGGCCGTAAAGTGTCTGGCGGTAAGCTCGAAGTATTGGTTGAGCGAATGATTGATAACAAGAGCATCTTAGCTCATGTTCGCTGTTCAAAATCGCCAAAGCCGGGAACGACTTTGTTCTTAGGTGAAAATGATGAATACCAAGCGGAAATGGTCGCTCGACACGATGCGCTGTTTGAAATCCGCTTCGACTCAGACCGAGCAGTGCTAGACATTCTTAATGATGTTGGCCACATGCCACTGCCGCCCTATATCGACCGCCAGATGAAGATAGCGATAAAGAGCGTTATCAAACGGTTTACAACGCTAAACCGGGTGCGGTAGCGGCGCCAACGGCAGGCTTGCACTTTGATGATGCATTGATGGAAGCGTTAAAAGAAAAAGGTGTTGAACTTGCGTACGTGACTCTGCACGTTGGTGCGGGTACATTCCAGCCAGTAAAAGTCGACAACATCAACGACCATCACATGCACGCCGAGTACGTTGAAGTACCGCAAGAAGTGGTTGAAGCTATTGCTTCTACGAAAGCGCGTGGCGGACGTATCATCGCAGTGGGCACAACATCGGTTCGCTCGCTAGAGAGCGCAGCGCAAGATGCATTGAAAAACGGTACCGAGCTGGTGCCATTCTTCGGTGATACCGAAATCTTCATCTACCCGGGTTATGAATACCAGTTAGTGGATTGCTTGATTACCAACTTCCACTTGCCAGAATCAACACTCATCATGTTAGTGAGTGCATTTGCCGGTTATGAGAATACTATGAACGCGTATAAGCATGCGGTAGAAAACCAGTATCGTTTCTTCTCTTATGGCGATTCAATGTTCATCCAAAAGAGAACGGCATAACTAAGATCAACAGACCCTGTAATTTACGAGTGCTAGCATTACGCTAGGAGATAGGTAGGCCTATTTCTCGCAAGGAACGAGCGACCGCTCCACTTTGGGCTAACGCCCACAATTAAACGTCAGACTGTTTCTCTGACAATCGGAGGCTTCGTGAAACTTCAATACGAACTTAAAAAAACAAACGGTAATGCTCGTCGTGGTCAACTGACTTTCGAACGTGGCACAGTTCAAACCCCTGCATTCATGCCAGTTGGTACCTACGGTACTGTTAAAGGTATGACGCCTGAGGAAGTAAAAGGCACAGGTGCAGAAATCTTACTGGGCAACACATTCCACCTATGGTTGCGCCCTGGTCAAGAAGTGATGAAAATGCACGGTGACCTGCACGATTTCATGAACTGGCATGGCCCAATCCTGACTGATTCAGGCGGTTTCCAAGTATTTAGCTTGGGCGCGATGCGTAAGATCACTGAAGAGGGTGTTCATTTCCGTAACCCGGTAAACGGTGACAAGATTTTCATGGACGCAGAAAAGTCGATGGAAATTCAAAAAGACCTAGGTTCAGACATCGTAATGATCTTCGATGAGTGTACGCCATACCCAGCGACGCACGATGAAGCTAAGAAATCGATGGAAATGTCACTACGTTGGGCTCAACGCTCTCGTGACCATTTTGATGAATTAGAGAACCCAAATAACCTATTTGGTATCGTTCAGGGTGGTGTGTACGAAGATTTGCGTGATGTATCTGTTAAAGGCCTCACTGACATCGGTTTTGATGGCTATGCGGTTGGCGGCCTTGCGGTAGGCGAACCAAAAGAGGACATGCACCGAATCCTTGAGCACACGTGTCCACAGCTACCTGAAGATAAGCCTCGCTACCTAATGGGTGTGGGCAAACCGGAAGACCTTGTAGAAGGTGTTCGCCGTGGTATCGACATGTTTGACTGTGTAATGCCTACGCGAAATGCACGTAATGGCCATCTATTTGTGACTAACGGTGTGATCAAGATCCGTAATGCGAAACATAAAACAGACACAACCCCTCTAGATCCAGAGTGTGACTGTTACACTTGCCAAAACTACTCTAAGTCGTACTTACACCACTTAGATCGTTGTAATGAAATTCTTGGCGCTCGTCTAAATACGATTCACAACCTTCGCCATTATCAACGTCTGATGGAAGGCATTCGCAAGTCGATTGATGAAGATCGCTTTGATGAGTTCGTTGAAGAGTTTTACGCAAACTTAGGTCGTGAAGTACCGCCGTTAGGTCAATAATTATTCACCTAGTCGAAGTTTTTGAGAGGTCGCTCTCTTTATAGGGCGGCCGTTGCTTGAAATTAAAGGCTTAATCCCAATT
Source organism: Vibrio mexicanus (assembly GCF_001012815.1). Classification (GTDB taxonomy): domain Bacteria; phylum Pseudomonadota; class Gammaproteobacteria; order Enterobacterales; family Vibrionaceae; genus Vibrio; species Vibrio mexicanus. The sequence goes on from NZ_JYJP01000109.1 coordinate 193,759, forward strand.
TGTTGGTTTATTAATAAAAATAGTTACAGAGGATATTTTTAATGTTTATTTCTCAGGCTCACGCTGCAGCAGAAGGCGCACCAGCTGGTGGTGGTTTCGAAATGATTATCATGCTTGGTATGTTCGCGGTCATCTTCTACTTCATGATCTACCGCCCACAAGCAAAACGTGTAAAAGAGCACAAGAACCTAATGTCTTCTATGGGCAAGGGTGATGAAGTTCTAACAAGCGGTGGCCTAGTAGGTAAGATTACTAAGATCGCTGAAGACAACGATTACATCACAATCGAGCTTAACTCAAACAACGAAGTAGTGATCAAGAAAGACTTCGTTACTGCAGTGCTACCAAAAGGTACGCTTAAATCTCTATAAACAGTAGAGGGGCCTCGCTGTGCTAAACCGTTATCCATTATGGAAGTACTTGATGGTGATTATAACGATCGCTGTCGCTGCTTTGTACGCACTTCCAAATATCTACGGTGAAGATCCAGCAGTTCAAGTTACAGGGGCGCGTGGCGCCTCTGTTGATCTGTCAACGCTGGACACTGTCACCAAAGCTCTTGAAAAAGAGTCTCTCACTCATAAATCTATTGCTCTCGAAAACGGCTCTATCTTCGTACGCTTCAACGACACCGATACTCAAATCAGTGCGCGTGACATCATCAGCGAAGCCGTTGGTAGCGACAAAATTGTTGCCCTAAACTTAGCACCCGCGACTCCAGATTGGTTAGAAGCGATTGGCGGCGCGCCAATGAAGCTAGGTCTTGACCTACGTGGCGGTGTTCACTTCTTGATGGAAGTGGATATGGACGCAGCGATGGAGAAGTTGGTTACCCAACAAGAAGAAGCATTCCGTAGTGAACTTCGTGAAGAGCGTATTCGTTACCGCTCAATTCGCCCATCGGGTAAAGATTCTGTTGAAGTATTACTGCGTGATGCTGAGCAGTTAGCAGATGCTAAGCGAGTTCTAGAGTCTAAGCACCCTGACATGACTTTTGTTGATTCGGACTCAAATGGCCGTTTTGCACTAACAGCAAGCTTCCGAGAAGAGCGTCTTCAAGAGATCCGCAACTACGCGGTTAACCAGAACATCACGATTCTACGTAACCGTGTAAACGAACTGGGTGTTGCTGAGCCACTGGTTCAACGTCAAGGTGCAAGCCGTATTGTGGTTGAGCTTCCTGGTGTTCAAGACACTGCTCGCGCGAAAGAGATCCTTGGTGCGACAGCAACGCTAGAGTTCCGCGAAGTTGACGATAAAGCTGACCTTTCAGCTGCAGCCTCTGGCCGCGCGCCAGCAGGTAGCGATATCAAACAAGATCGCGATGGCCGACCTGTTGTTGTTAAGAAACGTGTAATTCTTGGCGGTTCAAGCATCACAGACGCAAGCTCAAGTGTTGATGAATATGGTCGCCCGCAAGTTAACATCTCACTAGATAGTGAAGGTGGTAACAAGATGTCTGCGTTCTCTCGCCAGAACATCGGTAAGCTAATGGCTACCGTATTTGCTGAGTACAAAGACAGTGGCCGTAAAACGCCAGAAGGCCGTGTGATTTTAACTAAACACGAAGAAGTAATTAACCAAGCGACGATTCAGTCTGCACTTGGCCGTAACTTCCGTATCACAGGTATTGATTCAGCTGCCGAAGCGCACAACCTAGCACTTCTACTGCGTGCTGGTGCACTGATTGCGCCTATCTCGATTGTTGAAGAGCGTACGATTGGTCCATCTATGGGTCAACAGAACATCGATATGGGTATCAAGGCATGTATCTACGGCATGATTGCTGTAATGCTGTTTACACTGATGTACTACCGTAAGTTTGGCCTTATTGCTAACGTTGCATTGATGGTGAACTTAGTTCTTATCATTGGCGTGATGTCGATGATTCCAGGTGCCACGATGACGCTGCCGGGTATTGCCGGTATCGTACTGACGGTCGGTATGGCGGTCGATGCCAACGTACTGATCTTCGAGCGGATACGTGAAGAGCTTAGAGAGGGGCGTAACCCACAACAAGCGATTCACCAAGGTTACGCAAACGCGTTCAGTACCATTGCTGATGCAAACATCACTACGCTGATTACAGCGATCATTCTGTTTGCTGTCGGTACTGGTGCAATCAAAGGTTTCGCGGTAACTCTGTCTATCGGTATCTTAACCTCTATGTTTACTGCCATCATTGGTACACGTTGTGTCGTGAACCTAATGTACGGCGGCAAACGCGTAGATAAACTGTCGATCTAAGGCTAGGAATTATTATGTTTCAAATTCTAAAAGCAGATAAAGCGATCGACTTTATGCGTTGGTCGAAAGTCGCTTTTGCACTTTCTATCTTGGCTATTGGCGCATCTATCTTTACGCTTTCAACCAAGTGGTTGAACTGGGGGCTAGATTTCACAGGCGGTACCTTGATTGAGGTAGGTTTTGAACAGCTGCAAATCTTGATCAAATTCGTGAAGCACTTGACGCGGAAGGCTTTGGCGACGCAACCGTTCAGAACTTTGGTTCGGCACGTGATGTGATGGTTCGCTTGCGCCCGCGTGAAGGTGTGGCAGGTGAAACTCTAGGCAATCAAATTCTAAATGCAATTAAAGACGGTACTGGCGAAAGCGTAGAAATGCGCCGTATCGAGTTCGTTGGCCCTAACGTGGGTGATGAGCTAACAGAAGCGGGCGGTCTTGCGATCCTTGTGTCTCTTATCTGTATCTTGATTTACGTTTCAATGCGATTTGAGTGGCGTTTGGCGGCCGGTGCGGTAATGGCACTAACCCACGACGTAATCATCACTCTGGGTATCTTCTCGCTTCTACAGGTTGAAGTTGACCTGACGATTGTTGCGGCATTGCTGACGGTAGTAGGTTACTCACTCAACGATACCATCGTTGTATTTGACCGTATTCGTGAGAACTTCCGTAAGATGCGTAAAGGCGAGCCAGTGGATGTTATGAACAACTCTGTGACACAAACACTGAGCCGTACTTTGATTACGTCTGGTACGACTTTGTTCGTAGTCATTGCTCTGTTTACACAGGGCGGTGCGATGATTCACGGTTTTGCTCTCGCACTACTATTGGGTATCACAGTCGGTACTTACTCTTCTATCTACGTTGCATCCGCACTAGCACTTAATCTTGGTGTGAGCAAAGAGCACCTGATGCCACCACAAGTGGAGAAGGAAGGCGAAGAGTTCGAAGAGATGCCTTAACGAACATTTCCGTTCTAGTAAAAACCGCTGCCAATGCAGCGGTTTTTTTATGTCTTGAGCGCCAACTTCGTATTTAGGGCGTGTTGCTCTTTCGTGGTTAAATTTTGTTCGAGATAAAATCGTTTTAGGCGCGGCGAAGGCTATGTAGCTAGTCATTCTAAGCAAATAGTCTTCAACAAAGCATAGAACGATTTTAGCCGAACCCTTCGGGCAGTCTTTGTGGTTCATTTCTACTGCGTTATCAGCTTTTCATGTAGGCTAGCTACACATCAAAGCCTCTACCTTGTATAAATTTTCCACAAAGTGCTGCAAAAATCAGCTCGAAAGATCAACACGCCCTAGTCAGCATAAACAAAAAGCCCTCATGCGTGAGCATGAGGGCTTTTGGGGAATCAGCGTGACGGGCTATTGATTACTTAGCTATCTGTTTCTAACAGATGCTAAGTCAGGACTCTATTACTTCAGAATCGCAGAGTTACCGTTTTCACGGATGTGCTTAAGCATAGACTTAACGCCACGAGCGCTTGAAGCAACGATGTTGCCAGAAGTCATGTAGTCAGTACCGCCAGCGAAGTCTGTTAGGATTGCACCTGCTTCACGTGCAATAAGCTCACCAGCAGCTAGGTCCCAAGGCTTAAGACCAAGCTCGAAGTAACCATCAACGCGGCCAGCTGCTAGGTAACATAGGTCAAGAGCAGCAGAACCTTGGCGACGGAAATCCGCACAGTCTACGAATAGAGAAGACATGATCTTGAAGTAAGATTCGGAGTGTTGCTTCTGCTTGAATGGGAAGCCTGTCGCTAGAACAGTGCCTTGCAGATCTTTAAGCTGCTTAACACGGATACGAGCGTTGTTTAGCTGTGCACCTGCACCACGTTGAGCCGTGAACAGTTCGTTAAGCATTGGATCGTATACACAAGCAACTTCAGTTTTGCCTTTGATACGAACAGCGATAGATACAGAGAAGTGAGGCAAACCTTTTACAAAGTTTGTCGTTCCATCCAGTGGGTCGATGATCCATTGTACGTCGCTATCTTTACCTTCAATAAGGCCGTTCTCTTCAGCAACGATTGAGTGCTCTGGGTAAGAGTTCTTGATCGTATCAATGATGATAGCTTCTGCTTCTTTGTCTACGTTAGTAACAAAGTCATTTGTACCTTTCTGAGTTGATTCGATTTTCTCAGAGTTTTCTAGCGATTTTGCAATATGATTGCCTGCTTTTCGCGCAGCGCGAATAGCAATGTTTAGCATTGGATGCATACAAGTTTTCCCAACGGATGTTAAAGAACGAAAAAGCGGGCGGCAGTATACCAAAGTTATTGGAAAAGGGAAGTGGTTATTTTTTGAACTTTCAAAGTGAGTTTATCAAAGGGTCTGACCATTTTACTCAGGTATGTGATAATATCGCTCGGTTATTAATAGTGTGTTGGTTTTTGGTTATGTTAGACAACGTGAAAGTTGTATTGGTGGGCACATCTCACTCCGGAAATATTGGCTCAGCGGCACGAGCGATGAAAGTGATGGGGCTGACTCAAATGGTTCTTGTTGACCCACAATGTGAGGTTGATGATCAAGCCCTAGCTTTGGCTGCAGGCGCCGGTGACATAGCCAGTAACGCACAAATTGTTTCGACTCTAGAAGAAGCGGTTGAAGACTGTGGTTTAGTGGTTGGGTCAAGTGCACGTTCAAGAACGTTAGAATGGCCAATGCTTGAACCGCGTGAGTGTGGTGAAAAGTTTGCCCAAGAAGGCAAGAATCACCCAGTTGCGTTGGTGTTTGGCCGCGAGCGTACAGGCTTAACCAATGAAGAGCTACAGAAGTGTCACTATCACGTTTGTATTCCGGCTAACCCAGAATACAGTTCATTGAATCTTGCTATGGCCGTGCAAACGTTAAGTTATGAAGTACGTGTTGCGCACCTAAACGATGTTGAAAGCCAGTACTCTGCTCCAGACGAGATTGAGTATCCGCGCCATCAAGAACTCGAAATGTTCTACGAACACCTTGAAAAAGTGATGCTTAATACCCATTTTATCAGTAAGGAAAAGCCAGGCCAGGTGCTGAACAAACTAAGACGTTTGTTTAGCCGAGCTAGGCCTGAGTCTCAAGAAATCAATATCTTACGTGGTGTTTTAACTGCAGTTGAGAAAACAATAGAGAACAAAAAATAACCACTTATAGTGAGTGGTTAAATACCTGACTATTTTAGTCAAATAAATACTTGACCATTTTAGTCGGGTATGAAAGAATTCCTTCCACATAAACGATGTGGATATGGTGTTATATGAGACTTACATCTAAAGGAAGATATGCGGTGACGGCGATGCTTGACGTGGCGCTTCACTCGCAGCAAAACCCAGTACCATTGGCGGATATTTCAGAGCGCCAAGGGATCTCACTGTCATACCTTGAGCAGCTTTTTTCGAAATTAAGAAAAGCAGGCTTGGTTGCTAGTGTACGTGGTCCTGGTGGTGGTTATCGTCTTGGCGCAGATGCCAACACCATAGCTATCGGAACAGTTATTTCAGCAGTCGATGAGTCGGTTGATGCAACAAAATGTAGTGGTAAAGGAGACTGCAACGGCGGTTCTCGTTGCCTTACACACACACTTTGGCGTGATTTGAGTTCACGTATCAGTGACTTCCTGAACAACATTACTCTTGGTGAGTTAATGGTGGATAACGAAGTATTGGAAATCACTGAACGCCAAGACATCATCTTGGCGGCAAATCATGAATTTGCAAACAATAATAGAAGCACCCACACAATTGGTGCCAATGTTCGCTCTTAGCGGCAATGTTTTACATTGGAGTAGATAATGAAACTGCCTATTTATTTTGATTATTCAGCGACTTGTCCTGTAGACCCGCGCGTTGCTGAAAAAATGGTTCAGTACATGACTATGGATGGTACTTTTGGTAACCCAGCGTCACGTTCTCACCGCTATGGTTGGCAGGCAGAAGAAGCAGTCGACACTGCTCGTGAGCAAATTGCAGATTTACTGAATGCCGATCCACGCGAGATCGTATTCACATCTGGCGCAACAGAATCAAACAACCTTGCTATCAAAGGTGCAGCGCACTTCTATGGTAAGAAAGGTAAGCACGTTATTACCTGTAAAACTGAGCACAAAGCGGTTCTTGACCCTTGTCGTCAGCTAGAGCGCGAAGGCTACGAGGTGACTTACCTTGAGCCTGAGTCAAACGGCATCATCGACCTAAACAAGCTGCAAGATGCGATGCGTGAAGATACGGTTCTTGTTTCTATCATGCACGTAAACAACGAGATCGGTGTTATCCAAGATATCTCAGCTATCGGCGAATTGTGTCGTGAACGCAAGATCATCTTCCACGTTGATGCGGCTCAGTCTGCAGGTAAACTGCCAATTGACGTACAAGAGATGAAAGTTGACCTTATCTCAATGTCTGCACACAAAATCTACGGCCCTAAGGGTATTGGTGCACTATACGTTCGCCGTAAGCCACGTATTCGCCTAGAAGCGCAGATGCACGGTGGTGGTCATGAGCGTGGTTTCCGTTCTGGCACACTTCCGACTCACCAGATCGTAGGTATGGGTGAAGCGTTCCGCGTAGCAAAAGAAGATATGCAAAAAGATCTTGAGCACGCTAAAACACTTCGTGACCGTCTACTTGATGGCATCAAAGATATGGAAGCTGTGACAATTAACGGCGACCTAGATCAGCGTCTAGCAAACAACCTAAACGTTAGCTTTGCATTTGTAGAAGGTGAATCTCTACTGATGTCGCTGAAAGACCTTGCAGTATCTTCAGGTAGTGCATGTACTTCAGCAAGCTTAGAGCCATCGTACGTACTTCGTGCTTTGGGTCTAGATGATGAGTTAGCACACAGTTCAGTTCGTTTCTCATTCGGTCGCTTTACAACCGCGGAAGAAGTGGACTACGCAGTAGAACAAATTCGCGTAGCAGTGAACAAGCTACGTGACATGTCTCCTCTATGGGATATGTACAAAGAAGGGGTTGACCTAAGCACAGTTGAGTGGGCGCACCACTAATTGGCCTAAGGCTTATCCAGGGATAGAACTAGAGGATTCGAGGTATATATTATGGCTTATAGCGAAAAAGTAATTGATCACTACGAGAACCCACGTAACGTTGGTTCTTTCGATAAAGAAGACCCAACAGTAGGTAGCGGCATGGTTGGTGCACCTGCTTGTGGTGACGTAATGAAGCTGCAAATCAAGGTAACGCCAGAAGGCATTATTGAAGATGCAAAGTTCAAAACATACGGTTGCGGTAGTGCAATCGCTTCTAGCTCACTGGTTACTGAGTGGGTTAAAGGCAAGAGCGTAGACGAAGCCGCTGCTATCAAGAACTCTGAAATTGCAGAAGAGCTTGAGTTACCACCAGTAAAGGTACACTGCTCAATTCTTGCAGAAGATGCAATTAAAGCAGCAGTTGCTGACTACAAAAAGAAAAACGATTAAGTTGATTTAGGGAGAACCCTTTCTCCCTCTTTATTTAGATTATTAACCAAGAAGACCAAGGTGCAGTATGGCCATAACAATGACAGAAACAGCAGCAAGCCGAGTTAGATCTTTCCTCGATAATCGTGGCAAAGGTATTGGATTGCGATTGGGCGTAAAAACCACTGGCTGTTCGGGTATGGCATACGTTCTTGAGTTTGTTGATGAGCTGAATGAAGAAGACGAAGTTTTCGAGCACTCTGGCGTTAAAGTTATCATTGACCCTAAGAGCTTAGTTTACTTAGATGGCACCGAGCTAGACTACGTAAAAGAAGGCTTAAACGAAGGTTTTGAGTTCAACAACCCAAATGCGAAAGGCGAATGTGGTTGTGGCGAAAGCTTCAACGTTTAATTGATCGTATGTGTCACTCTAGGCACTGGCCTAGAGTGCGTTAATCTAGGGCCGACGTCTCCATGAATCACTTTGAATTATTTGGGCTACCATGTCAGTTTAAGCTGGATGGTAGCCTTCTTTCTTCGCAGTTCCGAGAACTGCAAAAGCGTTTCCACCCAGATAACTTTGCGACGGCCTCTGAACGAGATCGTCTGCTGGCGGTTCAAAAAGCCGCACAAATCAACGACGCCTACCAAATATTGAAGAACCCTATTTCTCGCAGTGAGTATCTACTTGCTGAAAATGGTGTCGATATTCGAAGCGAACAGCAAACCATGCAAGACCCGATGTTTCTTATGGAACAGATGGAGTTGCGTGAAGAACTAGAATCGATCGCATCTAAAGAAGATGCAGAAGATCTGCTGTTTGATTTCGAATCTAAGGTGAGCAAAATGTATAAACAACATCTTGCCTTAGTAGAACAAGAACTGGATGGACAACAATGGCCACAAGCTGCCGATCGCGTAAGAAAGCTGAAATTTATCGCTAAACTGAATCGTGAAATAGAGCAAGTTGAAGACAACTTACTCGGCTAGTTTGAATTATAAGGATTAATCAATGGCGTTACTCCAAATTGCTGAACCGGGTCAGAGCAGTGCCCCCACGAACACAAGCTGGCAGCGGGCATCGATCTTGGGACAACCAACTCGTTAGTGGCGAGTGTCCGTAGCGGTGAAGCAAAAACACTTAATGATGAGCAAAACAGAGCAATTCTTCCTTCAGTAGTGAATTACGCTGCTGAAGACTTATTGACTGGTCATGATGCGCGCGCATTAGCGCAAACTGATCCGGTGAATACTGTGATTTCAGTGAAGCGATTAATTGGTCGCTCTTTGGAAGATATCCAATCTCGCTACCCATCACTTCCTTACCAATTTAGAGCAAGTGATAACGGCCTGCCGATCATTGAAACAGCGCAAGGTGACAAAAACCCTATCCAAGTGTCTGCAGACATTCTTAAGTCACTTGGTGCGAGAGCAGAAAGCACACTTGGTGGCGAACTAGCAGGCGTTGTGATTACCGTCCCTGCGTATTTCGATGATGCGCAACGTGCTGGCACCAAAGACGCGGCTAACCTAGCGGGTCTGCATGTTCTTAGACTGCTTAACGAACCTACCGCGGCGGCTATCGCTTACGGCTTAGATTCGGCCAAGAAGGCGTGATTGCTGTTTATGATTTGGGTGGCGGTACATTTGATATCTCGATTCTACGTTTGTCGAAAGGCGTGTTTGAGGTACTAGCAACAGGCGGTGACTCTGCTTTAGGTGGCGACGATTTCGACCATTTGGTTGCTGACTACCTGCTAGAACAGATTGGCTTGTCGGCTCCACTGAGTGCTGAGCAAAATCGTGAGCTTCTAGATGCAGCAACTGCTGCGAAAATCGCACTGTCTGATTCAGATGAAGCGCAAGTCGAAGCTTTGGGTTGGAGTGGTACGTTAACCAAGTCTCAGTTCGAAGACATTATTCGCCCACTCGTGAAGAAGACGTTGATGTCTTGCCGCCGAGCATTGAAAGATGCAGAAGTGGATTCGGAAGAAGTCATGGAAGTGGTGATGGTTGGGGGTTCAACTCGTACGCCGCTTGTTCGTGAAATGGTGGGTGACTTCTTCGGTCGCACTCCGCTAACGAGCATTAACCCTGATGAAGTGGTTGCGATTGGTGCTGCCATTCAAGCGGACATCCTAGCGGGCAACAAACCAGACTCTGAAATGTTGCTACTGGACGTGATTCCGCTATCACTGGGTATCGAGACCATGGGTGGTTTGGTTGAGAAAATCATTCCACGTAACACCACAATTCCAGTCGCTCGCGCTCAAGAATTTACTACCTTCAAAGATGGCCAAACGGCGATGACAGTGCACACAGTGCAAGGTGAGCGTGAAATGGTCGATGACTGCCGTTCACTGGCTCGTTTTGCATTGAAAGGCATTCCTCCAATGGCCGCTGGTGCTGCGCATATCCGCGTAACTTACCAAGTTGATGCAGACGGTTTACTGTCTGTAACCGCGATGGAAAAGAGCACTGGTGTTCAAGCTGAGATTCAGGTTAAACCGTCTTACGGTTTAAGTGACGATGAAGTGGCGAACATGCTCAAAGATTCGATGACTTATGCGAAAGATGACATGCAGGCTCGCGCACTTGCTGAGCAGCGTGTTGAAGCGGATCGAGTGATTGAAGGCCTAATCGCTGCCATGCAAGCCGATGGTGATGAGCTTCTTTCGGACGAAGAGAAACAACAGTTAGTCAAAGTACTGGAAGCTCTTATTGAGCTTCGCAACGGTGACGATGTTGCTGCGATTGAGCAGGGCATCAAAGATACAGATAAGGCGAGCCAAGAGTTTGCTTCTCGTCGTATGGATAAATCGATTCGAGCTGCGCTATCAGGCCAGTCGGTAGATGATATTTAAGAGATAACACGTTATGCCTAAAATTATTGTATTGCCTCATGAAGACCTATGCCCAGAAGGTGCGGTATTAGAAGCGCAAGAAGGTCAAACAGTCCTAGATGTAGCACTTAAAGCGGGTATCGGCATCGAGCATGCTTGTGAGAAGTCGTGTGCGTGTACAACTTGTCACGTAGTGATTCGCGAAGGTTTTGATTCACTTGAAGAGAGTGATGAACTAGAAGACGACATGCTCGACAAAGCTTGGGGCTTAGAACCTGAGTCTCGTTTGGGCTGCCAAGCTAAAGTGACTGATGAAGATCTTGTCGTAGAGATTCCAAAGTACACACTGAACCACGCGTCTGAAGATCACTAATCACTTTTGATCTGCAGTAGCTATTTTTCAGTAGTAGCTTATGGTCAGTATTAGCTAAGATAACTAATAAAGAGGCGCTGTAATAAGCGCCTTTACTGTGTAGCGATGAGATAAGGAAATAGATGATGAAGTGGACTGATTCACGAGATATTGCTATTGAACTGTGCGACATGTATCCGGATGTCGACCCTAAGAATGTTCGTTTTACCGATTTACATCAATGGATACTCGATCTAGAAGATTTTGACGATGAGCCCAATCGCTCAAATGAAAAGATCCTAGAAGCTGTCATCCTTTGCTGGATGGATGAAATGGATTAATGACACGAGTTTAAAAATATCGTGCAGTTAACAAAATGAATCAAAAAAGCGGACCAAAAGGTCCGTTTTTTTTTCAAATTGACATCTTGAGCCTACATAATGCTAACATTCGTGGGTTATTCCAAAATATGGCGCTAGCGCCAGATAGAACAACCAAAAATAAAGCCGATAAATGGCGCATAGCATAAAAGATAAAAAGACAGGAGAGACCATGTCTACACAGATGTCAGTTTTCATCAGTCATCAACCCGCTGCTGCTCAATGGGGTGAGAAAGCCATCCTTTCATTTTCCGACAATGGTGCAATCATCCATATTGGTGTTGGCCATGACTTAGGCGCGATTCAACAAGCGGGCCGTAAGTTGGATAATCAAGGTGTTCGCGCAGCAAACCTTCAAGGGGAAGGTTGGGATTTAGAAGCCGTTTGGGCATTCTACCAGGCTACCGTAATCCAAAGAAACACAACTCAGTAGAGTGGGCCGAACTGGCTGAAGAAGAGCAATCTGAATTAAACGCGCGCATCAAGGCATCAGATTGGACTCGTGACATTATCAACAAGCCAGCGGAAGAAGTTGCACCAAGACAGCTGGCGACGATGGCGGCAGAGTTTATTAAGTCTGTTGCGCCAAAAGGCACAGTTAAAGCAAAAATCGTTAAAGACAAAGATCTCCTAACAGAAGGTTGGGAAGGCATTTATGCGGTAGGTCGTGGCTCTGAGCGCACGTCTGCGATGCTGCAATTAGACTACAACCCAACGGGTGATGAGAGTGCGCCAGTGTTTGCGTGTCTTGTGGGTAAAGGCATAACGTTTGACTCTGGCGGTTACAGCATCAAGCCTTCGGGCTTCATGACTGCAATGAAAGCAGACATGGGCGGTGCAGGTACAATCACAGGTGGTCTTGGCCTTGCATCATGCGTGGCTTGAATAAGCGCGTTAAATTGATCCTTTGCTGTGCAGAGAACATGATCTCTGGTCGAGCCTTGAAATTAGGCGACATCATTACCTACAAAAACGGTAAGACTGTTGAGATTATGAATACCGATGCAGAAGGCCGTTTGGTATTGGCAGATGGTCTTATCTACGCAAGTGAGCAGAACCCTGAACTTATCATCGATTGTGCGACTCTAACGGGTGCGGCGAAGAACGCATTGGGTAATGACTACCATGCACTGATGAGCTTTGACGATGAGCTTTCACACCAAGCGCTGACTGCAGCAAATCAGGAGAAAGAGGCTTGTGGCCACTGCCTCTTGCTGATTTCCACCGTGGCATGCTGCCTTCATCATTTGCTGACCTATCTAACATCAGCAGCGGTGATTACAGCCCAGGCGCAAGTACAGCTGCGGCATTCCTTTCTTACTTTGTTGAAGACTACAAGAAAGGTTGGCTCCATTTAGATTGTGCGGGCACTTACCGTAAGTCGGCGACAGACAAGTGGTCTGCAGGTGCGACAGGTATGGGTATTCGCACGCTAGCGGGTTTCATTACTCAGCAAGCAAAATAGATATTTAAGGCCGCCCTGATTTTAGGACGGCCGATATAACAATAAAGCGGTAACTTAAAGGACATCTTATGGCTCTAGAAAGAACTTTTTCTATTATCAAGCCCGACGCGGTGAAACGCGATCTTATCGGTGAAATCTACCACCGTATCGAGAATGCAAATCTGCGCATTATTGCGGCGAAAATGCTTCATCTTAATGATGAGCAAGCTGCAGGCTTTTACGCAGAACATGAAGGCAAACCGTTTTTCGAAGATCTTAAAGAATTTATGACTTCTGGGCCTATCATGGTACAGGTTCTAGAAGGCGAAGATGCAATTGCACGCTACCGTGAGCTAATGGGTAAAACCAACCCAGAAGAAGCGGCGTGTGGCACAATCCGTGCCGATTATGCATTAAGCATGCGTCATAACTCTGTGCATGGCTCAGATAGCCCGGTGTCAGCGGCACGTGAGATTGAATACTTCTTCCCAGAAGCTGAAATTCACCCTCGCAGTGAATAAGCGACTTGGTCGTTAATCTCACTCAATAGTGAGGTAAAAAAATAAGAGTTAAAAACCCGATGTAAAATCGGGTTTTTTTCGTTCTGTGCGAAGAAAATGGGTAAAAATTACCCGTCACTCGAGTTGTATAAAAAATAATCACATTTAATTGAGTAAGTTAAGCTTATCAAGGGGTACAACCTCTTGTTGAAGCTGCGTAAAGGCTGTACAATTCGCGCCCTTATTATTGTTTCACCTTAGAGAGGCATCATGACCACTGAAAAAATCAATCTACTCGATTTTGATCGTAAAGGTTTACGCGAGCTATTTGCCCAAGAGCTCAATGAAAAACCGTTTCGAGCAGAGCAGGTGATGAAGTGGATCTACCATTTTGGTGTAGATGACTTCGATAAGATGACTAACATCAACAAGAAGCTTCGTGAGAAGTTAAAGCACAAATGCGAGATTCGTGCACCTTACGTTTCTGAAGCGCAGCACTCGTCTGACGGCACTATCAAATGGGCAATGCGCGTTGGCGATCAAGATGTGGAAACAGTATATATCCCAGAAGATGATCGCGCGACTTTGTGTGTTTCTTCTCAAGTCGGTTGTGCGCTGGAATGTAAATTCTGTTCTACGGCTCAGCAGGGCTTTAACCGCAATCTAAAAGTGTCTGAAATTATCGGTCAGGTGTGGCGCGCTGCACGTGAAATCGGCTTAGAGAAAGAGACTGGTCGTCGCCCAATTACTAACGTGGTAATGATGGGTATGGGTGAGCCACTTCTTAACATGAAGAACTTGATGCCATCATTAGAGTTAATGCTAGATGATCTCGGCTTTGGTTTGTCTAAACGCCGCGTGACGGTTTCGACTTCGGGTGTTGTTTCTGGTTTGGATCAGATGACTGGCAACATTGATGTGGCACTGGCGATTTCTCTACATGCACCTAATGACAAAGTACGTAGCGATATCATGCCAATTAATGACCGTTGGGATATCCAAGACTTTTTAGCGTCTGTACGTCGTTATATCGCATCATCTAATGCCAACCGTGGCAAGGTAACGGTTGAGTACGTACTGCTGGATCACGTGAATGATGACATGGACCACGCTCGTGAATTAGCGGAGCTGATGAAAGACACGCCATGTAAGATCAACCTGATTCCATTTAACCCATATCCGGGCTCCCCTTATAAAAAGCCAAGTAACTCTCGCATCGATCGCTTCATGAAAACATTGATGCAGTATGATTACACGGTAACAGTACGTAAGACTCGTGGCGACGATATCGATGCAGCATGCGGTCAGCTAGTGGGTGATGTGATCGACCGTACTAAGCGTACTAAACTTAATAAAGCCGCTTCCGGCGAAGTGATCGCGGTTAAAGCGGTATAGAAGATATACAAACAGAACAAGCCAGAGCTCGACTCTGGCTTTTTTGTACTTACATTTTGAAAACCTTTATTGGTACTCGTATGTAAAATTTCGGAAAAACCTTGACCTGCTTGTAATTTCTGGTTCAAGGTCGTGTTGTTTAACTACGAATATCTATTAGAATTGCTAATTAGACTTTTATAGTTATTGGTGCGAATAGGTTCTAAACCTAAGTTGCATAAGTTTTTGGCGAGGAGAGCTCTCCTCACGGATTTATTTTCGTTTTCGAACAGTTTAGTAAAGCTACTAACAAAAAATAATTAAAGCATTGAATTAAAGCATAGCTCTCGAAAACAGACGACAGAGAAGTACAAACTCTATGAGTACTGAACAAAATACAATTGTTGAAGAATCATCCCCACAATCAGACTCTCACGAATCACCTAAAGTAGAAGCCGGCACGCTACTTAAAAATAAGCGTGAAGAGTTGGGCTATACCCAACAGCAAATCGCTGATCGCCTTCGCTTGCGCATTTCCATCATTCAAAATATCGAATCTAATCAATTCGAAAACGGTCAAGTGGCTACCTTTACTCGCGGCTACCTTCGCTCTTATGCCAAAGCCGTCAACTTAGATGAAGAGATGGTGCTATGTGCGTTTGATGACGGTTGTGAGCCTGAAGTTCATGGTCACAATATGAAGAGCTTTTCTAAGAAAACCAATCAAGAGAAGCATGACAGCCGTATCATGAGCCTGACATGGGGTATTGGTGCAATCATTATCGGCATATCGGCGTATTGGGTATGGCAGAATCAACAGCAGGACACGTTGACCTTTATTGATGAACAAGAAGTGGTGCAAGAAGTAGAAGCGGCGCCTGCTACTGCGGCGTTTACTGACTTTAATGGTGATGTCGTTGCATCAGATGGCGACAATGAAAGCGCCCAGCCAGTGACTTTACCTGAATTAGAAAACACAGAACCTGCTGAGCCTGTTACTTTACCGGAAGTTGAGACACCAGAACCTGTCACCCTTCCAGAAGTGGAAGAGCAAGCAGAAGCACCCGTACCGACTCAGCTACCTGAAGTTGAGGCTCCTGTGACGGAAGTAGTTGCTGCTGAGCCTGAAACGGTAGAGGCCACGATCGCGAATAACGTATCGATGAACTTCATTGCCGACTGCTGGATTCAAGTGAAAGATGCCACGGGCAAAACGTTGTCGACGGGCATTAAAAAGGGTGGACAGACGTTAGATTTAACAGGTGAAGCGCCATTTAGTGTCATTCTAGGGGCGCCAGAAAATGTTTCTATGACATTTGGAAGTGAACCTGTCGACCTTTCTGGGTATACTTCAGGAAAAGTAGCAAGATTTACCTTACCTAGAAGTTAATATGCAATACGAATCTCCAATTAAACGTCGCCCATCGACTCGTATCTATGTGGGTGATGTACCGATCGGCGATGGTGCTCCTATCGCCGTTCAGTCAATGACGAATACCAGAACGACAGACGTCGAAGCCACAGTTGCTCAAATCCGAGCACTAGAAAATGTAGGCGCAGACATCGTTCGTGTATCCGTTCCTACTATGGATGCTGCGGAAGCGTTTAAGCAGATCAAGCAGCAAGTCTCTATCCCACTTGTCGCTGATATTCACTTTGACTACCGTATTGCTTTGAAAGTAGCTGAATACGGTGTGGACTGTTTACGTATCAACCCAGGTAACATTGGCAACGAAGATCGTATTCGTTCAGTTGTGGATTGCGCACGCGATAAAAACATTCCAATTCGTATTGGTGTCAATGGCGGTTCATTAGAGAAAGATATTCAGATGAAGTATGGCGAACCAACGCCAGAAGCGCTTGTGGAATCGGCAATGCGCCATGTGGATATTCTTGATCGTCTTAACTTTGATAAGTTTAAGGTCAGCGTGAAAGCCTCAGACGTTTTCTTAGCAGTTGATTCGTACCGTTTGTTGGCCAAGAAAATTGATCAACCTTTGCACCTTGGTATCACTGAAGCGGGCGGCGCTCGCGCAGGGGCGGTGAAGTCTTCTGTTGGCTTGGGTATGCTGTTGGCTGAAGGTATTGGTGATACGCTGCGTATCTCCCTTGCTGCGGATCCCGTTGAAGAGATTAAAGTGGGTTTTGATATTCTGAAGTCTCTACGAATTCGCTCTCGTGGTATAAACTTCATTGCGTGTCCAAGCTGCTCTCGTCAAGAGTTTGATGTGATTGGTACAGTGAACGCTTTGGAGCAACGTCTTGAAGACGTGATCACGCCAATGGATGTCTCGATTATCGGTTGTGTCGTTAATGGCCCTGGTGAAGCAGAAGTGTCTCATCTTGGTTTAGCGGGCAGTGCGCGCAAGAGTGCATTCTACGAAGACGGTAAGCGTCAAAAAGAGCGCTTTGACAACGATGATTTGGTTGACCAACTTGAAGCGAAAATACGTGCGAAGGCCTCGGTATTAGACGAATCAAATCGCATCGACATCAAACAACAAGATTAATCTTATCGCTGATAGCAAAAACAATCAGCGCTAAGCCAAACAATTACGGTATTTATTGTGGCAAAAACAATCCAAGCTATTCGAGGCATGAACGACTGCCTTCCAACTCAATCTCCACTTTGGCAGAAGCTAGAAAACGCGGTCAAGCAAGTCGTTAGCGCATACGGTTACAACGAAGTTCGTATGCCAATCGTTGAAGAAACGAATCTATTTAGCCGTGCGGTTGGTGAAGAAACTGACGTAGTTTCAAAAGAGATGTACACCTTCGAAGATCGCAATGGTGATAGCCTAACGCTTCGTCCAGAAGGGACAGCAGGTTGTGTTCGTGCATGTATTCAGAACAGCCTAATTAACCGTGATGAACAACGTCTGTGGTACATGGGCCCAATGTTTCGTCACGAACGTCCTCAAAAAGGTCGTTACCGTCAGTTCCATCAATGTGGTGTTGAGGTTTTTGGTCTTAATGGCCCTGACGTTGATGCTGAATTAATCATGATGACTGCACGTCTATGGCGTGAACTAGGCATCGATAAGCATGTACGTCTTGAACTGAACTCGATTGGCTCTTTAGACGACCGTGCTAGCTATCGCACAGCGCTGGTTGCTTTTCTAGAGCAGCACATTGATGTTTTGGATGACGACTGCAAGCGTCGTATGCACACTAACCCACTGCGTGTTTTGGATACTAAGAACCCAGACGTTCAGGCTATCTTAGGTGATGCTCCTCGTCTTTCTGAGTACTTAGGTGAGGAATCTAAGGCACACTTTGCAGGTCTATGTGAACTTTTAGACGCTGCAGGTATCGAATACACAGTTAATGAACGCTTGGTGCGTGGTCTTGATTATTACAACCGCACTGTCTTTGAGTGGATCACTGAAAGCTTAGGTGCACAAGGCACCGTGTGTGGTGGTGGTCGTTACGATGGTCTCGTTGAACAGTTGGGTGGTAAAGACACTCCGGCTGTTGGTTTCGCAATGGGCCTAGAGCGTCTAGTTCTGATGCTAGAAACGCTAGAGCTAACACAAGTTCGCCGCAGTGTTGATGTCTACATGGTGACGGCGGGCGAAGGCACTATGATGGCGGGTATGAAGCTAGCTGAACAGCTACGTGAACAGGTGCCAGGTCTGCGCGTGATGAGTCACTTCGGTGGCGGTAACTTTAAGAAGCAGTTTAAGCGTGCTGACAAAGCCGGAGCAGCAGTGGCTCTTGTGCTAGGTGAGAACGAAGTGGCTGATGGTACTGTGGTATTAAAAGATCTTGTCGGTGGTACACAAGACACAGTAAGCCAAGCTGAAGTCAGTGCGAAGCTCGTTGATTTAGTCTAACTATTGGCTGAAACAACAGTCGCATTGAAAAACATCGGAATTTAAGAACATAACAAGTGGTGGCAAAGGTCACCGCTTTATTGATTTATGAGGACAGGAAGTGGAAGTCTACGATACTGAAGAACAACAGGTTGAAGCCATCAAAGATTGGTGGAAGGAAAATGGTAAAGCAGTCATCTTTGGTGCTGTTTTAGGTTTAGGCGGCCTACTAGGCTGGCGCTACTACCAAGATACATTGACGGCTGGCCAAGAAGCGGCTTCAGAAGCTTACACGACTGCTGTGACTGCACTTCAAACACAAGGTGCATCGGCTGAAGAGTCAGTACAAAGCTTTATCGATTCAAACGCTGGCACTGAATACGCAACACTGGCAGCGCTTCAACTGGCTAAAGTTCAAGTGGAAGCAGGTCATTTGGATGAAGCCGTAGCACAGCTTGAATGGGCGAAAGGCAGCTCTAAAGATGAAGCGCTAAAGGCTTTGGTCTCATACCGCCTTGCGCGCCTTTACGCTGAGCAAAACAGCTTCGATACTGCTTTAGCTGAGCTAGGTAGCATCACTGACACTTCATGGGCTGGCCGTGTGGCTGAACTGCGTGGTGATATTTCATTGCGAAGTGGTGACAAAGACGCCGCTTACGCAGCATACACAGAAGCTCAGCAGTCATCAGATGCTAGCCAAGCGTTGCAAATGAAGCTGGATGATCTAGCCAAGTAGAAGGGCAGTTGTTAATGAAGAAGTTGTTGAACAAAGTTCTTGTTTCGGCGATGGCTATAGGTGTCCTTGCTGGCTGTGCCGGTGAAGAAGATACTATTATTATGGCTCCGCTGCCTGTAGTACAAAGCGAGTTCACCTCTGGAGAAAGCTGGAGCACCTCAATTGGCGATGGTGTTGGGCATTTCTTTTCAAATTTGTCCCCAGAATACGCTTATGGCAAAGTCTTCATCGCGAGCGTGAAGGTGTTGTGAAAGCTCTTGAGCCGGATACAGGTAAAACCATCTGGGAACTTAACCTAGGTGAAGAAGGCAATGCGCGTCTATCTGGCGGTATTTCATCAGCTTACGGTAAAATCTACATCGGTAGTGAGAACGGCAAAGTCTTTGCGATTGATGAAGAGAGCGGCGAGCAGCTATGGGCAGCGAATGTTAATGGCGAAGTTCTCGCTGATCCGGTTGCTGATAGTAACCTAATCATGGTTCACACCAGCCGTGGTATGTTGATTGCTCTTAGCCAAGACAGCGGCGAAGAACGTTGGACAATCAATACTGAAGTACCTAACTTAACCCTTCGCGGTGACAGTACGCCAGTTGCGGTATCGGGCGGTGTTTTCTGGGGAACAGCAAGTGGACGTCTTGCGGCCGCAATCGTTGATCGTGGTCAGCTCATTTGGCAGCAACCGATTGGTACTCCGCAAGGTGCAACTGAAATTGATCGTTTAGTTGATGTGGATGCATCTCCGATTGTGTTGGGCGGCAATTTATACATTGTTGGTATCAACGGTAATTTAACCTCTATCGACCTTCGTTCGGGTGAAGCTTCTTGGAAGCGTAAATATTCATCGGCAAATGATATGGCGAGTGACGGTGGCCGTCTGTTCCTGATTACAGATAAAGACCACCTTGTTGCTGTTGATGCGCGAAGTGGTACTGAATTGTGGACAAATGACCAACTTGAGCACCGTTTATTGACTGCTCCTGTCATCATTAACCGCTACATTGTGGTGGGTGATGCGGAAGGTTATCTGCATTGGATTGACCGCTCTACAGGCGAGTTTGTTGCTCAGCAGTTAGTAGACGATAGCGGCTTTGCTGTGGGTCCAATTAGCCTAGATGACGGTTACCTCGTGGTAACGCGTCAAGGCAGTGTAAAGAAACTGACGATCAATCAGTAATAACGTGATATAATTCACATTCGGCTCCTGGCTGGTAACAGCTAGGAGCCGTTTTATTGCATAGAATTTAATCGTGTGGTTATAGGTAATAGTTGTTTAAACCTTATGTATCAACGTAATGTTCAGACATTAATTAACCTATAACTACATAAGAAAGAACACATTAGAGGTTGTTATGGTACCTGTTGTTGCTCTTGTAGGGCGTCCTAACGTAGGTAAGTCTACGCTATTTAACCGACTCACTCGCACCCGTGATGCTTTGGTTGCGGACTTCCCTGGTTTAACGCGTGACCGTAAATATGGCCAAGCTAAGCTTGGTGAACATGAATTTATCGTGATTGATACCGGTGGTATCGATGGCACCGAAGAAGGTGTAGAAACCAAAATGGCGGAGCAGTCTTTGGCTGCTATTGATGAGGCCGATGTTGTGCTGTTTATGGTTGATGGCCGTGCAGGTCTAACACCATCAGATATCGCTATCTCTAATCACCTTCGTAAAATTGAAAAACCATCAATGCTTGTTGTGAACAAGGTTGACGGTATTGATGCTGACGCCGCTTCTGCTGATTTCTGGCAGTTAGGTGTAGAGAACATGTACCAAATCGCAGCGGCTCATGGTCGTGGTGTTAGTGCATTGATCGACCGTGCGCTTAATCCGTTTGCTGAGCAAATGATTGAAGAAGCAAAAGGTGAAATTGAAGATCTTACTGAGTTTGTTGACGAAGACGAAGAAAAGCTAGATTACACCGAAGAAGAAGCGGAAGAAGAGTTCAAGCGCCTTCAAGATCAGCCAATCAAGCTAGCAATCATTGGTCGACCAAACGTAGGTAAATCTACACTGACTAACCGTATCTTAGGTGAAGAGCGTGTGGTGGTTTACGATATGCCTGGTACGACTCGTGATTCTATCTACATTCCGATGCAGCGTGATGAGCGTGAATACGTACTGATTGATACGGCTGGTGTACGTCGCCGTAAGCGCATCAACGAAACGGTAGAGAAGTTCTCAGTGGTGAAAACGCTGAAAGCCGTAGAAGATGCGAACGTGGTTCTACTGGTTATCGATGCGCGCGAGAACATCTCTGATCAAGATCTAAGCCTACTGGGTTTTGCGCTTAACGCAGGTCGTTCTATCGTTATCGCAGTAAACAAGTGGGATGGTCTGGACACGGACGTGAAAGAACACGTTAAGAAAGAGCTAGACCGCCGTCTAGGTTTTGTGGACTTTGCTCGTATTCACTTTATCTCAGCATTGCACGGTACAGGTGTTGGCCACCTATTTGAATCGGTTCAAGAGGCTTACAAATCTGCGACAACTCGCGTAGGTACATCGGTACTGACTCGTATCATGAAGATGGCAACTGACGATCACCAACCACCAATGGTTCGTGGACGCCGTGTGAAGCTGAAATACGCGCACGCTGGTGGCTACAACCCACCAATCGTCGTTGTACACGGTAACTTGGTCAATGAACTGCCTGACTCTTACAAGCGTTATCTAATGAACTACTACCGTAAGTCATTAGAGATCATGGGTACACCAATTCGTATCCAGTTCCAAAGCAGTGACAACCCATTTGAGGGTAAGACCAATAAAATGACGCTTTCTCAAGAGAGAAAACGTAAGCGCCTGATGACGATGATGAAGGGCCGCAAAAAATAATCCTGAAAGCCCAAGCAACTGCTTGGGCTTTTTACATCCAGATTTAAAAGAAACTGTACCGTGATGAATACCACTTCAACTACTCCTGCTTCAATTCAAGTAACACCAACAACCGTCACTTTTTGTCAGCAAATCTGGCAACTCGAATCGACCATTCAATTAGTCAAACACTCTGATGAGAGAACTTACTTAGTCACTGAAACCACACCTTTTCATCCGGTCAGCCATATTTGGCCAGATCATCCTGCTGATAGAGGAGAGGTGACCATTGATGGATGTTTCCATGAAGTTGTTGACTGTCTTGTCGGAGCAGTAGAGGAGGCGACAGGTGAACTTTATGTCGATAAACAGATCCCCGTAAAACGAGATACTCAAGGGTGGATGTTTGTTGTTGTGCATGTACTGGATGGACTTATTACTCCCCAAAGCAACTTGGTTGGCTTACAGGTCGACAAAGACTATCAGCAGGCATTGAGCCGCGGGCACACTGCTGGGCATCTTGCTTACTTAGCGCTGAACAAAGTATTAGCTCAGGGATACTGGCGTAAAGATGCCGACCGCAAAGACCCTCACGGTAATTTTGATTTCAACAGTTACGCACAGGAAAACAGTTTTGTAACTGAAGACCGTTGTGTTGACCATTACCGACTGGGTAAGACATTACGTAAGCGTGGACTGAACAGCGCGCAATTTATAGAAGATATTGCTGAAGTCGAACAGAAGGTGAATGCTGTTTTACAGGTTTGGTTGAGTAGAGAAGTCGATATCACTATGCGTTTAGAAGGTGACAAGTTGACTGACTCACGTTATTGGGGATGCGATCTGGGGGAAGATCACTATGCGGAAATCCCTTGTGGCGGGACTCATATTAGAAACATTAAAGAAATTAGTGGTTTAAGCGTGTCACTTCGCAAGCTAGACGAGAAAAACATTGAAATGCACACAGTTGTAAATGGAAATACACAGTAAATTGATCGATTTATATATTGCTGAAAGCATGGCTTTAAATATCACTTTTAAGATTTAATGTCTGTTTAAAATCCAAAAACAGCACATGTAACTTATGCTTTCGGTGTGTGGTTATATAAATATTCTTTTTGGGGCAGATCGCTGATCAGTTTGGATAAAGCCGATGATCGTGTTCCGATCATTGTTGGTCAAAATCGAGTATTGAAGGATCTCTAGTATAGGCCTAGCTCTGAGCAATAACTGAGTGTTTACGCCGAATTTGACGAAACTTAACTGTGATGAAGATCAAAGTTTGGCTTAGATGTCGCGGTAAGATACTTATAAGTCTGAACAGATAGGTAATACGATGAGCGAAAATATCTGCCTAAGTGCGATAAAGAGCTGGAATGGGATGGAGCCTACTTTTGCCAACCGTGTAACAGCCACTATAAAAAGATAGGTTACTGCCCGGAGTGTGATAAAGAACTCGAGAAGTTACAAGCCTGTGGTGCCGCAAGCTATTTTTGCAACCACTGTAACGAGCTTAAATCGAAATCTCGAGTGAGATTTGAGTTTGCAGAAATTCAAGCCTAACTAATCTACTAGTAAGCTGTTGTATCAGCTTAAGTCGCTTTGAAGCTTTAGTTGACCGTTGAGTGAACCACACCATTTGCTAAACGGGTGATCAGTTGATCGCCCGTTTTTACTTTGTCTGCGTTATCAATCACCTGACCGTCTTGGGTTTGGGTGATCGAGTAACCGCGTTTAAGTGTGGCAAGAGGGCTTACTGTTTCAAGCTTCTCTGCAGCCAATGACAACTGGTGCCTTGTCGTGAGTAGCTTTCTGTCCATTGCGTCGAGCAGCTTTTGATGACTGTTAGTCAAATGAAGCTTCTGCTCAGCCAGTTTTTTGCTTGGTGAAGAGAGCTGGATCTTATGTTCTGCACGCGAAATTGCTTGCTGCCTTGAAGCAATATATCGAACCATTGATTGTCTGAGCCGATTGTCGAGGTCATCCAATCTTTGGCTTTGACGCTGCAATTGGTAGTTCGGATGCTGTTTATCTAGCTGGTGGGAAAGCCGAGTAATAAGTGCATTCTGATGGGCGAGATAATGACGCATTCCATTGTGCAGCTTCTGGATCATTCCAGTCAGTGCTTGCGTCTTATGGCTGTTATCACGACTAACGAGTTCAGCCGCTGCCGATGGTGTTGGGGCGCGCATATCGGCTACAAAGTCAGCAATGGTGACATCGACTTCGTGACCAACGGCGCTGATTATCGGGATTTGGCTTGCTGCAATCGTGCGAGCAACAATTTCGTTGTTGAAGCACCAAAGATCTTCTAACGAGCCACCACCACGGCCAACGATTAATACATCACACTCATTACGGCTGTTGGCACATCCAATCGCTTGAGCAATTTGAATCGCTGCTTCTTCGCCCTGAACCATAGTCGGATAGATCACCACAGGTAAGCTCGGGTCACGCCTCTTCAGTACGTCGAGAATATCAAACAGCGCCGCTCCAGTTTTGGAAGTAATGATACCAACTCGTTTTGGATGCTCAGGCAGAGGTTTCTTGGCGGTTTGAGCAAACAACCCTTCGCCTGCGAGTTTCATCTTTAGTTCTTCGAACTGCTGCTGTAAGCGGCCGTCACCTTCTGGCTGCATGCTTTCAATGATCAGTTGATAATCACCGCGAGGCTCATAGAGAGACAAGCGAGCTTTGACTAAAACTTGATTACCATTCTGAGGTTTGAAGTTAACTCGGCGGTTGTTACCGCGAAACATCGCACACTTTACTTGAGCACGAGAGTCTTTAAGAGTGAGGTACCAGTGGCCGGAAACAGGCGCAGAGAAATTAGAGATTTCACCAATCAGCCAAACAATGCCCATCTCATTTTCGAGCAGTAATCGAACTTCGGAATTTAAACGAGAGACAGTAAAGATGTTTTGATTGGTCAGAGAAGACACAGCTAATCTCGTGGGCGTGAGTATGGAAATTAGCGGCAATATAATACATAGCAAGGGGTAATTGCAAATAAAAAATAGAAAAATGTGTAGCCAAGCGATTTCGTTAGCCGTATAATCCGTCCGCAATATCTAATCCAAATGCAGCTCAATTTAGGTTAATTGACTGCCCTCATTATGCGAAACGATGAGATTGGATTGTTCTTTCTACCCCTCTAATTGTGAGATATTGCAAATGCTAAGAATTGCCAAAGAAGCGCTGACATTCGACGACGTCCTGCTAGTGCCAGCACACTCCACCGTTCTCCCAAACACAGCTGATCTTCGCACTCAGCTGACGAAGAATATCACCCTAAACATCCCAATGATCTCTGCATCTATGGACACAGTGACCGAAGCACGTCTTGCTATCGCACTGGCTCAAGAAGGTGGTATCGGCTTTATCCACAAGAACATGTCTATTGAGCAGCAAGCTGAGATGGTTCGTCAGGTTAAGATCTTTGAAGCTGGTGTGGTTACTGCACCGGTAACGGTTCGTCCTGATGCAACAATTGCTGACGTTGTGGCCCTAACAGAAAAACACGGCTTTGCTGGTTTCCCTGTAGTCACTGATAACAAAGAGCTCGTTGGTATTATTACTGGCCGTGATGTTCGCTTTGTAACAGACCTATCAAAGACGGTTGAGTCAGTAATGACACCAAAAGATCGCCTAGCTTCGGTTAAAGAAGGTGCATCTCGTGAAGAAGTTCAAGAAAAAATGCACAGCGCTCGTGTTGAGAAAGTACTGGTTGTTAACGACGAGTTCCAACTAACAGGTATGATCACAGCAAAAGACTTCCACAAAGCAGAACGTAAACCGAACGCATGTAAAGATGCGCAAGGTCGTCTACGCGTTGGCGCGGCTGTTGGTGCTGGCGCTGGTAACGAAGAGCGTGTAGCTGCTCTTGTTGAAGCAGGTGTTGACGTTCTACTTATCGACTCTTCACACGGTCACTCTGAAGGTGTACTAAACCGCATTCGTGAAACTCGTGCAGCATTCCCAGACCTAGACATCATCGGCGGTAACGTTGCAACAGGTGCAGGTGCAAAAGCACTGATTGAAGCGGGCGTAAGCGCGGTTAAAGTGGGTATCGGCCCAGGTTCAATCTGTACAACTCGTATCGTGACAGGTGTAGGCGTTCCACAGATCACTGCAATCTCTGACGCAGCAGAAGCAGCAGCAGAGTTCGGTATTCCTGTAATTGCTGATGGCGGTATTCGCTTCTCAGGCGATATCTGTAAAGCTATCGTTGCAGGTGCATCATGTGTGATGGTTGGTTCTATGTTCGCAGGTACTGAAGAAGCACCGGGCGAAGTTATCCTTTACAACGGCCGTTCATACAAAGCTTACCGTGGCATGGGTTCACTTGGCGCAATGTCTCAAGGTTCTTCTGACCGTTACTTCCAATCTGATAACGCGGCTGACAAGCTGGTTCCAGAAGGTATCGAAGGTCGTATCGCTTACAAAGGCCGCCTAAAAGAGATCGTTCACCAACAAATGGGTGGTCTTCGTTCAAGCATGGGTCTAACAGGTTCTGCAACAATCGAAGATATGCGTACTAAAGCTGAATTTGTACGTATCTCTGGTGCAGGCATGAAAGAGTCTCACGTACACGACGTTCAAATTACAAAAGAAGCACCAAACTACCGTCTAGGTTAATTTTTACTGGCTATTTCGCTCAATAGCGGCATCGAAAGTGCTCATTTATACTTATAAACTGCGCGCTTTCTCTTTGCTCTTAAGCGAAATACCGGCGTAAAAATAAAACCTATATATTCGACGGAAACGTTTGCTTTTTTGCTTGAAGCATTGATGAGAGGCGAGTAAACTCGCCTCGTTTTCATAACCTATAGCCCAGTTTTTATGACTGAGGTTAACGATAAGACTGCTCAAAATGACTAAAAATATTCATGACCAACGTATTCTGATTCTGGACTTCGGTTCTCAGTACACTCAGCTAGTTGCTCGCCGCGTTCGTGAGATCGGCGTTTACTGTGAACTATGGAGCTGGGATGTTGAAGAGTCGGACATTCGTGAATTCAATCCAGATGGCATTATCCTATCTGGTGGCCCAGAGAGTGTAACGGAAGACAACTCTCCACGTGCTCCGCAATACGTATTTGACTCTGGTGTTCCTGTTTTAGGTGTATGTTACGGCATGCAAACTATGGCAGAGCAGCTAGGTGGTAAAGTAGCAGGTTCGAATGAACGTGAATTTGGCTACGCGCAAGTTAAAGTGTCTGGTGAATCAGCGCTGTTTAAAGATCTTGAAGCAACTCAAGATGTTTGGATGAGCCACGGCGACAAAGTTGTCGAGATCCCAGCAGACTTCGTTAAAGTTGGCGAAACGGACACTTGTCCATACGCTGCAATGGCTAACGAAGAGAAGAAATACTACGGTGTTCAGTTCCACCCAGAAGTAACGCACACTAAACAAGGCCTACAAATGCTAGAGAACTTCGTTCTTGGCGTATGTGGCTGTGAGCGTCTTTGGACTTCTGAATCTATCATCGAAGACGCGGTTGCTCGTATTAAAGAACAAGTGGGTGATGACGAAGTTATCCTTGGCCTATCTGGTGGTGTTGATTCATCAGTCGTTGCAATGCTTGCTCACCGCGCGATCGGCGACAAACTAACCTGTGTATTCGTTGATAACGGTCTACTTCGTTTGAACGAAGCTGAACAAGTGATGGACATGTTCGGCAACAAGTTTGGTTTGAACATTGTTCACGTAAACGCTGAAGATCGCTTCCTAGAAGCGCTCAAAGGCGAGAGCGATCCAGAAGCGAAGCGTAAGATCATCGGCCACGTGTTCGTAGACATCTTTGACGAAGAGTCTAAGAAGCTTTCAAATGCTAAATGGCTCGCTCAAGGTACTATCTACCCAGACGTTATCGAATCTGCCGCTTCTAAGACTGGTAAAGCACACGTAATCAAGTCTCACCACAACGTTGGTGGCCTTCCGGATGACATGGAAATGGGCCTAGTAGAGCCTCTACGTGAGCTATTTAAAGATGAAGTACGTAAGATTGGTCTAGAGCTTGGTCTTCCATACAACATGCTTTACCGCCACCCATTCCCAGGTCCTGGTCTAGGTGTTCGTGTTCTTGGCGAAATCAAGAAAGAGTACTGTGATTTGCTGCGTCGTGCTGATGCTATCTTTATTGAAGAGCTACACAACGCAGATCTTTACCACAAAGTATCTCAAGCGTTCACGGTATTCCTACCAGTTCGCTCTGTAGGTGTTATGGGTGATGGCCGTAAGTACGATTGGGTTGTGTCTCTACGTGCAGTAGAAACGATCGACTTTATGACGGCGCACTGGGCGCACTTGCCATACGATTTCCTAGGTAAAGTGTCTAACCGCATTATCAATGAAGTCGACGGCATCTCACGCGTTGTTTACGATATTTCTGGTAAGCCACCAGCGACAATTGAATGGGAATAATCTCGTCTATATTAAATTGTTAGCATAATAAAAGGCCGCAAACATTGTTTGCGGCTTTTTGTTTTTCTGGGGTGTTTAATTTTATCGTTGAATCTGCGGAGCATCGCAAGCTTGCATTAGCAACATATGATAAACCAGTTGGTATATGGCCTATTCCACTCGCATAGTTCACGGTTTTGACCAAAAACTTCTACCTTGTTTTACGTGTGCTACCTACTCTCATGGCATCCAATAAAACGTAAAACAAGGAAGACAAAATGGTTAAGCTAACCAAGCTAACATTTGCCGTGAGCGCCCTGCTAGCAGCAAACAGTTATGCAACCATGAACATCCAACCCGACCCAGAAAACCCAACGGGCTATGTCGTCTCAAGAGCCGATATACAAGCTGTTGAAGCGTCTAAAACCTCTGATCCAATGTATGCCATCTGGTCAAAAGCACTAGAGACTCAACCAAACACCATTGTTGAAGCGATCGAACCGGGAAAAGCGGATAACCCACCAAACGTAAAACGCGTTGAACGTGTATTCCCTCATGCTGAGTGGGACTTCCTAACTCAAATGGCGGCCCCTGAGTACACTTATACACGCTTCTTACGTGCTATCGGTAAATTCCCTGCCTTCTGTGGCGAATACACCGATGGCCGTGATTCTGATGCAATCTGTAAAAAATCTATCGTGACGGCGTTTGCACACTTTGCTCAAGAGACAGGTGGCCACATTGCCATCGACAACATCTCAGACAACCCTTTAGCTCTTGAAGAGTGGCAGCAAGCACTAGTACACGTTCGTGAGATGGGCTGGGCAGAAGGTCAGGAAGGTTACACAACGGGCTGTGGTCAGAACGATTGGCAGAACAAGCGTTGGCCATGTGCAGCAGGGCAAGGTTACTTTGGCCGTGGTGCTAAACAGTTGTCTTACCACTTTAACTATGGCGCTTTCTCTGAAGTGATGTTCGATGGCGATGCAACCGTACTATTGAACAACCCAGGTTTAGTGGCGGATTCTTGGTTAAATTTAGCGTCTGCAATTTGGTTCTTCTTAACACCACAAGCGCCTAAGCCTGCGATGTTGCATGTCATTGACCGCACATGGACGCCATCACAGCGAGAAATTGATGCGGGTATTGGCTATGGTTTCGGTACTACCATTAATGTTATCAACGGCGGTATAGAGTGTGGTGAGCAAAACAAAGAAAAAGGCCAACCAGTAAACCGTATTCGTTACTGGGAAGGGCTGTCTTCTCACTACCAAATCCCAATTGAAGCGGATGAGAAGAACACATGTTGCAGCAACTGCCATACGGTAGTTTGAACCTAAACGGCGCAACAGATGTGCTCTATACCAACTGGGATGGTAACTGGAAGTACTACTCAGATCGCCCAGGTGGTGCATCGTTTGAATGTGAGCTGGTGGGTTTCCAAACGGCATATTCTGCACTGGTTCCGGGTGACTACCAGAAGTGTGTAACGAACTTCTATGGTTCACATGCTAATTGGCCTGAAGTACGTGTGGTTGAGAAGCTGGACCCAGTCGATCCTGGCACAAACCCGGGTGGTAATGGTTGGAATGCGAGCAAAGTGTACACAGCAGGTGAGCAAGTTGAACACAACGGCGCAACGTATGAAGCGCAAGTGGTGGACACAAGGTGATGACCCTG
>NZ_JYJP01000110.1 GCF_001012815.1 Vibrio mexicanus
GAACGAGAAGACTGGATATACGCAAAATACAATGTTAGCCGTAAGGTCATTGCGCTAGGTCACCGAAACGACGACTGTTTTTATCTAGATGTAGCTCAGACTGAAGTATTTCGAAATCAATCATGTAGCATTACTTACCTGTTTTTTGAAACAGAGGAAAAACTCTTATCCATGGTTGAGGATCTAGAAAAAAACCATGACTTTCAAGGCCAAGAAGTACAAGACAAGAAACATCTATTCGACATTAAGTACCTTCAAGCCGACTTTAAAGGGCTAGCTATGATTGGCGACTCATATTCTTCCCTGGAGGCTTTTGAACTTAGAGAAAGTAAAACAGCTCTCCCAGAGCCTGACTATTTCGGTTCGGTGTGACCCTTGGCTTATTTACCTTTTTACCTCACTCCAGAAGAATTTGAGGCTTACCAAGAAGAGCAAGAAAAACAGATACGCTCAGGCAAAGAACTACACGAATGGTCG
>NZ_JYJP01000111.1 GCF_001012815.1 Vibrio mexicanus
TTTTCATGTAGCTAGCTACACATCAAAACCTCTGCCTTGTAGAAACTTTCCACAAAGTGCTGCCAAAATCAGCTCGAAAGGTCAACAGACCCTAACCAGCCACTAAACTTAGCGCGCAAGAATAACCCAAAGCTCTAGCAAGGCCGCGCCAAGCAGCAGTGCGGTTAAACTTTTCCAAAACTTAAGTGGGTTGCGTTTGATTAATGGTTGCTGTTTGGTCTTCCTCATCCACTCTTCGCTCGGCGAATGCAGGTCGGCGATGACATCTCCGAGCGCTTGGTAACGTGATTTCGGGTTGGGGTGGCAAGCTTTTTCAAACACCATATTTAGCCAAAGCGGCAGCTCTCCACGATAGTTAGTAACAGGGATATAGAGCCACTTTCGCTTGCGCGCTTTGGTTAAGTCCAAACCTGATTGCGTTGAATACGGATAGTGCCCTGTGAGCATCTCGTAACCAATCACGCCAATTGAAAACAGATCGGATTGCGTTGTTGCGTTCTGACCGATAATGTATTCAGGTGCAATGTAGTTCATCGCCCCCA
The DNA here is from genome assembly GCF_001012815.1 of Vibrio mexicanus. GTDB lineage: Bacteria > Pseudomonadota > Gammaproteobacteria > Enterobacterales > Vibrionaceae > Vibrio > Vibrio mexicanus. Next base: position 543 of record NZ_JYJP01000111.1, read on the forward strand.
GTGGGGTATCTTCATCATTTGGGCTGATGCTCTCTTTTAAACCTTGCGCAGACGCAGAACCAAAATTGATAATCACTACGCGGTCGTCATCGGTCAGTATGATGTTCTCAGGCTTTAGGTCGCGATGAACCATATCCGCACGCTGAAAGACACGGGCAGCTTGATGATGGATTCGAGGATCTTGCGAGTGTCAGTGAGCGATGGATTAGGGTGGTCGTGCATCCACTGTCTTAATGTGGTACCAGACAGGTACTCATAGAGCTGATAACAAAACGGGCTCCCTTTTGGTGCGGCAATAACCTTCATGACGTGCTGGCTGCTAAGCTGATTGCCCACCCAATACTCGTTGGCAAACTGGGTTAGAGCACTGGTATCGTCTGCCGCATCCGGCGAGAGTGTTTTTAGTACATATTCGTTTTGAGTATGTTCATCAGTGACTCGATAAACATGGCTGCGTGTTCCGCTGTGAAGTATGTGTGTCACCTTGTAATGATCGATGCTTTGACCAACGTTTAACACGGGTGGAATGGCTTTAGATAGTAAGCGCGTTTTGTATTCAAGGGGCGTTAAGTTCGGCAAGGACAATATGTCCACTAACAGGCAGGTCAAGTTATCTTGGCTGCCTTCTAGTTGAGCATATTCGCATAAAATTTGGCTGACTTTTGCTAACGGCTGTTCGGCACTGGCGAGCTCGAACAGCCTTTCATGGGATAGCACATCGTGCACCCCATCGGTGGTAAACAAGAAACGGTCACCGGGTTTTAGGTTGATAGTTTGGTAGTCGATATCGAGTCGATTATCCATGCCTAAACCGCGTGTCAGCACTTGCTGCTGGCTCATCACCTTTCTTGAGTGATCGCGGGTGAGTAAGCGGATTTTTTCATCTCGTATGAGATAGATTCGGCTATCGCCAATGTGGAACAAATGCGCGGTGTTGGACTTAAAAATGGCGGAACTTAGGGTTGAGATATAACCATTGTGCGGCAAGTTAGAAGCTTGGCTCTGTTGAAACAGCCATGAGTTTAGAGCGCTGAGGACTTTACATGCGGAGCGCTTTACGCCCCAGCTGTGTGGGGTGGAGTAATAATCAAGAATGAACTGCGTTGTTGCCGTGTGGCTTGCTTGCTGACCATGCTCACTGCTGCTCACACCATCGGCGACGCAGGCAATGGCCCCTTTAAAGTCGAGATCGTACTGTTTCTCTGGGATTTTTGCCATCAGAGCATCTTGATTGATGGCCTTGTTTCCGGCGTGAGAATACCCGCCAACGGCAATGTGTTGGGTCGAAAGAATGGTATTGGCTTGTTGATTCGCAAGGTTACCCATCGTTGTCTCTCCTATTGATCATCCGATAAGTCCAATTGCTGCCTTGATTAAGCAGAGCTTGAAACTTACTGGAGAACAAAAGCCCCGCGAAGCGAAAATCTAAGCAAGGCTTTTGAACGAATACGACCCATTAGCGGTGATAAGCGGATGAGCCATATTCCCCCGATTTTTAACTAGAGACGTCGATTAACGTCACGCTGCCATCTTCATTGACTTCCGCCATTTGGCCTTTTGGCTCTTCCATAAATAAAAGGGTGGCAAAGCCAAGCACTGCGGTTGCAGCAATGACATAGAAGAAGGTTTGGTAAGAAACGAAAGAGAGAACTGTTAGGTAAACCACTGCACCCACGTTACCGTAAGCACCTGTCATACCGGCGATTTGACCTGTCATGCGACGCTTAATGAGAGGCACAGTGGCGAACACGGCACCTTCACCCGCTTGCACGAAGAACGAACATGCCATTGCAGCGGCTACTGCTAACCATAGTGGCCAGTCACTGCCTACTTGACCCATTAGGAAGTAACCCAATGCAAGGCCTGCGGTTAGGATAAGTAGAGTAGGTTTACGACCGAATTTATCTGAAATCCAACCGCCACCAGGACGCGACATCAAATTCATGAAAGCGTAGGCTGAAGCCACCATACCTGCGAGTACAGGAGAGAGGTCAAACGTTTCCAAGAAGAACAGAGGAAGCATTGAAACAACCGCCAATTCTGAACCAAAAGTGGCAAAGTAAAGGACATTCAGAACAGCAACTTGTTTGAACTTGTAGCGGTGAACTTCTTCAACCGGCGTCGTAAAGATAGATTTATTGACCTTCCATACTTGCGATACTTCGTAGAGATACAGCGCAGCCAAGCCTATGTATACGGCGTTAACGGCAAAGTCAGACAGCATGCCTACACCCGATGGCGAGAGTTTCCATGCAAGTAGAGCAAGCGCGCCATACATTGGGATCTTCATGATAAGCAGCAGGGCAAAATCACCTTTAGAAGTCACTTCCATCGCGGACAAGTTCTTCGGTTTGAAATATGTCGCCCCTTTTGGTGTGTCTGTAACACTGCGATAGAAAACAACAGAGAACAGCAAGCTCATCACACCCGTCAGACCAACGGCGTAGCGCCAACCCTCTTCACCACCAAACAGTAATGCGATAGTTGGTAGTGTGAACGCAGCGGCAGCAGAACCGAAGTTACCCCAGCCCCCATAAATGCCCTCTGCGGTACCGAGTTCATTATGCGGAAACCATTCAGAAACAAGGCGGATACCGATGACGAAGCCAGCACCAATGAAGCCAAGTAGGAAGCGAGCAATGGCGGCTTGTAAGAATGAATCAGCCAACACAAACATGAAACATGGGATGGAACATACGGCTAATAGTGCCGAGTAGACCAATCTAGGGCCATAGCGGTCAGTGAGGCTACCGATTAACACTCGCGCAGGTATGGTTAGCGCGACGTTCAAAATCAGTAGGGTTTTAACTTGTTCTGTGGTTAAACCGAGCGAGGTTTTGACCATTTGTAGCAGCGGTGCGAAGTTAAACCACACCACGAATGTAATGAAGAAGGCGATCCAGCTTAAATGCAGGACCTTCATTTTGCCTTTAAATGACAGCAGCGAAAAAGCGTTACTTTCCATAGTCTTAATTCCTTATTAGAGATTATGCGGCGATGTTTTCTGAGAGCGGAAGCTGAACTTGAATATTGCCGTCCAGCTCCCGCACACAATAGGTAGTGAGCATAATGTCTTGCTCTTCTAAACAGGCCCCTGTCTCTAAGTGAAAATGCTGCTCATACAGCGGTGAGGCAACGTACGGTTCATCATCTATCGAACCAATAATTCCGCGCGATAACACATTGGCTTTACCAATGGGGTCGTAGTTGGAAATCGCGTACAGCTTGCCTTCTCGCTGGCAGTTGAAGATAGCAATTTGATGGCCGTTTAAAAAAGCGCAGACTCCGGTTTGAGGAACTAAGTCACTTTTTTGGCACACAGTTAGCCAGTCACTCATAGGGCTCTCCCTGTCGTTGACGTTAAGTTAAAAAATAGTTTGTTGAAAATTAGCGGATACGATTCCGCAGATGAACGCAGGTGAGTTAGCTCACTTCGGTCACCTCAATGGTCATTTCGTTTTGTCGCAGCGGTGTTTTTGGTGTTGTTGCTGGTTCAGGGAAACGTTGGCCGCGAAGCTGTTTGAAGTTCAAGTTGGCATCTTCAGAATCACTGTTGATGAAGTGTTTAAAGCGCTTGAGCTTTTGAGGTGATTCCAAGGTGGTTTTCCATTCACATTGGTAGTTTTCGATGTTACGCGCCATCTCATCTTCAAGCTCCTGAGCAAGCCCGAGCTTATCTTCGATAACGACTTGTTTGAGGTAATCGATACCGCCTTCTAGGTTCTCAAGCCATACAGAGGTGCGTTGCAAACGGTCTGCAGTACGGATGTAGAACATCAATAAGCGGTCGATGTATTTAACCAAGGTTTGGTCATCAAGATCAGAAGCGAATAAGTCTGCATGTCTTGGGCGCATCCCGCCGTTACCACACACGTAAAGGTTCCAACCTTTGTCTGTTGCGATAACACCAATGTCTTTGGATTGTGCTTCTGCGCACTCGCGCGTACAGCCTGATACTGCAAATTTGAGTTTGTGTGGAGAGCGTAGGCCTTTGTAGCGGTTCTCGATATCAATCGCAAAGCCAACCGCATCACCCACACCATAGCGGCACCAAGTACTACCAACACATGACTTCACTGTTCTGACGGACTTACCGTAGGCATGGCCTGTTTCGAAACCAGCATCCACCAGTTTTTGCCAAATCAGTGGTAGCTCATGCAGCTGAGCGCCAAACAGGTCAACACGTTGTCCGCCCGTAATCTTGGTATATAGGTCGAACTCTTTCGCCACTTCGCCCAGCACAATCAGCTTGTCGGGCGTAATCTCACCACCCGCCACCCTTGGGACGACAGAGTAAGTGCCGTCTTTTTGCATGTTACCAAGGTAGATGTCGTTGGTGTCTTGAAGTTCAGTGTGCTCCTCTTTCAGGATGTAGTCGTTCCAGTAAGAAGCGAGAATAGAGCCGACTGTCGGCTTACAAGTTGAACAGCCGAGCCCTTTACCGTGAGATTCCAGCAACTCATCAAAGGTTTGGATTTTGTTGACTCGAATGATGTCGGCCAGCTCTTGGCGAGAGTAGGCGAAGTGTTCACACAGGTCGTTGTTGACTTCAACACCCAGCGAAGCGAGCTCGCTGTCGAGTACTTGCTTAGCCAACGCGCTACAACCACCACAACCAGTCGAGGCATTGGTTGATTCCTTCAGTGCAGCCATAGTGGTGCATCCTTGGGAAACCGCTTGTTTGATGTCGCCTTTGGTGACATCGAAACAGGAACATATCATTGCGGTGTCTGGCAGTGCTTCGATACCCATGGCACTGGATTGGTCGTCTGCCACATTCGGCAAAATCAGTGTCGATGGGCTTTCTGGCAGTGGCATACCGTTTTGTTTGATTTGCAGCAAGGTACCGTAAGAGTCGGCATCGCCACTAATACTGCACCAACGATTTCCTTCCCATCCTTAGAGATGATTAGGCGCTTATACACTTGTTCAATGTCATCGCAATAAGTGTATGACTGCGCGCCCTCTGTCTTGCCGTGAACTTCACCAATGCTGCTACATCAACGCCAAGCAGTTTGAGCTTAGTGCTCATATCTGCGCCAGTGAACTCTTGCTCGGTGTTACCGTGTGAGAGAATGTGCTCGGCAGCTACTTTAGCCATTTGGTAACCCGGCGCCACTAAACCGAAGATTTGCTGATTCCACAGGGCACATTCACCGACGGCATAAACGTTTTCAACGCTTGTTTGACAGTGATTGTTAACGCTAATACCGCCGCGTTCACCAATCTCAATCTGGGCTTGCCTTGCCAGCTCGTCTTGCGGACGAATACCCGCAGAGAAAACGATCATGTCCGTTTCTAGGTGCGAGCCATCTGCAAAGTTCATTCGGTAGCGAGACGATTCGCCTGCCACGATTTCAGTGGTCGCTTTCTCTGTATGAACTTGAACACCAAGTGCTTCGATCTTACGTTTAAGCAGCGCGCCGCCGCCTTCATCGAGTTGAACTGCCATAAGCCTTGGCGCAAACTCGACAACATGGGTCTCTAGCCCTAGGTTTTTTACCGCATTCGCCGCTTCTAAACCAAGTAGGCCACCACCGATGACCACACCGTTATTACTGACCTTGCTTGATTCCGAAATTGCATCCAAATCTTCTATGGTGCGGTAAACGTGACAGTGCTCTTGGTCGTTGCCAGGAATAGGTGGCACAAACGGGAAAGAACCGGTCGCTAGGATTAAAGTGTCGTACGGCTCTACGCGGCCGCTTGATGTAGTGACGTTGTTAGCATCGGTATCTAGGTGGGTCACTTTCTCGTTGACCACGTATTTGACGCCATTTTCTTCATAGTAATCTTCGTCGGTGAGCGCCAAGTCTTGGGCAGTTTTGCCTTCAAAGTAAGCGGTGAGTTGAACGCGATCATAAGCCAGTCGAGGTTCTTCGCTAAAGGTAATGAGTTCGACGTTTTCGAGTTCGGGATTGTCGCGTTTTTGTTGTAAGACAGTGTCTATAAACTTGTGCCCAACCATTCCGTTGCCAACTACGACAATTCTCTGCTTTTTAGTTTTAGTGGTCGCCATATTGAAATCCTTATCTATTCAGTTTCATCAAGAACGTGCACTGCCTATGCAAACTTTTCTATGCAAACAATTGTGTGACGTTCTCTGAACTGAATCTTTTACAGCAAGTTAAGAAAAGTGTTGGTTAAGCAAAGGTAAGTTAGATGCCAAAGTTGGAGTGCTAGGTGGCTTATTTATTTTATTTTATTTAAAAACAAATGTTTAATGGTGATTTTTAAAGCTGCTAGTAAGGTTGGTTTCGTGTTGAGAGTTTCTGTTTTTTGATAATTTGTCCTTAAGTGGTGAAAATTATGATCAAATTGGTGCTTGAGTATGTTTTCTTATGTGTTTTGCTGTTAAATGTGTCTACCTATAAAGTGGTATATTGTGAAAAATATTATTATTTTTCAATGTTTTAATGTTGAAATATTCTATTTCAAGGTTTTGGATTGTTTTTTTTGCTACTAATGGATTTTCAGTGTTTTTCTTTGAGGTCGCGAATGACAAGCAGTTCAGAAGGTTGGGTGAAAACAACGTGTGCATATTGTGGAGTGGGTTGTGGTATAGAGGCGCGTCCGCTCTCAAATGGAGAGCTAGAGATCCGTGGCGATCGTGAGCACCCTTCGAATTATGGAAAGCTATGCACCAAAGGTATTGCTCTCGGAAAAACAGTCACACATGAAGGGCGATTGCTCGCACCTCAATTCAATAAAAATGGGGCTAAAACAGATCTAAACTGGCCGGAGGCACTCGATACCGTCGCGGAAAAATTTCGTCAAACCATAGAAGAATATGGCCCAGATTCTGTCGCTTTCTATGTTTCGGGGCAGCTACTCACAGAAGATTATTACCTAGCGAACAAACTGATGAAAGGGTTTATTGGAAGCGCGAACATCGACAGTAATTCACGTTTGTGTATGGCTTCTTCTGTGGTTGGTCACAAGCGAGCCTTTGGCACAGATACTGTCCCTGTCTGCTACGAAGATATAGAGTTGGCTGAAGTGGTTGTTATTGTGGGCTCCAACTTAGCTTGGTGTCACCCCGTTTTGTTTCAACGTTTACGAGAGGCTAAGCAAAACAACCCCGAGATGAAAGTGGTGGTGATCGACCCTAGAAAGACTGACACCAGTGTTATTGCAGATCTGCACCTTTCAATACAATCCGGATCAGACGTCGCTTTGTTTAATGGATTACTTGCGTATTTGGCTGACAATAATGGGATAGACCATGAATTTGTAGAACAGCACACGGAAGGATTCACTCATAGTGTATTGTCGGCGCAACTCGAAGACAGCATTGCAAAAACGACGGGACTCACTCCGGCTGAGCTTGACCAGTTTTATCGCTTGTTCGCCAATAATGACAAGGTTGTGACCATCTATTCACAGGGGGTAAATCAGTCTACTCAAGGCGCGGATAAGGTAAACAGTATTCTCAACTGCCACCTAGCAACAGGGAAAATCGGCCGTGAAGGCTGCGGGCCATTTTCGGTGACAGGCCAACCCAATGCGATGGGGGAAGGGAAGTGGGCGCATTGGCAAATACTTTGGCGTCGCACTTAGAGTTTCAAAACCTGGAGCATGGAAAATGGCTGAGCGAGTTTTGGCAGACGAACAATCTTGCCAAACAAGAGGGCTTGAAAGCTGTTGAACTGTTCGATGCGATGCATTCAGGAAAAATTAAGGCTATTTGGATCATGGCGACCAACCCTGCCGTCAGCTTACCGAACAGTCAAAAAGTGAAAGAGGCACTAGAAGCTTGTCCATTTGTTGTGGTGTCTGACTGCATCAGTGAGACCGAAACCACTCAGTACGCCGATGTTCTGCTGCCAGCCCAAGGTTGGAGTGAAAAGTCGGGTAAGGTGACTAACTCAGAGCGTCGCATTTCGCGTCAGCGTCGATTGCTACCTAGCCCAGGATTGGCAAAGCCAGATTGGTGGATCATCAGTCAAGTCGCGCAGCGAATGGATTTTGGCGAAGCGTTTGATTACGTTCATGAAGGGGAAGTGTTTGCTGAATATGCCAAGCTAAGCGCAGAGGCAAATCAAAGATTCAATCTTGACCTTAATCTGTCAGGATTAGCACACCTTAGCGACATGGATTACAACCGACTTACTCCACAGCAATGGCCGGTTTGTGCTCCTCAAAAGCGAATTGTTAATCAACGCTTTTTCGATAATGGGCACTTTTATACGCCCAATGGAAAAGCGAATTTGATTCCTGTTAGCTACTCTCAGCCGCAGTCTTCGGTAACGAATGAACTTCCGTTACTGCTTAACACAGGGCGCACCCGCGATCATTGGCATACCATGACTCGCACTGGTTTAGTGGCGCAACTGTGTGAGCACTCCCCTGAGCCTTATGTGTTAGTGCATCCAAGTACCGCAGCAGAGTATCGATTAACAGATGGTAAGTTAGCCGCAATCTCAAACCGTTATGGCAAAGTCTTTGCGATAGTAAAAATCAGTGAAGATATGGCGAAAAATCAGATTTTCATGCCAATCCATTGGAATAGTGCGACGGCAAAACAGAGTAAAGTGTGTGACTTAATCGCGCCATATACTGATGTGACGTCTGGTCAACCTGAGTTTAAGCATACACCAGTTAGGCTAGAACCTGCCATGATGCGTTTTCAAGGCGTCATTCTAAGTCGGCACCCAATCGAAGCTCTGGAGTTCGACTATTGGGCAAAACGAAAAACCGAACGAGGGTATTGGTATCGAATTGAGTCCTCCCTGTCTTTAGATGAATTAAAGAACACGGTTGAGTCACGACTTGCACAAGTTGTCAAAGGAGAAACAAAGACTCTCTTTCACCTGAACTCAGAGGGATTCGATATGTCTTTGTTGGGACAATCTCGTGTGGAAGTGATGGTTTGTGTTGGTCGAAATCTGGATGATAGTGTGGTGGAAAATAAATGGAAAGTGCTTAATTAGGAGGTGGTGAGTCAAGTAAATTAAAGCGATTAGAGAACAATTTATATTGTTTTATGTTTCGATAACATTATGTTTTTATTTCACTTATATAGGTTTGAGTGTTTAATTTTATCCAAAGATAATGAAGGGGGCTATTAATGAAAAGAGACATTTAAAAATGAGAAAACACGTATTAATCACAGGCGCTTCAGGTGGGATAGGCAAAGAAGTTTGCGATAAATTTATCGAACAAGATTATAACATTACTGCATTAAGCAATGAATTTGGGGATTTTGTTCACCGTAATCACAGTCGAGTAGAATGTATTGAATTTGATTTGACAAAAATTTCTGAGATCCCAAATGTCATTTCATCACTCCCAAAAATTGATACGCTGGTGAACAATGCAGGAGTGATGTTTTCATCACCTTATGATGAATATCCAGAGAAGCTAAAAGCGTTGACCATTAAAGTTAACTTAGAAGCTCCGATCACTCTTGTCACTGAGGTAGCAAGGCAAATGAAACAACAGGGATCGGGGCGAATCGTCAACAATACCTCCATTGCCGCTCATATTGGGCATCCAGATATTTGGTATGGGGTGACAAAATCTGGGTTGCTTAATGCCACAAAGAGCTTTGCAAAATTACTTGGTCCTCATGGAGTTATGGTGAACGCCATTGCAAGTGGTCCGGTGATGACACCTATGATGGAGTCAATAGACAAAGATCGCTTAGATAAGATTAAAGATTCAAGTTTAACTGGGCGTTTTGCATATCCAGAAGAAGTGGCAGACACTATTGTTTGGTTGGGTTCGTGTAGCCCCAAATATATCAATGGTAGCTGTATTGATATTAATGATGGTGCATACTTTAGATAGTTAAAAAGCCAACTTCATTATGGTTAATGAAGTTGGCTATATAATGGAAGGAGGTTTGGGTGGTTATATTTTTACCACTCCATTAGTTAGTCAGTTAATTTAACTAGCAGGGCCTTAATTATGATGAGAAATAAGGCGAGTCTTGATTGACGCTATTAATTGATGATGGCAGGTCTGTCTTTTCGAAAAGCATTCTTCACTTTTATTTTACCGTTTGAAAGCGTAAACATATCGATCATTCTGACTTCAATTTTGCTTCCATCGGGTTTAGTGGCGCAGAACGTCGATTCTGTTACCGCGCGATCCCCCGCGACAAAATGATTTGCATCTAGCCACGCGACATCTGGATACGTTTTCCAGACAATCTGAAAGCCTTCCCTTACCGCCTCATATCCTTCAAATGTATTGCCTAATGCACTATCTCCGCTGGCGGTATGAAATACACAGTCGTCTGTCATGAAGGTCATAAGAGCATCAATATCGTGTCGGTTCCATGCAGCGCTAAACGCTTCGAGTAGCTCGATATCATTTTTGTAAGAGGTAGGAGTATGGGATTGAGTATTCATTTTGAGAGACCTTTATTGAGTTATCGTGACAGTACAGTGCTCAGTTGGTCGCCAGTTTAGTGTGAATTGCTTATCAAGGTCAATTAAATTTATGTAAAGTGGAATAAATTGTCTCGAAAAATGAGATTTTGTTGTGGCTGAACAATGCTGATGAATTGAGCGTACAAGGGGGTAGCAATACCAGAGATTGTAAAGTCGTTATCAACAAGAGAAATGTGCGATTGAGCAGGAGAAAGTTGGCTAATGCGTGCCAGGAGAACGGGAGTATGGAGAAACGAGAGGCTAGGATGATGACGCTTTTGTGGATGAAAAGCGGGCAGTGAGATAATAGGGCTCAGTGCTTTACTAAGCCCTCACTATTTCATTTTGGTTTAATCTACTTAAGAGCCCAAGCTTCAGATTCGATATCGCTTATCTTCTGAGCGGCGCGAGTCAATATTGGGAGTAGTTTATCAATGTGTTCTTCGTGCAAACGTATTTTAGGCGCTTGAACTGCAAGGCAAAGGTTAGATTTTCCTGATGATGAAGGGACCACCACACCAATGCAAAACAATCCCGGAATGAACTCTTCATTATCAATCGCATAGCCCTGGATTTTTACTTTTTCAATTTCAGCTTCTAGCGAATCGTAATCTGTGATGGTGTTTTCTGTGCATTGTTCTAATGATGCGTGAGACAGTAGCCGAGAACGCTGAGACTTTGTCATCCCAGATAGGAAGAGTTTCCCAGTAGCTGAGCAGTGTATAGGCACTCTGGAGCCTGCCTCTAAACAGATCCTCAATGGTGCTTGTGTTTCGACTCGGTCAACATAGATCACCTCATTGCCGGACAATGCCGTTAAGTTACAGCTTTCTCCAAGCTCTTTCGAAAGTTGTACGAGAACTGCATTACGAGCACTGTGTGTGGTGCTATTAAGCGAGACTTGTTCAGCTAAACGACGTAGTCTAACTCCCGAGCTGTAGTGACGGTTGTCACCATCGCGCTGAAGTATATTGGCGCTCTCTAGTTGTTGGAGCATTCTGTGCAAGGTTGGCTTTGGTATCTGGGTTTCATCGACTAAGCTTTGAAGGGAGAGAAACTCATCTTTTTCGGCAATAATTTCTAATAGTTTGAATAAGCGTAGTGTGGGAGTGTCGCCTTCAAGACGTTGAGTTGCAGCTGATTTACTCACTTGATCTACCATTATCGAGATGACCTTTTTTCAATATCACGATGTCTAATGGGAACCATTATACCTGAATCACGATCTCATGCAGTGCACCTCATAGTAAACGTTTCAACTACGTATGGTGACAATGCGCTGGTCCAAAAAAAGGCTCAGCAACGTGCTGAGCCTTTCGCCTTTCTTCGTTAACCAGTTGTTTAGTACTCTGCTTCGCGCTCTCTTGCTGCTTTGTCCCATTCTGGTACGACGGTTTTTAGGAAGTGCTCTTTCTCTCTGTTCATGGTTTCCATATCCATGCCTAGTGCCGCTTGAGCTTTCTCTTTGGTTGAGATATCTGGGATTTCAACTGGCTCGGTAACCCCCTTCGTTGCTAACAAGCGAATAAGCTTAGTACGAGCATCGGCTGCGCGGTCAACCGCAGTACCGAGCACTTCCAATGCCACTTCTGGTGCGTGCATATGAACGCCGTGAGAGGCGATCGCATAGTCCCAGCGCCATTGAGCGTGGCGGATATCTTGAAGAATGTCCTTCATCTCAGCTTCTGTCGCGCCTGCATCCCAAGCCGCACCTGCTTCAAAGTGCGCAGCAACGATTTGCTTCTCAGCAGTGAGCTTCATGTTGAGGACTTGGCTCTTGCGCGTTGAGACAATCTCGATCATCTGTGTTTTCGACTGCGTATGGCAGTTAGCGCAGGTGTCTTCGAAGCGATCAAATGGGTTACCAATTTTGTGGTCAGTGTAAACAGTGCCGTCTTCCTTCGTGACTTTTGGCATATGACAGTCAGCACACACGACATTGTTTTTGCCGTGAATGCCGTCACGCCAAGTTTCGTACTCTGGGTGCTGAGCTTTTAGCATTGGCGCTTTGGAGACTTTGTGCGTCCAGTCTTTGAAGCCAAGCGCATCGTAGTACTGCTCCATTTCATCGACACCAGTACCCATATCCCAAGGGAACTTCACGGCTTTCGTTGGCCCAGTGAAGTAATACTCGACGTGGCATTGGCCACAAACCGAGGCTTGTTGATCTAAGCGCGACTGCTCTTCAAAAGGTTTGCCGATGGCTGTCATTGCACGTTCAACGTAAGGACGCGTCAGTGCCAGAGCGGGTTCTCCATTCTTAAAGCCTTCGCTTCGTGTGTCGTGACAATCTGAACAGCCGATAGGGTTGGCAATTTGATCGCCTAAGCGGGACCATTTTCCTTCGAAGTAGCCGTCTTCGCCACGCTCCTCAATGACACGAGCAACGTCTGGGCTTTTACAGCTCCAACATGCCATTGGCATCGGGCCGGAATTTTCATCCATTGGTGCACCGGTACGCAGGGTTTCTCTTACGTCATCAAGGGCATAATAGTGGCCGCGAGCTTTGTTGTAGTCTTTAGCAAAACCATAGCCAGCCCATAGGATGACCATGTTTGGATCTCCCGCCAGGGCATCTTCAATCTGTTCGCTTTCTGAGGTGGCTTTCCAGGAGTGGAATTGATCAGGGTGATCTTGCTCAAAGGCTTGATTTCTAGGGTCCATCACGCCTTTTTCGTCGGATGCAGCAAGGGTCGTCGTGCTCGTCAATGAGCCGACCATTAATAATATTGCTGCAACGGAACTTGGTATCCAATGCAATTTTTTCACAGTGTCTTCTCCATAATTCTGTTTGTTATTAGCAGCGTTGTGAACTGGCTATACCAAATATAAGAATTGGAGAACTGAAATATATTGTAATAATAAGAAACGTTTTGACTAATGTGGTGAGGCGTCTTTATTGTTTTAGATCAATTTATGCTAGTGACCCAGTTCAAAGAATGATTTTTATACCCCCAAAGAGGTAGTTAAATGGTCTTTTAGATTGTTTTGTTATTTCTTGTTTTGATAATGAAATCTATTATCAACAATGACTTAGGCGCTATGGTCCTTTAAATATTATGGTGATTTAGATCGCTTTTTAACCGCCTTGAATCACCAAATTTTCCACAGTTGAGTAATATATAAACGATAGAGCGTTGTGGCTTTTCCAAAATAAGAATTGATCTCATTTGGAGTGAATTTAATTCATTTCGAAGGACGTTAATTTTGACCAATTTATTGAGTTAATGACTTAATTCGATGGTTGGTATAAGGAAAGGATGAAATGGGCAATATTAAGTTGGCCATAGTCATAATGCTCAAGTTCCTGCTTGCATTTTGCCTCTATGGTTCTTCACTTCATGCCGTTGCCGACACTTCAGCGATGCCGTCTGAAGAGAAATCGACACGTCACGAAGTCACACTTATCCGAGACAAAGATTACAAATGTATTCAATGTCACAAGGACTCACAAAACACCATCCACCAAACTCATACCGTCGAGAAGTTTGCAGAGGTGGGTAAAACCCTCAATTGTACGACCTGCCATGGCAACATTGGGCCAGATCATCGTGAAGGTGCGCCGGTTGTGAAGAAATATGGACCGGCCCAGTCGCAACATGGCACTGAAAAAATTCAGCTTTCTCAGCAACAAGTGTTGGATGCCAATGGCAACTGCATGAATTGTCACGTGCCTGAAAACTTGCGTGAGGCGAGTTGGACCCACGATGTGCACGCAAAGAATTTGACTTGTTCAAATTGCCACGATGTTCACGGGGCTAAGAAGTCTGGTGTTCTAAGTATGGAGCGCAAAGAGACAATAAAACTGTGTGTGGACTGCCACTCTGACTTCAGTCAAATAGAGAAGGAGAGGTGATATGAGCTGTTCAAGAAGAAACTTTTTAACCGGCGCCGGTGCAGTTATTTTCACCACGGGCGTAGCGGGAACCTCTATTCTAAACAGTCGAAAAACTCTTGCGAATGTCGAAGAGGATGGCACCAAGCTTTATGGCATGATTCACGATGAAAACGCCTGTATTGGCTGTACAGCATGTACGGATGCTTGCCGTGAAGTAAACCAAGTACCAGAGGGCGTATCGCGCTTAGAGATCGTTCGAAGTGAACCCAAAGGTGAGTTTCCTGATGTGGAATATCGCTTTACTCGCAATTCTTGTCAGCACTGTGAGAACGCGCCTTGCGTGATGGTCTGTCCAACTGCTGCGGCGTACAAAGACCCCGAAACGGGCATTGTCGATGTTCATAAAGAGAAGTGTGTAGGCTGTGGTTACTGTTTGGCGGCGTGTCCGTACCAAGTGCGTTTCTTCCATCCGGAAGAAGGTTCTGCTGATAAATGTAACTTCTGCCGAGATACCAATTTAGCGCAAGGTAAGTTGCCAGCATGTGTAGAATCTTGCCCAACACAAGCTTTGGTGTTTGGCGACCTCAACGACCCTAACAGTGAGATCAATAAGGTGTTAAATAACGAGGTTGTGTATCGCGATAAGGTGCATCTGGGTACGAAACCTAAGCTCTACAAAATCCCATATGACAAAGGGGAGGTGTAATCATGAACGGATTAGATAGTGCATTTCACTTTGACTCGTTAGTGTGGGATTGGATCATTGCCATATACCTGTTCTTGGCTGGTATGTCTGCGGGCGCGGTGATGATTGCGATCTACTTGAAACGCAAAGTGATAGAAGGGGATGCCGCGCAAAATGGCATCATGAAGGCAACCGCTTGGCTGGCACCATTTGGTATTATCTCGGGTCTCACCATTCTGATTTTCCACTTAACCAAGCCGTTGATGTTCTGGAAAATCATGATCTACTTTAACGTCACTTCTGTCATGTCGATGGGTGTGATTCTTTTCCAAGTCTATATGGCCGTGCTGTTTGTATGGATTGGCATTATTTTCAGAAAGACCATCATGGACTTCTTGCAAGGGCGTTTTGCGTTTGTTGATGGCTTGTTGAAGAAGTTTGGTGAGTTTGAGAACGCAATTGAGCTGTTCTTGGGCTTCTTGGCGGTCATGCTAGCCGCTTATACGGGCTTCTTATTGTCAGCGCTACAGACTTACCCAATGCTGAATAACCCTGTGCTACCGATTCTATTCTTGTTCTCAAGTTTATCGTCGGGTGCTGCAGCGTGCTTGCTGTTTGGTATCTTGGTATTCAAAGAGCCAACATCGAGCCCAAGCGTGAAATGGGTGCATGGCTTTGAGCGTCCAGTGGTGATTTTTGAGCTGTTTGTTTTGGTGACCTTCTTTACAGGCTTGATTTTCAGTGGTGGTCAAAATGAAGTGGCGGCGTGGAATGCTATCGGAGGCGGATTCTGGTCTAACTGGTTCTGGTTCGGTGTCGTCCTCATCGGCATGTTACTTCCTTTAACACTCAATGCGGTGTCGCCAACGGAAGTTCGCCACAATCATGGCTTTATTTTGGTGGTCACTAGCTTAAGTTTGGTGGGAGTTTTAATGCTTAGAACCTTTATTCTTTATGCAGGCCAGATGACCGTTGTGTAGAGAAACTACTGAAGAAGTCATAGCTGCAAGTTAAGAGAAAGTATGATTGGAGAGTTAGCGCTATTCGCGCTTGTGATCGTCGCGGTAATGAGCACTTTGGTGTTCATTGCGCATCCAGTGAGTTGGTTGACAAAGAAACAGCACACTTTCGTCACCTTGACTTGGAGTGCACGTTTGGGCGCTATTCTCTCTGTGTTGAGCTTACTCGGCTTAGGCGGTCTATTTCTGCAAGACCAGTTTCAGTACCTGTATATTTCCACTCACTCCAACTCGGATTTACCGACGTTCTTTAAATTTGCTGCCGTTTGGGGTGGCCATCAGGGATCTATGCTGTTTTGGGTGATGACCTTATGCCTTTGGGCTGCCGCTATTTCTTTTGCTTGGACTATGCCTGCTGGAACAATGAGCGTAAGGTTTAAGGCTGACACGCTTTGGGTTATGCATGGCCTTATTGCTGCCTTTGCTTGGTTCACGCTGCTCACGTCTAACCCGTTTGGATTTAATGAGCAGTGGCTCACTCAGGGGCGAGATCTGAATCCGATGCTGCAAGATGTCGGGCTGATCTTTCACCCGCCACTGCTCTACTTGGGGTACATCGGTTACTCCGTGGTCTTAGCGCTAGCATGTGGCGCGCTGATGCAGCCTGAATTTGAACAGCGTTGGCTCTATTTTGCCCAAAAAGTATCGCTGGTTGCGTGGGGCTTTTTAACCGCAGGTATCGTTTTAGGATCATGGTGGGCATATTACGAGCTAGGTTGGGGCGGCTGGTGGTTTTGGGACCCCGTAGAAAACGCCTCTTTGTTGCCTTGGTTAACTGGAACCGCATCGCTGCACAGTTTGATGGCGTCACGCCGATATCAAATGATGCAGCTTCTCTCGCTGAGTTTGGCGATTATTACCTTTAGCTTGAGCATTTTGGGAACCTTCATTGTTCGTTCAGGCGTGCTTACCTCCGTTCATGCTTTCGCGGTCGACCCCGGCAAAGGTATCGCTCTATTGGCAATATTGGCCATTGTCTTGGTCGCTTCATTGGGCCTTTTGATTGTAAAAGGCGAAGATATTAAGTCCCAGCCGATTCAAGCGGTAACAAGTCGCAGCTATGCGGTTTTCATTGGTGTCGGTCTGCTTATCATTGCTACCTTTACTGTTTTCCTTGGTACCTTTTATCCAATGATTTATGAGCTTTTGGGTTGGGGGAGGATTTCGGTTGGTGCGCCTTACTTTAACGCGCTATTTGTGCCTTTAACCCTGTTAATCATGCTGCTGATGGGCATTGCTCCCTTGGTTAAGTGGTGGCGGGGAAGCTACGTAACTGGCAAGTTCGTGTATGGATTGGTCGGTGCTTCTATCTTGCTTGGCACCGGGTTGTATTCTCTGCTTTTTGGGCTTTGGGACACCCATGTTCTTTTTACTACAGTGCATCTGACGTGGGTGTTAGCCGCTTGGATAGCGCTCAGCCATCTATATATGCTTGTCCAATCTCAGTGGCAAGTGAGTAAAGTGGGCATGGTATTGGCACACGTCGGGATTGCAGTCATGGCTGTTGGGGCTGCTTCCAACGCCGAATACTCGTTTGAAGTTAATCGTAAGTTAGAGCCAGGCAGCGAATTTGCCTTTGGTGATTGGCAGGTGAAATACCATGATACCCAATGGCATATTGGCCCGAACTATACCGCGGAACGAGCTGAGATCGATTTCGCGAAAGGGGGACAAAGCTTTGTAGTTCGCCCTGAACGTCGTCACTACTTAGTGCGGGTGATGAACATGAGTGAACCGTCGATCAAACGGTTCTGGCATGGTGACTATTACGTTACGCTAGCAGAGAAAGTTGATCGCCATGCTTACGTAGTCAAAATTCAATACAAAGCGACCATTCACTGGATTTGGCTAGGGGCGATGTTGGGCGTGGTAGGCGTCGCGATGAGCTTAGCTTGTGCTAAAACGAAGCGTAAGGAGGTGCCAGCGCATGCGTCAATCGAAAACACTTAAGCTGGCAATTCTAATTCTGACGGTGCTGGTTTTCAGTTCGATAATGTTAGTGTCGTTAAATGAATCGAATAACACCGATTCAAGCGCTGTCGCGCAGTTTCCCAGTTTCCAACTGGATGCTTTGGGTGAGCCAGATAAATCGCTTTCTGAACAAGTCCTTACGCGAGAAGGTTATCAACTGGTTAATGTGTGGGCGTCTTGGTGCGGTATTTGTGCCAGTGAGCACCCTAAACTGATGGCGTTAGCCAGTCAAGGTGTGCCAATTGTCGGGGTAAATTATCGAGATTCCGAAAAAGGTGCGCTCAAATACTTAGCTCAACACAGCAACCCGTACCAAGAGGTTATCTATGATCCTCAAGGTCGATTAGCGATTGATTTAGGGGTGATTGGAACCCCAGAAACTTATCTGGTGGATGGCCAAGGCAACATAGTGAAGAAGTTCTCTGGCAAGCTGACAGACAAGGCTTGGCGCAAGCATTTTGCATCCTACTTTGTGCAGTGAGGTTTGAGTGATTCGATTTCCCCCAGCGTTTATCCGCGGTTTTATCGCGCTAATCATCGGTGTTCTATCTGTATTTTCCTCTCCCAGTACTTTTGCAAATGAGGCTTTGTTTGCCCCTGCGGACAAACAAGTTATCGAGCAAGTTGAGCTGTTTGAGTTTAGTTCGCCTGAGAAGCAGAAACGCGCCATTGCTTTAGCAAAAGCTTTGCGTTGCCCCCAGTGTCAAAATCAAAACTTAGTGGAGTCTAACTCGCCCATTGCCAAAGACCTCAGGCTCATCGTGTTCCAAATGATTGAGAGTGGCGATAGTGAACAACAAGTGGTGGACTACATGACGGCTCGTTATGGGGATTTTGTTCGCTATAAACCTGCTTTGTCCTTGCAGAACTCACTGCTTTGGGGGCTGCCCGTTCTATTGTTAATCGGGTTTGTGGGGCTCTCCTTTTACAAGGTATCTCGTCGCTCATCATCAAATTAGACCGTACTGATAAGTCACTCACAAATTTAGTCGCCTAGGACTCTTTAAAAGGCTAGCTCCAATCTTATTGGGATTACGACTTGTGAACACCGCCTAGCGCCCCCATTTCTCATCTCACAAAGACAACAATCGAGCGATGAGTTTTAGGTGCGTTACAGTTTCGAACAGTATGACAAGCATGGATTTTTAAAGGCGCCATTGCTACTTTGGCTTGGGTGGGCATTCTTAGCGAAAGCTTGGGTGGTGTTTGTCGTCGCAGGCGCCAGTCGAGAAAGTGGCAGTAAAATACTCGAAATTGTCTACCCAGATCACTCCATGCTCTATCTTGGGCTTGCGATGGGTGTTCCAAGCATTGCTTTAATGTGGCTCATTAGCCTAAGAAACCCAGACAGAGCTTGGCTAAACCGAATTGTGGCGTGGGGTAAGCCCGTCACGATTTTGACCGCAGCAGGTCAGCTTGCTCAAACGCTCTATCATATCTATTTACAAAATGGCGTATTCAGTTGGACCAATGGTTTAACGTCTGTCGCTTTGTTATGGTTTACTCTATATCTAGTGAACAGTAAAAGTGTGGCGGATTGCTTCTATAATCCTCCGGAAACTTAAGCGTTTAACACTTCCTAAGAACGTACTCTGACTGATCGCAATCAAAACAACGTATTAAAAAATCACTACACTGAGCAAAAAATATAAGTGAGGAACTCATCATGAATCAGCCGCAAAGCGCTATTTTGCCGGAAGCCGGACCTTTCGCACAGTACACACTGCTTAAGGTCAACGACAATGCTCAAGACGTATTGAAAGAACTAAAGGCTTTGCCAACACTTGTGGATGAGCTCAATGCTCAGCAGCCTGAAGCAAACCTAACGGTAAGTGTTGCGTTCACTAAATCGTTTTGGTCGAAGCTTGATGTGGCCGTGCCTTCTGAACTTATCGACTTCCCAGAGCTCGGTGAAGGTCAGGCATTTGCACCTAGCACGGATGTGGATGTGTTGATCCACCTGCATTCAGAGCGCCACGATTTGCATTTCTATGTGCTTCGCAAACTATTAAGTCAAGTGAACGAAAACGTGACGGTCATCGATGAAACCAGTGGCTTCCGCTACCTAGATTCTCGTGACATGACCGAGTTTGTCGACGGTACAGAAAACCCGAAAGAAGCTGTGCGCGAGGAAGTGGCGATTGTTCCTACAGGTGAGTTCGCAGGCGGTAGCTACGTGATGGTTCAGCGCTTTATTCACGATTTACCGGCGTGGAATCGTTTAGGTGTATCGGCGCAAGAGAAAGTCATTGGCCGTACTAAGCCAGACTCTATTGAGCTTGATGATGTACCTGCAGCGTCGCACGTTGGCCGTGTTGATATTAAAGAAGAAGGCAAAGGCTTGAAGATTGTTCGCCACAGCTTGCCGTATGGCTCAGCGAGTGGTGACCATGGCCTGCTGTTCATCGCTTACTGTAATACGGTTCATAACTTCAAAGCGATGTTAGAGAGCATGTATGGAGTGACAGATGGCAAGACAGACCAAATGTTGCGCTTCACTAAAGCCGTGACAGGTGCGTACTTCTTCGCTCCTTCGCTAACAATGTTGGAATCTCTGAGCGTTAAGTAACTCTGTAATTTCGCTATATACAAATAAGTGATTGATAAGCCGAGCCTATGCTCGGCTTTTTTGCGTGCGTTTTTTGACATTATTTGTGGAGAAAGCGCTAAAGAAACCATCAAACCAACCGATACATTAGCTGGGAAACCATTTTTAGAAGCCAGCTCTTACGAGTTAGCGCTTCGCCTTTGATGCTAAAAATGTAAAGAGGAATGCGACAACCATGTCCATCACCGTTAATACCAATGTTGCTGCAATGACTGCACAACGCCACTTAGGGACTGCGACTGATATGCTCAATCAGTCCCTAGAGCGTTTGTCTTCAGGAAGCCGTATTAACAGTGCTAAAGATGATGCAGCAGGGTTGCAGATCTCGAATCGTCTCGAATCGCAAATGCGTGGTTTAGACGTTGCTGTGCGAAACGCCAATGATGGTATTTCAATCATGCAAACCGCAGAAGGGGCGATGCAAGAGTCGACCAATTTACTTCAACGTATGCGCGATCTCTCTTTGCAATCGGCAAATGGCTCGAATAGCAAAGCAGAGCGAGTGGCATTACAAGAAGAAATGACGGCTTTAAATGCTGAATTGAACAGAATTGCCGAAACTACCTCTTTTGGTGGTCGAAAATTGCTCAATGGGTCGTTTGGAGAGTCTTCATTTCAAATTGGTGCAAGCTCGGGCGAAGCGGTTCAGGTTTCTTTGCTTAATATGCGTTCTGACACTTTGGATATGGGGGATTCTCTTATCTCTCTGCGGCTCAGGCCGATTCAACTTGGCAAGTCACCCAAGGTAATCAAACCTTCAATATGACCTACACCAATTCGCAAGGTCAGCAAGAGCAAATTAATATAGAAGCCAAAATTGGTGACGATATTGAACAGCTGGCCACATACATCAACGGCCAAACCGATAAGGTTTCAGCATCAGTCAATGAAGATGGGCAACTGCAAATCTACATGGCGGGTAAAGAGACCGCAGGGACCATTGCTTTTTCTGGGTCACTTGCTAGCCAATTGCAGATGAACACCGATGGTTATGATGTGGTTGATAACATTGATATAACCAGTGTTGGCGGCGCTCAAAGTGCCGTGTCTGTTCTTGATACGGCTTTGCAACATGTTGACAGCCATCGAGCCGAATTGGGCGCGATGCAAAACCGCTTTAGTCATGCAATCAACAATCTTGATAACGTGCATGAGAACCTGGCGGCGTCTAATAGTCGAATTAAAGACACCGACTATGCCAAAGAGACGACCCAAATGGTTAAGCAGCAGATCCTGCAGCAGGTAAGTACATCCATCCTTGCTCAAGCCAAGCAGCAACCCAATCTAGCTTTAACGTTACTCGGCTAGTCATCTAATACGGTATTGTTTTACGTCAGGCAAACCGAACTCTATCGACCAGAGAAAACTAAACTTTAGGGCGAATTTTGCAAAAAAGTTGAAATTCAGCGTCTTCATCACGTTTAAGTTCCTAAAGACATTTTTCTCAAAAAAAACTTAAAAAAATTCTCAAGGTTTGGAAAAACGAGCCGTTAATAAAAGTAACTTTGAGAGAACTCGTTTAAGAGACAAATTTACAAGTTGGTTTTCCGAGACGTCGGAAACCGGAAACATCGGAAAATCAATTGGAGAAATACCATGGCAGTGAACGTAAACACCAATGTATCGGCAATGACAGCACAACGTTACCTAAACAGTGCAACTAATGCTCAACAAACATCAATGGAACGCCTATCTTCAGGCTTTAAGATCAACAGCGCAAAAGACGATGCGGCAGGTCTTCAAATTTCTAACCGTTTGAATGTTCAAAGCCGTGGTCTTGATGTTGCAGTACGTAACGCGAACGATGGTATCTCTATCGCACAAACCGCTGAAGGTGCGATGGACGAAACTACCAACATCCTACAACGTATGCGTGACCTATCTCTACAATCTGCTAACGGCTCAAACAGCAAATCTGAGCGTGTAGCGATTCAAGAGGAAGTAACTGCACTGAACAACGAACTTAACCGTATCGCTGAAACGACTTCTTTTGGTGGTAATAAGCTTCTAAACGGCACATTTGGGACTAAGTCTTTCCAAATCGGTGCTGACAACGGTGAAGCAGTAATGCTGTCAATGAACAACATGCGTAGCGACAACGCTGACATGGGTGGTACAGCATTTAAAGCGGCGAACGCAAAAGATAAAGACTGGAGCGTTCAAGCAGGTGCAAACGACCTAACAATCAACGTGACCGACAACGCAGGTGTTGCACAAACTATCAACATCAATGCGAAAGAAGGCGATGATATCGAGCAGCTAGCCACTTACATTAACGGTCAAACTGACCTAGTAACGGCTTCTGTTGACGAAGACGGTGCGCTACAAGTTTATGCGGGCAATAACAAAGCAGACGGTTCAACTCTGGCATTCTCAGGAAGCCTTTCTGGTGAGCTAGCGTTTGGTGCAGCGAATGCAGTAACGGTTAACGATATCGACGTAACAACAGTAGGTGGTTCACAAGAATCGGTTGCTATCATCGACAGCGCACTACAGTTTGTAGATAGCCACCGCGCAGAGTTGGGTGCATTCCAAAACCGCTTCAACCACGCTATCAACAACTTAGATAACATCAACGAGAACGTAAACGCGTCTAAGAGCCGAATCAAAGATACTGATTTCGCAAAAGAGACAACAGCACTAACGAAATCTCAAATCCTGTCTCAAGCTTCAAGCTCAATCTTGGCTCAAGCGAAACAGGCTCCAAACTCAGCTCTAAGTCTTCTAGGCTAATCAAACTGAGTCATGAAAAAATCCAGCTTCGGCTGGATTTTTTGCGTTTAGGCCTAAATCGAATTTCTGCTTTAAATGCTGTTGAACTTTGAACCAGATCTTTTGCTGATATTGAAGAGATGGAATGAACAGCTAAAAAAGTTGTTACGCGTCACGTTTTATACCGCTAACGAAAAAAAATCGAAAATATTTTAATTTTTTCCTAAAGCTTATTTTTCTGTCGCCGTTACAGGACTGAGAGAAATGAGATGTGCCAAAGTGAGGTGAGAGACACTAAGGCGCATCAACCTTAATGCCAAAGGAGATCAATTATGGCAATAAACGTAAACACGAACGTGTCGGCGATGACCGCTCAGCGTTACCTAAATGGTGCGGTGGACGGAACTCAGAAGTCGATGGAACGCTTATCTTCGGGTTACAAGATCAACAGTGCTCGAGATGATGCGGCTGGTCTACAAATCGCGAACCGCCTAACGTCACAAAGCCGTGGCTTAGACATGGCTGTACGTAACGCAAATGATGGTATCTCTATTGCACAAACCGCTGAAGGTGCGATGAATGAGTCAACTAACATTCTGCAACGTATGCGCGACCTTTCCCTACAATCTGCTAACGGCTCTAACTCTCGCTCAGAGCGTGTTGCAATCCAAGAAGAAGTCACAGCACTGAACCACGAGTTAAACCGTATCGCGGAGACAACCTCGTTTGGTGGTAATAAACTTCTTAACGGTACATACGGTACTCAATCTTTCCAAATCGGTGCAGGCTCAGGTGAGGCAGTTCAGCTTACTATGGGTAACATGCGTTCTGATACGGCAGATATGGGTGGTAAAGCGTATGTGGCAACCGCTGGGCAAACGCCAGACTGGACGGTTACAACGGCAACTGATCTAACCCTTGACTATACTGATCGTAATGGTGAGGCACAATCACTGACGATTAACGCAAAAGAGGGTGATGATTTAGAGCAGCTTGCAACTTACATCAACGGTCAAAGCCCAGATGTGAAAGCATCAGTGGGTGAAGAAGGTAAACTTCAACTATTCGCTGCAACCCAACAGGTTAACGGCGATGTGACTATTGGTGGTGGTCTAGCTTCAGAAATTGGTTTCGGTGCTGCGCAAGATGTAACGGTAGCCGACATCGACGTGACAAGTGTTGCCGGTTCTCAGCAAGCGGTTTCTGTCATTGATGGCGCAT
This sequence comes from Vibrio mexicanus, assembly GCF_001012815.1. GTDB lineage: Bacteria > Pseudomonadota > Gammaproteobacteria > Enterobacterales > Vibrionaceae > Vibrio > Vibrio mexicanus. The sequence continues at coordinate 24,976 of NZ_JYJP01000111.1, forward strand.
TGAAAGCGGTAGATAGCCAACGTGCTTCTCTAGGTGCTTTCCAGAACCGTTTCGGACACGCGATCAGTAACTTAGATAACATCAACGAGAACGTAAACGCGTCTCGTAGCCGTATCCAAGATACCGATTACGCGAAAGAAACGACACAGATGACGAAGTCTCAAATCCTACAGCAGGCGAGTACTTCGGTTCTGGCGCAAGCAAAGCAGTCGCCTTCAGCTGCTCTTAGCTTATTAGGTTAACGGCTTAGCAATTCATTGCTGAGCGGGGGTTATACAGATGATGTATACCAACCTATAAGGTGGAAGGGAGATTGTTATGGAAATACCATCCTACACATCGAACATCCAGCCTAATGGCTCGCAAAGTGGCATAAAAATTGCTTCGGAAAACGATAGTGCCAAGCGTGTTTCCTCTGAGCAACAAGCACGCATAGCAACAGAGGCGAGGGACCAACGTCAACGATCGATGGAGCTTCGATTGAGCAATCGCGAGAACGCGAAAAGCTGAATCAAGCCGAAAGAGAGAGGATGATGGAGCAAATGAACGATTTCATTTCATCCATCAATACGGGGTTATCATTTCGGGTCGATGAAGCATCGGGCCGTGATGTCGTCACTATCTATGAAGCCAGTACTGGAGATATCATTCGACAGATACCGGAAGAGGAAATGTTAGAGGTGTTGCGACGCCTTAGAGAACAAACAAGCCGCCATCATTCGGGCTTGTTCGATGCTAAGGTGTAGTCGTTTAATTGTTTTTGAGGTGAGTTAATGAGCTTAGGCCCGATGGGGATGAACTCTGGCATGGATATCAATTCCATGGTCAGCAAAATTGTCAATGCGGAGCGTATGCCTAAACAGCAACGTATTGATAATGAGCAGGCCAAAATTGATACCAGTATCAGTGCCTACGGTCGGCTTAGAGAGTCTCTCGATACAATGAAAACGCTCATGAACGAGTTTCGTCGTGAGCAAGCATTTGCAGCACGCACAGTGGAAACGAGTGACGACAAAGTTGTTTCTGCTACGGCATCTACTGAAGCAATAGCTGGTAGATATGCAATCGATGTGTTGCAGCTTGCCCAAAGTCATAAAGTGGCATCGGACGTCCTAGACAAAGATGCGAAATATGGCCCGGGTAAGCTGCAGATTTCGGCAGGTCGAGATTCGTTCTCGATAGATATACAACAAAATTCCAAGCTGGTGGATATTGTTCGCGGCATCAACGATTCTAAAGAGAACGTTGGAGTGCGGGCGTCCATCATCAATGACACCAACGGGCCACGACTCATTGTGGCGTCCAACCGTTCTGGTGCAGAACACACCATAAAAATGTCGGCTGAAGCTCAAGTCGGCGACCCTCTTAATAAACTCGAATACAAAACCTTAGAAGACCGAGTTAAAGATCTCGAAGCTGCGCGCGCAGCGGCGCAAGAGTTGATCTCACCATTGACCCCGATGGAAATTAAGCTTGCGCAGAAAGTGGCGGATCAAATCAGTGATGCAGCCAAGCAAGTTGACCTTGAGGTCGCTGAAGAGGCCAAACGAGCAGCCCTAGAAGCCGATCCGAATGCGGAAAAAGCAGGGAATGAGCTCTCCGAGAGCGCCATTGCCGCGGCGGCGGAGTCAAAGAAATACGTCAAACCACAAGATAGAATTCCCGGCTGGACAGAAACGGCATCAGGTACCTTATTGGATTCCTACTGGGAGCCAGAAGACGAGCTTGATGCAAAAGCTTTAGGAAAGAAAGATGATGTACCGGGCTGGAGTAATAGTGCGTCTGGTACGTTAACCGATTCCTATGTGACGCCGAAAGAGGCAAAACAAGAGCTCGAACGAAAACTGGCAGCAGAAGAGGCCGCGATTCAACGTGCATTGGCGACGGGGGAGATCACGCCCGAGCAAGCAAAACAGATGGAGCGTGCAAAGCTCACACCCGAAGAGCGTGCATACCTTGAGAAGGTAGACCAAGCTAACTTGGATCTTGAAGCGGCTCAAAACGCCTTTGATACCTATCAAGGTATGACAGAAGTGCAAGCGGGGCAGGACTCTCAGGTAATGCTTGATGGCGTTGCTATGCTATCGAGTCATAATAACGTGATTGAGAATGCCATTGACGGTGTTGACCTGACAGTCAAAGGAAAAACAGACCCAGGCACACGACCAGCAGAGATTGGTATTGAATATGACAGGCCAGGCGTTCGCGAAGATATCGAGACATTTGTCGCAGCGTATAACCAGTTTTACCAGTTGTCTAAAGAACTATCTGGTGTAGACCCTAGAACAGGGCAAGCAGGCCCACTTGCGGGTGACAGCATTGTTCGAAGCGCTGACCAACGATTGAAATCTGTTTTTTCCTCAAGTATTGAAAACGCCCCTGAAGATGTGAAGTCACTGACGGAGTTTGGTATTACCACCACTCGCCAAGGTACGCTTGAAATCAACTACACTATGTTAGATCGCCAGTTGAACAACAACTTCAACAAATTGGCTGATTTCTTTGGCGGCAATAATGGTTTTGCTAAGAAAGTCGAAGATGCGATTCAAAGCATGACAGGTGTGACAGGCTCAATCAGAACGCGCGAACAGAGCTTAACGGAGCGTAATTACCGAATACAGGATGATCAGGTGGCATTGGATCGCCGCATGGATACGTTAGAGAAGAGAACTCATGCCAAATTTTCGGCGATGCAGGACGCGACGGGCAAAATGCAATCGCAACTTGCTGGTATGATGAGTGCTTTGGGTTAGTAAATGGACCAATATCTCTCAGAAATTAGTGAAGTCGATCACGAAATTCGCCGTGTTATATCATCGAATGACGTTAATCCTGAAGAAATCGCAAGATTGGTCGATACAAGGGAACAGATATTGCAGAAAGTAATATCGTTGATTAACGATAACCCAGAACTTAAACAATCCGAGCGGTGGAAACTTGCCGTTCAGGAAACCAAGTCCTTGGTTGAGTTGATGCAGAGCAGAACCATCGCGATTGGCAGTGAGCTGAAAAAATATCGTCATGGGAACAAATCTGTACAACAATATAAGAAGTTTTTATAAAAGAGGAATACTATGCGTGGTTCATTACAGGCTTACAAGAAAGTATCAGTTGATAGCCAACTGAGTGCGGCCTCCCCGCATAAGATCGTTCAAATGCTGATGGCAGGTGCAATCGAGCGTCTTATCCAAGGTAAGGCAGCGATGGAACAGGGAAATATTCCTGTGAAAGGTGAGCGCTTGGGTAAAGCCTTAGATATCATCATTAGCTTGAGAAGTTGTCTGTCTATGGACGACGGCGGTGACGTGGCAAAGAATTTAGATCAGCTTTATGAATTTATGATCACGCAAATTTCCACGGCGAATCATCAAAATGATCCACAGCCAATTGATGATGTTATCGACATTATTCGCGAAATTAAATCTGCTTGGGACCAAATTCCAACCGAATATCATAATCTCACTGCTGCGGATGTAGGAATGTAATTCGGTAACAAAGTTTCCACTAATGTCACACCAAGTAATTGCTTGGTTGCCTTATTTTTTTTATCAAATAAAATAGAAGCCACTTTATAGCCTAGTGGCTTTTTTTGTTGCTGAATTATATAGATTGTCTATCGTTAATGTTAGATATGACAATATTATCTATTGATATTGAACCAGCCACATCGTATTAAAAATGAAGGCAATCATTCTCACCTATGCAAGGTTTAGCGAAACTACTTGTGATTGAAGACGACGATTCAACGCGTATCAATCTGAGTAACATATTAGAATTTGTTGGAGAGCAGTGCGAAGCAATTACCTCTAGTCAGGTTGATGATATTGAATTATCGGGGCTATGGGCTGGTTGCATCGTAGGCTCAGTCAAAGGGAATAAGCTGACAACCACGCTAAGTGACAAGTTGGTGAGTGCCAACCACATTCCATTATTGATTGCCGGCAAACAGCCATATTCCCTAGAGGATTACCCGCATTACGTGGGTGAATTGGAATATCCTCTCAACTACCCTCAATTAAGCGAAGCTTTGCGTCATTGCAAAGAGTTCTTGGGTCGTAAAGGCATTTCTGTCGGCGCTTCAAATCGTAAAAATACCCTATTCCGCAGCCTAGTTGGCCAAAGTCATGGTGTCCAAGAAGTTCGCCATTTGATCGAGCAAGTCGCTTCAACGGAAGCGAACGTGCTCATTCTTGGTGAGTCCGGTACGGGTAAAGAAGTGGTTGCGCGTAATATCCATTATCACTCAGCTCGCCGTAATGGCCCATTTGTACCAATCAACTGCGGAGCCATTCCGCCGGATCTTCTCGAAAGTGAACTATTCGGTCACGAGAAAGGTGCGTTCACTGGTGCATTAACCTCGCGTAAAGGCCGTTTTGAACTCGCAGAAGGTGGCACACTGTTTCTTGATGAAATTGGTGATATGCCAATGCCAATGCAGGTAAAACTGCTGCGTGTACTTCAAGAGCGTTGCTTTGAGCGTGTTGGTGGTAACAATACGATTAAAGCGGATGTGCGCGTCATCGCGGCAACACACCGTAATTTAGAGTCCATGATCGATGACCACTCTTTCCGTGAAGATCTTTATTACCGCTTAAATGTATTTCCAATCGAGATGCCAGCGCTTAAAGAGCGCAAAGATGATATCCCGTTATTACTGCAAGAGCTAATGACTCGTATGGAAGCGGAAGGTGGGCAGCCAATTTGCTTCACACCGCGAGCAATTAACTCTTTGATGGAGCACGATTGGCCGGGTAATGTTCGTGAGCTAGCGAACTTAGTTGAAAGGATGATCATCCTGTATCCAAATAGCCTAGTGGATGTGAATCACCTGCCAACGAAATATCGTTACAGCGATATTCCTGAGTTCCATGCGGAGCATTACGGTTTCGAGAGTGTGGAAGAGCAAGAGCGCGAAGCATTAGCGGATATCTTCTCTGAGAACTTCACGTTTGAAGAAGAAGAGGTGTCGTTTGCTGAGCATGCGAACCCGCCACAAGGCTTACCGCCTGAAGGGGTAAACTTGAAAGAGCTTCTCGCTGATCTTGAAGTCAACATGATTAGCCAAGCTCTTGAAGCGCAAGGTGGTGTTGTTGCGAGAGCAGCAGATATGTTGGGTATGAGACGCACAACCTTGGTTGAAAAGATGCGTAAATATAACCTTCAACGTTAGATATAAGCATCAAAAATTTGACCGTCAATAAGATGACTTAATGTTAACTTGTTGATAATTAAATATAAAAGCCTGGCTTGCATTTTGCATCTCAGGCTTTTGTAGTTTTTAGGCAAATTTATGACATCGAGACCGCAGTCACTATGGAAAATCACTCACATCTCGACTCACTTGAAGATCAGGTAGAGCGCTATAAGCAGGTGTTAGACGTCATGCCAGCAGGCGTGATCTTGTTGGATACGCAGGGCGTGGTTAGAGAAGCCAACCCTGAAGCCGCGAAAATTCTTGAGGTGCCTCTTGCTGGGGAAAAGTGGTTTTCCATTATTCAAAGTGCTTTTGACCCTAAAGAAGATGATGGTCACGAGATATCGCTTCGCAACGGTCGTAAAGTGCGTCTAGCCATCTCCGCATCTGCAACGGGCCAGTTAATACTTATTACCGACCTAACTGAAACACGCTTATTGCAGTCAAGAGTCAGTGACTTACAAAGGTTATCCTCGCTTGGCCGAATGGTTGCATCATTAGCACACCAAGTGAGAACGCCGTTATCGAGTGCCATGCTATATGCCTCGAACCTAGGAGCGCCAAACCTTCCGCCAGCAACGAAAGATCGATTTCAATCCAAGTTGATGGACCGTTTGCATGATCTTGAGAAGCAAGTGAACGACATGTTGCTGTTTGCCAAAGGCGGCGACAACAAAGTAGTAAAGGCGTTTACCCTCGCCCAATTGGTCGACGAGTTCTCACCAATGGTGGAGACAGCGTTGAAAAATGGCGATATTGATTACTGCCAAGAAGTGGAAGAGCACGATACGGTGTTAATGGGGAATTCAAACGCCATCGCTTCAGCTCTAAGTAACTTGGTGCTCAATGCGATCCAAATTGCAGGTAAGGGCAGCCAGATAGATGTGTTTTTCCGCCCCGTTAATGGTGAGCTGAAAATCTCAGTTCAAGACAGTGGCCCTGGTGTCCCTAAAGAACTACAAGCTAAAATTATGGAACCATTTTTTACCACTCGCTCACAAGGTACAGGCCTTGGTTTAGCCGTGGTTCAAATGGTGTGTCGCGCACATGATGGGCGACTAGAACTGATTTCAGAGGAAGGCGATGGCGCCTGCTTTACCATGTGTATTCCGCTTGAACGCGCTGGTGTTAGCCTCAAGAAGCAATGATTGGAGAAGAATAATGGCTCAAAGCAAAGTATTGATCGTAGAAGATGATGAAGGCCTACGTGAAGCACTGGTTGATACTCTTGCCCTAGCGGGTTACGAGTGGCTAGAAGCTGACTGTGCAGAAGATGCCTTAGTGAAACTCAAATCTAACTCAGTGGATATCGTTGTTTCTGATGTTCAGATGGCGGGCATGGGCGGCTTAGCTTTGCTTCGCAATATTAAGCAGCATTGGCCGAATCTACCTGTTTTGCTAATGACGGCGTACGCCAACATTGAAGATGCGGTGTCAGCGATGAAGGAAGGTGCTATCGACTACATGGCCAAACCTTTCGCACCGGAAGTGTTGCTGAACATGGTTAGCCGTTATGCGCCAATCAAGTCCGATGACAATGGCGATGCCGTTGTCGCTGATGAGAAAAGTATTAAGCTCCTTGCTCTTGCAGATAAAGTCGCAAAAACCGATGCCAGTGTTATGGTTCTTGGCCCAAGCGGTTCGGGTAAAGAGGTGATGTCTCGCTATATCCACAACGCTTCAAATCGTAAAGATGGCCCATTTGTCGCCATTAACTGTGCGGCGATTCCTGATAACATGCTAGAAGCTACTCTGTTTGGTTACGAAAAAGGTGCGTTTACAGGCGCAGTTCAGGCGTGTCCGGGTAAGTTTGAGCAAGCACAAGGCGGTACAATCTTACTCGATGAAATCAGTGAAATGGATCTTGCTTGCAAGCTAAACTGCTTCGCGTACTTCAAGAACGTGAAGTAGAACGCTTGGGTAGCCGTAAGAGCATCAAACTTGATGTGCGTGTTCTGGCAACCAGTAACCGCGACCTCAAGCAATATGTACAGGAAGGTAACTTCCGAGAAGATTTATACTATCGATTGAATGTATTTCCAATTACTTGGCCTTCACTGAGTGAACGTAAAGGGGACATTGAGCCTTTAGCTAAGCATTTAATTGAACGAAACTGCAAAAAACTTGGTCTTCCTGTGCCAAGCTTAGCAAATGAAGCCGTGAATAAACTTTTGCACTACACGTGGCCGGGGAATGTTCGCGAACTCGATAACGTCGTTCAACGTGCGCTAATTTTAAGCGAGAACGGTGATATTACGGCCGAGCATATTTTGCTAGAAGGTATCGACTGGCAAGATGCGGGTGGCCTGCAACAAGTTGTAGAAGGTGGCGAATCGGCAGTGGTGCCCGACGTGAAGCGGTTGCAGAAGCTGAAGCGTTCAAACCAATGAGCGCGGGTGCAAGTGGGCTTGGTGGTGAGCTGAGGGACCAAGAGTACGCCATCATTTTGGAAACTTTGGTGGAATGCAACGGTCGCCGCAAAGAAATGGCCGAAAAATTGGGGATTAGTCCAAGAACGTTACGTTACAAACTGGCTAAAATGCGTGATGCAGGAATTGAAATTCCTAGTTAGAATGGTGAACTTTTGATGTGGCATATTAATTGCTGCGTCAACTTTATTACGAAAGAACTAGTCAAAGAGTTGACATAGAGGTAGCGATGAAAATTGACGGATTCCAAAATGAAATGCAAGCAATGATGCTTGAAGCTACTAATGCTCGACCTACGGCGACTGGCCAGACTGTTGGTGCAGACTTTGGAGATATGCTCAGCAAGGCAATCAATAATGTCAACGGACTGTCTAAAACCTCTAGTGATTTGCAAATGCGTTTTGACCGTGGAGATGAAGATGTCTCCTTGTCTGATGTAATGATTGCTCGAAATAAATCGAGCGTAGCGTTTGAAGCGACCATTCAGGTTCGCAATAAAATGGTAGAAGCTTATAAAGAGCTTATGAATATGCCAGTGTAAGTTAGGTTGCGACTGTGTCAGAAGAAAACAAATCTACAGATCTTACCGTATCCGACTCAGGTTCAGACACTGCTGTCATGGCCTCATCGGATATGGATTTAGATGTCCAAAACCCAGATGTGGATGAGAAAAGCTCATCGAAATTTGATATGGCGATGGGTGACCTTGACCTACTACGTCAGGTTGTTCTTGTTGTATCTATTTCAATCTGTGTTGCGTTGATCGTGATGCTATTTTTCTGGGTCAAAGAACCAGAAATGCGTCCGCTTGGCGCTTACGAGACAGAAGAGCTGATCCCTGTTCTAGATTATCTTGACCAACAAAAGATGAACTACAAGCTCGATGGCAATACGATTTTGGTGCCAGCGAGTGAATACAACAGTCTAAAACTGAATATGGTTCGTGCTGGCTTGAATCAATCGAGCAATGCCGGTGACGATATTTTGATGCAAGATATGGGCTTTGGTGTATCTCAACGTCTGGAACGTGAGAGACTCAAACTAAGCCGTGAGCGTCAGCTTTCTCTGGCGATTGAGCAGATGCGTCAAGTGCGTAAAGCACGAGTACTGTTGGCGCTACCGCAGCAAAGCGTGTTTGTACGTCATAACCAAGAAGCATCGGCATCGGTCTTTCTAACTCTTCGCACGGGCACTAACCTCAAACAAGGTGAAGTGGATTCCGTAGTTGATATGGTAGCGAGTGCCGTGCCTGGTATGAAGCCATCGCGCATTACCGTTACCGACCAACACGGCCGCTTGTTAAGCTCTGGCTCGCAAGACCCTGCCTCTGCCGCTCGTCGTAAAGAACACGAGTTAGAACGCAAACAAGAACAAGCGCTGCGTGAGAAAATTGACTCTGTGCTAATCCCTATTCTGGGCCTAGGTAACTACACCGCTCAAGTGGATATCGAACTGGACTTCAGTGCGGTGGAGCAGACTCGTAAGCAGTTTGATCCTAATACGCCAGCGACTCGAAGCGAATACACACTTGAAGATTATAACAACGGTAACGTTGTTGCGGGTGTTCCGGGAGCGTTAAGTAACCAACCGCCTGCCGATGCGTCTATCCCTCAAGATGTGGCGCAAATGAAAGACGGTTCTTTACTAGGGCAAGGATCTGTACACAAAGAAGCGACGCGTAACTTTGAGCTGGACACTACAATCAGTCATGAGCGCCGACAAACCGGCGTTGTAAACCGTCAAACCGTTGCGGTTGCGATTAAAGATCGAGCAATTGTGAATCCAGATACGGGTGAAACGACTTATGTGCCACTGTCTCAAGATCAGCTAGATGCGGTTCGCCAAGTTCTTGTTGGTGCAGTAGGCTTTAATGAGCGTCGTGGTGACTTGCTCAACGTATTAAGTATGCAGTTTGCAGAGCCAGAAATTGAAACCATTGCTGATGTGCCAATTTGGGAGCATCCGAACTTCAACGATTGGATTCGTTGGTTCGCCAGTGCCTTGGTTATCATCGTGGTCGTGCTTGTACTGGTTCGCCCTGCGATGAAAAAACTACTCAACCCTGCTGCTGAAGAAGACGATGATCAACTATACGGTCCAGATGGTATGCCAATCGGTGCCGATGGTGAAACAAGCCTAATTGGCGGGGATATCGAGGGTGGAGAGTTGTTTGAGTTTGGATCGAGTATTGACCTTCCAAACCTACATAAAGACGAAGATGTCTTGAAAGCTGTTCGTGCCCTCGTTGCTAATGAACCAGAGCTTGCTGCTCAAGTTGTGAAGAATTGGATGGAAGATGCCTAATGATATTGTCCCTCAAGGCGAGGGTGACCAAGATTCTGAAAACTCAATTGATATAGCGACGATACCCGGTGAGGAAAAGGCGGCTATTCTTCTGTTGAGTTTGAATGAAGAAGATGCAGCGGGCATCATCCGCCACCTTGAACCTAAACAGGTTCAGCGTGTGGGCAGTGCGATGGCCCGAGCGGCAGATTTAAATCAAGAAAAAGTGGGTGCGGTGCATCGTGCTTTCTTGGAAGACATTCAGAAATACACCAACATTGGTATGGGCAGCGAAGACTTCATGCGTAATGCCCTTGTTGCTGCACTGGGTGAAGATAAAGCGAATAACTTGGTCGACCAAATTCTATTGGGTACTGGCTCGAAAGGTCTTGATTCACTTAAGTGGATGGACCCTCGTCAGGTGGCGAGCATCATTATCAACGAGCACCCTCAGATTCAAACCATTGTATTGTCCTACTTAGAAGCCGACCAGTCGGCGGAGATCTTGTCTCAGTTCGCCGAACGTGACCGTCTCGATCTGATGATGCGTATTGCTAACCTTGAAGAAGTTCAACCGTCGGCATTGGCAGAGCTGAATGAAATCATGGAGAAACAGTTCGCTGGTCAAGCGGGTGCTCAAGCTGCCAAGATTGGTGGCCTGAAAGCGGCTGCTGAAATCATGAACTACATGGACAATAACGTTGAAGGCATCTTGATGGATCAAATCCGCGATCAAGATGAAGACATGGCGACACAGATCGAAGACCTCATGTTTGTATTCGAGAACCTTATCGAAGTCGACGACCAAGGTATTCAGAAACTGCTGCGTGACGTTCCACAAGACGTACTTCAGAAAGCACTCAAAGGTGCCGACGATGCTCTGCGCGATAAGATCTTCAAGAACATGTCTAAGCGTGCAGCTGAGATGATGGCTGATGACCTAGAAGCGATGCCGCCGGTTAAAGTTTCTGACGTAGAAGCGGCTCAGAAAGAAGTACTGGCGATTGCCCGTCGCATGGCCGATGCCGGAGAAATTATGCTTTCTGGTGGTGCGGACGAGTTCTTGTAATCCACTTAAAAAGCTTTGTAGTTTAAAGATAATCAAAGTTTACCGCGTGAAGGATTTTTATGTCAGGTGAAAGAAAACGAGGCTTTTTGCGCCTGAATGATGACGAGCAAGTCGAGCAACCTAAAAAGTGGGGCTTGCCTGACTACACGTCTGAAACCAATAAAAATGCCAAAGAAACGGCGCTGAACTACGATCCGGGTTGGGTGCCGAACTTTGATGAACCGCAAGAAGAACAACCTCTTGAACTCACCGAAGAAGAGATCGAGCTGATCAAGCAAGGTGCTTATCAAGAAGGCATGTTGCAAGGTCAAGAAGCCGGTTTTAAACAGGGTTATGAGAAAGGTAAAGAGCAAGGCATTCAGGATGGTCATCAAGAGGGCCTAGCCGCAGGTAACGCTGAAGGTGTAGCAGCAGGTCAGGAGTTCATTCAGCAACAAGTACAAACCTTTGTAACACTGGCTAATCAGTTTGCTCAACCATTAGAGCTAATGAACGCTCAGGTTGAAAAACAACTGGTCGACATGGTTTTGACTCTTGTAAAAGAAGTCGTCCATGTTGAAGTACAAACCAATCCTCAAGTCATTTTAGATACCATTAAACAATCGGTAGAAGCACTGCCAATTTCTGGTCACGCGATAACGTTGAAGTTGCATCCAGATGATGTCGCTATCATTCGCTCAGCTTATGGTGAAGAGCAATTAGAGTTTCGTAATTGGACGTTAATGGAAGAGCCTGCGTTAAATCGTGGTGATGTCCAAATCGAGGCGGGTGAATCAAGCGTGAACTATCGCATGGAAGATCGTATTCGAAATGTCATCCAAAGCTTTTGTGGTACCAATCGCCATCAGGGAAGCGACTAATGCTTAGCTTGGACGAACGTCTCAGCCAATACAAAACACAAGGTATCTCTTGTCGCCCAGTTGCGTCCGGTAAGTTAGTTCGTGTGGTCGGTCTAACGCTGGAAGCGACAGGTTGTCGTGCACCAATCGGTAGCCTTTGCACCGTAGAAACCATGGCTGGAGAGATGGAAGCCGAAGTGGTCGGTTTTTCTGGTGATAGTCTTTTCTTGATGCCTAGTGAGCAAATCACGGGTGTTTTGCCTGGCGCAAAAGTCACACCAATGACGAGTGAAGCTGGATTGTCCGTGGGTATGGAACTGCTAGGGCGCGTCATTGATGGTGTGGGTAACCCACTGGATGGTTTAGGGCCAATTTATACCGATAAGAAAGCCACATTCAACGCAGAGCCTATCAACCCATTGGCTCGCAAACCTATTACCGAACCTTTGGATGTTGGCCTAAAAGCGATCAACGGCCTGCTTACTGTGGGTAAAGGCCAGCGTATCGGTCTGTTTGCAGGTTCCGGTGTTGGTAAATCGGTTACGCTGGGGATGATGACTCGAGGCACGACAGCGCAAGTGGTTGTGGTTGGTCTAATCGGTGAGCGTGGACGAGAAGTAAAAGAGTTCATCGAGGAAATTCTCGGTGTGGATGGAAGACAGCGTTCGGTGGTGGTTGCCGCTCCTGCGGACTCCTCGCCTCTGATGCGTTTAAAAGGCTGTCAAACCGCCCTCACCATTGCCGAATATTTCAGAGACCAAGGTCTCGATGTTCTTCTTCTAATGGACTCGCTGACGCGTTTTGCTCAGGCTCAGCGTGAAATTGCTTTGTCTGTTGGTGAACCACCAGCAACTAAAGGTTACCCGCCATCTGTATTCGCCAAGCTGCCTGCGCTCGTTGAGCGAGCAGGTAATGGGGGCCAGACCAAGGCTCTATTACGGCATTCTTTACCGTTCTGACCGAAGGTGATGATCTACAAGATCCCATCGCTGACGCTTCTCGTGCGATTTTGGATGGTCACGTTGTGCTATCTCGTGAAATGGCCGATGCAGGTCACTATCCAGCAATTGATGTAGAGAAATCTGTCAGCCGTGTTATGCCTCAAATCACTTCTGAAGAACACGTTCTGATGTCGAAAGCGGTGAGACAAGTGCTCTCTATTTGTCGTAAGAACCAAGATTTGGTTTCGATTGGCGCATACAAACCAGGCTCAGATCCTGCGATTGATGGTGCGTTTACGTTGAAACCTAAACTGGATGAGTACCTACAGCAAGGCATGAAAGAGAGCGTACCATACGAAATGTGCATCAACATGTTGAAGCATGTGTTGGCGGGGTAGTAGCGTATGGATAATGCTCTCGAATTTCTGTTAGACCAAGCAAAAGATCATGAAGACAAAGCGGTTTTAGCTCTGAATCAAGCGAGAACTGAACTCGAGGGCTACTACGAGCAGCTATCGCAGATAGAAAAGTATCGTTTGGATTATTGTCAGCAACTCGTTGATCGCGGCATGAATGGCTTAACGGCGAGTCAATATGGACATCTGAATCGATTCTTAACTCAGCTCGATGAAACCTTATCCAAACAGAAAGAAGCGGAAGAGCACTTCAAAAATCAAGTCGAGAACTGCGAGCAACACTGGTTAGAGACTCGAAAGCAGCGTCGTTCTTATGAATGGCTAATGGAAAAGAAGAAAAAAGATAAGCAAATGGAACAGGAGCATCGTGAGCAAAAGCAAATGGATGAGTTCTCCACATTACAGTTTGCTCGAAATAGATTGAACGGAAATCACTTCTAGCCGCTTTCTTTGGTTGTAAGCTTATATCCTCACTTTCTTTGGCTCAATTCTTGCTAATTTCTCCTCATATAAGAACTGTTTTCCGGTTTTTTGGATAAGCACTGTCTGTTTTGTTGAGAGCGAACTTATGAACGTAAATCTAACGCCAGTTACTGACGCGAGCAAAACCACCAAAGTGGCGAGTGAAGGCGGCGATAAAGCTGTCGAATCTTCGGAGTCAGGAGGTTTCTTCTCCAAACTCAAATCTTTGATTTCAGGTGAAGAGCCTAAGGGCGATGCTACTGTTAAAGGTGGTGAGAAAACTGCCAAGTCAGAGGCAAAAACGGACGCTAAGTCTGAAACTTCTGATGCTTCAAAAGCTCAAGTGTCTGAGAAAACAGCAGAAAGTGAATCAACGAAGAAAGTGTTAGCAGCTACCGATGGAGAAGATGCTAACACCAAGGGCGCGAAGTCGGCGAAAACAGCAAAGGCCTCCGATAGTGATGTTGAGCAAGTTGCTAAATCCAAAAATAATTCAAAGGCGACCGGCGAAGACGACACAAAAGTCCAGTCTCAGAAGCAGGCCAAACAAGCTATGGATGAAGGCGATGAATTACTGACTCGCTTAAATGATTCTAATAATTCGCTCAAAGACAAAAACGGCAAAGCTTTGCCACAAGATGCTGAAGACTCGGCTCAATCCCAGGTTAAACAATCAAGCTTGACCGAAAGCTCCAATGTTGTTGCTAAGCAGAATCAGGGTAAAGCTGAAGGACAAGCACAGTTAGCGGCCGAAGGTGCGGTTGCAACCAAGCAATTGAAGAATGGCCAACCTTTACCTGAACAGCAGCAAGCGGCAGAAGCAAGTAAGGCCACAGTAGCCGCCCAATCTGGGCAAGTCCAAGAAAACGGACAACAGTCTAAGGTTGCCAGTAATGCCTCCAATGATGAAGTCCCTGAATCTTTAAAGCCGTTTATTAAGCAGCAAGGAGATGGCCAAGGTAAAGGTGAGCAGTATGGGGCAGCGATGTCTGAATCAGACTCTACGGCTCCTAGAGGCGTTGTAGCCGGTGTAGCTGCAGCTCGTATTGCTGAACATGAAGCGAACAAAGAATCATTGAATTCAGATAAATTAACAAAAGGGCAAGATGGAGAAACTTCAGCCAAAGTCGCTGGATCTATGGGCGCTGCGGCGGTTTCACAAAGTGGTCAACTCCAACAGCCTAATAGTCAGGGAAGCATAGCTAGCGGCCAACTAACAACACAGAGCATAGATTCGGCAGCGAGCTCTGCTGATATCCCCTCTGAAGTTGCTCCTACAGCAATAGCATGGGGAAGCCCTGCGCCAACTGACCCGAAAATGGCTATCGATTCAGCGTTAACGCCTGAGAAAATGATGCAAAGCCAAGCGCAGCAGCAAGTAACACCAAATACGGCAGCCTTGATGGCCGGCAGTGCAGCAGCGATAAATGCAGCGCAATCATCGCAAGTGGCTCAGCCGAATGGTACGCCACCAGCACTTGATACTAACGCAATGAATAATCCTCAGATGCAAGCGATGCTAGCTCAAGGTGCTGTTCCACCAACAGTATCGGCGAACGCAAGTAATCAGGCGGCATTAAAAGCAGCATTAGGCGTCGGAGCTGCAGCAGGTTTGGCTGAGTCTGGTAAGTCTAAAGACAGCAAAGATGCCAGCTTAGCCGCTCAACTTGGCGCAGCGGCAGGCGCACAGCAATCGATGCAAGGCGCACAGGGAGCGCAAGGTAGCGTGACACGTGCAGAGGCTGCACAAGTTGCACAAACACCAATGCAATTGACTCGCGAAATGGCAGGCGATCAAGTGGCAGAACGCGTCCAGATGATGATGTCTAAAAATCTGAAGAATATCGATATTCGCTTAGACCCGCCCGAGCTTGGCCGAATGCAAATTCGCATGAACATGAATGGTGATGCGCCAACGGTTCAGTTTACGGTTAACAATCAACAGGCAAGGGATGTGATTGAACAATCAATGCCAAGGTTGCGTGAAATGATGGCTCAGCAAGGTATACAATTAGGTGACGCCTCTGTTTCGCAGCAAAGTAGTGGTCAACAAGGTCGCTATGCTGCTGGAAATGGCGCCTCAGATGGTCAAGGGGTAGGCGGTCAGCAAGGGATTGATGAAGAAAATCTTGAACCAGACGTCAATCTTGATTTGAATGTCGCATCAAAGCGTGATGGAATTAGCTATTACGCTTAAACTATAGAAAAACAAAACGATAGAGTTAGATATGGCGGTTGAAGAAGTCGACACAGAAGCGCCCAAAGGGAAAAGCAAGCTTCTAATAATCATTATCGCGGTCGTTGTATTATTGGTCGGGGGTGGCGGTGCTGCCTTCTTCCTAATGGGATCAGACGATGAAAGTGCACCAGCAGAAGCCCAACAAGAAGTTATGGTCGAGCCAACCGACCCTGTGGCTTACGTCAACATTGCACAGCCTTTCCTGTTTAATGTGACGGGTGATAAGAAAGATCGCCTCGTACAGATTAAAGTCCAACTCATGGTTAGAGGCAGCGAGAACGAAAACCTTGCTCGTTACCACTCACCACTGATAGAAAGCTCGCTGCTTGGTACATTTGCTTCGGCAACCGTGGACCAATTGCGTTCGGCAAATGGACGTGTTGAGTTGCGCGACAAAGCAACGGAAGACATCAAAGCGAGTTTAACTCGCGCGGTAGGACAGCCAGTGATTGAGCGTGTGCTATTTACTGATTTTGTAATCCAATAGGTGATACGTGACCGATCTATTAAGCCAAGACGAGATTGATGCGCTCCTTCACGGGGTAGATGGGGTCGATGACGAAGAGGAAGAAGTTGAACAGGCCGTCGAAGGCGCCGTCAATTTTGATTTCTCTTCCCAAGACCGTATTGTTCGTGGTCGAATGCCGACCCTTGAACTTATCAATGAACGTTTTGCTCGCCACTTAAGAATCAGTTTGTTTAACATGCTGCGTAAGACGGCGGAAGTGTCCATTAACGGCGTACAGATGATGAAGTTTGGTGAATACCAAAACACCTTGTACGTTCCGACCAGTTTGAACATGGTTCGTTTTAGACCGCTAAAAGGTACTGCTTTGGTCACCATGGAGGCGCGTCTTGTCTTCATTCTTGTAGAGAACTTTTTTGGTGGTGATGGCCGATTCCACGCTCGTATCGAAGGTCGTGAGTTTACCCCGACAGAGCGCCGAATTGTTCAGCTTCTTCTGAAAATTGTTTTTGAAGACTACAAAGAAGCTTGGTCACCTGTCATGGGTGTCGAGTTTGAATACCTTGACTCGGAAGTTAACCCGAGTATGGCGAACATTGTGAGTCCAACAGAGGTGATCGTTGTCAGCTCATTCCATATCGAAGTAGACGGCGGTGGCGGTGACTTCCACGTGGTAATGCCATACTCCATGGTAGAGCCAATTCGTGAATTGCTCGATGCGGGTGTTCAATCTGACAAGATGGAAACCGATGTTCGTTGGAGTTCGGCGCTTCGTGAAGAGATCATGGATGTGCCCGTTAACTTCCGCGTTAACCTTTTAGAACAAGATATCTCGCTGCGCGACCTTATGGAGCTGCAAGCGGGAGACATCATTCCAATTGTGATGCCTGAAAACGCCACCATGTTTGTTGAAGAACTGCCAACCTTCCGAGTGAAGATGGGACGCTCTGGCGAAAATATGGCGGTTCAGGTATCAGAGAAAATCAAACGCCCAGACGTGGTGAAAACCGATCTGGCCTTCTTGGGTAAAGACATCATGTCTGAGTTCGAAGAAGACACTGGTGATGAAGAATAGAGTAGGAAAGAACAATGGAACCAAGTGACGACCAAAAACTTGCCGACGAATGGGCGGCAGCATTGGGTGAAGACCCAGCGGCACCAGATGTGGATGTCGATGATGTCCTAGCGGCTCCGCTTGACGAGCTTGAAGACACTTCGTCGCCAATTTCAGAAGATGAGCGCCGTAAGCTCGACACCATTTTGGATATTCCGGTGACCATCTCGATGGAAGTCGGCCGTTCTCAAATCAGCATTCGTAACTTGCTTCAACTTAACCAAGGTTCAGTTGTTGAACTAGAGCGAGTAGCGGGTGAGTCGCTCGATGTACTGGTTAACGGCACTTTGATTGCCCACGGTGAAGTGGTTGTCGTGAATGACAAGTTTGGTATTCGTTTAACCGACGTAATTAGCCAAACTGAGCGTATTAAGAAGTTGAGATAATGGTGAGTGCGTACTTACCAAGAAATGGTTTGCTCAATGATCAAAAGGTGACGTATGAAGCCTAAGTGGTTAGGGCTTGCCTTTATGCCCTCTAGCGCTTTAGCAACAACGACAAATCAAATAGATTTAGCGACCACTTTCGGGTCGCTTTTGTTCGTTATTGCCTTTATTTTCTTCATTGCATGGCTACTCAAGCGCATGCGTGTGCCAACTCTTATGAATCAGAAAGGGTTGTCGGTGGTTCGCCAGCTTCCGGTGGGGACCAAAGAGCGACTTATGATCGTTCAGGCGGGGGATGAGCAGTTTTTAGTCGGTGTGACGGCGCACTCTATCAACATGCTGTCTAAATTGGAGAAGCCACTTACTCAGGAGGAGTTGGAAACCAGTCCATTTTCAGGTCAGCTTTCCCAGCTTTTGAAAAAGAATGACAAGACTAAAGCATCTCATTAATCAGCACTTTATTAGTCAGCAGCTTAGAAGCCTGCTTGTGCTTTTGATTTTGGTGGCATTTGCTCCATTGGGTTTAGCGCAAGAAGAGCTTGCCACAACCATTCCAGCTTCAACTGTCGGCTCTGAGAGCGTGACAGTTACCGAGATGCAAAGTGAACGTGGTGCATCCAGCATGACCGCCTCGGGAAGCAGCGCGGGTGGTGGCATCCCAGCCTTCACCATGACGACCAATCCAGACGGTAGTGAAGACTATTCAATAAACCTACAGATTCTGGCTTTGATGACCATGCTAGGCTTCTTGCCTGCCATGGTCATTTTGATGACCTCTTTCACGCGAATCGTGGTGGTGATGTCGATCTTAAGGCAGGCGATGGGTTTACAACAAACGCCTTCGAATCAGGTCATTATTGGTATTTCGATCTTTTTGACCTTCTTCATCATGTCACCGGTTATCGACAAGGTTAACGAGACAGCTATTCAGCCCTATATCAATGAGCAGATCACCGCGCGAGATGCTTTTGATATTGCGCAAGAGCCGATGCGCGCTTTCATGCTGAAGCAAACGCGCGTGAAAGATTTGGAAACGTTCGTTAATCTTTCTGGCTCAACCGCTACCTCGCCTGAAGAAGTATCGATGGCGGTGTTGATTCCAGCCTTCATTACCTCAGAGCTGAAAACGGCATTCCAAATAGGGTTCATGCTGTTCTTGCCGTTCTTAATTATTGACTTGGTTGTGGCCTCTATCCTGATGGCAATGGGTATGATGATGCTATCTCCAATGATCGTTTCATTGCCGTTTAAGCTCATGCTGTTTGTTCTGGTCGATGGATGGAACTTGATTCTCTCTACCTTGGCCGGCAGCTTTGCCTTGTGACGGGAGATAACGTATGACTCCTGAACTAGCCGTAGAACTGTTTAGAGACGCCATTTGGGTTGTACTGATAATGGTGTGTGCCATTATCATCCCAAGCTTGATCATTGGTTTGGTTGTTGCGATTTTCCAAGCGGCAACTTCTATCAACGAACAGACGCTGAGTTTCTTACCAAGACTTATCGTGACGCTTGTAGCCTTGATGGTTTTCGGCCACATGGGGACACAAATGCTCATGGAGTTCTTCTTTTCTTTGATTGAGCGCTTACCTGAAGTGCTTTATTAGAGGGGCGAAGCATGGAGTACCCGACAGACGTTGTTCTCAACTGGATAGCTAACTACTTTTGGCCCTATACACGCATTGGCGCGATGCTGATGGTGATGTCGGTAACGGGTGCGCGTTTTGTTTCAACTCGGGTGAGACTCTACCTTGGTTTGGCGATTACTTTTGCGGTGATGCCAGTTATTCCTGAAGTTCCTCAAGAGATTGAGCTATTTTCTCCTTCTGGTTTTATCATCCTGCTTGAACAGGTCATCATTGGCGTTGCGATGGGGACGATTACTCAGTTCATCATTCAAACCTTTGTTATGCTTGGTCAAATCTTAGGTATGCAGTCGAGTTTGGGTTTTGCATCCATGGTTGACCCCGCAAACGGACAGAATACGCCGCTATTAGGTCAGCTATTCATGTTTTTAGCGACCATGTTTTTCTTGGCAACCGATGGTCACTTAAAGATGATTCAGATGGTGGTGATGAGTTTTGAAACACTGCCGATTGGAACGGGTTCCATTGCGGTGGCTCAGTTTGAAGAGATCGCCAAATGGCTCGGCATCATGTTTAACGTATCTTTGAGTATGTCTTTGTCTGGCATTATCGCACTGCTTACCATCAACCTGTCTTTTGGTGTGATGACCCGTGCTGCGCCTCAGCTTAATATTTTCTCGTTAGGTTTTGCCTTTGCTTTGTTGGTTGGTTTGTTGATCTGTTGGTATATCATCAGCGGCCTGTATAGTCAGTATGAGCTATATTGGATGCAAGGTGAGCAGCAGATTTGTGGCTTAGTGAATATAGAGGGTTGCTAATATGGCTGAATCAGACGGTCAAGAACGTACAGAAGACGCCACGCCCAGACGCTTGCAACAGGCTCGTGAGAAGGGGCAGGTTGCAAGGTCAAAAGAGTTAGCGTCGGTTTCGGTTTTAGTTGCGGGTGCGGTTGGCTTGATGTGGTTTGGGCAGTATTTAGCTTCGTCTTTGTATACCTCAATGTCTCGGATATTCTCGCTTAGCCGTGAAGAGATTTTTGACATCACTAAGCTGTTTGATATCGCTTTTTCGTCGTTAGTTAATCTGCTTTGGCCACTTATCCTTGTGTTGGTTATGCTATTTATTGCCGCGTTGATTGGAGCCGCGGGGGTTGGTGGCGTCAGTTTTTCAGCGGAAGCCGCTCGGCCTAAGCTTTCCAAGATGAATCCACTGAGTGGCCTTAAGCGCATGGTGGGCATGCAAAGCTGGGTTGAATTGATTAAGTCGATACTCAAAGTGGCTTTGGTATCAGGCATGGCTTTTTACCTTATTTCAGCCGCGCGCGTGGATCTGATTCAGCTTAGTCATGATGTCTACCCACAGAATATCTTCCACGCTTTAGAAATCCTGCTTAACTTTATTCTACTAATAAGCTGTACCTTGCTAATCGTGGTGGCTATTGATATCCCTTTTCAAATTTGGCAGCACGCTAACCAACTGAAGATGACTAAGCAGGAAGTCAAAGACGAATTTAAAGACACCGAAGGTAAGCCTGAAGTGAAAGGGCGCATCCGTATGCTTCAACGTGAAGCTGCTCAGCGCCGAATGATGGCCGAAGTACCGCAAGCGACGTGATTATTACCAACCCGGAGCATTTCTCCGTGGCGCTACGCTATAAGCAAGATACCGATAAAGCGCCTGTGGTAGTGGCGAAAGGTGTGGATCATATGGCGCTGAAAATTCGAGAAGTGGCGAGAGAGCATGATATCTACGTGATTCCGGCACCACCGTTAGCCCGTGCTTTGTATCATACTTCGGAGCTTGAGCAAGAGATCCCTGATGGTCTGTTTACTGCAGTGGCTCAGGTGCTGGCTTATGTCTTCCAGCTCAAGCAATACCGCAAGCGCGGTGGGGAGCGGCCCAAGCTTCGTCCGGAGAACATGCCGATTCCACCAGAGCTGCGCCACTAGGTTAAACCGCGCAGTTCAAGACAGAAAAAGCGACCATGGGGTCGCTTTTGTGATTTATGACGCTGCAGTTATGCGTTATTTCTCAGAATTTATCTCGCAGGTAATTACTTCTCTGGCTATTACTTCTCAGGTATGGAAAGCAGCACTAACAGTGCTCCGTCGCCACCAAATTCCAGTGGCGCTTGGTGGAAAGCCATCACGTCTGGATGTTGTGCTAGCCACAATGGCGTTTTCTGCTTAAGAATATGCTTACCAATACCGTGTTGGACGCACGCACAATGCACATCATTCTTAATGCAATAAGCGATCATCGCGCCCAGCTCTCGTTTGGCTTCGTTCTGCGTCATACCGTGCATATCCAGGAACACGTCAGGGACATAGACGCCGCGACGCAGCCTCTTCACTTCATATGTTGAAACATCATCACGTGCATAACGCGTTGGGCCGTCTTCGCTGAGTAAGGGCACAAACTCATCTGAGAAATAGAATTCCGTATCGCTGGCCTCACGCGCGCTACGCTTGATTTCTTTTTGCTTAGTATTTCTTTTTGGTTGCTGGACTATGGTATCCTGTTGCAACTTTTTTACGCCCTTTACTGCATCCTTGAATAAGGCGAAATCGTCATCGATGTCGGTGTCTTTTTTGCTCATCGGGATCTAAATAATCATTTAAAATTGAATTAGCAGTATTGTAGCGCTTTTCGGAGGCAATTTTGGATAAGATTTTTGTAGAAGAAGCGGTATCAGAACTTCATACCCTTCAAGATATGATTCGTTGGACTGTGAGCCGCTTTAACGCAGCAAACCTATTTTACGGTCACGGTACTGACAATGCGTGGGATGAAGCGGTTCAGCTAATCTTGCCAACACTCTACTTACCAATCGACGTGCCTTCACATGTTTTGAACTCTCGCCTAACCAGTAGCGAGCGTCTGCGTATTGTTGAGCGCGTAGTTAAGCGTATCAACGAGCGCACTCCAACGGCTTACCTAACCAACAGTGCTTGGTTCTGTGGCCTTGAATTCTTCGTTGATGAACGCGTACTCGTGCCTCGTTCACCAATCGGTGAGTTGATTGAAGCTGAGTTCCAGCCTTGGTTAACCGAAGAACCTACTCGCATTATGGATCTTTGTACCGGCAGTGGTTGTATCGCGATTGCTTGTGCTCACGCATTCCCAGATGCAGAAGTGGATGCGATTGATATCTCTACGGATGCGCTTCAAGTTGCCGAGCGTAATGTTCAAGACCACGGTATGGAGCAGCAAGTATTCCCAATTCGCTCTGATTTGTTCCGCGATTTACCAAAAGATAAGTACAGCTTGATTGTGTCTAATCCACCGTATGTGGACGAAGAAGACATGAATAGCTTACCGGATGAGTTTACTCATGAGCCTGAGCTAGGTTTGGCTGCCGGTACTGATGGCCTTAAACTGGTTCGCCGTATTTTAGCCAATGCGCCAGACTACCTAACGGATAGCGGCATTCTTATCTGTGAAGTGGGTAACTCTATGGTTCACATGATGGAGCAATATCCGCATATTCCGTTTACCTGGATTGAGTTCCAAAACGGTGGCCACGGTGTGTTCATGTTAACGCGTGAACAAATGCTAGCGCATGCTGAAGAGTTTGCGTTGTACAAAGACTAATCGCTTTTACATCCATTAAGTATATAGAAACACCAAGCTTGTAGCCGTTTGCTGCGCTTGGTGTTTTTTTATGCGTGCAAAATCGTGTTTAGGGGTTTACATCAAAGCGCAATAAAGCGACTATGAATTTATTAGTAATTGAAGTGTAAAACTATGTATACACACGATGAGCGTGTGATTCGATACATAGGCGCAGTAAGTTTGAGGAAGTAATGGCAGGAAACAGTATTGGACAACATTTCCGAGTAACCACATTCGGAGAAAGCCATGGTATCGCACTAGGATGTATTGTGGATGGGTGCCCTCCAGGGCTAGAGATCACTGAATCGGATATTCAAATCGATTTGGACCGCCGTCGTCCGGGAACCTCTCGCTATACCACTGCGCGCCGCGAACCCGATGAAGTAAAAATTTTGTCGGGTGTCTTCGAAGGCAAAACAACGGGTACTTCAATCGGTCTTCTGATAGAAAACACAGACCAGCGCTCAAAAGATTATTCTGAAATCAAAGATAAATTCCGTCCGGGCCACGCAGACTATACCTATCACCAAAAATACGGTGTACGTGATTACCGTGGCGGTGGCCGTTCTTCAGCGCGTGAAACTGCAATGCGTGTGGCAGCGGGCTCGATTGCTAAGAAATACCTTAAGCAAGAGTTTGGTGTAGAGATTCGTGCTTACTTGTCTCAAATGGGTGATGTGTCGATTGATAAAGTCGATTGGGACGAAATTGAAAACAACGCTTTCTTCTGCCCAGACGTTGATAAAGTGGAAGCGTTCGACCAACTGATTCGTGATTTGAAGAAGCAAGGTGACTCAATCGGTGCCAAGATCCAAGTTGTGGCAACCCAAGTGCCTGTCGGCCTAGGTGAACCAGTGTTTGACCGTCTAGATGCTGACATTGCCCACGCGCTGATGAGCATCAATGCAGTAAAAGGCGTTGAGATTGGTGATGGCTTTGATGTCGTCAGCCAAAAAGGCAGTGAGCACCGTGACCCACTGACTCCAGATGGTTTCGCAAGTAACCATGCGGGTGGTATTTTAGGCGGTATCTCTACTGGTCAAGATATTGTTGCGAATATCGCGCTTAAACCAACGTCGAGTATTACTGTACCGGGTGAGACGATCACTAAATCTGGTGAGAAAACGGAGCTCATTACTAAAGGTCGCCACGACCCATGCGTTGGCATTCGCGCAGTACCAATTGCAGAAGCGATGTTAGCCATTGTTGTGCTGGATCATCTGCTTCGTCACCGTGGTCAGAACCACGGAGTGACAACAGAGACGCTCAAATCTAAGCTTTGAAAGCAGAACATCAAACGCAGCCTATTGGCTGCGTTTTTTTTGGTCAAAGTATTTAGGCAGAGATTGCGCTAATGACTCCCAAATCGCTTTACTTGCCTTAGAGCGCGTTGCGCGGCCAAGGCACAGCAGTTGGATAGGAACGGATTGACCAGAGGTATAATCTGACAAGATCTCGACCAGTTCCCCTGAAGAAAGCTCTTGGCTGATAAAGTGGGGGTCGATCATCGCGATACCCAAACCGGACTTCAGCATAGTGACCAAGGCTCTGGCATCATTACAGCAAATCGAGCTGTCGACTCGAATTGACTCTAACTTCCCATCTTCATCGGCGAACTGCCAGCAATCGAAATGGCTGGTTCTGCTTTTGAATATTAAGCATTGATGAGCTGTTAGCTCCCTTGGGTGCGATGGACTAGAAGCACGACTAAGATAGTCAGGGCTTGCGACAAAGCACATTCGTTTCTCACCGATTTTTCTCGCCAGCATTGGCGAATCAGGCAGGTGTCCAATTCGAATCGCAATATCGATGCCTTCTTCAATTAAATCGACATTACTGTCATCGAAATTAAGCTCTAGTTGAATGTCGGGAAAGGCCTCTCGAAGGTAACCAAGCTCTGGCAACAGGTAATTTTGCCCAAACAGGGTAGAGCAACTGACTTTTACGCGTCCCTTAGGGGTTGATTGATTGTCACTAATGTAATCTTCTACGCTTTCCAATAATGGTAATAGGTTGCCCGAGATTTCAAACAAGTTCTCGCCACTTTCGGTAAGCGAAAGCTTACGAGTCGTGCGCTGAATTAGCCTTTGATCAACCAATTGTTCCAGTTGACTGATTTTTTTACTCACAGAGGAGCGGGGTAAACCCAGTTGATTGGCTGCTGCGTTGAAACTGCCAGCGAGATAACTTGGCGGAAAAGTGCTAAGTGAGGCAGCAGTTTATGAATGTCGAGAGTATTGGTTCTCATATAGAAACAAACATGTTCGGTTTTGATGTCTAATCATGGCTAATAGCTTGGTTTAATCTATCACTTCAATCAAGTCAAAGGAGTGAGAATATGAGTCAGAACAAAATCTTAGTGACAGGGGCAACGGCCGGTATTGGTTTGGCAACAGCAAGAGCTTTGGTCGAACAAGGAAACAGAGTTGTGGTAACGGGACGTAGTCAAGATAAGTTGGCATCGGTTCGACATGAGCTAGGAAGCGACGTCGTTACTCTTTTATGCGACAACGAAAACCGAGACCAAGTCGATGCTTTAGGCAGCGAATTACACAAGCAAGGTATAACTCTAAGTGGCGTGGTTCTTAATGCGGGTGTTTTCTTTCCCAATGCTTTGAGTGAAACTTCTCATGAAGATTTTGATAAAACGATAGACACTAACTTCCGAGCGCCTTTGTTTACGATTCGTTCATTGCTTCCTGTGTTGGAGAATCCGGCGAGTATTGTATTGATTTCAAGCCTTGCGGTGAGAAAAGCCTTCCCGCAGAGTTCGCTGTACACGGCAAGTAAGGCAGCTTTAGAAGGCCTAATGGGAGTGTTGAATCAAGATTTGGCAGACAGAGGCATTCGTTTAAATAGTATTCGCCCGGGCGTCACCGCGACGGAAATCCAAGCCAAAGCAGGAATGGATTCTGAAAGTTACGCGCAACTAGAGCAAAGTATGGCAGCCTTGCCTTTAGGTCGCATGCTAACACCAGAAGATATGTTGCCATCTATCTTAATGTTGCTGTCAGAGAAAACAGAAGGTGTGCGTGGAGCAGCGATAGATGTTGACGCTGGGTTTAACTAAATCGAGATTTTTTAAAAAGCAGGTGATGAGTATCACCTGCTTTTATTGATTTAATAGTACCGAAAAATTAATGCAAAGCTTCTTCTGCGTCCAATTGAAACGAAGGTAGTCGCCATTGGAAGCGAACTGCCGCCATACGCAGCGTGTAACCAGCCACTATGGTTACGATTGTTGCTGTCAGATCGCCGATACCGAAATGCAGCATCGTCAAGTACAAGACAGAAGCGACAAGGGCGACCGACGCATACAGTTCTTGATGCAACACTAACGGCGTTTGACGACAGATTAGATCGCGCAGTAACCCGCCAAAGACCCCAGTAACGAGCGCTGCGACCATGCAGATAATCGCATGATGGCCCATTCCCATCGCCACTTTTGTGCCTATGATGCTAAATACAACCAGCCCTAATGCGTCTAGACGAATAAATAGCCCTTTAAGCTTGAGTACCCATTTAGCCAGCCCTGTCGTCACAATTCCCGCGAGGCAAGTAATCACCAGAAAATGGGGTTTTCGACCCAACCTAGTGGGTAGTGCCCAAGTAAAATATCGCGAACGGTTCCACCACCAATTGCTGTGGCACTGGCCACTAGCATAACGCCAAACCAATCCATGTTGCGGCGTCCTGCGCTGAGCGCACCGGTCATCGCTTCTGCCGTAATACCAATGATATATAAAACACTCAGTAACATAGGGTTCACTTCTATTAAATAGGTGGGTATATGTTGAAGAAGGCGAGAGTGTAGTGTTCAAATGCCACTTTGACGAATGAGTTTTTGTACACACGAAAACGTTTGTTGGATTATTAAAACTAATGAATATGCAGTGATACGTGGCTGTTGAGATTCGCTTTACCAAACGGGGCAATTAATGCGAGAATTCCCGCCTAGTAGAGCTTCTAACACGATTGACATGACGCACCAGTACCAAGATCTGATAAACATCTTTGATGCCACATTTTATGACACCTTTAATACTCGTTTGGAGCTAGGAGGGGATGAACCCATTTACCTGCCTGCTGACGAGGAACATGCGCATCATCGAATTATCTTTGCTCGCGGTTTTTATGCGTCAGCCCTTCACGAGATAGCCCATTGGTGTGTGGCCGGCCCTCAAAGAAGGCTGCAAGAAGATTTTGGTTATTGGTATGAGCCAGATGGCCGCAGTGAGCAAGTTCAAGCGGAATTTGAGAAAGTCGAAATTCGTCCACAAGCCTATGAATGGATCTTGGCCAAGAGCGCGGGTTTTCCCTTTAATGTGAGCTGCGATAACCTCCATGGTGAGTTTGAGCCGGACCGCATCGCCTTCATGGGAAAAGTTCATAAAGAAGTCATGCGCATTTTGGAAGGCGGTTTACCACCAAGAGTGGCTATGTTGTCTGAAGCGCTTCGCAAATTTTATAACACGGCAGAGTTAGCCCCTGAGCAGTTTGTCGTAAGTTGATTAAGGAAAGAAATTCCAATGATTATTGAGTTTGAAGAACAATTATTGAATGCCATCGATGAAGGGATTGAATCCGCCTCTGATGATGAGTTGTTTGCTGGTGGTTATTTACGTGGCCACATATCTTTGTCGGCTGCAGCCTGTGAGGAAGAAGGCATTGAGGATCTCGCTGAATTTGAATCTCGTATCAACAAGAGCCTTGAAAACGCTCGCAGTGAGCTAACCCCTGCAGACCAAGTTATTGTTGGTGATTTGTGGTTAGAGCTTAAGAACCGCGTGGCTTCTGCCTAACGAATCATCGCTGTAGCGCAGTGTGTTTAACTTGGCAGTGCTTTTTGATTGGCACTGTTTATAGATTGATTGAGGCTAAGTTCTAAAAATCTGAACAACTATAACAATTCTGAATGGTTGCTTAAGAAGTGTGCTGATGTAATCTATAAACATCAAAGGGAAAGACGGAATATAACATTATGAAAATCATCGCATTTGGTGCCAGCACAAGCTCTACATCTATCAACAAAGCATTGGCGACTTACGCTGCAAACTTAGTCGAAAACGCTGAAGTCACTGTTCTCGATATCAGTAACTACAACGTGCCTATCTTCAGTGAAGATACGGAAAAAGAAATTGGCCAAGCTGAAGGTGCGCAAGCATTCCTAAATGATTTGGCACAAGCAGACGCGTTGGTTATCTCATTTGCAGAGCATAATGGCCACTATCCAGCTGCATACAAGAACTTGTTTGACTGGGCGACTCGTATTGAGCGCAAAGTGTATGGTGAAAAACCAGCAGTCTACCTTGCCACTTCACCAGGTCCGGGCGGTGCTCAGAACGTCTTAGGCGCTGCAGTTGGCTCGGCCCCGTACTTCGGTGGTAATGTAATCGATTCGGTTTCTGTTCCAAGTTTCTACGACAACTTCGACCTAGAAAGTGGCGCAGTGACCAACGAAGAGATCGCTGCGAAAATCAAAGCAGCGGTTGCGAAACTGTCTTAATAAAGATTGTAAAAGTGAATTCTCAAAGGCCTCGAATTATCGAGGCCTTTTTCGTTTGGTTGTGCAGCAGATTTTATGTTAGTTACTACCTATCGGTAACTTACAGCTCAGTGAGCGCTTTGCCCTTGCGAAGCTTTCTGACCCACATTTTACTCGGGTGTAAGCTGTCTAACACATCAACGGGAAGAGGAAGCGGATCGCCACAGATCTGAGAGGCAAGCAGCTCGGCCATTAATGGTGCAGAACTTAAGCCTCGAGAGCCTAACCCCAAGAAACAGAATAGATTAGGGTACTGAGTGATGGTTTCAATCTCACTCTCCGGCTGATTTTTTAGGTCAGCGTATTGCGCTTTGATGGCTTCGAAGTCGCCGACATTGCCGACGAATGGGAGATGATCTCGGCTAACGCAGCGCACACCCTGCCTTGACTGGTTGTCACTGGTATCAACATCATGAACCCAAGGCTGTTCTGGTAAACATTTTTTGAGTTTTTCGCCATTGTCCTGTTGCGCTAGTGGGTCAAAGACTTGGTCGATGTTACTGCGATCATAACTGGCACCAATGCAATGGGTTTGTGTATTGGCATTTTGCGGCGTCATGTAGCCGTCATAACAAAGCACCGTTTTTAACTTGGTTAGTGCTTCAGTAGTTGGAACATGGCTGACCTGCCCTTTTACTTTTCCAAGTGGTAGGTGCTGGGTTTGGTTAAACTGATCAAATTGATGCCCGTTAGCCACGACGACGGCTTGATGATTGAATGTCTGCTGAGAGGTTTCGAGTTGCCATAATTGGGTGTTTTCATCGAATCGAATATTGTCAATTGGTGTTGAGTAAACAACCTCAAGTTTGCCTTGTTCAACCAACTTATCAATGATGCCCTGGGTCAGTTGGGCAGGACAAAGCCATCCACCCAACGGGTAGGACACGGAGGCAGAGCTACAAGGTAAGCCAACAATGCCATCTGTTTCTTGCTCGTTGTGATGGCTAATCAACTCAGCGGGAAAGTTACCCTTGAGCATGCGTGTTAATTTCTTCTCGGCGTCTTCATTCCACATCAGTTGTGTCACGCCGCACCAGTCATGGTCAAAGCTAATCTCATCTGCACATTGCTCAACAAACTGTCTCGCGAAAAGCATCCCCGGCGCAAAGACTTTTGACACACCAGAATGATCGCCATTAAGCAGAGGGTAGACTGCGCCTTGACGGTTACCCGATGCGCCTTGCGCCGCTTTTTCATCAGCGCAATATAGTGTGACTTTTACCCCGCGCCTCGCTAACGTTTTGGCCAGTGTGGCGCTGGCAATACCGCCGCCGATAATCGCAATATCTTCTGCCTGTGAAGAGGTTGCTTGTCTGGCGAAGTAGGGCTGAATGTTACTAAATGAGGTTTTGTTGCTGCGCGTGCCAGCAATCATTTCTCGCTTGGTGCCGAAGCCTTTGACTTTCTTCATGTCGAAGCCTGCTTCTATCAACCCACGGCGAACGAATCCTGCAGCCGTGAAGGTGGCACAGGTTCCGTCAGGCTTTGATAGCTTCGCCATGTTGTTGAACAGCTCTTGATTCCACATTTCTGGGTTTTTACTTGGGGCAAAGCCGTCGAGGAACCAAGCGTCAATAAGCCCGCCTTCTAGGGTAGGCACATTTGGCATGCAATCTTTGATGTCTCCAAACCACAAATCGAGCGTAATTGCGCCATCTTCTAGGACGATGCGATGACACTCTGGCACAGCAATCGGGTAGTGCTTTTGCAGTTTTTCGGCGTACTGAGCAACTCTGGCCAAGCAGTATGAGCTTGTTTTAGGTCATCTAAACTGAGCGGAAACTTTTCGAAACTAATAAAATGCAGTTCTTTTAGAGTCGATTCAGGGTTTTCTTTTCTAAACTTCTCGAACCATTGCCAAACCGCTAGGAAGTTAAGGCCAGTGCCAAAGCCTGTTTCCCCAATAGTGAAGCGACGTTTGTCATAGTCCTGCCATCTTTGTGGGAGATGATTTTGCAACAAGAACACATAACGAGTCTCTTCTAACCCGTTGACGTTAGAGAAGTAAACATCATCAAAATGGTCAGAGACAGGTGTGCCTGCTTCGTTCCAGTCAAGCTTTGCATTAGTAATCGAAGTCATAAATTAAGAATTCTGTGAGAATGTACCGTTTATAACGGGAGATTGTACGAATTTCTGGGAAAGCTGACCACTTCTGTTAGTCTTCTTAGTTATTATCTAGCGAAATTTTGAATTATTAGGATTGTCACATGAAACGAGTCGTAATCACCGGTATGGGTATTGTTTCAAGTATCGGTAACAACGTCGAAGAAGTACTTGCATCACTTAAGGCGGGTAAATCAGGTATCACAGCTTCAGAGCAGTTCAAGGAAAATGGCCTGCGTTCTCAAGTTTGGGGTAACCTAAAAATGAACCCAGCTGAGCACATTGATCGTAAAAAAATGCGCTTCATGGGTGATGCAGCGGCGTACGCTTACCTTTCAATGGAGCAAGCGATTGCAGACTCAGGTCTTACAGAAGATCAAGTTTCTAACGAGCGCACGGGTATCGTTGCTGGTTCTGGTGGTGCTTCTTCACTAAACCAAGTAAATGCAGTGGACATCCTACGTGAGAAAGGTGTTAAGCGCGTTGGTCCATACATGGTTCCACGTACTATGGCATCTACGGTTTCTGCATGTTTGGCAACTCCGTTTAAAATCCGCGGCGTAAACTACTCAATGAGCTCTGCATGTGCGACTTCTGCGCACTGTATTGGTCACGCAATGGAACTTATCCAACTGGGTAAGCAAGATGTTGTATTCGCAGGTGGTGGTGAAGAGCTAGATTGGTCTCTGACTATGATGTTCGACGCTATGGGCGCACTATCAACTAAGTACAACGACACTCCAGACCAAGCATCACGTACTTACGATGCAGACCGTGACGGTTTTGTTATCTCTGGTGGTGGTGGCATGCTGGTTATCGAAGAACTAGAGCACGCTTTAGCACGTGGCGCGAAAATCTACGGTGAGATAGTAGGCTACGGTGCGACGTCAGATGGCTACGACATGGTAGCACCATCGGGCGAAGGCGCAGTTCGTTGTATGAAGATGGCTATGCAAGACGTAGACGGCGTGGATTACGTGAACACTCACGGTACATCAACACCAGTTGGTGACGTTAAAGAGCTTGGCGCAATTCAAGAAGTCTTTGGTGGTAACAGCCCTGCAATTTCTGCAACGAAAGCGATGACAGGTCACGCTCTAGGTGCGGCAGGTGTACACGAAGCGATTTATTCAACGCTAATGCTAGATAACGGCTTTATTGCTCCAAGCATTAACGTAGCAAATCTAGACGAAGCTGCTGAAGGCCTAGATATCGTGACAGAAACTCGCGAACAAGAGCTAACAACAGTTATGTCAAACAGCTTTGGCTTTGGTGGTACTAACGCAACACTTGTGATCAAAAAGTATCAAAGTTAAGAACTGACCAAAGCTAAGAACTGATTCAGGCTACGGCCTAACAGTTTCCAGAGCTGATCCGCTTATGCATTCTGTTTTGCGATGCTTTGAGTGTTGCAACAATAGATAAGCAGATCGAACAGACGCAGACTTTGTCCCATGGAGAGCGGGACAAAATCCTTTTGTTCTGGATCTTTGCCCGGCTTTTATAGCCGGGCATTTTTATTTCAGCAGTATCGCGTTTTTACTCGACAGCGATCGGCGAATTTTGCACAATCTCTTCACACTTTTTAATGCCCCTGTTCTACGAACTTAAATAGCCCAAAGTAGCCAGTTATGAAAATACTCATTGATGAAAACATGCCATATGCTGAACAGCTTTTCAGTCAGCTTGGCGAAGTGGAATTGAAATCCGGAAGAACGTTAACCGCTGACGACTTAATTGACGTTGATGCCATGATGATTCGCTCTGTAACCAAGGTGAACAGCGAACTTTTGAGTAAGGCGAATAAACTGAAATTTGTTGGCACCGCAACGGCGGGGATGGACCACGTTGACCAAGCGCTGCTCAAAGAGAAAGGCATTTTTTTCACTGCAGCACCTGGCTGTAACAAGGTGGGTGTAGCTGAGTATGCGTTTAGCGTTTTAATGGTATTGGCACAACAACAAGGTTTTTCTGTTTTTGATAAAACGGTTGGCATTATTGGCGCCGGTCAGGTTGGGTCATACCTAGAAAAATGTCTGAAAGGCATTGGAATTAAGGTGCTGATTAATGATCCACCGAAACAAGCTCAAGGTGACACTCGTACATTTACCCCTCTTGAAACACTGCTTGAAGAAGCCGATGTCATCACAGTACATACGCCAATTACCAAAGATGGTGAGTACCCAACTCATCACCTAATCAATGAGCAAGTATTAAATAACTTGCGTAGCGATCAAATTCTAATTAATGCAGCTCGTGGGCCGATCGTTGATAACCAAGCCTTAAAGCGCCGTTTGCAACAACAAGATGGTTTTACTGCGGCTTTGGATGTGTTCGAGTTTGAGCCTGAAGTTGATATGGAGCTACTGCCTCTGTTAGCATTCGCCACCCCGCACGTCGCAGGCTACGGTTTAGAGGGTAAAGCGCGCGGAACCACGATGATTTACAATAGTTATTGTGAGTTCTTGGGTAACGGACTTTCTGCGCAAGCAAGTGATCTATTGCCGACGGCGCCAGTGCCAACAATGGTATTGGACCGAGCGTGGGATCATGCAACGCTGCACAATTTAACCCAGTTGATTTATGATGTGCGCAAAGATGACGCCTTATTCCGTCGCGAGATCCATAAACCAGGTGCTTTCGATATGATGCGTAAGCAATATTGGGACAGACGCGAGTACGGCGCAGTAACATTAGTGGGCGACTCACAGAGTAATCTTGAGCCACTCGCTGAACTAGGTTTTCAGGTTGAGGTAACAAATGAGCCAACAATTTAATATTGCCGTTTTAGGCGCAACGGGTGCAGTCGGCGAAACCATCGTAGAAGTTTTGCAAGAACGTAAATTCCCTGTTGGTGAACTTCACCTGTTAGCAAGTGAACGCAGTGAAGGTAAGACTTACCGTTTTAATGGCAAGACGGTAAAGGTGCAAAACGTTGAAGATTTTGACTGGTCTCAAGTTCACATTGCGCTTTTCTCTGCAGGTGGTGAGCTGTCTGAGCGTTGGGCACCAATCGCGGCAGATGAAGGTGTTGTTGTTATCGATAACACGTCAAAATTCCGTTATGAGTACGACATCCCGCTGGTTGTTCCAGAAGTTAACCCTGAGGCGATTGCAGAGTTTCGTAACCGTAATATTATTGCAAACCCGAACTGTTCAACTATTCAGATGTTGGTGGCTTTAAAGCCGATTCACGATGCTGTGGGTATTGAACGTATTAACGTTTCTACTTATCAGTCAGTTTCTGGCGCTGGTAAAGCGGGTATTGACGAGTTAGCGGGTCAAACGGCTAAACTACTTAACGGTATGCCAGCGGAACCTGAGAACTTCGCGCAGCAAATTGCCTTTAACTGTATTCCACAAATCGATGAGTTTACCGAGAACGGCTACACTCGCGAAGAGATGAAGATGGTTTGGGAAACTCAAAAGATTTTTAATGATGCGTCAATTACAGTGAACCCAACTTGTGTACGTGTTCCTGTGTTCTACGGTCATGCAGAGTCTATCCATCTTGAAACTCGTGCTCCGATTGGTGCTGAAGAAGTCACCAACCTTCTTGATCAAACTGAAGGGGTTGAAGTGTTCTATGGTAATGACTTCCCAACACAAGTTCGTGATGCTGGCGGAAAAGACACGGTTTTAGTTGGCCGTGTACGCAATGATATTAGCCACCATAGTGGTGTAAACCTTTGGGTTGTAGCTGATAACGTGCGCAAAGGTGCCGCGACGAATGCAGTACAAATTGCCGAAGTATTGATTAGAGATTATTTTTAATTCAATCAATAGCTTTGTAGAAAAGCCTCGCCAGAAATGGTGAGGCTTTTTTTATTTTTTAACCCTAGCTCACAGAGTCAAATCGTGGGATGAACACAAATCGACCTTTTTGCCTAAATTTAATGTGAGATTACTGCGAATATCGCGCAAGCAACACATTTTTAGGCTTGTACCCTATAGTTTTACGGGCTTTATCCGATATATTAGGCAGATCTCTATATTTTTAATTAAGCACATAGCTGAGCCTTATATGCGTCAATTTTTAAAACATCTACTGGTGCCTCTTGTTCTAGTAGCTGTGACTCAGATTTCATTCGTTAGTGCAGAAAGTATCCGCCTTACTGGGCCGAATGGTGAACTCCAGACTTCACCACAATTTTCTGAGCCTGTTACTCGCAATCGCTTTGCTAGTAATGAGCCATCTCAATTTTACGGTCCGACTTCCAGTGATGAAACGCTGTGGAGAATTGCCTCTCAACTGCGACCAAATAATCAAGTGTCTGTTCAACAGACACTTCTTGCTATCTACCGCTTAAATCCGCAAGCGTTCGAAAATCAAAATATCCACACCCTCATTCCGCAAAGTACATTGCGTATCCCTTCTTTGGCACAAGTTACCAGCGTATCGACTCAAGAAGCCGTGAACATCATGCTGCGCATCAGGCTCGCCTTGATGGCACTAATGTGCCGACTGCTCGTCCTGTTTCGACTCCTGCAGCGGAGGCTGCGCCAAGCCAACCATCATCTGAGCAATCAGCGTCTACGTCATCAAAGCCAGAAATGTCAGCTCCAGACAGTGACGCCATGGTGAAACCTGCAGAACCAGAAATGGCGAAGCAGGGATGAAAGATGAAAATGCAGGAGAAGTTGAGCAGCTAGAACAGCAACTGGAAGTTTCGGAAGGCGAAATGATGGCGCTAGAAGAGCGCAATCATAAACTGAGATTGATGCTGGCCGACGTCCAATCTGAAGTCGATGTGCTCAAAGATGAGTTGAGCGATGAGGAACGAATCAAGACTGAAGTTGAGAAGCTTCTTGCTCAGGAACGCGAGCGACTCAACAAAGAACGCCAGATGGCCCCAACCTTGGTCGATCAACTTCTTTCAAACGGCTGGTTGGTTGCAGCATTAGCGATCATTCCAGGTTTATTGATTGGTTTAATCATTGTTCTATTGCTGGGCAGAAGATCTGGTTCAGACGAACAAGCTCCGAAAGAAGTTAAAACGGAAGACGCACCAGAGCCTGTGGCACCGATCGCGCCAATGGATGACGATATCGATGATGAGCTTCTACTTGATGATGACCTGTTTGGTGACTCAGATTCGGATGAAGAGCAGCTGTTTGGCGATGAAACAACGCTGGAAGATGAAGAAGATGATGTCTTTGCCGATCTTGATGATTCCGAACTGGATTTCAGCCTAGAGGGCGAAGACAACGACGACCCATTTGCTGGAATTGGTGATGACGGCGATCTAGATGCCGATCTCGCCGATTTAGATAGTTCTTCAAGTGGTGTCACAGCTAATGCCGAAGACAAGGCGCTTGGTCTGGAAGAGATGGAGCGAGCGTTAGATGAAGTTGCAAATACCGACGAAGCTCCGGAAGCTGAATTCGACCTCTCTGATGATAACGCTATGTCCGCGGAGGACATTGAGTCACTGCTTGCTGGTGATGAAGAAACAGAAGATCTAGGCGATGATGCGCTAGACCAGTCACTGCTCGATGAATTGCTGACTGAGGCCTCGGATGACGATAGTGCTTCAGATGATGACTTTGATATCGACAGCCTGTTAGACGAGAACAGCTCAGATATCGATCTGGGGGATTCTAACTTTGCATCTGACGACGAAATTGACGACCTGTTTGCGCAAGTCGAGGCTCAAGCTGATCTCGAACAACTTGAACAGAACGCCATCGATGATACGGCATTACTCGATGAAGCATTGGACTCGGGTGAGGTCTCTCTTGACGAAGACAGCACCGACTTACTCGATGAACTGCTTGAAGAATCGGATACACATCAATTAGCTGAAGACGACCAACTTGATACTGGGGCTTTCGACGAGCTGTTAACCGAAGACTTTGATCTTGACGATGGCAGCTTAGATGAGGAAAGCACAGACCTTCTTGATGAAATGTTAGAGGCTGATGACTCTGAATTACTCGGTGCCAATGATACAGATACCCTCGATGAACTATTAGACGGCAGTACTGAAGAGAATAAAGTCGCGCTCGAAGAAGATAGCACCGACTTACTGGATGAGCTGCTTGATGAAGCGTCTTCTGATTCTGATGACATCGACCTTTCGAGTAATTTCGATAGTGATGGCTCCGAATTCTTGTCGGAACTTGATGAGATTGAGCAGCAATCTGAAGCCGAAACAACACCTTTGACAGACGCTGATGATATTTTGGCAGAGTTTGCTGAAGATACAGCTGCCGAAAGTACAGTTTCTGAAGAACTTGAAAACAACGAGTTAGAAGAGAGTTTATCTCCTGAAATCGACGCCCAAGAACTTGATTTAGATGTCGAGGCCGCAGAGAGTTTCGATGAACTCGCAATAGACGAATTGGTTGATGAAACCGCTTCTGAAAATCAATCAGAAAGTGCTTCAGAAACAGTTGAAACCGATAGCGATGAGCCAGAAAATGT
>NZ_JYJP01000112.1 GCF_001012815.1 Vibrio mexicanus
TCCCGGTTGCCCGCAACCCCGGCCACTACGCCACTTATCAGAAAGCCTAGTCTTACGACTAGGCTTTTGTCGTATCTAGGGTAGGCATTTTGGTCTTCGACCAACGAGTCCCGGTCGCCTGCGACCCCAGCCATTCCGCCATTTATACTAAGCCCAAGCATCATTGCTTGGGCTTTTTTACGTTTTAATGATTGTGTTCGCCCTTAGGTCGTAGGGGTCCCGGTTGTCCGCAACCCCGGCCACTACGCCACTTATCAGAAAGCCTAGTCTGATGACTAGACTTTCGTCGTTTCAGACGATACAAACCTAAGCCTTGGTTCCGACCACTTATAAAGAAGCCCTGCCCAAAATAGCATAGCACTATTGGCTAGAAGGCTTGCGCTGCTTCACCCTCGCTTATGTGTATTGAACTTCAAGTTAAGAGCAACGAAATTATCTCGAATCTTATCATCCTGTAATTTTTAAGCAGGTGTTCAGTAATGACTCATTTCTTAACGAGTGTGTCTTTATAGGTAGGTTTCATATTGGGTAGCAGTGAGCAAGCTTTTCCACATCTATCATTTATCGCTCGTCACGAGCAATGTATTGACTTACTTCGATTCATTTAGAGTTCAAGAATGACCTCACTATAAAGCTTAGCCACTTCAACTTTTAATCTTGCCCTTTTAACTCCGCCTAACCGGTGTTATGCACTACCATCAAGAGCATTACTTTTATATGTAGCTGTTAGATAAATAATTGATTTGTCTATTGACGCTTATTAGATACAAAAAACCACCCTCATGGGTGGTTTTTCAAGTAAACGAATTTTAAGGCTTTAACTGGCCTCGGGTTCGCTGATCAGCGTTAGTGCCTTTTTAGAGACCTCGTGTGCAGCTTTGGTTAAGTTCTGCTTCTCTAATGCTTCAGACAAATAGCCGTAATCAGAGACTTTAGAGCGAAGTGAAAGTGCATGCTCTAAATGAGATTGTGCTTCCTGCCACTTTTCGTTTCTTAGATAGAACTGAGCCAAAGCACTGTGGGCGTCTGCGTTGTCACTATCTTTGATGATGATGCCTTCAAGGAAGGTCACAACAGGGTGGCTATCTTGCAACTTCAATTTGGGAAGAAGTGAATAGAGCTGTGGACTAGGTTGCTTCTTCAATGTTTCTTTTAACAGGGTGAAGGCTTCATTATCTGCCTGGCGGCTAATAAGGAGCTTGGCAAAACATTCTATTAAGTGGGAGTCAGACTTTGTCTTTCTCGGCAGTGTGTTCCATTGATTGATTAAACCCTCGCTGCCATTTTGAGTGGCGACTTCATGGAGTATTCCACATTGAGCCTTTTGTACGAGTGTAGCCTGTTCTTCTTTAGTGATTAGCTTGTACTTAAGTAGTTTAGGTAACAGATCGATCAGCGGCTCCCACAGCTTAAGCTCAATATATACAGTCTTTAAGAGGTTAAGCAGGATTGTGTTGCTAGGGTAATTATGACGAAGCGTTGTTAGAGTGTCGAAAGCGGCCGGATAGTCATGATCATGCATTTGCTGCTTAGCACGTGTGAGTTCTACTGCGAGTGTCGAATCAGCTTGCTCTGCTGCAAGTGACAAATAGTGATCGCGCTGTTTAGCATTTCCCATCCCTTGTGCGGCTTCAGAAGCCACTAAGTAACATAGCAAAGGCATATCATGGTGATTCGCCCAGCGTGTAACCTTTTTCTCTGCGAGTTTAAAGTCGCCCTCTAACAGCTTAATGATGCCTTCGTTGGTGTAGCGGCGTGAGCGCTTGAGCTTGCGTACACTGAACCAGTTCCAAGTCGTACTGCTCGCTCTTAGGGCTTTCTTGATGATGAACTCAAGTCCAAACAATGCGGCTAGAGTTAAAATGATGAAGATCACCAGCGTATTTACGCTCATTTCGATCGTTTTGTTGGCGATCGAAATCAACACATAGCCTTGTTGACCGGAATACTGAGTTCCTAGAAACAGACCTACGCCGAGTACCGCGAATAGGAAGACAAATCGAAACATTACTTATCCTCCATGATTAATGTGGTGACTTCTCGACGTAATCGCTCGTTGATGACGTCTGCTAGGATTTGTTGCGTGTTTAGCTTTACTGGGTACTCGACACTAATGTCAGTTTTCGAGAGTGACTCTAACGCGTTTTGGAACTCGATGACTCTGTTGTCGTCTGAATCGAAGAAGGTCCCTGCCCAGTCATTAGCTGTTGAAATTGCAACGCCGTAGATTTCACCGTTTTCGGTATAAACTGCCTTTATCGCGGTTTCGAGTTTGGCTTTTATGTTTTCGCGAAGGTAGAAGTGTTGCTCAGGTGACAATAAAGGAATGACGTTACCATCTCGGGTTCTGAAAGTGATGAAGTTGTCGCCGAAGTCTTTCAGCGAAGTCATCAGATTATCTTTCCAATCGTTGATATTCTGCGATACGGCTGCTCTTTCCACCACTTCAGCTTCTGGAAGAATTGCGTTGGCTAGAGGTAATTGGTCAACTTGCTGTTGTAGAGCTGTTAGCTTCAGAACTAGGCCGTCACGATCGACCAGAGGAACTGCTTTGAGCGAAGTAATATCTTTTGCCATCGCTTTGCGCAGAGGAACTAAGCTAGGATCGTTTAATGCCGATATACGCTGATCTGCACTTTCCATTAATCGAGTTGCGCTCACTACGTCGCGCTCAAGGAAGAGTTTTCTGCCTGCTAGCTTGGTTAGGTAGTCTGCTTCTGCCAGAAGCCAGTCGTTAGGTCTGCGACCTTTTACATCTGCGATAGCCAATTGTAGGCTTTCAATGCTCTTCTGTTGCTGACCTAAAGCGACTTCGGCAGCGTTAGTGAGTTGCTTAGCTTGTGCCAACGTATCAGATTGGGCTTGTTCAAGTTCGGCTTTCAGTGCCTGGTTGGCTTGGTTGACCGACGAAATTTGGGTTTGCAGCTGGGCGATTTGCTCCTTGTGAGTGTCGTTTTGCTTTTGCATTTGGTACGTCACACCACCAGAGAACAAGACAGCAATGACGATTGCGACAATGCTAAGTTTACGACCAGACTTTTGCTCGGACACTTTTTGAGTTGCTGGCTGCTTCGGAGCTACTTTCTGATCAACAGAAGACTCGACTTCGGTCGGCTCTGTTTTAGAAGTATCCGATGAGCCTTTTTAGCTAGGCTATCTTCCACCTTTTCTACTTTTTCAGTTTCTTCAGCAGCCTTGTCGTCAATTTTTGGTTCAGCGCTTTTGTTATCGAGGGCTTCTTTTTCAGGAGTCGCTTGAGGTTTATTTTTCTTTATTGTCATTGCTTAAGTCCTGTTAAGCTGGCAGGAGAGCCGCAAGTAAATCGTCATTACTTGCGCTGCCAGTATTAGTAATATTCTTAAATCCTATTGCTTGGGCGTCTTCTAGTATTCGCTGACTTGGAACGAATAATCTTAGACTCGACAGCCATGCAGTATCTTGTGAGTTGAATTGGCTGATAAGGTGGCTGAGTTGGCCACTACTGGTTACCACCAGAGAATCTACACCATGCTGCTTCCATAATGTCATTAAAGACGTGGGATGTAATGGAATGTAGTCACGTTTATAGACTTCACGATATTCTACTTTCGCCCCCATTTGGACAAGCTGCTGATAGATGAGTTCACGCCCCCGTCACCTCGAAGAATGACAATCGCTTTGTTGGAGACTGACTGTAATTCAGGAAGTTTGAGCAAGTGTTCGCTATCGCCAATGCTTGGGTAGTGTACTTTTTGTTGTGTCTCTTTGCTTAAAACGTGTGCAGTTTTTTGACCAACGGCAATGTATAGTGCATTCGAAGGCCAGCAAAGGTTTTGTTCTTGGAAGGTTTGGCTTGCCAACTTTACAGCAGGCTGACTCACTGCGATGATGATATCGGCCTGCTGGAGAGATTGGGGCAAGTGGTCGATATCTTGCCCCGGAACAACTTGGAGTAAAGGTTGATAGACGGTGTCTATACCATGATGAGAAAGTTGTTGGCAGAGCTGTTGCCCATGAGGTTCTGGACGTGTAATCAGCACTGCCATTGATTACTCGCTCTCTGCGTAGAGCTTAGTCAGAATGTCTTTCGCGCCATCATCGAGTAGTTGATTTGCTAACGTAACGCCGAGCTTCTCTGCATCTTGGCGAGGGCCACGAATTTCGCCTCTAACGATCTTTGAACCGTCAGGTTCACCAACTAATGCACGCAGCCAGATATCATCGCCTTCGAGTAGTGCATAGCTGCCGATAGGTACCTGGCAACCACCCTCAAGAGTCAGGTTCATTGCGCGTTCGCATAGAACGCGATCTGCCGTGTCTTTGTGATTAAGCGCTTCGAGTAGTTGAATCAATCGCTCGTCATCGACGCGACATTCAATACCAACCGCGCCTTGACCAACTGCTGGAAGAGATTGCTCAGGCTCAATAAAGCTGCGAATGCGTGATTCAAGCTCTAAACGTTTCAGGCCGGCTGCCGCAAGGATAATTGCGTCGTACTCACCCGCATCGAGTTTTCCTAAGCGCGTTCCTACGTTGCCGCGAAGCTCTTTGATCACCAAGTCAGGGCGATACTCTTTAAGCTGACACTGACGGCGTAAACTACAAGTGCCAACTACAGCACCTTGTGGAAGCTCATCGATAGAGCTGTAAGTGTTAGAGACAAAAGCATCACGTGGATCTTCGCGCTCACAAATCGTCACCAGTCCTAAACCTTCTGGGAAGTCGACAGGTACATCCTTCATAGAATGAACGGCCAGATCGGCACGACCTTCCAGCATTGCAACTTCTAGCTCTTTTACAAATAGCCCTTTACCACCGACTTTCGCCAGTGGAGTATCTAGAATAATGTCGCCTTTAGTTACCATGGTCACCAGTTCAACTTCTAGACCAGGGTGGGCAGCTTGAAGAGCATCTTTTACATAATGAGCTTGCCACAGAGCAAGTGGGCTTTTACGCGTTGCAATACGGATAGGGGCAGATTGGGTCATGTTAATCCTAAACATTGAGAACTATTGGCTTAATCGTACCACTCAACAATCTAAAGTATTACTACTAGATCGTGAGTAAGTAGAAATGAAGTTTGTATGGATAAATATTATCAGAATTGTGTGATTTAGTTCTCGTTTATAAAATAGGCTATTATTAGAAAAGCGAGATAGGTACCACACTATGTGCCAAATAAGAATAATGAGTAACAGGCTCTGAGCTATCTAATTAGATCGGGTGATTTCTTTACCGATCGAAATAAAAATGATAGATTGATCACGTTTTCTAGCTGAGTTAGAATAAATTTTAGTCAGAGCTCACGTTATACACCAACCAAGGACTAGACCTTGCAGGCTTACACAAAGACGTTAATCCAAAGATTAGACAAGTTAAATCAACAACGTATTGAACGTGCGTTGGTGCTTATGGATTTACAAAGTCAGCGTGTCTTCCATCTTATCCCGACATTGTTACATTTTAATCACCCTGTTATCCCGGGTTATTACGATGCGCATGTGCCACATGGGGTATTTGGCCTTGAGTTTAATGACGTGCAACAGCAGTTTGTTGTTGATACTGAGCTCACCATCTCTTCATCTCTCGAAACTCCAAAATCTCCGTCCATCCTTGGTCTTTACACCATGGGTAGCACCTCTTCAATTGGTCAAAGCACTTCTAGCGACTTAGACATTTGGGTTTGTATCTCGCCATCGATGTCGTCTAGCGATCGAGATGCACTGACAAACAAGTGTTTACTGATCACCGAGTGGGCGAAGACACAGGGTGTTGAAGCGAACTTCTTCCTAATGGATGAAAACCGCTTCAAGAGTAACTATTCGGAAGAGATGACAGGTGACAACTGTGGTTCTTCACAGCACCTACTGCTATTGGATGAGTTCTATCGTTCAGCGGTTCGCCTTGCTGGCCAGCGTTTGCTTTGGCAAATTGTGCCGCCAGAAATGGAAGAGTGTTACGACGAATACGTTTTTGACATGTGCCGTAAAGGTCACATCAATTGTGATGAGTGGATTAACTTCGGTAAGCTCAACCGCATTCCAGCTGAGGAGTACTTTGGCTCGAACTTGTGGCAGCTGTACAAGAGTATTGATTCACCTTACAAGTCAGTACTAAAAGCGATTCTGCTTGAAGCCTATTCGTGGGAATACCCAAATACCCAACTTCTGAGTTTAGATACTAAGCGTCGTTTCTTTGCGCATGAGCCTGACCTGTACGGAATGGATGCGTACTATCTAATGCTTGAGAAGGTAACTCGTTACCTTGAACGCATTGGAGATACGACTCGCTTGGATTTGGTTCGTCGTTGTTTTTACCTGAAAACGCACGAAAAGCTATCTCGTGAACCTGGTGTGGGTTCGGTTGCGTGGCGTCGTGAAGCCTGTCTGAAATGGTGGCAGCGTGGAATTGGCAGCCAGAAGTGATTGCTGAGCTAGATGATCGCCGTAACTGGAAAGTAGAGCAAGTTAAGGTTGTGCACCATGCACTGCTTGATGCTTTGATGCTGAGCTACCGCAATTTGATTCAGTTTGCGCGTCGTAACGATATTACGTCGCAATCAGCCCACAAGATATCAGTATTCTTGCTCGAAAACTGTATGCAGCCTTTGAGGTGTTGCCTGGTAAGGTAACGCTGCTTAATCCGCAAATCTCTCCAGATTTACATGAACCAGACTTGACCTTTATTGAAGTGCGAGAAGGTCGTATCAACAAGCCAGGTTGGTATTTATACAAGCAGCCGTTAATCCCAACTAAGATTCTTGGTCAGCCTAACCTTGAGCACAATGAGTACTTAAGTAAGCTAGTGGCTTGGGCGTTCTTCAATGGTTTGATTACCGAGTCGACTCGTCTTCACTCTGTCGTCCGTGATGCTCAGATAGATATTGATAAGTTCTACCAGATGGTGAGTGACTTACGTAACACCTTCTCACTACGTAAGCGTCGCCCAAGCATGCAAGCGCTTGCCAGCCCTTGTGAGATTAGCCAACTGGCGATGTTCATCAACTTCGAAAATGACCCAACGGCTGAGCTAAGTGGAAAATCTGCCAAAGTGGACGTGAAAAATACTAATATCTTCAGCTTTGGCCCTGAGC
Source organism: Vibrio mexicanus (assembly GCF_001012815.1). Taxonomy (GTDB): domain Bacteria; phylum Pseudomonadota; class Gammaproteobacteria; order Enterobacterales; family Vibrionaceae; genus Vibrio; species Vibrio mexicanus. The sequence goes on from NZ_JYJP01000112.1 coordinate 7,073, forward strand.
AGAAAAGCTTAGTGGGCAGCGTAGATTTGGTATACCGAAACTCTTGGCATGAAGTTCGTACGCTTCACTTTAAAGGTGAAACGGGCGATGCTCGACGCACTTAAAACGGTATTAGGCAAAATGCACCAAGACGCTTTACCGCCAGAGTCGGTAGATGTGTTCTGTTATAGCGAGAACTTGCGCGGTGTGATGCGAAATATGGTGTATCAGCTACTGGCAGAGTGTATTGATTTACGCCTTAAGCCGGTAGAACAAGAAAAACGTCGCCGCTTCAAAGCACTGCGTATCGGTGAGCAGATGTACGGCTTGTTCTTCGAGCGACGTGGTGTGTCGGTTCAGAAGCTTGAAAACTCGGTGGATTTCTACCGCAGTATTTCGACTAACAAGCTGCAAGGTTCACCTCTGATGATGTTGGATCGTGAGAACGACTTCCAGCTGCCTGAAATTGTGGATAGCTTCGCCAGTGAAGGTTTGATTCAGTTCTTCTTTGAAGATACGGAGAAAGGCTTCAATATTTACGTGTTAGACGAGTCGAACCAAGTTGAGGTTTACCATCAGTTCAGTGGTGGTAAAGATGAGATGATTGCCAGTGTGAATAGCTTCTATACTTCGGCTCAAGAAGGTAGCGGCGTATCGGCGCAGTTCATTAACTTCAACCTGCCTCAGTACTATCAGATTATTTACCCTGAAGAAGGGGAAGCGTACATCGTTCCTTACCGTAACGACAGCGCCGTCTACTCAAAACCGTCGAAAGCGGTGAACGCTTAAGCATCAGAGCTTAGATAGTAAAATTCAATATAAAAAGAGCACCTCTATGGGTGCTCTTTTTGGTTGTTCTATACGAGATTCAATTTGTGCTTATGCCCACTCGATCTCTTCATCAGCGTGCTTCTGACACTCTTGCTTCACCATCTCAAACAACTCTAGCCAGTCTTTGAACAAGTCCACTGGTCGTCGATCAGCTTGAAGTGGAAACCACCTGACTTAGACGCAAGCCAGATCTCATGCATTGGCTCTTGGCGGTTAATGATGATTTGGCTTCTGTCTTCGAACTCCAACGTCATCACGTTTCCAGTTGTCTCATAATCGATATCTGCACCTGAATCATCGATGGCTTCTTCTATGATTTGCATCTGAGTATCGACGAGTTGATGAAATTCAGTGTCGTTCATCCCTTCTGTCCTATTGCTTTTCCTGAGTGTGGTGCGATTATAGGGGGCATTGAAAGAATAATCACGAATTTGCCAAATGAAAAAGTCAATTGTTGCACTATTTATGTTATCCGTATTAGCGCTCGCAGGTTGTGGCCAATCAGGATCGTTGTACATGCCTGTAGACGAAAGTCAGACTGAGCAAACACAATAATAATTAGATCGAATTTAGAAGGGAAAGAGAATTGGATTACTTTAACTACCAGCAAGATGGCCAGTTATGGGCCGAAGATATTGCGCTGACTGAACTTGCAGAGCAGTACGGCACGCCGCTATACGTTTACTCTCGCTCAACGCTAGAGCGTCACTGGAATGCGTTTGATAAATCGGTTGGTGATCATCCACACCTTGTTTGTTACGCAGTGAAAGCGAACTCTAACCTAGGTGTCCTGAATGCGCTAGCACGGTTGGGTTCGGGTTTTGATATCGTATCAGGTGGTGAACTAGAACGAGTTATCGCTGCTGGCGGTGATCCATCTAAGGTAGTTTTCTCTGGTGTTGGTAAAACATCGCAAGAGATGAAGCGTGCACTTGAGCTAAAGATTAAGTGTTTCAACGTAGAATCTGAACCTGAGCTTGAGCGCTTGAACAAAGTGGCTGGCGAGCTCGGTGTGAAAGCGCCAATCTCCTTACGCATCAACCCAGACGTAGATGCGAATACTCACCCTTACATCTCGACCGGTCTGCGTGACAATAAGTTTGGTATAGCATTTGATCGTGCACCAACGGTTTACAAGTTTGCACAAAGCCTAGAGAACCTAGAGATTCACGGTATTGATTGTCACATTGGCTCTCAGTTAACTGACATCGAACCGTTTATCGATGCAACTGATCGCCTGTTGGCTTTGATTGATAACCTCAAAGAGCAAGGTATCAATATTAAGCACCTTGATGTGGGCGGCGGCTTGGGCGTGGTCTACAAAGATGAGCTTCCACCAGAGCCATCAGATTACGCAAAAGCGCTGCTAGGTCGCTTGGACAACCATAAAGACCTAGAGCTTATCTTTGAGCCAGGACGCGCTATTGCAGCCAATGCTGGCGTACTACTTACGCGTGTCGAGTTCCTTAAGCATACCGAGCACAAGAACTTCGCGATCATCGATGCAGCGATGAACGACTTGATGCGCCCAGCGCTGTATCAAGCATGGCAAGACATCGTTCCGGTTGTTCCGCGTGAAGGCGAAGCGGTGGCGTATGACCTAGTTGGCCCAATTTGTGAAACCGGTGATTTCCTAGGTAAAGATCGTTCACTGGTATTAGCTGAGAATGATCTGCTTGCAGTGCGCTCAGCGGGTGCTTATGGCTTTGTGATGTCTTCGAACTACAACACACGTACTCGCGCAGCTGAAGTGATGGTAGACGGCGACAAGGCTCACTTGGTGCGTCAGCGTGAAGAGCTAACCAGCTTGTGGGAACTTGAGAACATTCTTCCGGAGTAAGTAACGCATTATGCATTTCCACTTTTCTAAGATGCATGGACTGGGTAATGACTTCATGGTTGTTGATTGCATTACCCAGAACATCTTCTTCTCTCCTGATTTGATCCGTCGCTTGGCGGATCGTCATACGGGTGTCGGGTTTGACCAGTTGTTAGTGGTTGAAGCCCCTTACGATCCGGAAACTGACTTCCACTATCGCATCTTTAATGCGGATGGCAGTGAGGTTGAGCAGTGCGGCAATGGTGCGCGCTGCTTCGCACGCTTTGTGCGAATGAAAGGCCTAACCAACAAATTCAGCATCAACGTGAGTACCAAGAAAGGCAAAATGGTACTGAACATTGAAGAAGACGACCAAGTCACTGTGAACATGGGCGTGCCTGAGTTTGAGCCGAGTAAGATTCCTTTCCGTGCTAAGCAAACTGAAAAGACTTACATTCTGCGTACCGATGAGTACACGCTTTTCTGTGGCGCGGTGAGCATGGGCAACCCTCATGTAGTGACAGTCGTTGATGATGTTGACACAGCCGATGTGGATACATTAGGTCCACTGCTTGAGTCACATGAACGCTTCCCTGAACGTGTAAATGCAGGCTTTATGCAGGTTGTCTCGCGTGAGGAAGTGCGTTTGCGCGTGTATGAGCGTGGTGCAGGCGAAACCCAAGCTTGTGGCAGTGGCGCATGTGGCGCAGTGGCTGTTGGTATCGTGCAAGGTTTGCTCGATAGCAAAGTAACGGTTCACCTGCCGGGTGGCGATTTGCAAATCGAATGGCAAGGGCCGGGTAAACCACTGTTTATGACAGGGCCAGCTACCCATGTATTTGATGGTCAACTGACCTGTTAAGGAATTTTTGTGTCTGATATACAAGCCGACGCCTCACAGCAGAGGTCGTCGCAGAATACCTACGTGACAACCCAGATTACTTTATCGAGCGTCCAGAGCTGGTGGATCGGTTGTCACTGCCGCACCAAGATCTTGGTGCTGTCTCTTTGGTTCACGTACAAATGTCTCGTCAAAGACAGCGCATTGAAGAGCTAGAAGAAGAGATCACTGCGCTGATGTCTTTAGCTGCTAACAATGACAAGACTTTCCATGAGTTCATGGAGCTTCAAGAGCAGATCTTACAGTGCACGCAGAGCATTGATGTGGTTAAAGCGATTGAAGAGAAGGGCAAGAAGCTAGGATTGACGGCTTACGTTCGTTTAATCGACTCTGAAGTCCCGCGCTATCAACTTAGCCTTGAGCAATACCAACGTTTCGCCACTAATCACTTTAATGGCAAGAGTGCTTATTTAGGTCGCATGCGCAAAACTGATCGCCAAGCCTTGCTGGGCGAGAACACAGCGGCTCCAGAAATGGGTTCGTATGTGGTGCTATCACTGAAAAAGAATGGTGTACAAGGCATTCTAGCTTTCTCGAGTGAAGACGGCGGCCATTTCCAACCTCATATGGATACGCTTTTTCTTCGCCATTTAGCTCTGGTTGTATCACACTTAATTGATACCTTACCTTGGCAATTGAGTCATCATGAGCGAATTACCCACACCTCTGCCTAACTCCCTACAACAGCCCTTAGAGCGCTTTTATGAATACCTGCGAAGTGAAAAAGGGCTGAGTTTACACACTCAGCGTAACTACAAGCAGCAATTAGAAACCATGGCTCAGCACCTTGTTCAATTGGGTTTAACTCAGTGGCAGCAAGTGGATGCAGCGTGGGTTCGTCAGCTTGCCAGTAAAGGTATGCGCGATGGCATGAAAGCGAGTAGCTTAGCCACGCGTTTGTCCTCTTTGCGCAGCTTTTTTGATTTCCTGATTCTGCGTGGTGATTTAACCGCGAATCCTGCTAAAGGTGTCTCTGCACCGCGTAAAAAGCGTCCGCTCCCCAAGAATCTAGATGTTGATGAAGTGGGGCAATTGCTTGAAGTCAATGAAGACGACCCACTTGCGGTTCGTGATCGTGCCATGATGGAGCTGATGTACGGTGCAGGTTTGCGTCTCGCAGAGCTAGTGAGCATTGATGCTCGTCATGTCAGCCTTGGTAGTGGTGAAATCCGAGTGGTGGGTAAAGGCGATAAAGAGCGTAAGGTTCCGTTTTCCGGTCTGGCCCAAGAGTGGGTGGGGAAATGGCTCAAGCTGCGTGGCGCTTTGGCTAATGCCGATGAAAAAGCGCTGTTTGTGTCTAAGCTAGGCGTGCGAATTTCACATCGAAACGTGCAAAAGCGTATGGCTGAATGGGGACAGAAGCAGTCTGTCGCAAGCCATATTAGCCCGCATAAGTTGCGTCACTCGTTTGCTACGCACATGCTTGAATCGAGCAATAATCTGCGTGCCGTTCAAGAGCTCTTGGGGCATGAGAATATCTCCACAACTCAAATCTATACCCACTTGGACTTTCAACATTTAGCGGATGTTTATGATCAAGCGCATCCTAGAGCACGTAAAGATGGTTCTAGAAAGCGAGGGGCTGCGAGTAACGCACAAGACAACCAGAAGGGCGGTGATTCATGAAGTTCTACCGGCGTTTGCCTGAAATAAAGGCGATGACCTTCGATCTCGACGACACCATCTATAATAATCGACCCATCATTGTGCGAGTCGAATCGCAGATGAGGCAGTGGCTCGTCACTGAACATCCTATCTCAGCCAGTCAGCCAATTAGCTGGTGGGCAGACGTAAAGCGGCAAGTGGCATCCGATAATCCAGAGCTTAAACACGACGTGACCAAGTGGCGCTACGCGCAAATTGAAACCGGGCTGCGTCGATTAGGTTACAGTGATTCACAAGCCAAACAAGCCGCTGAGCAGGCGATAAGCAAGGTGCTTGAGCTGCGCAGTGACTTCACCGTACCTCAGACAGCTCTCGACACTATGCTGGCGCTTTCAAAGCGTTACCCATTGGTGGCGATCACCAATGGTAACGTCGACCCTAGCCGAATTGGTTTAGCTCCGTATTTTCAATTAGTGCTGAAGGCGGGCCCAGATGGCAGAGCCAAACCGTATCCCGATATGTTTGAAAAGGCATTGGTGCACTTTGCTGAGCTTGGTATCGAAGCTAAGCATATTCTGCATGTTGGCGATCACCTGAAAACCGATGTGCATGGTGCCAAACTCAGTGGTCTACAAGCTTGTTGGTTCAACGACCAAGGTGCAGTGCTGACTACTCATAAGCACGCTCGAGTCTTGCCCGATGTGGAAATCCATCGATTGGATGACTTACTCAAGTTGTAATTTAATTATTTATAATTAAGAAAGAAATGCCCTCATACGAGGGCATTTCTGTATCTATTGCTTGGGTTTACTCTCTAAGCTGATGACCACTTTTATCGGCTTGGTAAGCTTTCAAATAATAATCAAAGAAAGCGGTGAGCTGTTGTGCATCCTCAGCATTACCAAGCGCTGCGAGTATCTCGCTACCTACTTCGAGCGTGCATAAGTGGCCGCTGTCTTGATTGCGGCGCAGAGTGTATTGCGAAGCCTCTTTCGGCTCTAGGCTGACTTTAGGCCAATCCGCTAGCCAATGGCTTTTTCGAACCATTTTTTTAGCTTCTTGCCATGTCGCGTCGAGTACTACAAACAAGGGTTTGATATTAGTACTGTTCTTGGGCTCGGAGATCGACTCGATGGCAACGCTGTCTTCATCAGGGAACAGCAAGTAGGGAGTGAGTTGCTCGCGCTCGATCAGCTCATTCAAACTGCTCGGCATGGATTTTCGCTGCCAGATATGGGTAGAACAGTGATTGAGTGAAGCTTGAAGCCATTTGCCTGTGTTAGTGTCTCGATGGAGTTCGTTTTCATGAGTCAGCAACGCTATATAGCGCTGCTGGTGAGTTTAGGAATACGTGCGCAGAGACACTGATAAGTGAATCCACAACTTGCGCACGCTTGTTGCTCCGACATTAAAGTCGTACTCCTTCCATGCGTGGTGATAGGCCATCAGAGAACAATTGAACGTCGCCGATCTCACTTTGAGCAGCCACTGGTGCGGTGCTTGGGTTAAGTGGGTAGTTCTCTCCTGAAAATCGAATCAAATGCTGTGCCGCTTGAGCACCTCCACCGCTGACCGGCATGATCAGATCTTTCCAGCCCGCGCTTTGGCCTGTTCCAAGAAGAAATGGTGTCCTGACGAGCGTAATGCGGCTATTGAACTGCCAGTTCGGTTGTTGGCTGTCTGCAGAATCAAACACGATCAGAGTGCACCCCCCGAGCCACACCAATCTAGAAGCACCAACAACTCTTCTTTTCCGTCTTGGTTAAGATCTTTGGTGAGCCAACGATATTGCGCGTTGTTGGTCTCGGTATTGGTATCAGCAAAATACTGGCGTACCGCTTGATCAACTCGCGGGTTGTATTGCGCACTGGATGGGTACAGTCCTGTGGTTTCTGGTGTGATTGCTTTTACTTGATTGGCGTTAGACTGGTTATGTTGAGCTTTGAACAGCGTCAGTCCGCCATTGGCAATTGGATAAACTGTACCGCTAACCTTCTCTTTTTCAGCGACCAAGGTGTCACCTTGGCGAGTAAAAATGCGTTCAGAGACCAAGAACTGTTGGTGGTGACGCGTCATTACAACTTGAACTTGATTGTCGTTCAGCTGCTGCCAGTACCCGCTTTCAACGATTGAAGGCTCTTCGTTGTTGTAATCATAGTGGGTCGTCGCGCTATGATCTGGGTTCAGCTCTAAGCGGATTTGAAAATCAGTCGATTGGGTAGAGTTGGCATGATAAAAGCCAGTCCAACCCAGTGTGCGGTCGCTGTTGGCTAGTGTTGCACAGCCTTTCAGTGTGGTTTCACCGTCGCGCTCAAGGTGGATGACCAACTGAACAGGCTGTCGCTCATGCCATCTTGGCAATACTCTTTGGTGAGTGTCAGTGTTCCGGAGTCTAGCTGGTAGATGCGTTCCCCTTCGCTGATTTGACTGGTTTTCACGGTGTAACGAACGTCTTCTTCGCCAATCGTATGATAGAGCAGGGCGTCTTTCTCAAAGCGCACGGACCAAAAAGGTTCTGTGCCAAACGCAGAGGTTGGGCTAGCTGGCTGTTTGCAGCGATGCAGGCCTTCGGTAGCAAGGACGTTAATCTCATCCACCACAAAACGGGCCTTGTAGTCTGAATCAAAGCCGACTTGGCTTGGTGGCTCTAGGTGGCCTGTGACTTCACCGTACATGACTTGATATGGCGTCTGAGGAATCGTCATCGCTTGCTGCGAATCTTCAGGGGTGAGCGCTAACCAGTACTGAGTGTTACTGCCACAAGGTTTGATCGTCCGTGCTTCATGACCAACTACCACTTCGCCACGCAAGGTGAAGCTCTGCGGTGTAATACTCGTGGGGTTATCCAAGCTTGCGACTGGAAGATCAGGCGCTTGCTGCGGTTCTGGCGCCGATGATGAACAACCGTAAAGAGAGAGTAGGGATAAGATTGCGACTGGGCTTATCAGTGCCTTCATGCTATATCTTCCTCGTAACAGGATTAGTTGGAAGTCATTATGGCATATTGGTTGTTTAAAACAGAACCCGATACCTTCTCTATTGATACTTTGCGTGTGCAAGGTAGCTCACCTTGGGAGGGTGTTCGAAATTATCAGGCGCGCAACATGTTACGCGATGAAGTGAAAGAAGGGGATTTCGTTCTTATCTATCACTCTTCGTGCAAGAAAGTCGGTGTCGCTGGGATCGCTAAAGTGACGCGTGAATCCTACCCAGACCATTTTGCGCTTAATCCTGAGAGTGAGTACTTTGATCCTAAATCTGATCCGGACAACCCGCGCTGGTTCATGGTGGATATTGAGTTTGTACGTAAAACCCAGCGATTGATTCCGCTGTCAGTACTTAAAAGTATGCCAGAGCTTGAGAACATGCCGCTGGTGAAACGGGGTAACCGATTGTCGGTTATGCCTGTCACCGAATCTGAGTGGCAAGCAATTCTAGGTAAAGAAGTGCTGTAAACAACAAGGGAGCCAATGGCTCCCTTTTTCATGTTAACTATTTAGCTCTTGATCGACTCAGCGACTTACTTGGCAATGAAATGCTGCTGTAGGTAGTGCGCTACGGCGTCGTCTGCGCTTGAACCAATCACTTCGTTGTCTGGCAGTGCTTGGAATACTTTCTCATGGGACGTGCCCATGACTAGGCCTTTACCCGCCATAGACAGCATTTCAACATCATTCATGCCATCGCCAAACGCAATGCAGTTTTCTAGGTTGTGACCCAATGATTCTGCAACCGCTTTTAACGCATCACCTTTAGAGACAGAAGCACACATTACTTCCAGACACCAAGGCGTTGAAAATGCTACGTTGATTTTGTCGCCAAACTTCTCAATCAATTTTTGCTCGTATGTCACCAAGTGCTCATGATCGTGCTCTGGGTGCGTAAAGAATATTTTAGCGATGCCGTCAGTAGGCGCTGCGTCGTGATCGAACAGCTTATAGCTAAAACCAGTTTCTGAGTGGAAGGTACGTAAATACTCGTCGTCTTGATTCAGTCTCCAATCATCATTGTGGTACAGATGAATCATAATGCTCGGATCGTTTTTGATCACGTCGATCACAGGTTGCACTAGCTCTGGTGCGACGTTTTGGCTGTAGACTAGTTGATCTTCGGTATCGTGTACGCGAGCACCATTTGACGTGATCATATAAGCAGGAATGCCAACAGAGTCACGAATACCGCTCACATCCACATGGTGGCGGCCAGTCGCAAAGATAAAGGTATAGCCGCTATCGTGCAGCGATTTCAGAGTCTCTTTACTGAACTCAGAAAGCTGGTGGTTTGGGCCAAGTAGCGTGCCGTCCAGATCAGAAGCTACGATGCGGATTGGTGTCTCATTAGATGCGGTGGTCATAAAACCCTCATTGAATACTTTCGATGACATTTGGGCGTGTTTACCTTTCGCGGTTAAATTTTGTTCGAGATAAAATCGTTTTAGGCGCGGCGAAGACTTTGTAGCCTAGTTATTCTAAGCAAATAGTCTTCAACAAAGCATAAAACGATTTTAGCCGAACCCTTCGGGCAGCCTTTGTGGTTCATTTCTACTGCGTTATCGGCTTTTCATGTAGGCTAACTACATATTAAAGCCTCTGCCTTGTATAAATTTCCCACAAAGAACTGCAAAAATCATCTCGAAAGGCCAACACGTCCTAGGAACAGGTCTGTGTCAATTGAACGAATAGTATACGCGAGTAAAGAGGAAATAATGAGGTAATTGTTTTAACTTTGACATTTCCTCTTTTCTGTTATTGGTGAGCTTTAAAGAAGTCGACTATTCCATTCATGGCTTGATTGCGATACTCATCTTGCTCGAACAACAGTTCATGTTTAGAGCCCTGTATAACCAACATCTCAGCCGCTTTATTGGTTCTTGATAGCTTGCTAAACAAACGGTCTTGATGAGGGTTCGAGACAATGCTCTCTTCGCCAGCTTGCATGATTAGCATAGGAATCGAAATTTGACGGGTTTGTTGCAGGCTCTGCTTACAAGCCATTAGCCCTTGCCATACCCAGCGAGTGGTTGGCCCGCCTAGCTTGAGCTGCGGCATGGTTTCGTAGAGATCGCGGAACCAGTGGTAGCGTATATGGCTTTGACTCAGCGGATTAACATCAAACGGTTTAGGGTAGTACTCTTTATGGCCCGGTGCGTAAACAGGTTGGCCTTTCAATCCGGTGATTAATTGCGCGTAAGGTAAGGCGATTGGACGCAAATAGCTTGGCATATTAACGCCAAACATTGGCGCGCTGAGCGCAACCGCATTAAATTGAGCGTTGGCATCGTCATGGTATTGGGTTTGCAGATAGCGCGTGGCGATGGTGCCACCCATAGAGTGAGCCAGCAGATATCGCTGGTCATATTGCCCTAAGCTGAAGTGCTTGATGACGTTGTCGAGATCTTTGATGTAGTCATCAAACTCTTCTACGTAGCCCATTTGTGGATCGTCAATTAGCCTGTCAGACAGTCCTTGCCCGCGATGATCGTAAGAATAGACATCGTAACCTTGTGAAAACAGGTCATAAAACAGCTCTTGGTATTTCCACGCCGATTCAATACGACCATTAACCACGACAATGGCTTTGCTATGGCTGGGGTGAGTTAACTTACACCAGAAAAGCTTGCGCTTATCAAAGGTGCGTAGATAGCCCTCTTCCCTTGTTTTCCACAAGTCAGAAATATCCGTATTGATTGCTTGCTCAAACTGAGACTCTTGAGTATAAGGAGAGATATTCGTGCTTGCGACGTCCATAGTGTTCCTAGGAATAGTGTTGCGGGCTTACGTTTACAGACCCGAGAAGTCAAATTATGTGTGGCTTGCGCCTTTTAGTCGAGGAGAAATGTTATGGAACTGCATGTTTGGTTAGCTTATGTCGTTACCGCCATAGTATTTAGTTTAGCGCCAGGTTCAGGCACAGTGAACTCTATTAGCAATGGCTTGAGTTACGGTACTCGAAAATCACTGGCAGCGATTGCTGGTCTGCAAATTGGCTTGGCTTTCCACATTATTTTGGTGGGCGCGGGCATTGGCGCACTAGTAGCAAAATCGGCGATGGCATTTAGCGTGATCAAATGGGCGGGCGTGGCTTATTTGGTCTGGCTAGGTATTCAAAAGTGGTGTGATAACAGCAATTTGCAAGCGACACAAGGTGAGTGCAATCGCACCAGCTGGCAACTAATGCGCAGTGCGGTGTTGATTAACCTAACAAACCCTAAATCGATTGTGTTCTTAGTCGCGCTGTTCCCACAGTTTATTGATCCAACGAAAGACCAAGTGGTGCAACTGGCTATTTTAGGCGCAACGACTGTGGTGATCGACAGCATTGTCATGCTGGGTTACACCTCGCTCGCGTCACAAATGGGACGTTTTATTCGCTCTGAACGTGTGATGGGTAAAATAAATCGAATCTTTGGTTCAATGTTCGTTGGATGTGGGGCATTATTAGCGACAGCAAAATCGTAATAAAACCTTTTATAACAGTGGATTAGTTCTAGATGCATCACACTTATGTCGCCAGGCAACCGATCTTTAATGCCAAGCGCCAAACCCTAGGGTATGAGTTGTTGTTTCGTGATGGCGAGAAAAATGCGTTTCCAGCGCACATTGAGTCTAACCGAGCGACCTACCGGCTGATTGTCGAGAACTTCCTTTCGATTGGAACTAATCCCGCTATCTCTAGTTCTCGCTGCTTCATCAATTTCCCTTACCAAAGTTTGGTGCGTGGTTTACCTAAATGCTTGCCAAAAGAGCAGATCGTTGTGGAAGTGCTAGAGAGCTGTCCCCCAATGATGAGCTGTTTGATGCACTCAAAGATTTGCAGCAGCATGGCTACCTGATTGCGCTCGATGACTTCGTTTATTCGCCGGAGTGGGAACGTTTTCTTCCTCTGGTGCATATCATAAAGCTCGACATAATGGCGATGGGGCTTGAACCCGCGTGTGAGTTCGTTAAGCAAAGACGTAAAAAGGGCAGTAAACGACTGTTTCTTGCCGAACGTGTAGAAACAGAAGAAGAGTTCACAACGGCGCGATCGGCAGGGTTTAACTTCTTCCAAGGCTACTTCTTTAGCAAACCAGAAATGGTGCAGACTAAGTACGTCAGTCCAGAGCAGGTGCTGGCGATGGAGCTGTTTAAAGAAGTGTGTCGCCCAGAGGTCGATTTTGAAAAGATCGAGCAAATCGTAGCGAAAGATGTTGCGCTTTCCTACAAGTTACTGCGGTTTGTGAATACCTTATCCAATCGCCTTGAGGTGACGATTTCTTCGTTTAAACAGGCGCTTGTCTATCTTGGCCAAGATCGGCTTAAGTTGTTTGTATCACTCGCAGTGGCTTCCTTTATCTCAGCGAAAAAACCCAAAGAGTTGTATCACTTATCGCTGCAACGCGCTCAATTTTGTTCCTTGATGTCGCGCACTCAGCACTTTTCCCAGTATCAGGAGCAAGCGTTTCTGATTGGTTTATTCTCTTTACTAGATGCCTTGCTTGATTTGTCTTTAGAGCAACTGGTTAATCAGTTGCCGCTACATAAAGCGGTAAAAGTCGCACTGCTCGAGCGTCAGGGGCCGTTAGGTAAGCTATTGAGTGTCGAAGAGTGCTACGAGAAAGCCGATTGGGATGGATTGATCGCTAATTGCGAACAACTGAACTTGTCGGTTAATGATGTGCTTGGCAAGCTAAATGAAGCGCAGAGTTGGAGCCAGAACGTGCATCAATTGGTCTAGGTCATCGCAAGAACATTCAAGTGTGAAGTTTTTATGACAAGCTAGGAGACGTTGTTGACGTCTCCTTTTTTTAAGCTAATATATGCGCATATCCATATATGAGTATATCAAATGTTACCACATCAGTTTTTTAAACTACTGTCTGACGAAACGCGAGTTCGCTGCTTACTGCTGATCATGCGTGAAGAGTGCTTGAGTGTGGGGGAGCTGACTCATGCACTTCAAGAAAGTCAGCCAAAAATTTCTCGTCATCTGGCTCAATTACGATCGAGCGGGATGTTAGTCGATGTTAGACAAGGGCAGTGGGTTTTCTACCGTCTGTCCGATGATTTACCGGGTTGGATGAATAAGTTGATTGAAGACTTGGTCGCATCTAACTGCTTACGTACTGAATATTTGCAAGATATTGAGCGCATTCAAGCGATGTCGAATCGCCCTGTATGTTGCGTGTAATAAAAAAGAGATGAAATTATGACTATCAAAGTAGGTATTAATGGTTTTGGCCGTATCGGCCGCTTGGCACTTCGCGCTGCTTTCGATTGGCCAGAGCTAGAATTCGTTGTGATTAATGACGTAGCAGGCGATACCGCAACGTTGGCACACCTTCTAGAGTTTGATTCTGTACAAGGTCGTTGGAACCATGAAGTCACTGCGGAAGGTGATGAGATGATCATCGCTGGCCAGCGCATCAAAACAATCCAAGAGCGTGATATTGATGCGATTGATTGGTCTGGCTGCGACGTGGTTATTGAAGCAACGGGTGTTCACCGTAAGACGTCTTTCTTGAACAAATACCTAGAGCAAGGCGTTAAGCGTGTTGTGGTTTCTGCACCAGTAAAAGAAGACGGTGTTGCGAACATCGTAGTCGGTGTGAACGACAATATCTTTGACCCAGCAGTACACAAAATCGTCACAGCGGCATCTTGTACTACTAACTGTATTGCGCCTGTTGTGAAAGTGATTCACGAGAAGCTAGGCATTGAGCAGTCGTCATTTACGACAATTCACGACCTAACGAACACGCAAACTATCTTGGATGCGCCACACAAAGACCTACGTCGTGCACGCGCTTGTGGTATGAGCCTAATCCCAACCACAACGGGCAGTGCAAAAGCGATTGTTGAAATCTTCCCTGAACTTGAAGGCAAGATTAACGGTCACGCGGTTCGCGTTCCTCTGGCTAACGCGTCTTTGACGGACATTATCTTTGATGTAAGCCGTGATACCACTGCAGAAGAAGTGAACGCTCTTTTGAAAGAAGCTTCTGAAGGTGAACTGAAAGGCATTCTAGGCTTTGAAGCGCGCCCGCTGGTTTCTATCGATTACAAAGGTGACCAACGTTCAACGATTGTTGATGCACTATCAACTATGGTAGTTGGCGGCCGCATGGTGAAAATCTACGCTTGGTACGATAACGAAATGGGCTACGCAACACGTACTGCAGAGCTTGTTCGTAAAGTCGGTTTGGCATAAGAGGAAATTAGCGATGACACATCCAACATGGCAACTTGATTTAGATAATGGTGCATTAATCCTGACTCCGTGCCCGGGTACTAAAGAGGCTGATCTTGATGCTTCGTTAGCGCAGCTTAAAGAGCAAGGCGTTGAAGCGATTGTTACAGCGCTTGATGATGCCGAGTTAGCAAGCAAAGACGTTGCGGCGCTTGGCGAGAAAGCGCAAGCACTGGGCATGCAGTGGTTCCAGATCGAAATTGAAGACGACTGCGCACCGGGTGAAGAGTTTGCGGCTAAATGGCAAGCGGCAAGTCCTGCGCTGCATTCTGTCGTTGATAACGGCGGTAAAGTTGCAATGCACTGTATGGGTGGTTCGGGTCGTACCGGTCTGTTTGCTGCTCATCTGCTATTGGAAAAGAACTGGCCACTTGAAAAGATCGTTCAAGAGGTTCAAGCACTTCGCCCTGGTGCATTTACTAAGCCAGTGCAAGTGGACTACATCCAGTCAGTTGCTAAATAAGTAACGTTAAGTCTACCTTTCTGAGCTTCTGGGTTGTGATGATCCAAAAGCTCTTTTCCCTCTATTCGGTCGTTGATTATGATTGCTCAACTCGATAAAAGTATTCGTCAATACATTCTCGTTACCTTCAACTATTGGAACTTCACCCTGACTGACGGTGCCTTGCGCATGCTGGTGGTGTTGTACTTCCATGATTTAGGTTACAGCTCGCTGGCGATTGCCTCGCTTTTCCTTTTCTATGAGTTCTTTGGCGTGGTGACTAACCTCATCGGTGGCTGGCTAGGTGCAAGGTTGGGTTTGAACAAAACCATGAACATTGGCTTAGGCATGCAAATCTTCGCGCTGGCGATGCTCGCGGTTCCGAGTAGTTGGCTCACTATTCCATGGGTGATGGCGGCGCAGGCTTTATCGGGTATTGCCAAAGACTTGAACAAGATGAGTGCGAAAAGCTCGATTAAGACGTTAGTGCCTGATAATCAGCAAAGTTCATTGTATAAGTGGGTTGCGATCCTAACTGGTTCGAAGAACGCGTTGAAAGGGGCGGTTTCTTCCTTGGTGGAGCACTGCTGATGGCGTTTGGCTTCCAAGTGGCGGTCATAATCATGGCGGCGGTTCTGTGCGCTGTTCTGATTTGCAGTTTGATTTTCCTAGAGAGTGATTTGGGCAAAGCGAAGTCGAAGCCTAAATTTAGCCAAATCTTCTCTAAGTCTGAGTCGATTAACATTCTTTCTGCCGCGCGTATGTTTTTATTCGGCGCTCGCGATGTGTGGTTTGTGGTTGCTCTGCCTATCTATCTAGGTAGCGTATTTGGTTGGGATCATCTGTGGGTGGGTGGCTTCTTGGCTCTGTGGGTGATTGCCTACGGGTTCGTGCAGGCTATTGCTCCGCGAATTACGGGTAAGTCTGATGGTAAGTTACCTAATGGTGACGCGGCGCTGTTTTGGGCGATCTTACTGGCTGTCGTGACGGGCTTGATTGCTCTGGGCGTTCAGTATGAATGGAATCCACAGTTTGTGATTGTGTTTGGCCTGTTGCTGTTTGGTGCCATCTTTGCGGTTAACTCATCGCTGCACTCGTACTTGATTGTTAGCTATGCCAAAGGCGACGGCGTTTCATTGGATGTCGGTTTCTACTACATGGCGAATGCGATGGGACGCTTGATTGGTACCGTTCTGTCAGGCTGGGTGTTCCAAGTTGCTGGTTTAGCAGCGTGTCTGTGGGTCTCATTTGCTTTCCTTGTGCTAACTGCACTGATCTCTATAAAGCTTCCTAAAGTGCGCCCAGTCGCCGTTAACTAGGCCCATTTTCTGACTTAGCATCAACATTAAGCTGACCAAAGCATAGCTTGGTCAGCTTTTTTATTGCTATAGTCAATGACATATACCCAAGTGACTTCAAGATGCATGATTCTGAGCGCTGTCACGGGTTCAAATTCAAGGCAAATGGCGCAGCGGAATAATGCGTTCTTTCCAAGTCATTTAACGCAGAAGTTGAGCCCGTGACACGCTCCCGAAGGGCGAGCTTGCCTAGCTCGCACACTTTGTTAACGATTCTCAACTTAGAACCACTAGATCTTCGAATCGTTGCCGCGTTTGCAAACTAGGCAATTCTCGCTGAACCACGCATCTTGAGGTTACTTGGGTATAGGATCAACTAGATGGCTAAGGGAAGGGAATGAGAGAACGAGTTCTATGCTTTGATTTAATGCGTTGTGTCGCAGCGGTCGCAGTGATCGCCATACACGTCTTGGCGCCTTATCGGGATGAGCTTGGTGTGATTCCTTTTGACCAGTGGGTCACTGCTGTCAGCATTAATGGCGTGTCCCGTTGGGCGGTTCCTGTGTTCATTTTGATCACGGGAGCGCTGATGTTGAGTGATACGCGACCGTTTGACTTCAAATACTATGTAAAGCGCCGCTTGGGTAAGGTGCTTGTCCCTTTCATCATTTGGTCTCTGTTCTATGCTTACTTGTCCGGTTGGACTCTCAGCGGGTTCGACGCTCAAGTCGTCTCTGACACCTTATCAGAAAGCTTAACGCACTCTACCTATTATCATTTGGGCTTTTTCTACTACTTCATTCCTCTCTACTTTGTCATACCATTCTTACAGCTCGCGAAGCGTCATTATGGTGATGATTTCCTTTATGCTTTAACTGGGATTTGGTTGGTCACGACTTTGCTTTACTTACTCAAGATTGAAGGTCCGTGGAGCAATCAATTATGGCTGTACATGGGATACTTACCATTGGGCTACCTACTGTTTACCAAAGTGCCATTAAACCGAGTTAGCACAAGTCTTGCGGCCGGACTCGGTGTACTTGCACTTGTCACAACGTGTGTGATGGTAGTGAATTTGAGTGTTGAGGCTGGTGAGTACACAGTGGCGCGTTGGTTCTCATACAAGACACTCAACGTTGTGTTGGCGGCAAGTATGGTGTTTATGCTGTGTCGCTACTTCGGGGAAGGCTTATCTAGTTGGGCTAATAAGGTAGTGAGCTTGATTAGTCGCCACAGTCTCGGGATCTATATTCTGCATCCGATTTTCTTGTGGCCAATGAAAGAGTTTGGTTGGTATCAGGGACACCCGGCTTGGGTAATCCCTGTTTGGATCTTGATAAGTGGTGCTGGAGCGTTGTTGGTGAGCGGGCTGATTAGTCGCTCATCAAAGACAGCTTGGTTGCTGCCTTAGCGTTTGATAGCAAAGTGCAGGAATTTATCACCTTGGTAGGTTAATGTTCCTTTATCACCCGGGTTCAGTGCGTGGTAGTAGTGAACACCAACTTGGAACTCACGTTTTGGTCCAAGTGAACCGCGTTGAACGTAAATCCAGTACTCTTGGTCATCTTGTCCTGGTGCGGGATTTTCAGCTTCGATCGCTTGTTTATCCAACACTGTGACTTGTACTGATTGTTCCGGCGCATTCTCTCCTTGAATGTGCTTACGGTAGAAGCGGACAAATACCCAAAAAGCGATAGCTATAAGAAAAGCGATAGCAATATATAACGAGATCGGCATGACAAACTCCTAATAAAAAGGCCGCTTATTGTAACGATTTACCCAATTTTGGTTATGTTCCAAGATATATATTCGTTACTTTTAGGGCAGTTAGCAACAAAGTTGCGAGTTAAATCACAAGTCGATAGTTGATTTGTTCGCACAGATCGCATGAAAAGTGGTCGAAAAATAGAGGGGATTATAGAAGAATATTCAAAAGCCCCTAAACTTAATCCTATTGGAGGGAAGCCATGTCAGAAATTGAGAAGGTAGTGGTGCGAACTCGACGTTTAGAAAAGCTACTTAGGGTGCAGTATCACGCTGAAGGAAAAGGGCTTCATCAGCTCATTACTAGCTGTGAAGAGCGCTTGCCCCATGATGTGATTGGGAAGTTACGCTACGTTGCGACTATCCGTAACAAGATTGTCCACGAAGAAGATTATAGCCTCGATAATCGCTCAGAGTTTTTAGCCGTTTGCGACGAGTGTGAAAAAGAGCTGACTCCGCGGAGTGGTCGCTTTATTTGGCGCACGGCTATTACGTTGATGGCATTGATCACGCTAGCTGCTCTCGCTTTTTATTACGCGAATTGGGATATCTTGTCTAAGCATCTGCCGCAGTAAATATTCATTTTTGTTATTTATTGGTTTAACCAATGTTTGCTTGTTAGATCGCCGATTGATGGTTGAATGCTAAACAAAAACGCCAAAGGGACGCATTTGCGTCCCTTTGGCGTTTTTTAATTTGGTACTTAGTAAAGGATTGGCAGTGTCATTAGCCCAACAACTACTGCGATCATTACAAGTCCTTGTTTTTGTGAAGAGGTAATCATAACACTGCTCCTGAATTCTTTTGGTTAACTCTATGGTTAAAAGAATAGCACTAATTTTAGGGGTTGATCAAGTTTTATATTGTCAAGTCTTTGAAAGTCTATGTTTAGTTTTCAATTTTTCGGGGAAATTAGCCGATTTCTTGCCTTGATAATTGTATAAATGAATCGCTTTAAAATTGAACTTGAGTGATGATGTTTATTTTAAATTATTGTTTTTATTGTTTTTTATATGGTCACTTGTTCTGATTGATAGATGGTTCTATCACTTTCTTAAGTTTAGTCTTTTATGGATCTTATTTGGCGAATAATATCAATTTTAGGTCCTTGAAGATACAAGAGCTCGGCCTACTATCGGAAGTGTCGTCACACTTTGTTAGGTGAATGTCTGAAAAAATTTAAGTTTATAAGCCTATGGTTTTACGCGGTTTCTATGCTTTAAAAATTGATGGGAATATATTTAACCTTTTGTTTTTATTTAATTTGTTTTTGTGTTTTCCGAAATTTTACTCTGGGAGTAAGAAGGGATTTAGGTCATTTCTGATAAATTGCTCTATAGTTATGGAGGGTAAATGCTCTATCTGTAGTGAGATGATCAAAACGAGCAGCTAATTTTCCAATCAGGACGCTATTCGAGTTAACGACAATAGAGATCGAACTTTTACCAACAGAGTCTGGACAATCCCTTTTAGCTGCCTACACTGGCGACGAAGTTTGAGAGGGGATAGGCATGTGGAGCCGAGTAACTGTCGCAATGTCTGAATATACTGGCGCGTCAGCAAATACAGAGAGTCATAGTAAACAAGGGCTAGTGTTTAAAACACTGAGCTTACTGTTACTTCTTATGGCGGTGTTAACTCAATCGTCACCGTTGGGTGAAATCACGGTTTGGGTTTCACTGGGCTTGGCTGCGTCTATGGTAGCGGGCGTTTTCTATTTCCTTGGCAACCATCAGAGAATGGCCTTTCTTGGTTTTTTGTGTGCGCAAGCGCTATATAGCAAAGCGTTTTGGCTTCAGCTTGAGGGCGAAATTGTTTGGTGGTTACCTGCCTTGTTGCTCGCGTCTGGCGTGGTTGCGTTTTTCTTGTTGTTGCCAAGGATTGACCGTCTGATTTTCCCCGTTGTGATAATGGGGATGACTTTGGTACAGCTAAGCTGGGCTGCCGGCGAAGTTTGGTTATCCAATCATGAACTCTTCGCTTTATTGGGCTTCATCGGCACTTTGTCACTCACCGTTGCAGCGGTTCTCACCGCACTGAACGATTATTACCGAGCACTACCACACGGTAGGATGCTGATAAGCGGTTTTTATCTGTTAGCACACCTGCTGATCGTCTTCTCTGCGCTCGCTTAGTATGTGCTACTGTTCATTATCTTAAATCAAAGAATTCTTATCTTGTTCGCGTATTCTGGCACTCATATTTAATAGAGGTGCTCGATATGACTAATGAAATTCATGCTCACAATGTATTAAATCTTCTTCGTGACCAGCCGTTATCTGAACAAGAGCTTCGCGATCAGGTTGCCACGCAGTTTGGCCCGAATGCTGCTTTTCGTACCTGCAAAATGAATGGTTTCGATTTAGATGCTCTATTGGCATTCTTCATTGAGCGCGAGAAAATCGTCGCGATCGACGGTAAGTGGGCTCTGAATCAAGCACGCGTTTGTAGTCACTAATCGATAGATGAGTGCATGGTGATTTTGGGTAAGGATCACCTACACTGATAAACGTGGAGTATGTCTTTGGATTAATTCCTATAGAGCCTCGCAACTGAAGGCGACTTAGGTATATACTCCGCGTGATTTTGACTTAAGAGACTTACCGATAATGGAAATACTTACCGCCGCGACCATGTTGTTCTTGATCATGGACCCTCTTGGCAACCTGCCAATCGTCCTGTCTATCTTGAAGCATTTGGATCCTAAACGTCGCCGGAAAGTGTTAGCGCGAGAGTTATTCTTTGCTTTAATTATCCTGATGCTGTTCCTGTTTGCAGGCCAAAGCATCCTGAGTTTCCTTCATGTACAACCAGAAACCTTGAGCATTTCTGGCGGTATCATCCTATTTATCATTGCAATTAAGATGATTTTCCCGAGTGCTGGCAGTATTACTGGCCTTGCCGCAGGTGAAGAACCGTTTATTGTGCCAATGGCCATTCCAATGATCGCTGGTCCATCTGTGATTGCGGCTTTACTGCTACTTTCAAGTCAGCACCCTGATAACATGCTAGAGCTGTCGGCTGCGGTGCTGGTGGCGTGGGGCGCAACCTTCTTTATTTTGATGTTCTATAACTTCTTCCATCGCATTCTTGGTGAGCGCGGCTTGAAAGCGGTTGAGCGTTTAATGGGCTTGCTGCTGGTGATGATCTCTACCCAGATGTTCCTAGATGGTGTGAAAGGTTATCTCGTTAACCGACTTGCTGATAGAAACAAAGAAGGCCGCAAATGCGGCCTTCTTCTGTTATGAGTCATGCTTTTAGAGAACTAAACATGACGGAACCATACTTTACTGAACCATATTTTATTGAATATGGTACAAGCGATAATGAACTTGGCCTGTGGTTTTCTCTCTATGTAGGTGCCAGTTCTCTGGAATGTCTTCAATGGTGAGCTCTTTTTCGACCTCAATGTAGACCATCGCATCTTCGGCTAACCAGCCGTTATCATTAAGTAGCTGCACGGTTTCAGACAATAGCCCTTTACGAAACGGTGGATCGATAAACACCACATCGTATTGTTGGCTTGGCTGCTTTAGGAAGCTAATCGCATCGGTGTTGACCGCTTGCATGTTGTCGGCTTTAAGAACGGAAATGTTGGTGGTGAGCTGCTGATGCGCGCCTTTGTTAAGCTCCACCATAGTGACGAGCTTTGCCTGACGTGACGCGGCTTCAAAACTCAGTCCGCCGGATCCGGCAAACAGGTCCAAACATTTCGCGTTTGGCACGTCTTGCGCGAGCCAATTGAATAGCGTCTCTTTCACTCTGTCTGTGGTTGGACGTAACCCTTCCAAGTCGTGAACCGGGAGTTTTCGACCTCTCCATAGGCCACTAATAACTCGAACAAAGCCTCCTGATGGCTTTTTTTGTGATGTGTTTTGCTGGCGACGTCTTACCATAGATTTTTTGACCGCTAATAAAGTGATACTATATCCAGTCGCCAAGTAATATGACGCTTGGATAGAACCAGAATTGTTAAGTGACAGAGTGTAGCATTTTTCGTAAGCCAAGGTTGGTCTGTGAAATTGTTTTCCCTCTGTCACTCTCTTTTCCTCTTGTTCAAACGAGCAGACAGAAAAGAGAGTCGTAGTGTATTAGATCTAGGAACTCCCCTGATGACTCAGAAGAAAAAGCGCGGATTACTTTCTTGGCTTGGTTTTGGCGAAGAAGAACAAACGAAAACCAATCAAGAGACGGTTGAAGAAGGTGCCGTAGTCGAAGGCCAAGAGGAAGAAGCTCTTGAAGCCGCGTCAGAAGAAAAGCTTGAGGTCGAGCAGCCGGAACCAGAAACTGC
>NZ_JYJP01000113.1 GCF_001012815.1 Vibrio mexicanus
GGCGTTATCGCTGGCTTTTTTGTGGCTTCAGTAAAGAGCGGATAAGGATGCTAATACTCGCCCACTTCAATTGGTCTTTCAGTCTCTATGTCTGCTAGGCGAACCGCATAATCTTCTAGCGCCTTAGTACGTTCTTCATCAGTCATTCTTGCCGGACCAAACACTTTCTGTGGTTCCAAAACAGAGAAGCCAGTGAACTCAAAGATGCCGCGATGTATAGGACGTAGAATCGCGTCTAAGTCACCATTCCATCCGCCTTTATCATACGTCTCTTCAGGGCCGCCCATGGTGACACTGACCATGGATTTTTTCCCTTTGAACACGCCATTTTCATAGAAACGCCCACCGCCATACACTCGCCCCATAGCGAACACACGATCCACCCAGCCTTTAATTGTGGCAGGTAAACCAAACCACCAAAGTGGAAATTGGAAGATCATGAGATCGCACCACTCGAGCTTTTGAATTTCTTCTTCAATATCCGACGAAAATCCATCAATCTGAGCGGCATGCATCTCTTCAAGTTGCTGCTTAAAAAAATCATCGTTGTTGGCCGATTCAAAATTCTTTCTACCCGACACAGGGTCAAAGTTCATCGCATGTAAGTCGGACGTTTTCACCGAATGGCCTGCCGCTTCTAGCGCTTCGATACCGCGACGAAACATTGCGCCGTTAAAGCTTTTTGGCTCAGGATGCCAGTAGACAACAAGTACATTCATTATTTTGTCTCCAGAAGATCAACAATATTTTGGTAGCGATACTCTTTGGCGAGCATCAGTGGCGTTTTACCGTCGTACCCAACAAGATCAGTGCGTGCACCTGCATCAATCAGTACTTTGGCTGCTTCAACGTGACCATGCCAAATTGCGTCATGTAATGGTGTGTACCCATTATTTGGGCCTTGAGCATTCAATGTTTCCTGAAAGCCTGAATAGTGAGCCAGCAGGCGAATCACATCCGGTCGGCCATTGTAAGCGGCCTTATGCAAAGGAATCGCTTTCATGTAATGGTCAGGAATGGTTTGGTCGCCGCCTTGTTCCATCAGCACTTTCAACGCTTCGATGTCACCATCACGCGCAGCAACCATCACTGCAGTGTGTTCATCATTACCCGATGACGTAATTGCGGAGGTCTCATTTAACGTTGCCCAATCTGTAAGTTGTGCCAACTGCTGGGCTTTTTGGGCGTCCGTATCATCGCCACTGGTCACAATCTGGTAAGCTGCTAAATCAGACTCTCGCAGCGTTCGATTAGCTCTATAAGCCTCAAACATCTCGGCCATTTCCGCCGCTTGAGCGAGCCCGTACTGGTCATCATCATTTGCACCAAATTCGACAAGATGTTCTGCTTTCAACCCGAATGTTGAGACGATCTCTATATTGATATCGCCTTGCTTAAGCAGTGTCGCAACCATTGCAGGCTTACGGTGCCAAACTGCAACCATTAATGGTGTTACGCCATGCTTTGGCGTCTGCAAGTTAATAAAAGCATTCGCCTCTAGCAATGCCACTACCCATTGTTCAGAACCCTGTTGCGCGGCAATGTGCAATGGAGAGTTTCCCATTACAGGATCCAACTGGTTTACATCCGAGCCCCCTTCAATCAATGAAGAGAACTGTTCAAAATCGTTGTTAATAATACTGCGGTGTAATGCGGGTAGAGACATAGTGAACTCGCCTTGTGTATTTCGTTTCGTTGGTTCTAGTATTGACCAAGCCTTTGTTAACTTGTAGTGTCAAAGCACTCATCTTTAACATAACCAAAAGTTAATGAAATCACTTCCTAGCCAACTTCCTGTGTTTATTCAGGTCGCCAAAAGCGGCAGTTTTTCCTCGGCTGCAAGGGCGTTAGGGGTCTCTGCACCCGCCGTGAGTAAAGCCATTACCAAACTAGAAGATGAGTGGCAAATGAAACTTTTTTTTCGTTCTTCTCACTCGCTAAGCCTCACACAAACTGGCCAACAACTGTTTGATAGCCTAGGCCCATCCATGGCCTCCATTCAAGATACCATCGACCAAATTGCAGACGATACAAGCGCGGCAGGTGGAACCATCAAAGTTAACCTTCCCGCGAGTTCAATTGGTCAAGAACATATTCTGCCTTTGGTGATGGAGTTTATGACTCTCTACCCACAGATCATCTGCGATTTGCACTTTGACGATCGCAACGTCGATCTGGTCGAGCATGGATTCGATTTAGGGATTGGCGTGGCCATCAATCAAGACTCGCGATTAATCGCACGCCCTTTACTCAAGCAGAGCGTGGGAATATACGCAGCCCCAACTACATAGAGCAATATGGCCTTCCCGATAGCTACAAGACTTAGATGAACACCGTTGCATCCCCGTTCGCTCGTCAACCACCGGGCGGATTCGTAACTGGCCAATTCAAGAGAAGGGAATTGCGAAGATCTATGAGCCGAAAGGCCGACTGATCATGAATAACTTCGCCGCCGCCAAACAAGCAACATTGGCCGGTGCGGGTATCAGCATGCTAGGCAGTTGGTTATTTCGAGATGAACTGAGCTCGAAAAAAATAACGCCGCTTCTAGAAGAGTACTGGGGCGACCCCGTCACCATTTGGTGTTACTACTCTTCAAGAGATTACCTACCCACCCGCGTGCGTTTATTGATCGATTACTTGGTCAACAATATTGAGCGGATGGCTTAAGGTTTTGTAAGTCGAGCGTAATGCTTAGCTAAGGTCTGTTTGCCGTAAGAAGGTGCAACTGAGTCACTACCCAACATAGTAAGAAAGAACTCTGCGCCACCTGCGTATCTGTCGGGTAGTTTCGCCATAAACCAAATCAGCATTCGACGAACAGAGTCAGGAATCGATGTAATCGCCACTCGCTTTTGCTGCACTTCAAACGCGACCTTTGCAATTTGGTTGATTGAGAGGGTTTCAGGCCCACCGACATCGACCTCTCGCTCGTCAGATTCTATTTGCTGCAAGCAGAACTGTGCTAAGTCGGCGCCATGGATAGGGTTTATCTTCATGCTCCGGAACCAAATTGATAGACGCGGCCTTTCCTCGCCATATGGTAAACCTCTTCAAGGTCGACGAAAAAACCGTTCGGACGGATGACACACGGTTGCAGCTTTTCTGAATTCAACAAACGCGTCGCAAACTTTTCTTTGGCGCTCAATATGCGCACTTTCGGATAGTTTGGCGCATTGAAGGCCGAAATGTAGATGAACTTAGACACACCCGCTTTTTCCGCTTCAAGCAACAGATTAAGGTTGGCTTGATAATCGACATCCATATAACTCAGGCCATCTTTTTGCCGCGTAATTCCCAAGCAAGAGATAACCATATCGACCCCATCGCAAATACCTTGCAAGTCGCTAGGCTTGGTCACTTGCGCTTCTATGATTTGCTCTTCGGCCACACCATCGCGAACCAGCTTCTGCTTGTTTCTCGCAACAGCAATGAAATCATGCCCTGTCGCCATAAGCTGTTTCACTATGTGCAAACCTAAGTAGCCTGTCGAACCCGCTACCAATATGCGAGGTGAGCTTGTCATTTCGGTGTCTCCTTCTTCAAAGAATGATTGAGTTAATCATTAAAGAATTGAGCCTAAATTGACTCATAGTTTCAGCTCATTAATAGATTAAAACTTCGCCTATTTAGAAAGCCAAAATAGCGCCGATAAAACTATGACCAAGCTCCGATTTCTGAGTAAATAAACTCAGTTTCTCGTCAAATGTTGCTCGGGAACACCTTAATAAAATCAGCCCCTTCGTATGATGGCGCGACTTCAATTCTAACCAATAATAGGAGTGGGCATGAATCGTTTAATTCTTGACGGAAATTGGCGCCTAGCATCCCTAACGAATCCAGAAATTCAAACTGATATAACACTGCCGGGCGACGTGCATTCAGCCCTTCTCGCAGACGACATCATCCCCAATCCCTATTGGGCAACGCACGAAAAAGAGGTGCAGTGGGTTTCTCAGCACGATTGGCAAATGACTCGCGTATTCCATGTCACTCCCAAACTTCTGGACAGCCGTGTTATTGACCTTTCCATGAGCATGGTCGACACCATGGCAACCATTGAGCTCAATGGTGAAACCGTTCTGGAATGCAGCAACATGTTCCGGCTGTATCGCACGGACGTTCGCCCACTATTGGTTGAAGGCGACAATACCCTCACCATCACCATTAAACGTGCCGACTTAGAGGCTGCCGCACGCGCCGAAAAGCTGCCTTTCCCTGTACCATGGGCAGTGGGTAACAACCAGATCCCACATATGAATACCCTACGTAAAACTCAATGCCACTCAGGCTGGGACTGGGGAATTTGTTTGTTAACTAGCGGTGTTTACGCCCCTATTGAGCTGATTACACGCGAGCAATATCGACTCAATAACTTTGTGACTGAGCAGACGTGGCAAGATGAACACTGCCAGCTCAATGTCGCTGTTGATCTTGAACTATTGGCGGGTGCGGACTCAAACGATCGAATCAGCGCTGTTCTTACTTCACCATCTGGTGAAGCCCTAGAAGCGCAAACAGAAGTCGCTTGCAACGCAACACTCACTTTTGCCATTGAGAATCCACAACGTTGGTGGCCCGCAGGTTATGGCGAGCAGCCGTTGTACACACTAACAGTGTCCATCAGCAACCAAACTATTTCGAAGAAAATCGGCTTAAGAGAGTTAGAGCTGGAAACCTTGCCTGATGATGTCGGTTCCTCCATGACGTTTGTCGTCAATGGTAAAGCGATCATGGCCAAGGGCGCAAACTGGATTCCACTCGATGCCATGCCAGCACTACATACCTCAGACCGCTATCGCACGCTGCTACAAGACGCCGTTGATGCCAACATGAATATGATTCGTGTTTGGGGTGGCGGCATGTACGAGCAAGACGAGTTCTACGACTTGTGCGACGAGCTTGGCCTGCTGGTTTGGCAAGATCTGATGTTTGCCTGCGCACTCTACCCATCAACACCAGATTTCTTAACCGACGTCGAACTTGAAGTGCGTGACCAAGTGAAGCGCCTTCGCGACCACACAAGCCTTGCGCTGTGGTGTGGTGATAACGAAGTGATTGGCGCTATCGGCTGGTATCCAGAATCACGCACCAACCGCGAAAAGTATGTGGTTAACTACGACAGACTTAACCGAGTACTGCAACAAACCGTAGAAGCCGAAGATCCAACTCGCCGTTTCTGGGCCAGTTCGCCATGTAACGGTGAACTCGATTTTGGTGATGCATGGCACGATGACAACAAAGGCGACATGCACTTTTGGGACGTGTGGCATTCTGGCAAATCACTGGACGCTTACCACAGCATTAAGCCACGTTTCTGTAGCGAGTTTGGTTACCAATCGTGGCCTTCACTGCCAGAAGTCAAAACCTTTGCAGAGCCTAGCGATTGGAACGTAACGTCGCCAACCTTCGAACAGCACCAGAAAAACGGACGCGGCAATAGCATTATCACCGAGATGTTTACCCGCTATTTCCGTTTCCCATCCAACTTCGAGCAAATGCTGTACCTCAGCCAAGTGCAACAAGCGTTAGCGATTAAAACCGCGAGCGAATTTTGGCGCGCCAACAAACCCGTATGCCGCGGCATTCTCTATTGGCAATTGAACGATTGCTGGCCTGTAAGCTCATGGTCGAGCATTGAATATTCTGGCCGTTGGAAACAGCTTCACTACCATGCGAAACGCTTCTTCGCACCGCAAATGGCTACGTTTATAAGTGACGAGCAAGGACTGCGCCTTCACTTAGTCAACGACGAACACGCAGCCCGTGAAGTTGAAGGACAAGTATCCCTGATTGATTGGCAAGGCAACATTCTTGAGGCTTGGTCGCTATCCGATAAGATTGGGGAAGACGGTAATAAAGTGCTCTGGAACTTGAGTCTAGAAGCGCTCGAAAAACGCCAAGGGCAAGGCTTCTACCATGTTGAATTGAACTGCCAAGGTGAAGTCATTTACAACACTTGGTTCGATGACCTGTTTAAGCGCCTACCGCTGGCAGCTGCGACTATCACAACCGATGTAATTGAGGGTGAAAACGGACTACAAATCGTACTAAAAAGTGATGCCCCAGCCTTCTTTGTCCACCCTGAATACTCTGGTGCTGGCCGCTTTAGCGACGCAAGCTTTACGCTACTGCCACATCAGCCAGTCACCATTGATTACATTGGTAGCGCGACAGCAGACGAGCTACGAGACAACCTGTGTATCTACCATTTGGCTGGTAGTTATATGAGTTAGCTAGAGGCTACTTCATTAGTAAACAAAAGAGCCAGTGACTAAATCACTGGCTCTATTTAAACGACCAAGCCTAACTTATTTATGCCCGTGCGACCTGAAGTCGTATGAAGCGTTGTTCACCGCTTTATGAGTGGACCATCTGTGTCACCAGATGAACCTATGGGCCTGAATAAAGCAGCGGCTCAGACAATGTAACGAAGAGCAATCTAAATTGCTCGGGATTCGAATCGTGAGAGGACGATCCTCCTGATAACCACGCAAATCGGGTGAGTGCTAGGTAGTCAGTATGATGAACGTAAGTGAATCCATCTAAGGTGCGTTATATGACGAAGCAGCGGAAGTGGTTATTGCGCTGTAGCCAAAAAGGCAATGGGAGTTGGAAAGGGATTGGGCAATGCTCTTTCGTGATCGACACGCTCCCCGCACTAGAGTGGGCATCTAACCTGACATTTACGTAACATACGGAACAGGGTAAGCCTGTATCACTCCCTATGGGAAAGCCTTTGTGGCCGATAGTGATGCAGGTAAAGGAGGTCGGAAAAAGCGAAAGCTGTATTGTAATGATGCAGATACAGACTTATGTCTGGTCACGAAAGTGAGCCTACTTCCGACTGGTCTCCCATTGCGAGAGAATTTTAAGAACTTTATTCAAGGGGAAACGCAAATGATGATTTCAAAAGAGATTAGTGCCTCTCCTGACAGTCTTCAATGGCAGTCAATCGACTGGAAATCCGTTGAAGCGCTTGTATTAAAGCTTCAAATGCGTATCGCAAAGGCAACTAGAGAGAAGAAACACGGTAAGGTGAAGTCCTTACAGTGGCTCTTAACTCATTCTCGCTCAGCTAAGCTTCTTGCGGTTAAGCGAGTATCTCAAAATAAAGGCAGCAAAACGCCTGGAGTAGATGGTGTCATCTGGAACACAGGTGCACGCCGTATGAAAGCAGTTAATCAATTGAGCAGAAAGGCATACAGTGCCAAACCGCTCAAGCGTATCTATATCCCCAAAAAGAATGGCAAACTTCGACCGCTAGGTATCCCGTGTATGATAGACCGAGCGCAACAAGCGCTCCACCTTCTTGCACTGGAGCCAGTGTCAGAAACCCTTGCCGATCCAAACAGCTATGGATTTAGGCCAAACCGCAGCACGGCTGACGCTGTCGATCAGTGCTTTAAATGTTTGGCAACAAAGAAATCAGCTCAATGGGTACTCGAAGGGGACATCAAAGCCTGTTTCGACAAGATCGGCCACCAATGGCTTCTTGATAACATCGCAGTAGATAAGCGCATGTTGGAACAATGGCTAAAGTCTGGCTTTATGGACAAAGGTCTGTTCTACCGTACCGATGAGGGCACACCACAAGGTGGTATTATATCCCCAACCTTGATGTTAATGACTCTCGCTGGTCTTGAACAACAGATAAAGTCCACCGCACTCAAACAGGGTGCAAGAGCCAACTTTATCGGATACGCCGACGATTTCGTCGTCACTTGCGCTTCAAAGGAAGTGTTGGAGTATGATATCAAACCGTTGATTAATAACTTCTTATTAGAGCGAGGCTTAACACTCTCCGAAGAGAAAACGCATATTACCCATATTAACGATGGCTTTGACTTCCTTGGATTCAATCATAGGAAATACAAAGGAAAACTACTCATTAAACCGAGTAAATCCAATACGTTGATGTTCTTGAGTAACCTGCGTGAACTCATCAAAAAGCATGCAACCCTTCCAGTGAATGATCTTATCAAATTGATAAATCCAAAGCTAAGGGGGTGGTCGAACTATTATCGACACTGTGTTGCTAAACAGGTATTCGGATATGTTGGCCACAAACTATTCCAAGCATTATGGCACTGGGCAGTTAGGCGTCATCCAACCAAGTCCAAGAACTGGGTTGTTCATAAATACTTCCTCAATCGTAAAGGCCAATGGCAATTTCACGGCTGGCAGAAGATCATGGACATGGATTGCCAGTTTAACCTATTCCAAATAGCAAAAGTGCCTATTGAGCGACATGTGAAAATCAGGAGTTCAGCGACTCCTTTTGACCCTGAATACCAAGAATACTTGGTAAAGCGGAAGTCAAAAAGACAAGCTCGCAACTCGTGGGTTGATCCTGCTCTAACTGCTTTATGAGTTGTTGGGTGTCAAACGATGCCTTAGTGGAGGCTTGAGCCGTATGCAGTGAAAGTTGCACGTACGGTTCTTAGGAGGGCGGCATCTGGTAACAGGTGTCGCCTATCCGACACAACCTTCACAATTGGCACTTAGTAACTCAGAAGTGCCCCAAGACGAGTTACAGCTGCGTAATGCGCTAATGAAAGTAAGCTGATTTTTCCCTAAAATAGCTAATAGCAAAACCTCCAAAGAGGAGGCCAAATTTGATGATCCATTACACACCGTTAGTTTGGTACATCGGTGCGAGAAGGGAGGTGCGTCCATCACGTCAAAGCCGTCCAACTATTTGGGGCTAATTCTAAAAAGTAGCCACCCTTAGCCAAACATTTGAATTTGTAGCATATCCTTATTAAATAACTTAAATGTTAATAGTTTGTATTATTTGTGTGTATTTAGTCGCAGAGCATTAAGGTCACTCTAGAAAAAAATCACTAGGAATGGGATTCTAAAGATTCACAACTAGTATGAGTATTTTTAAATACAGCAGTTAATATAGATGGCAATCGTTAACTTGTTGGTATTAATATTAATTAGTTATAGGCTAGTGTGTTATTAATACATGTTTCATGAAATGGAATTTATTTTATTACTCCTTTAGTTTGGGTTTGTTATGAGTCAGGGTACGGATTTTTTTGATATTGATATCTCTATAATTATTCCCACTTACAATAGAAAGGAATTACTAATGCAAACTCTATCTTCTATAGATAGATGCAAGAAAGAGGGTATTAAACTAGAAGTGATTATAGTGGATGATGGGTCGTCCGATGGTTCAGAAGAAACCATAAAAAAACAGGAATATAATTTTAATTACCATTATCACTATCATGAGGATAAAGGTTATAGGGTGTCTTTATCGAGAAATGTCGGAGCTAAACTGTCAAGAGGTAGAATATTAGCTTTTGTTGATAGTGGCATGATTGTAGGCTCAAACTTTCTCAAAGCGCACAAAAAACTTCATGATGAGTCGCAAAACTTGGCTGTCATTGGTTACATGTATGCTATTGAGCAAAATCTATCGAAATCGAGCCGAGAAAAATTGAGTCAACTTTATTTAAAACAAAACGTAGACGAGTTTTGTAATTCTATCGTTAATTCACATGAATTCAGCGACATTCGAGAACCTGTATTTGAAGCGTCTTCGGATACCTTGACCCGACTACCTTACCCTTGGGCTATTTTCTGGACAGGAAATGTTTCGATTAAAAGGGAGCTATACAATAAAACCCAAGGATTTGACGAAAAGTATACATCATGGGGGTCGAAGATGTCGACTTTGGTTACTCTTTGTACCGATTGAACTGTACGTTTCAATTATCGAGAGATGGATTTGCAATACGAATTCCAAGGAAAAAGGAAAATATAAAAACAAATAACTTGCTCGCTAAAGAAAATAGGGAATACTTCTATAACAAATATAAAACCCCTGAAGTAGAGACACTTTTAAATGGAAAAGCGATCGAGATAAATCTGCTTTTAAAGCATATGTAAATTACTTTAAATTACACTAATAAAAATTAAATGGTAGATCAGTAATGGCTATATTTATCGACTTTACTCCTAATTTGTCCAATGAAGATATAATTAAATCAAAAATAATCCATCTAAATAGCTTTGATGACATCAAGATCAGAGATAATGACTATTTAATCTCTAAGGACAGGTCAGTTTTCAATGATGTTATAGTAACATCTGATAGAGTTTTTTTATGGAAAAAGTCGGAAAAAGTTGCAATTTGTCCCCTAGAATATGGCACGTCAATCGAGTGTCCTGATTTAACGACTTACCTACTCATCGCCTTAAAGCAAATAGAGGAAACTACCCAAAGTTATCTGCCTTTATATTTACCCACACAAGAAGTTGGTAAAGATACCATTATGGTTGGGGCTGGCATAGTCAACCTGGTCACGGCTCTCTATCTTGTCGAAGAAAGCCACAGCATTGAAATTTACGACAGAGCACCCTACCCGGAAAAAGAGAGCGACTGGCGACTACAAGGGGCGACATTTGGTGGGCTAGGTGCGCGAATATTTTCGCTGAACGAGTCACGACAACATCAATTTAAAGGACTCCTAACGCAAGGAAAAAAAGCCCCACTTACTTTTCGTGCGTTAGTTGAAGACGGTGGGTGGATAAGTCAAAAAGTGGATTGCAATAAAACGGAAAGCTGGATTGATGATTTTGAATCTCTTCCTAGCTGGCTGATTGGACTCTACAACGATGAAATAATTGAATTTAACAAAGAAAGTGCCAAACACTGGGAGCGTTTGTTTTCTGATTATCCAGAACTGACTCATGGTATAGACTATTCGCCTCGCTTATTGAGGATATATCAAACCCAAGAGGCTTATCAAAAGGCAAAGCAAACTGAACAGGCTATTGGTGCTTATATTAGAGATGTCTCTCTTGCTGAGTTAGGTAGGTTAGAGCCTAGCCTTGAAGAAGCGATAGCCACTGGTGATGCTGTAGCTGCAATAGAAGTAGTAGGGTTCAGTCTTAACATTCATAAATTGGGCCGCAAGCTTATCTCATTACTAGAGTCGAAAGGAGTTACTTTCCATTGGAGAAACTCTATTGAAGTTATAGTTAAGCGGTCTGGCGTTATACAGGGACTTCAATGTTCAGATGGAGAAGTGATTAGTGCAACTAATTATGTACTTAGCCTTGGATCTAATCACGGCATGCTTTTAGAGGGGACTAGGTTAGAAAACAAAATCGCTTCTGTAGTGGGCTCATGGACAAAACTGGCGAATGAAACCTTTCCGCTGACCAATCCAATTAAAATTTCTCGCCACGGATTCGCCTCGACGGGCGCGGCAGAAGGTGGAAACATCATCCCGGTCATCGACGACAACAACAATGCTAGCCTCTGCATCGGTGCCGGGCACGGTTTTATAGGCGTGAACGCTGACATCTCATGCCAAGCGGCAGTAAAAACGCTTAAGCGATGTCCCGACCACATTGCCGATACTTTGCTTCCAAGTAAATTTCGCAGTCAGGACGTTGACTCATTCCGCATTTGTACACGTCCTTGGACATCAACGGGGTTAGGCCTGTTTGACACCATGCCCACCGAAAACAACGGAGTGCTAATTATGACTGGCGGACATAATACGGGAGGGTTTGCACAAAGCCCTGCTGTTGGAGACGCTTGTGTGAAAACACTTAAAGGTCAGAGATGTCGCATGCAACTTAGCTATCACCCTAATCGAAATATCACTCACTTTTTGGAGAACTCATGAATAACAAGCCCTTAGTTTCAACCGTAGTACCTAATTATAATAACGCTGAATTCATCGAAGAGTGTGTCCAAAGCATATTGTCACAAGACTATGAAAATATAGAAGTGATCATTGCTGACGACTGTTCAACCGACCACTCTAAAGATGTCATCGAAAAATTGGCGGCACAAGATAAGCGGGTGAAGGTCGTTTTCAATCAAGAGAACTTAGGGATCACAAAAAACCGAATGATTGGCATAGAAGCAGCCACTGGTGAATACTTTAATTATTTGGACAGTGATGACTTTATACCTCGTACAGACAAATTGTCGAAAGAAATGGAACTTATCACTTACTTCAAGCAAAAGTTGGGAGAAGATGTCATTGCATTTTCCGATGTCAATATATGTCATGGAGACGGACGTCATGCGAATAAATTTCGTCTTATTCGACCGGTTAAAGAAGGTTGGATTCATGATGATTTAGTTTGCAGAAGGTGCCTAGTACCCCAAAATTTCACGATGAAAAAAGAACTCTACACCAATGTTGGGGGTCATGACGATTCCATACCTTTTTATGAAAACTGGGATCTAAAGATCAGGCTCGCTGCCAAATACCGATATGTATATACAGGCATTGATGGATTTAGCTACCGTCGACATGGGCATGGTTTGTCTAATCAAAATGTTGATAGGCATCGACATTGGGTGAAGCACATTATCGATAAGAACCTGTTCTCTGTCGAAGAAGAACGCCGAGAGTTAGTGAAGAAAAGTGCTTATACCATGGTTAACAATATTGAAGATGAACTTGATTTTATAAACCAACACATAGAGACATACGCACCATGAAAAGTATTTCCATTGTTGGAGTCGGTCCCGTCGGCCTCGCAATGTTTGACGCTCTCACTAGAGAATGCCGAGACACTGGCCGCAGAGTTCAAATCAATCTAATTGACCCGAACCCGATGGGGCACGGGGTATACGGGTGGGAAAAAGAAGACAACTTATTGCTCAATACACATTGCGGTGAGATTTGCTGTTTCATGGATAGAGCTGCTATGAGTACGTCGTTTGACGTTTCCCATTATACCTTTTACGAATGGGTCATGAAAAAAGGACTACGACTCAATGGTACCGCACTAAGCACAACGGAAGGCAGAAAGATTAAACCGACGGACTTTCTTCCTAGGCATTTGCTGGCTCAGTATTTACATGACTGTTTTCAATTGATCAATGCGGAGTCCACTTGTCCGGTAGAGCTCATACCGCATTCAGTGGTAAGTCTCGACGAACCAGAAGGTCAGAGAAAGTGTTACCTAAAGCTAGATGATGATCGTGTTATAGAATGCGATGAAGTGATCTTCTGCTTAGGTCATGGTCAAGGAGCCCCAAAGTCTGACATAAGACACAAGGTATTGAACTGTTACCCAGCACAGTTTTTAAAGGAACATTGTCATCCTGATAGCCGAGTCGTCATTAGTGGCGTTGGTCTGTCTGCCATGGACGCAATTGTTTCTTTAACTCAAGGGAAAGGGGGAGAATTTAAATACGATGAACAAGGCGTAGCGATTGATTATATGCCGAGTGGTGAAGAGCCCGCTATCACGATGGTCACTTCTAAAGAAATGCCATTTTTAAGTCGGCCTCTATACGATGTTACAGCGATAGCGGACTATACGCCTCATTACTTCACTAAATATAATCTTGAAAAGCTGAATCGAAAAGAGGTGTGCTTTGAGCAAGATGTTCTATTGTTAATCAAGAGAGAGGTCAAGTTAGCCTTCGGGGTATTCTTGTGCAAACTGGAGCCTTCACTCGCGTTTCACCTAGAGACTTACTCTGAAAACATATCTCAATTTGAAACAATAATGGCTCCATATCTTGCGGATTGTCAGCCAGACAACTGGTTTGGGTTATCCAACCAGCAAGCGACGCCTGAGGGTTTCTACGCTCAACTTAACCAAGATATTGCGAACTCAACCGTTCCAACGGCTTATAAATTTGCGATTGAATTGCTTCGATACTTAAGGGCTGATCTACGAAACTTTATTGATTCAGAGAGTTGCTCGGAAAAGTGTTACGAAGATTTCTACGCTTCCGCATACAAAGTTTTTTACCGCTTGAATGTAGGCCCCCGTTAGTAAGAAATAGCGAATTGTCCATTCTGATCAAAAAGAGCATTGTTACTATATCTATGTCGTCGTTGCTTCACTTTGATGATCAGCAATGGATTGACGCTGATGGTCACGCTTACGATTGGAATATTAAGGCTCATATCGATACATTGGCAGAGCATATGGAACGAAATCCATTGATTAGCAATCTGTTAGAGCGTGGGAAGATAACACTTCAAAAGACCCTAGGGAAACCAATCGGTATTGCCGTTGACAACGAATTTTTCGTTGTGGGGGAAAATCAGAATCAACTTAGTAATCGGATTCGTTTTTTAGGAGCACTCACTGAAGGGTGCCATAGTTTTCATTATTACTTACCGTCCCCAAAGTCACGGTTTAATTATTATCTGCAAGCGCAACATTGCGCTAAGGCAATTGTGAGAGGGCAGACCCACAATGTGTGAGTCAATATCTAGATCCCGTTTTTATCGTTCAATTTGGCCGAATTTTATTGAACAGTTGGTTTTCTCTCTGATCTTGATCTCTGACTCGTTTTTTATCGCTTTAGTTTCTCCAGAGGCTTCGATTGGCGTTAATGCGACCCTACCGTATGCATTTATTGCTGCAGTGTTTCTGTCTAGCTGTTATCAGGCGATTAGTGTTTATTTGGGACAACAGATCGGAAAAAATAGATTAGACTGTGTCAGTGAGGTGCAGTCACTGTTGGTGGTTTTAGCCATAGTGTTGGGTATATTTTGGGCGTTGATCCTGTATTTTTTGGCGCCTGCTTTCGCCACATTGAATGGTTTTGATAAGCAAATTACTACCTTTTTTGTCTTATATTTGTCTCTTACATCAGTATCCATACCGATAAAGTCTCTGCAAATGGCTTATAGCTGCCTTTTAAGAGTTCATGAACAAGCACAAATAAACGCCAAAGGAAACTTTATTGCTCTTGGGGTCAATATTTCTATCAACTATTTATTGTTGGTTTCCTTTGCCGATTCGTTGAACGTGGGGTTTATGTCAGTGATTTACTCGACATGGGTAGCAAGATTCTGTCAACTGGTATACATCGTCATAGCTGGTAGAAGATATGTGCAGTTAACTCTATCCATTGGGAGCCGCGCAATTAAAGGAGTAAAAAATGCTTTGAAGAGTGCGCTATTCTTGTCATTTGAATCTCTGTCATTTTATGCATCCAGCGCTGTTCTGGTCGGTATTACATCTCACTTTGCTCAAAGTGAATTGGTCCTCAGAGTTCTATTAAACAACATTATCCTGCTCAGTTCAGCTTGGGCAGTTAGCGTAGGTCGAGCCGCTCAGGTTATTACCGCGAAGGCGATTCATTCTGAAACACCAAATCTATTTTTCATAAAAAGATTTAGTTCACGAACAGCCCTATATGGTGTGGGAATCGTCTTGTTTGTTTTCTGGCTGCTTGAGGGTCAATACGTTTCTTACTTCAACCTCAATAAAACACAGCTATCCCTTTACCTATCAATTTTATCGCCAACGGGATCTTATGTTTATTAATGGCTTTTAATATAGCGAATCACCACATACTGATTGGAACCGGAGATATAAAATACATCTCTTCGAGATATATGCTCTTGCCTTGGGTGATCACTCTGCCTTTGAGTCTGCTCCTTTTAAAGTCCCTACTATTGGGTTATCTCGGAGTTATTGCCGCCCTTCTCATTGAAGATGCAGTGAAGGTAACGATTATGCAGAAACGCTGGAGCACTGGCATTTGGAAAAAACAAGTGTGGAGTTAGAAATATGAATCGAAATTATTTTATCATTACGCTGCATCGTGTCTACGATCCGGAGCTAAAGGCCTCACACAATACCAGTCCAAGGCTAGAGATTTCGAAGAAATTTTTGGAAGAAATTATTTCATTGCAAGATAGCCATAGTGTCGAATTTGTCACTATAGATCAGCTGCTTGAGGTTATCAGTAATGAAACAAATGGCACCTATGGCTGTTTAACATTTGATGACGGTTTTGCTGATAATTACCAACTCGCTTTTCCAATACTAAAAAAGTCTGGAATCCCATTCACTATATACCTATCAACTGGGTACCCCGATCATGTTATTTGTCATTCATCAGAAATCATCAAAGAAGAACTAACAAATAAGGGTCACCTATGGATTGCAGGAGAGAAAATTTCCTGTAAAGAGTTGGGATTGGAAGCGGCTATCAGCAAGGCGTTAAAGCTTATCGATGCTCAGAGCACAAATCCAGCTCAACAGAAACGGCTGCTTCAAGAGCACATTGACAATTTTGAGTCCTATTATTACCTGGGGTTAAGTTGGGCGCAACTTCGAGAAATGCTCGACAGTGGGCTATTGACGGTGGGGCTGCATACACATACCCATCCAAACTTGACGGAGTTGACGCAAGACGAAATTGCAAACGAAATCACGTACTGCAACAAAAGGATTGAAGAGGAGTTGGGCCTGAATGCGACACATCTTGCTTATCCATTTGGTCGATATAATCCCAAAGTGATTAACGTCATCAGGTCTATGCCCATTCAGACAGCAGTAACAACGGAAGAACGCCTTATAACCTATGATCGTTACGACTATTTAGTTATGCCGCGTGTCCGTGCTGTGGACGGTCAGCTAGAAGAAATCACCAAACATATTCAATGAAAGGGACCACATGATTTCAGTGATTATTCCAACCTACAATCGACAATCCTTACTACTATGCACTTTAAATTCGCTTCTCGGTCAAACGGGAAAAATACCAATACAAATTATTGTAGTCGACGATGGTAGCTCGGATGGAACGAAAGAATTAGTTAACCAATTTAAAAGCAATCATAACCGTAATAGCTTTAAAGTCGAATATACCTATCAAGAGGATAAAGGTTTTCGTGTCGCGGCCGCTAGGAACAAAGGAATAAACTTAGCGATATACGATTTGATTGTATTTGTAGATACGGGGGTTTATTTATTTCCAGACACCCTTTCAACTTTAATCCATAACCATAAGGCCGCATCCGTCACTCTCGGAAACTTGTATGGTTTCGATGAACAAGGTTCCGACACAATTAGCGAACTTGATCGCAAATTATGCCTTAGGGCTACAGATCAGTTTATCTATGAAAAACGTTACGATAAATACCCTGACACTAGAGTAGCAATGCTCTCCCAATACAACTTACCTCTGGAACAACTCCCTGCGGCTTGGATATACGGTTGGACAGCGATGCTCGCTATTCCAACGACTATAGCAAAACAAGTGGGAGGGTTTGACGAGTCCTTCAATAGTTGGGGTGGCGAGGATGTGGAGTTTTGCTTAAGAGTACAATTGTTAGGTACAAAAATCCGTTTTATGAACGCCTTTAAAGCGATTCATATTCCTCATCCGGCAGACCTTACGGGTAGAGAGAAAAGCAGTAAAAAGAACCTAGAATATATACACAAAAAACATCAACGCAGATCAACACAATTACTACTGCACAGCCGATTCAAATATGTCAATTCAACGCTTCTAGATGAAGGCGGAGATTACCCTCTTAACTCTAGTAGGGAGAAAAACCATGTATAGGTACTACTCTGACAAAATATTGTGTCCAACACGAGATCAGGGCTTGTCAAATGTAGAAATAAACGAGTGTGCCAAAGAGCAGTTAAGTTTGGGCAACCGAGTTACTTTTTCTGGTTGTCCAAGAATTTTCATAACTACTATTGCAGAGAAGGCCCCCATTAGAGAAACGGTGCTGAATGCAAATAGGGTCATTATTGGTGATAGGACCTTTATCGACTCTTCCTCCGATCCGGCTTTTTTAAGTGGACCAACAAAGCTAACTTGCTTAAAGCTACCCAATCGAAAGTTTGGTCGCATCCACATTGGGCAACGTTGCTCACTACAGGGAACCAGTATCGTTGCATACGAACAAGTAATTGTAGGAGATCGTGTCATATTTGGCCCCAATGTAGTCGTGATGGACTGCTCTGGTCATGCATTAAACAACCGAGAACAAAGCGACGAGCTAGAACGGTTGTCGATCCGACCCGTTACGATTAAAGACGATGTATGGATTGGCTACGGGGCGATTATTCTTCCTGGGGTGACCATTGGAAAAGAAGCAGTAGTCGGGGCTGGTGCTGTAGTCACAACCGATGTACCCGATGGTGCCTGTGTTGCGGGAAATCCCGCTAAAGTAATCAAGTATGTCAATAAATAGAAAACAGTTTTAGATAAGGACAATCAATGAGTATTGAGGACAGAATAAATGAACTGGGTCTCGCACTACCTTCAGCGAGCAACCCTCAAGGTAGCTATTGTAACTGTGTGAGATCAGGCAACCTTTTGTATGTTTCTGGTAAAGGCCCCGTCGCTGGACTTGAAGTGGTACCTAAGGGCAAAGTAGGAAAGGAATATACCGTAGAGCAGGGGTATGAATTTGCAAAAGCAACCGGTCTAGACATATTAGCAGCTATCAAATTGGAGCTGGGTTCACTGGATAAAGTTAAAAGAGTGGTTAAGTTACAAGGGTTTGTTAATGCGACCGAAGAGTTTGAAGAACACCCTAAAGTGCTTGATGGCTGTTCTGATCTTATGGCCGATGTTTTTGGTGAAAAAGGGGTTCATGCGCGTTCCGTATTTGGGGCCACCTCAGTACGTAAAAACCTACCAATAATCATCGACTCTATATTCGAAATAGAGTAACCCAATCAAACACGAAACTAGGAAGTTCAATGAAGCAAAAGATCTTTAACTTTTTCAGGTTTTTGAAGAATACAAATAACGCATTGTTATGTAAGACCCTATGGGAAGTAGAATATAGATGTGGTCGGTGGGATTACATTGACCAAAGTATGGACATGAATACACACTCTGTTCTAACGGACTTTGTTTGTGGCGATGTTTTGGATGTTGGGTGTGGGACTGGAAACTTTGTGTCCAACTTTGACTCAACGCAATACACTACATATACTGGGATTGATCTCTCTCACTATGCTGTCGCTAGAGCTAAAAAACTCTTTGATAGCAAAAACATTCAATTTGTTCAAGGCGATGCGCTATCGTACTCCTATGGTAGCCAGTATGACGTTATTTTTGCTATCGAAATTGCTTATTACTTTTATCCTGACAAACATATTACCTTCATTGACCAATACATTGATCTTTTGAAAGAGAACGGAAAACTCATATTGAGGATATGGAATAAAACAAAATTTTCGGCTCTGTTAGATGATTTAGTTAACTATCCAGGCTCCAAAAACACTGAGATAATTCCACTAAGTGAAGAGGCTATTCTAGTTGTCTTAAATAAGTAACTCTGTTTTTTTAAGGCTTAAGTATCATAGTGCCTCATAATGGCATCAAATCAAGTAAAGGGCGTAGTTATGCTACGGAGCTTACCTGCTAGTTTCTAATAGGCATACCTAGCCCTAGGACTTTGTTCATTGCTTTGACATTTGCCAGCGCCTCACCAACCTGAGCATTATAAAATATCAAGCTCAAGGTACCGCTAGTCAGTCCTTTATATCGAGACATTGCCGTCTCAGAGATTGAGCAGTCGTGATAGCCAGACTCCGTTTTCCACTGAACTAGCGTATCATTTTTAAGTGC
>NZ_JYJP01000114.1 GCF_001012815.1 Vibrio mexicanus
CAAAAGCGGCTTTCCCCGGAAAGCCGCGATGAACCTTTTTTATTGCCTGTCATTTGACTCTTTAATTCGGCCGAATTGCTTTACTAGTGATTTAAAGTCAGTGGAATGGCTGAAAGTAATGGATTAAAGCGAGAACGACTTGATAGAAGTTAGCAGGAAAGTGGTACACGAGAAATGTGGTTGGCACCGACAAGTGCCAACAAGTATGTGGAGAACCTACTCAGATAGAAAGTGGTTTTAAGCGCCTGGTGGTACCGCTAAGCTATCTGCAATAAGTTGAATCAGTTCATCTTCTACAGCGAAGCGTACTTCAATGATTTCACCAATCAGGGACAAATCGCTATCGAAATCTTCAAGTGTGTCTTCTTTATCGACTGCGGCATATTTATCGGTGAAGTTAAGTAGTGGCTCGGTCGTCAGTACGATTTTACCGTAGGTCTGATCGATCTCTTCTGTCGCTTCAAAGCCAGTTGCTCGCCACTTATCCATCACCATATCGTAAATCTTAAAGTGACCCTCTGAGATATAGTCAACGAGGTGTTGGCAAAAAGACTGAAGCTCTTCCGGTGTTGGAAGTTCCGCAACGGCAGGTTTTGAAGAAGGTTGCAGCGCAGCAAGTTTACAAAATTCGACAATCAGTTGTTGACGAGTTTCTAACCAGTGATCAATGACTTCGCTTGAGCCACCCCACTGTTCTTGTGTTTGTTTGAATTTATTTAGCATGAGCATGTCCTCATGATTCAGTCACAACTCCGGTGACGAAAAAGTTCATCGATATAAACCCTGATCCTTACTAGAGCTTATAGTTGTAATTCATCACGACTACAAATTCTGGTATGAAATTAGATTGCCAGTAAAATGAATGAACTGCAAGCGATGAGAGAATGGAATGTTAATGAAAAGTGACGGGGTTAATAAAGGTACGGCATACTGGTGTGTCGTATCAGGAAGTGAGATCTGGCTCATTGACGGAGAGCTACCTTGCGGGCAAGCCAAGGATTGGGGCCTTCCGGAAGACAAAGGCGTCAAGATAGGAAGCTATCAAAAACGAGCAGTAATATGGCTCAATGAAGCTGATTGTCCTAGTGAGATAGAATTGACCTCTCTGCGTGACTGCTTGCACTTTGACTCGGAGCTCTTTCTACTGATCAGTAAGGCGGTGCAATACGGCCACATGAGCCAAACTATGCGCTTTTGTTCCCAATGTGGGGGAAGAAACCACCTTAACCACAATCAGCTCGCTATGCAGTGTGGGGATTGTCGTACGCTGCATTACCCACGTATTTTCCCATGCATTATCGTTGCGGTTCGAAATCGTCATCAGATCTTACTTGCGCAACATCCTCGTCATAAGAGTGGTATGTATACTGTGATCGCAGGCTTTTTAGAAGTCGGTGAGACGTTAGAGCAATGCGTTGCCAGAGAAGTAAAAGAAGAAACTGGCGTTGATGTGAAGAATATTCGTTATTTTGGCAGTCAGCTTGGGCCTTTCCTTCAAGCATGATGATGGGCTTTTTAGCGGATTATGATTCGGGCGATCTCAAACCCGATTATACCGAGCTATCCGACGCTCAGTGGTTCGATCTTAACGCACTTCCAGAGGTGGCTCCTCATGCACAATTGCCAGAGAATTAATTGAACACTCAAAAAGTTTGGTTGAGTAGTCGTGTAGGTATCTTTTTGAAAAATAGATAAAAAAAACCCTCCGAACCGGAGGGGGTAAGTAAGATGTCGTTATGAGATGCTGAACACCGAGTGTTCAGTATTTATTATAGTTTTCGCTAGCAAACAAATATTTAACACCGTTATTTGTTGGGTGCAAATTAAGCATTGATTTAAAACTTAATAACATGATCTAGGTTGCAAAGCCTACAGCTTTTCCCCCAGAATCAGTGTTAGAATATCGACCAAATAATAAAGCCTGAAATTGGAAAAACGGAATGACAGAATTAAAGAATGATCGTTATCTACGCGCGCTATTAAAGCAGCCTGTAGATTACACTCCAGTGTGGATGATGCGCCAAGCGGGTCGTTACCTGCCAGAATACAAGGCGACTCGCGCAGAAGCTGGCGACTTCATGTCTCTATGTAAAAATGCTGAACTGGCGTCAGAAGTAACGCTTCAGCCACTTCGCCGTTTTCCTCTTGATGCTGCGATCCTTTTCTCAGACATTCTAACGATCCCAGATGCAATGGGGTTAGAACTGCGCTTTGCGGCTGGCGAAGGCCCTGTATTCGATAAGCCGATTACCTGCAAAGCAGACGTTGAAAAGATCGGCCTCCCAGATCCGGAAGGTGAGCTGCAATACGTAATGAATGCCGTTCGTCAGATTCGTAAAGATCTGAATGGCGATGTCCCTTTAATTGGCTTCTCAGGTAGTCCATGGACACTTGCAACTTACATGGTTGAAGGTGGTAGCTCGAAAGCCTTCACTAAGATCAAAAAGATGATGTATGCGGAACCTCAAACTCTGCATCTACTTCTCGATAAACTTGCTGACAGCGTGATTGAATACCTAAACGCCCAAATTAAAGCGGGTGCACAATCGGTAATGGTATTTGATACGTGGGGCGGTGTACTCACGCCACGCGACTACAACCTATTCTCACTGCAGTACATGCACAAGATTGTTGATGGTCTGCTTCGTGAAAACGACGGTCGCCGCGTTCCTGTTACTCTGTTCACTAAGAACGGTGGTATGTGGCTAGAGCAAATTGCAGCAACAGGTTGTGATGCAGTTGGCCTAGATTGGACAATCAACATCCAAGACGCGGTGAAACGCGTTGGTGACAAGGTGGCTCTGCAAGGCAATATGGATCCTTCAATGCTGTATGCTTCACCTGAGCGTATTCGTGAAGAAGTGGCTACTATCCTTGAAGGCTTCGGCGATGCTGGTACTGGCCACGTCTTTAACCTAGGACACGGTATTCACCTTGACGTGCCACCTGAAAATGCAGGTGTGTTTGTGGAAGCGGTACATGAATTATCTAAGCCATACCACAAATAATTGAACAGATTGAAAAAGCGCCTGATTCTATCAGGCGCTTTTTTGTTATACGAACATTGAGTCGCTATACTGGCTAAACGATAAGAAAGGGAATGCTAAATAGAAAATGAAGACCCGTGACAAAATTGTACATGCTGCTCTGGAACTGTTTAACCAACATGGTGAACGGAATATCACCACCAATCACATCGCCGCTCACATTGAAATCAGCCCTGGTAACCTCTATTACCATTTTCGCAATAAGCAAGAGATCGTAAGAGAGATTTTTACTCTCTATTCTACAGAGTTGCTTGAACGTTTTACCCCAATACAAGGCCAGCAAGAGAGTCTAACGCTACTTAAACACTATTTAGACTCCATCTTTAACTTGATGTGGAAGTACCGTTTCTTCTATGCCAATTTGCCCGAGATACTACAAAGAGATCCTGAACTGCACGGCGATTACATTGCGGTGCAAGATCGCTTGCAGCAAAACCTAGT
Source organism: Vibrio mexicanus (assembly GCF_001012815.1). Lineage (GTDB taxonomy): Bacteria > Pseudomonadota > Gammaproteobacteria > Enterobacterales > Vibrionaceae > Vibrio > Vibrio mexicanus. The sequence continues at coordinate 3,489 of NZ_JYJP01000114.1, forward strand.
CAATATAATGGCTGAGTTTGTTGAGTTAGATTTGCTGGTGGTTGAAGACGATGAGTTGAAACCGTTGGTGACGACCTTGCACTTAATTGCTTGCAGTTGGCTCGCATATCGCTCGGCGATGTCGCCTCAAACACAAATTACGGAACAAGTGGTTCATCAAGGTATGATCCAGATGATTGCTGTTGTAAAACCCAAGGCCACACCTCAAGGTTTAGAGCAGCTTCAACTCCTAGAGGAAGGAGTGAAGGCGATGAACGCATGATGTCAGCAACATCATGCTGTTAGCGCGTTAGCCAATTTTTCGGGTTTTGGGTCTTACTGTTGCGGCGAATCTCAAAGTAGAGTGACGGACGAGGTTGGCCGCCAGTATCCCCGGCCAATGCAATGGTTTCACCTGCGAGTACCTTATCACCTTCCTTTTTGGTCAGGGACTGGTTGAAGCCGTACAAAGTCATATCGCCTTTACCATGGTCAAGTAGAACCACTAGGCCATAGCCACGTAGATATTCGGCAAATACCACAGTGCCAGAGTAGACGGCTTTGACGGATTGGCCGTAGTTGGCATCAATCACCATACCTTTCCAATCAATCTGTCCGGTTTGCTTAGTGCCATAGCTGTGCAGAACCTTGCCTTTCAGTGGCCAAGGCAGGCGACCTTTTTGCTTCGCTAAACCATCCATTGGCGCGGCGTTCCTTTTTGCCGCTTTGGCAATCTCCGCTTTTAGGCGAGTCTCATTGCGCTGAAGTTCATTGAGATAAACTTTGTCACTAGAGATGCTTTTCTGAATTTTTCCAACGGTCGCTTTTCTTTGGCTTTGCGCTTTCGTTAGCTTGGTTTGCTGGGCTTTTTGCTCACTCAGCAGCTTGGTAATTTGGTTCTTTTGCAGTTCAAGTTGACGTTGGTTATCGGACAATGATTCTCTCACCTGCTCAAGTTCTTCAATGGTGCTGGCACGCTCTTTGGCGAGATGCTGAAAATACTGGCTGATGCGATCTTCTTCGACACCATTATTCAATATATTGGAGGAGGACTTTGCTCTACGAGTGACGTAATAGGTCTGAATTAATTCTGCTAATTTAGCACTCTGGACTTCTTGCTCTTTTTCTAGAGCTGAGACATTAGCTGTGAGCGTTTTTATACTCTCATTTGTCTCTTTGAGAGATTGCTCGCTCTCTTTGATTGCACGGCCAATAGCAGCAATATCGAGCTCTTGGCTCTTCAGCGTATTTTGCAGTTGATTGAGTTTTTTCTGTTGAGAAGTGAGTGACTGTTGCTGACGGCTAATCTCGCTTTTTACGCCACTTAACTCTGAATTGGAAGCCGCATAAACAGGTGCGAACGCAAATGTTGCACCTAATAAAGCTGGCACAACGTAGCGTTGGAAAACAGTGGAGTTAACCAAATTAAATGTCAGTTGAGATGACTGCCGCGTGAACATTGTTGAGCGATTCCAAATCCTTAGAGTAGTCATCCAGTATAACCAAAGACAATAATGATAAGAAATAGCAAAGTAAAAACTTGGTGCTATTGTCTAACTATCATTGGTTTTGCGTATAAAAAAAGCGCCTCGATATTCGAGGCGCTCTCAATAAACGGAATCGGCTAGATTACTTAACTAGAACTTCGCCTGACATTTCTGCTGGGATTTCTAGACCAGCTAGAGATAGCATAGTTGGTGCTAGATCAGACAGTTTTCCGCCTTCTTTGAACTCAACCGCTTTGTCACCTACGTAGATTAGAGGTACAGGCAGGTTAGTGTGCGCAGTGTGGATGCCGCCAGTTTCTGGGTCGATCATCATTTCTGCGTTACCGTGGTCAGCTGTGATTAGCATTTGACCGCCGACTTCTTTGATTGCTTCAACCACTTTACCAACGCTTTCGTCTAGCGCTTCGATTGCTTTCTCAGCTGCTTCGTAAACGCCAGTGTGACCAACCATATCTGCATTCGGGTAGTTACAGATGATTGTGTCGAACTTGCCAGACTTGATAGCCGCAACCATCTTCTCAGTTAGCTCTGGAGAGCTCATTTCTGGCTGCATGTCGTAAGTTGCAACTTTTGGAGAAGCAACAAGCTGACGCTCTTCGCCTTCGAACTCGTTCTCAACACCACCGTTGAAGAAGAAAGTCACGTGTGCGTACTTCTCTGTTTCAGAGATACGCAGCTGAGTTTGGCCTTGCTTAGATAGCCATTCACCGTAAGTGTTCTCTAGAGACGCTGGTGGGAAGCCAATCGCTAGTGGGATGTCAGCAGCGTATTGCGTTAGCATTACGAAGTTGATTGTTGGGAATACAGCACGCTCGAAACCGTCGAACTCAGGTACGAAAGCACGAGTGATCTGACGAGCACGGTCAGCACGGTAGTTCATGAAGATAACAGCGTCGCCATCAGCAACGATTGCGTCTTCTTGGCCTTCTGCTTTGATTGTTGTTGCTTTTACGAACTCATCATTCTCGTCACGAGCGTAAGCCGCTTCAAGGCCAGCAACTGCTGTTTCAGCTGTGAACTCACCTTTCGCTTGAGTAAGAAGATCGTAAGCAACTTGAACGCGATCCCAGTTATTGTCACGGTCCATTGCGTAGTAACGACCTACTAGAGAAGCCACGCGGCCTTTACCTAGTGTTGCGAATAGATCTTGGAAGCGTTTTAGAGAGTTTTCTGCGCTGCGTGGCGGAGTGTCACGGCCATCTAGAAAACAGTGAAGGTAGATTTTCTCTGCGCCGCGTGCTGCTGCCATTTCAACGGCTGCGTAGATGTGGTCTTCGTGAGAGTGTACGCCACCTGGAGACATAAGGCCCATGATGTGCACTGCTTTTTCAGCTTTAACTGCAGCGTCGATAGCGTCAACAAGCGCTGGAGTTTCAGCAAACTCGCCGTCAGCGATAGATTTAGTGATGCGAGTTAGGTCTTGGTATACAACACGGCCAGCGCCGATGTTTGTGTGACCTACTTCAGAGTTACCCATTTGACCGTCAGGTAGACCAACGTCCATACCAGAAGCAGAAATAAGAGTATTAGGGTTGTTTGCTAGTAGCGCGTCCATTACGGGCGTTTTCGCATTAGCGATTGCATTGCTTGCGGTATCTTCACGGTGACCGTAACCGTCAAGAATTACTAGAGCCATAGGCTTCTTAGCAGACATAGTGATGACCTCGTCAAATTCAAAGTAACTTTGGAAACAAATTAGCGTAATTTTACTACACTTTTTAACCAAAACTGTAGGCTAAGATCAAATTATCTGTGCGATTTATTGTTGCTAGCTTTCACACTACCGCATGTAAGGCGTTAATTTTTCGTCTCGAAGCCTATCTCTTGATGACTAATACTAGAGAATTTTATCTAGATTGAAAGCTGCTATTGCCTATTTCAGTAATAGTCTCTAACTAACGAGAATTGCACTGCCAACGACTGCAAGGATAGCGCCAATCCAGGCGAATCCATTTGGCCTTTGTTTGGTGTATACCCAAAGCAATGGTAAGAGCATGATTGGTGTTGTTGATGAAAGTAGGGCAACCATGCCTACGTTTCCGTCGCGCAAAGCATACAGAATGAGAGTCATACCTACAGCCATCGCTAAGAAGCCGTTAACGGCGGTGATGGAAAAAATGCGCCAGTTCATAGAATTAGTGGCTTTCGCGAGTGAAGCACCAGTAAAGAGAAACAACGAATGGGCCAAAAAAGCGGTGATCATTCGCATTGCTGATGCTGCAACCGGGTCAATAGACGTTTGCATTACTGGCTTAGCAATGACCCCGCCCAACGCTTGGCAGAGAGCAGCCAATAGCCCGAGCGAAATACCTACTGCAATACTGCCACGTACTTGCTCCAATGACTGTGCTTGATTGCCTTTTCGACCAAAGAAGATGGCAGTGACAACCCCAGCGAAAACCAACGTCGAGCCTAGGAATTCCATGGTCGTCATGTTTTCACTAAATAGAAAGTAGCCGAGTACCGCGGAAAAGACAGCATGACAAGAAAACAGTAGTCCAGCTTGCCGTGGACCCATGCGGTTTAAACAGGCAAACAGTGCCGTGTCGCCAATAAAGATGCCAATCAAGCCCGATAGCGCCATGGGGGCAATCGTGCTGAACTCGACACTTGCCCAACCACCAGTTAAAAGTGCCATCGACGTAAGAATAAAGGAGGTGCAACCCATTCGCCATCGACTGTAGCAAACGTGCCGAGGTGGCGTGCAGGTGTGACGGACAGTAGGCTGGCAATAGCCCATAGAAAAGCAGCCCCAAGGGCTAACCACTCATAACCCACGACATGCTCTCCTTTAATTGGGTAAGCACATCAATATGCCTTAAGCCAAACAAGAATCAAGAGATTTTGTTTGGCTTTTTTGTTTTGCTTTAGTGGCTTTGTATCAGTCACAAGACGCTGAAAAATATCTCTTTACGTGAGAATAAAGAGTGCAGCGTAAACAATCAGTAAGCCTATGATGCCGATTATGATACCGGTCTTGGCCATGTCTTTACTTTCAATCAGCCCTGTTGAGTAAGCTAATGAGTTAGGCGGCGTCGAGACAGGCAGGATCATACCAAGTGAGGCCGAGAAGGCGACAACCACGAGTAAACCTTGTAATCCACCAATGGCCACTAAGCTTTCCATCGAAGCCCCAATTGCGGCGGCAATGGGCATGAGTAAGTTAGCCGTCGCGGTATTACTCATAAAGTTTGCCATTAGCCAGCAAATGACCGATAGAGTCACGACAACCGCGACAGGAGAGAGTGATTCGTAGTCGATGGCATGCGCTAAAGCCGAAGCCAACCCGGTTCGATCAAGTCCAATACCAATGGCAATACCACCGGCAACCAGCCAAAGCACATCCCAGTTAATCTGCTTAAGCTCCTCTTTACCCATAATGCCCGTTAATGTGAATACGGCGAGTGGGATGATCGATACCACGTATGTGTTCATGCCATGCAGTTTAGTGGTCATCCATAGAAGGATGGTGACAGCAAACGTGGCGTAAACCGTGATGGCTCGCCAGCTGGTTTTGAACTGGCCATTGAGTTTAAGCACCATCTCTTTTTGTGTGGATGGAAAGAGTTTCTGCAACAGGAACCAAGCGATGGTGAGCTGAATAATCACAAAAGGAAGACCCATCATCATCCAACTTAAAAAATCGATGGCATTGTCGCCGGTTAGATATTGCAAAGCAATGGCGTTGGGTGGCGTACCTATAGGGGTGGCAATACCACCGGTATTGGCCGCGATGGGAATACACAACACTAAAGCTTTAATACCGATATCGCCTTTAGGTGCTGAGGCGACAATAGGCCCGAGCAGCGCCAACATCATGACCGTGGTTGCTGTGTTGGACATAAACATCGAGAAAACGGCAGTAATTAGCATTAAACCGAGCATGATGAATCTCGGTTGATTACCAAAAGGTCGCAGTAGAACGCGGGCTAGGTTGTTATCCAACTCATACTTCGAGGCAGCAATGGCGAGTGCAAAACCGCCCATAAAGAGAATGATAATAGGGGATGAGAAAGCGCTAAAAATATCGGTATAGCTGAGCAAGTCGCCTAGATCATGGCCGGCTGGTGGATGTCGGAATAGGGTCAGGCCTTTATCCGATATCATGATTAGCTCTAAGGCAATGATCAAAATGGACGTGGCAAATACGGGGACTGGCTCTAACACCCAAAGCAAAGCGGCCAGAAGAAAAATAGCCAGTAAACGGTGTTGGACAAGAGTTAGATCATCAATAGGAATGGCGTCGATAGGAAGCATCAATATTCCCAGTGGCAGCCCAAAACAGACTAGCAGTTTAATGATGACGGATGCGTTGTTTGCCATTACCTAAATTACCTTATCTTCTTCGTCCTTCGAGATAGGTTAATTTAGAAACAGTTTAGGGTCTTAGACGCAGTTTAGATTTTTATGAATAAATTGATTTTGTTGGAAAGTGTTTGTTTTTAGTCAAAAAAAGAGCCTCTATCTAGAGGCTCTTTTTCATCAAATCAGGACAAGACGCAAACGGAAGTTATTCTGCTTGCTCTTGCTCTTGCTCTTGCTCTTGCTCTTGAGCGCTACCCGTGTGAGCGTAAGGTGTACCCATCACGGTTGGAGCGTTAAGCTGCATTGTTTCATCAAACGAGACACTGTCTTTAGCAAATAGGTTGATCACTGTCGAACCTAACTTGAAGCGACCCATCTCTTCGCCTTTCTTCAACACGACTGACTTGTCGCCTTCGGCTGGGTAATCCCAACGATAAACTGTATTGCCGCGTGGTGGAGTAACAGTACCCGCCCAGATAAGCTCAATGCTACCAACGATGGTTGCACCGACAAGCACTTGTGCCATAGGGCCAAACTCTGTGTCAAAGATACAGACAACACGCTCATTGCGTGCGAAAAGGTTTGGTACATTTTCCGCGGTGAGCGGGTTTACTGAGAAAAGGTCACCAGGTACGTAGATCATTTGACGTAACGTGCCGTCACATGGCATGTGCACGCGGTGATAATCTCTTGGAGAAAGGTACAAGGTTGCAAATTCGCCTTCATCAAACTCTTTAGCTAGTTCGCTGTCGCCGCCAAGCAGTTCTAAAGCCGTGTAGGTATGGCCTTTTGCTTGAATAAGTTCGCCTTGCTCAATTGGGCCAAACTGGCTTACACATGCATCGGCTGGGTGAGTGATGACACTGTCGCCTTCTGTAATTGGGCGGGCATCTTCTTTTAATTCACGTACAAAGAACTCATTGAAGGTTTTGAAGTGCTCTGGGTTTGAATGAAGTGCTTCATTCATGTTGACTTTGTATTGCTTGATAAACCAACGAATTACAGCTGTTGTTAGACCGCCAGCTTTAGCCGAAGCCAGCTTACCAACTAGGCGAGTTAGCCCGTGCTGTGGGATCCAATATTGCAGTCCAACCTTAATTTTATCCATGATGATAAATATCCAATTTCAGTAATTGACGATAATCTGGGCGCGAGATGTTACTTAAATCCAACATAAAAGCCAACATTTGCGCAGTTTTACAACGAATTCTGTGCTTAAAGATCCGCTTTCTTGTTTCTAGAGTACTGACGGTTCGCTTTATTTTCAGCCATGCTCTCAATAATTCGATGGTAGTTCTCAAAACGAGTACGATTGATATCGCCTTTCTCAACCGCCTCGCGGATGATGCAACCAGGGTCATCATCATGCTTACAGTCACGGAATTTACAACCGCCGAGTAGTGGTCTGAACTCGACAAAAGCTTCGGTGACTTGATCCGCTTCTAAGTGCCAAAGTCCGAACTCACGCACCCCAGGCGAGTCGATAAGGTCGCCACCACTTGGAATGTGGTATAGACGAGCTGCAGTAGTGGTGTGTTGCCCTAGCCCTGAGTTTTCAGAAACAGCGCCTTCTTCGACGTCAAGTTCAGGCATAAGCGCGTTAACCAAGCTTGATTTGCCTACACCAGACTGACCGACAAAAATATTGATGCGATCAGTCAGTTCAGCTTCCAATGCAGCAACGCCTTCGCCCGTCTCTTTACTGACGAATAGAACCTTGTAGCCAATACGTTCATATTCGGCCAAAGCGGTTTTGTACTCTTCACGTTGCTTTGCACTGAGTAAGTCGATTTTGTTGAGCACAATCAGAGGGGCAATGCTTAGAGTTTCTGACGCGACTAAGTAGCGATCAATGATGTTGAGTGACAGTTCCGGCAATACAGACGACACGATGATCATTTGATCAACGTTGGCTGCAACAGGTTTCAAGCCATCATAGTAATCTGGGCGAGTCAATACAGAGGTTCGTGGCTCTACTGCTTCAACGACGCCTGAAATGCCAGCCATCGATTCGAGCCTGGACGCCAGATCACCTTATCACCGGAGACTAAGGTCTCAATACCACGGCGAAGGTTACAGCGATGAATCTCTTTTGTTTCAGAGTCTTCGATGTCGCATGTTGGCCAAAACGAGTGATGACAAGTCCAGACTTGGTATTACCAAGCATCGACTCATCCCATTGAATGGATTCTTCCTGTTTCAGACGCTTTTTTTGGTTACTACGAACGCGTCTAACTTGACCTTTAGTGAGCTTTTTTTTCTTTGCCACAGTTTTGTACTTTAATTAATAAAATGGGGTGCGATTTCCTAGATGCTTCACGTTCCCACGGAATACAAGCTATCTTGGGGATCTTAATTTGGGTATAGTACCCTTTTTATCAGCAAACAAATAGGCAGCTCTTATATGTCCTTTAGCGATCAAAACCTGATTTGGATTGATCTTGAGATGACAGGGTTAGACCCAGAAACTCACAAAGTTATCGAAATCGCCACTATTGTCACAGACAGTGAACTTAATATTTTAGCTGAAGGTCCCGTTCTTGCGATTCATCAACCAGAGAATGAACTCGATAAGATGGATGAGTGGTGCACGACAACTCATACTGGAAGTGGTTTAGTTGATCGCGTTCGTGAAAGCTCGGTGTCGGAGCAAGAAGCGGTTCGCCAAACGATTGAATTTTTAGAAGATTGGGTGCCTGCAGGTGCTTCCCCTATTTGTGGTAACAGTGTTGGTCAAGATCGCCGATTCCTGTACAAACACATGCCTGAGCTTGAGCAGTACTTCCACTACCGCTATATCGATGTGAGTACTTTGAAAGAGCTAACGCGTCGTTGGAAGCCTGAAGTATTGAAAGGCTTTTCAAAAACAGGCAGTCACCTTGCGCTTGATGATATTCGTGAGTCGATTGCTGAACTGCAATACTACCGCAAGACGATTATTTCGATTTAATCGACACTGTAGCCGACTAAAGATAAAACCAAAGCCAGCAATAAATGCTGGCTTTTCTGTTCTAGAGATTGGTGTTTTAAGGAACAGGTAGGAAAACAAACTGAGTCACGCCGTGGACAACCTTTGTAATACTTCGGTTGGTTTTGTCTGCGACAATAAACGCCATCATGTCTTGCACCATCGCCATTTTGGCAAAGAGCCTATCAAAACTGATATCGAAGTCGTCTTCGTTGATTCGGTTGGAAAGCAGGAACAGATCGCCATTGGTGTCGCGACGATGATATAAACGCCAAACGAACACTTCGATATTACGTGCACTGTTGTAGAGCGCCTGCTCGTCGAGGGAGTCTAGAATGAAAAACTCTTGCTGGTGGTTATAAGATCGGCGGAGCATTTCAGATAACCCGACCATAGCTGCAAAAACGCGGTCTCCCTCGAACGTTTCATCAAACGCTAGCAAAATGGCGTCAATGCTGGTCACACCATCGAGCTCATCAAATACGAGAGAGGGTAGTGCGGTTTCGTCGAGAGTACCAAAAATCTGGTTTATGCGCTCATCTACCGTCATCCCCGTCACTTTTTTAAGTTGATTCGGGTTTCTGACGTAGAGTTTTTTGGTTAGCGTAATTAGCATCTCTTTTTGTTGTTTTGCATGAACGTCCATGACGAAATCAACATCACTTTTTCCTAGGTTGCGAATCGGTTTAGGAACTGAGCCGCATGCAGAAAGCAGGGCTGTGACCCAAAAGATGATCAGTAATTTTGCTATTAGAATATGCAGCTGTTTGAGTGCCATTATTTATCCATAAAGATGAACTCAATATAAGAATTGCTTCGATATACATTTAACTTATATATCAAAGTCAAAATATCTTCGAAAAATTCACACTTCTGGCAGAGAAAATAAGGGCTTATATCTCACTATGCAGAGCTTTTACTGTAGAATTAAGGACTTGATTCGGGCACTTGATAAGCACTTTTGTGTAATGCTGCTGAGTTTTTAGTCAAACAGAAAAAAAATCTCCTTTTTTTGTCATAAGGACTTGCATCACAAAAAAATGCTCTTATAATTCGCAGCCCTAAAGACGGAAACGTTCTTAGAATGCGACACTAGCTCAGTTGGTAGAGCGCAACCTTGCCAAGGTTGAGGTCACGAGTTCGAACCTCGTGTGTCGCTCCACTTTCTTTACGAAGAGAGAGGAAAAAGCTT
>NZ_JYJP01000115.1 GCF_001012815.1 Vibrio mexicanus
CTATTAATCAACATACAACATTCGGAGGCAGACACTACGTTTATTGATGCCTTCGAAAAGCACAACGCGGTTAAACTGCTTATTGACCCTGAGAGCGGTGATATAGTCAGAGCCAATGGGGCATCTAAAGAGTTTTACGGTTACGCGTCGTTGACTTCGATGAAGATTCAACAGCTTAATCAACTGTCTGCCAAACAAGTAGCAGCGGAGCGGAAGTTGGCAGCAACAGAAGGGCGTAACTTTTTTGTTTTTCGCCATAAACTGTCAGATGGCACGATTAAGACTGTTGAAGTTCGCTCCGCGCCTATTGATTATCGAGGTAGGACTCTCCTTTTCTCTATCATTAAAGATATTACTCCAGAACGAGATATGGCGGCAGAGCTATGGCATTACCAAACACGATTGGAAAGCCTAGTTGAAGCGCAAACACAAAGCATCGAGAAAAAGTCCGAAACGATTAAGTTCCTCATGGGCTCGCCCTATTTGTGTTAGTTGGCATTCTCGGGCTAATGATACGTTTGATTATTTTAAAAAAGCACTCTGAACATGAACTACTAGAGAGTACCAAACTCTATGACCTAGCAGTGGAGGGGACAGGCGTTGGCATCTGGTCTTGGAAAGCGGCGAGTAATGAGGCGTATTGGTCAGAGCAATTCTTTGTATTATTGGGCTACAAGAATAACGAGATTAAAGCCAGCTTTAGAGAGTGGAAAAATCGCTTACATCCTGATGATATGGAATGGACCATCACTGCACTAGAAGCCCACTTCAACGAAGGCAGCGACTTTAAGGTCGAATTTAGAATGCGAGAGAAAAGTGGTGCTTATCGATGGTATAGAGTGATGGGCCACTCCATTAAGGATAGTGATAACAAGCCTGTAGAGATGGCTGGTTCAATTCAGGATATCCATGAGCGCAAACGTTCTGAACAAGCCATCAAAGACGCGAGTCAAAAACTCGAAGCGGTTGTGAGTTCTGTGAATGTTGCCATTGTATGGGCCAGTGAGGATGGGAGAATTGAGTATGTGAACCCGACATTTAGCAAAATGTTTGGTTGGCGACTTGAGGACGTCCCAACCGTCAAAGAGTGGTTTGCCAAAGCTTACACGGATAATGTCTATCGGGCTAAGATGGCTGCCAACTGGCATAAACGTGTTGAAAGATCTAAGTCGGACGAAGGTAGTATCGACTCAGTGGAAGTGAACGTAACTTGCAAAGATGGTACCCAGAAGTACATGTTGCTCAATGGCGCTTGGGCTGGTGACCTGCTAGTAGCCACGTTCAGCGATATCAGCGAACAGAAAAGCCGCCAGAAAGAGATGGAAAATGCCGCATTGCACGACATCTTAACCGGATTACCGAACCGCGCGCTGCTCACTTCTCGGTTGGAACAACATCTCAACAATTCTCAAAGACGTGGTGACAAGTTTGCAGTTGTCTTCCTCGATCTGGATGGTTTTAAGCAAATCAATGATGACCACGGTCATGATGCGGGAGATTTCGTTTTACGAGAGGTCTCTAGTCGGCTTTCAATTCAAGTCAGAGAAACCGACACAGTTGGTCGATTGGGCGGTGACGAGTTCGCGATTGTGCTTTCAGATCTCAATACCTTTGATGACGCCATCCCGTGTTTAAATCGAATTCTGTCGACAATTTCTGCTCCCATTTTCTACGAGAACCATTCTTTGCAAGTTTCTGCCAGCTTAGGTGTCACCTACTTCCCACAGGCTGAGCACTACGATGGAGACCAACTGCTACGACAAGCCGATCATGCTATGTATGTGGCCAAACAGCAGGGCAAAAACCGCTATTGTGTGTTTGATGCGATGAGTGAAGAAACGCTGAGCAGTTAAATGTCTGTAAGAACAAATGTCTCCAAGAACTATGATGCCGTTTAATTGCTCTTTCAGAGCAAATCTTAGCGCCCGTTATATAGTTTGTATGCCGTGTCGATCGTCGCATCATACTCGACAAAAAATAGCGACATTGCTCCCATACCTGCGTTATTGATTAATAACCCAACCAATCACTCAAATTTCACTTCAAGTTAATCAAAAAGTCACACCTTCACTGGAAGCTATGCATCTTTGTGCTATTAATTAAATTGCATACATGGGTAATAAACGATTTATACCGTTTATGTAACGAAGGATTGAGATACCCGCAGCGTAGAAAGCCAGTTTATTACATGCTTTACCCTGAATAATAAGAAAAATTGTAAACGGCGAGTCAGTACGCAAATGCACAGTTTCCCTTGTAAAAGAGGGACATAACTTCTGATTATGATGAGGAAAGTTAGATGGCTAAGGATAATTCAATGCTGCCTGTATACGGGCGACAAGAGTTTAAGCAGAACGTACCCAAAACGCGAATCCCCGAAGACCCAATGTCTCCGGAATCGGCGTACCGAATGATTAAAGACTCTCTCAATCTCGATGGGAGCCCCGCTCTCAATCTTGCAACTTACGTTAACACTTGGATGGATGACTACGCTGAAAAACTCATCCAAGAAAACTTAGATAAAAACTTTATCGACCATGAAGAGTACCCACAAAGCTCTTTGATTGAAAAACGCCTGATCAGAATGATGGGTGAGATGTTGGGTACTGAATTTGCGCCAGAAGACAACGATCCAGACAAGAGCGAAGGCTTTTATGGTTCTGTAACGGTGGGTTCTTCTGAAGCAATAATGCTTGCCTTAATCGCTCACCGTAAACACTGGCAAAACTGCAATAAAGCCAACCCTCATCGAAACCCTCTAGATCGTCCTTTTTTGTTGATGAGTACTCATGTTCATGGCTGTTGGGATAAGTACTGTCGCTACTACGATGTTGGTGCGTTGTATGTATCGATGGGCGATGACAAATACTCTAACGGGGGCGATGTTGCAGAAGTGCTGCATTGCACAATCAAAGACAGCATCTACCGCGATGAAATTATTGCCCTGTGTGAGTATCCGGACGAATATCTGCCCATGCTTGATCAGCGTACTGTCGGTGAGCTAGTCATGGCTGTAGGTTCGATTGCAGGTACAACGTTTACTGGCAACGGGGATGACACCGCAGATATTGATGATGCGGTTGAGGCGTACTGCTCTATGCATGTTGATGAAACCAGCGTCGATATCCCAATTCATGTAGACGGCGCAAGCGGTGGCTTCATACTCCCTTTCACTAATCGCCGAGCAGAAGATCAAGGGCACAATGCGGTTAGATTTGACTTTAAGCATACCAAGCGAGTGCGCTCAATTAATATTTCAAATCACAAGTTTGGCATGGTTTACCCAGGTATGGGGTCGGTGCTATTTCGCAACAAAGATGTGGTCGATCCCGACCTGATTTACAACATTACCTACCTAGGAGGCAGCTTCGTCGATTATACGGTCAATTTCTCGCGTGGCTCTGGCGTAATCATCAGCCAGTACTACAACTTCTTGAGCTGGGGCCGTTCAGGCTATCAAGCCGTTCTCGATAACTGCATGGACAACACCGATCATCTCATCAACAGCATCATGGATAACCCAACTCTTGGGAATGTGTTTACTCCAATTAGCGATAATGTTTACTACCCAATCGTCGTGTTCAAATTCAAGAAGGCGAAAGAGGGTATCTTCGAGATGCCAGATTTTGCCGATGAAATGCGTGAATACGGCTGGATCATCGCTTCATACAAGCTGCCAACCACTGATCCAGAAAAAGCGGATGGCCCATACGTTTTCCGTATCGTTGTAAGACAGGTAATCACAGCTGAGCAGATTGACTCCATGGTCAAACACATGGAGACGGTTGTAGAGGAACTTATCGTTCGAGATCACACAACAACTCAACCTTTGCGAATCCATAAACGCAAACCCTACAACGCATCAAGAATCTAGTGGAGAGACCTCATGGGAATCGACGTTAATCAGTTAAACAATTACGGCAATATGTGTCCAGTCGGTGAGACCATCACAGATTGTCGTTATCCAATGGTGAAAATGTGTCTCACAGGAACCGATGCCCCTAAAGAGGGCGAAGGGCTTCGAATTGCGGTATATCAAGGTGAAGGATTAGCCGGAGACGAAGTCGCCATAAAACACAACCTAAAGTGCCTAGAAGAGTGGGCAGGTAAGGCGGCAGGCTATCAAGCCCAGATTCTTGTTCTGCCAGAGCTTTTCTTGTGCGGCTATAACATTTTGCCTAACGACATTGAGAATGTAGTTCGAACAGAAGCGCAAGTGCAGGAGCTAGTTGGCCCTATTGCACGTAAGACCTACTTGGCGATTGTCTGCCCTTACGCGGAAGTCGATCCGGATACGCAAGAGCATTACGACAGTATCGTGATGATCGATAAAGAAGGCGGTGTTCTGCGCAACTATCGCAAATGCCACCTTTGGGGAACAGGCGAAAAAGCAACTGGAAGTACCCATATGTGAATGACCCAGAAGAGGCTTACATTCCAATCCCTGTGAATGGAATCAACGTGGGTCTTCTTAATTGCTACGAAGCTGAGTTCCCTGAGCTATACCGAATCTATGCGCTCAAAGGCACACAAGTGGTGCTCGCGCCGACCGCTGCAGACGTCGGCACGGTCAACGCCGATGGTACGTTCTTTAGTTCATGGACCTACCCTGACATTTCCAAAACAGCAATACCGGGTAACGCATACAGCAACAAGATGTTTACCGTTTATGCCAACCATGCCATGAGGCAGTTCCGTTCTGATGGCAGCTTGTCTGGCGTCTATTTAGGTAACAGTGCCATTGCCGACCCATACGGAGAGATGCTCGCTCACGCGAATAACATGCCGACGTTGCTAGTGGCGGACTGTGTGCCGGGTAACTATTTGCCTACCCATCCATATGGCGAAAGTGATTACATCAAAGATAGACGACCTGAGCTTTATGCAGCCTTAACTAAGATGGAAGCAACGTTGCCAGATGGCAGCACCTATCGCTATCCCCAAAATCCGAATAATAGACATGAAGATTCATGAGGCCATTTTTGCCAACGAGCCGTCGGTTGGTAAAACGCTAGGAGAGAAAAATGATAAATAGAAAATTTTTAACGAGCACAATATGTGCTGCCGTTGCTGTAGGCAGTTTTGCTGTCCCTCTGAGCTACGCAGAAGAGGTGTCTGTGGGAAGCTTCTATGGCAACTACGATGTGGGTCAAAAGAACCCAGGTCAGCAAGCCTGAGCCTTCGCGGGCCAATTATTGAAACTTGGAAGCTGCCAGCTGCACCAGAAAAGAAACTTCGCATCGGGATCAGTATCCCTCACGTGCAAGATTCTTACTGGCACGCGGTGAGCTATGGTCTTACGAGCGAAGCCGAAAGGTTGAACGTGGAGCTTGTACTTAAAGAGGCGGGTGGTTACTCAAATCTAGGTACGCAACAAGATCAGCTTAATGAACTGGTGGGTATGGGTGTCGATGGCATCATTCTTGGTTCGATCAGCTACAGTGGTAACAACGATATTGTTAAGGACATCGACACCAAGGGCATTCCTGTGGTGGAGGTGATCAACGATATTGAGGCACAGAACATTTCAGCCAAGTCCTTGGTGAGCTTCTACGACATGGGTTATCTAGCGGGAGAATTTGTCGCTAATGATGCCGAGAAAGAGGGAAAAGAGAAGGTGAACGTGGTGTTCCTTCCCGGGCCGAAAAACTCAGGCTGGGCAGATGACTCCTTTACCGGCTTTCAGTCGGCGACCGATTTCTTCCCTGGTGAGATGAATGTTGTCGCTGTGAAGTGGGGCGATACGTCGGCTAAGGCGCAAGGTGACTTACTTGCGGCAGCTCTGAAGGAGTATCCAGACGTCGATTACGTCATTGGTAATGCAGTTGCCGCCGAGTTAGCGCCAACCGTTATCTCTAAATCGGGTCAAAACTCAAAAGTGATTGGCACATACATCACGCCTGCCCTTTATGAAGGCATCAATAACGGCACGATTGCAGCAGCACCTGCTGATATGACTGTAGACCAAGCGCGCATTGCGATGGGGATGATGGTTCGATTGCTTGAAGATGAGAAACCGGGTCAGGATTTCCCATTCAGAACAGGGCCATTGATTCCGGTTCTTAGCAAAGCAAACATCAATGATTACTCCTACGAGAAACTGTTTGGCCCGAAAGGGTATGCAGCTACGTTGGATTAATGTAAGCGAATACAGCGGCCTCTTTTCAACACGCCAAGGATAGGCTTATTGCTGGCTCTTTAATAAGGGTGAATGCAGTGGGTGGGGAAGAGGCCAAATCGGAAACCAAGAAAGTGACATTTAAGATTACTCGTTAGCCGAAAAAAGAATGGTTTGAAAATAAGGGCTCGAACACAGTGAAGTGGGGATGAAGTGTCTCGCTGTACGACGGGCAGTTTATTACTTTAAGGGAAAAACGTATGTCGGTTAGAAAACTCATTATTAGTGGTTTTGGATTACTGCTCGTCATCATCACGGTCATTACTGTGAAAGGTTACCTGTCAGTAGAGAATGCTTCAGAGGGCTTTGTGTCTTATCAGGAGCTTGCAGATGATGCGAACTATGCGTCTAACCTTCGAGCTCAGTTTCTTGAAGAGAGCTTATTGGCCAATGAATATATTATCTCCGGGGACAAACAAGCACTCACCGTCTATCAAGAAGCGGCTAGCAACCTCAAAGGCAAGCTGGACGAAATCAGCGGAGCCATATCGGATCCAGAACGTAGCGCAATTATGGAAGAGGCTAAAACACTCCACGATAGCTATATAGGCGCATTTAGTCAGATCGAAGCGCTTCAGAAACAGAGAGAAGTTGGTGCATCAAGATTGAGTGTTCTGGGTGAAGAGCTTCGCAGTTCGTTAAGCGGTTTGATTGATAACGCCTTTAAAAGCAATAATATTTCTGCAATTTACTATGGTCAAAAAGCCCTCTCTCATGTTCAAGCTGGTCGATTAGGGATCGTGAAGTTCTTAAACAACCGCGATCAAGCTGCGGTGGATTCAACTCGCCAAGAGTTTAAAGAGTTTGAGAAAGTCTTGCAGATGTTAGTGGGTCTAGTGCGTGATCCGACTCAACGTAAAGTATTGGTTCAAGCACGAAAGTCGGCTAAAGACTATGTTGCGACAACAAATGAACTGGTCGACACCGTACTTAACTGGGATGCGGCCATTAAAGGGTCTGTCAGTGAATTGAGCCCGCAATTGATGGCCAAAGCGGAAGAATTCAATAAGTCTGTTCAAGATGAGCAGGCAAGCCTTGGTCCAGAGCTGGCAAAAGTGAATCAAGCCACTTCTTGGACCATTTTGTCGGTGGGTTCTATCGGCTTAATCATTGGTGTAGTTGCGGCTACCTTGATCACGAGAGCGATTATCAAACCTATCAATGCAGTAATTAGACAGCTTCGAGATATTGCCAAAGGAGAAGGGGATTTAACGACGAAACTACCAGTAGAAGGTGAAGGAGAGCTTGCGCAACTTGCGACCAACTTTAATTCCTTTGTGAGTAAGATTCGCAATACGGTAGAAGATTTGACCCTTGCGAATAAAGAGCTTGTTGGGTATTCAGAAAACATGGCCGCAATCAGTTTGCAAACCAGTGAAGGGGTAAATGGTCAGCAGGAAAATACCCAACAGGTTGGGCTAGCCATTAATGAAATGAGTATCACCATTCAAGAAGTGGCGCAAAATGCTAACTCTGCATCAACGGCAACCATTCAAGCGGATCAACAGTCTAAGAGCAGTAAAGAGATCATCGGTAACACCATCAATCATATAAACGCTCTCGCCGAGCAGATCGATAAGTCGAGCCAAGCGGTACACAGCTTAGAAACAGAAACGGAAACGATCGTGTCTGTACTTGATGTGATCAAAGGTATTGCGGAGCAAACCAACTTGCTCGCTTTGAATGCGGCCATTGAGGCGGCGCGAGCGGGTGAGCAGGGGCGTGGCTTTGCTGTTGTTGCGGATGAGGTGAGAAGTTTGGCTTCCCGTACTCAAGAGTCTGCGGGTGAAATTGATACCATGATCGAGGGTTTACGCAAGGAAGTACGCAATACCGTAGAGATGATGAACACTGCGCAAGAGCATGCGTCATCAGGAGTGGTTCAAGCCGAGAAAGGGGGACAGGCCATTGAGCAAGTGGCGATGTCGATATCTCAAATTACCGAAATGAACAACTTGATTGCTTCCGCAACGGAGCAGCAAGGCGCAGCGGCTAACGAGATAAACTCAAGCGTGTCTAACATCAATGGAATCGGCCAAGAAACCTCTCATGGTGCGAGTGAAACTGCAAGGTTGTGTGAATCCACTCAGCAGAAAGCGGCGCATATCACCGAGATTTTGAAGCAGTTTAAGGTGAGTTAACTTGGCGTTATCGGGCATCATAGTGATGCCCGATAGCTGTATTCTGAGGAATAAACTTGGGCCAATCTTCAAAGGCCGTCTTAGGTATACTTCTGAACGTAGTCAGTTATCTTAGTCGCCAGCCATTGGTGAGGAGCTGAATGAAGCGTGCGTTGATGCTGCAGTAAATACAAGTCAACGTGATATTCTGGTTGGTCAATAAAGTCAAAAATACAGACGAAGTTGTCATCAAATCCTTTCATTGAACTCAACGCATTTAACCCAAAAATTACGGTGTCTGACTTAAGAGCAATGTCTATTAACACCTGCGTTTGTGTGGCTCGGATCTTTGGGCTCTTCAGGCTATTGACCGTTGCTAGAATCTGCTTTAGAGGCATGTTAAATGCCTCTTTGTGATCTTCTTCTACATTCATCGCTACCACCGGGTAGTCCATGATCTCTTCGATGCCCACTTTCTTATGGCTCAGTGGATGGCCGTTTCTGACAAATAGCTTAGGGTAGATACTACCGAGTTTCACAGAGTGATGCTTAGGTTCAAGGGAGTGGCTGTAATGTAAGGCAAAATCGAGCTTACCTTTGTTGAGTAAATCGTAGGGATTACTTTTGGCTACCATCTCTACCAAATTAGCGTCTGGTGCTTGGTCGAGAAGCTCGAAAGTAAGCTCAGGTAAGATGCAGCTACTTAAAAATGCGGGCAAAGCGATGGAAAATGTCTCTTGGCAGAGTGCAGAATCAAAAGGCTGTTGATTGAACAACAGCCCAAGTTTGGGGAGTAAGTATTCGAGCTCTTTGCCGATCTGCAAAGCCTTGGATGTTGGTGTCAACCCGGAAGCGGTGCGAATAAATAGTGGGTCATCGAACGTATCACGCAGGCGCTTTAAGTTTCGGCTCATCGCAGGTTGAGAGATAAATAGTGCCTGCGCCGCATTAGTCACGTTTCTTTCCTTGAGTAGCATGTCTAATGCAACCAGTAGGTTGAGATCGACTCGATGAAGTGGCTGTGTTGGTTGGCGATTCATTCTTACCTGCAGTACAAAGCTAACGTATCTTTACTGTAACCCAATCAAGGTGCCATAGGTGGTTTTATACTGAGTTTGTTCTCATATCTTGATTTATATCGCTTAAGGCCCTGCCAACTCATGCGAGGGCAGGGCCTGGAGTAAGAACCGTTACTTAAACTCGGTTTCTGGGTCGACTGGAATGAAGTCCGAAATGCGCGCTCTCGGGTCGTCATCCAGCCACTCTTGGGTTGGCGAGTAGGTACGGAACAGGATATTAAACCCTTTATCCTTCCGCGTTTGTACCCAGTTGTTTTCCCAACCTTTTGGTGCTTCTGCCGAGAAGTAGATGGTGGTTGTGCCATCAGCGTTCTTGCGTTGGCCAGATTTCAAGCCATCCACACCCGCTTTACGCTGTTCTGTTTCGAGCATTGAGCGAGTTTGATTGTCATAAATCATGAATGACCAAAACTTCTCTGCGATCTTCATTGATGGAATGACGACTTTGTACGTTTTATTTCCGTCTAATGAGTCGCCATTGATATCTCTTGCACCTACAAGATAATCGGAACCTTGACCCGCCTTAGTTGTTTTCATCGCAGGTGTGATACCTGTTGCCATGAAGTGGAAAATAGCTCGGTTTTCTTCGTGAATCACACCATGATCATTCTTGAACTCATGCCCATCAACCAGTGGAGTGAAATAGTTTCTATCGTCCCAGCGCGGTCGAGTTTTATTTGGATCATGATAAGCAGAGCGAATATCTGCCGTTGCAATCTTAGCGGCTTCAGACAAGATGCGTTGCATTCGTTCATCTGGTTTAAACGCTTTGCCTTTCTCAATACCAATGGACTGAGCCATCGAAAGCCATTCAGCGTCGAACACTTCTGTCGGTTCGTATTGAATAAGTGTGTTTATCTCGTCATAAAATTCATGGTTCATCGCATGAACGGTATTGTATTTAACATCCGTCATGTTGATGAAGTTGGTGTTCGGCTCGGTGCCGTAAGGATACAGCTGAATCGTATCTTTAAGCGCTTGAACATCGGCATCTAGCTTCTTTGGTGTGGTAATAACACGCGCAAGCAGCCAGTGCTGGTAGCCTTTGGTCTCTATGTGAATGTAGCCTTGTGGCAACTCACCTTCATAGCTTGAGTGGTAGATAAAGTATTTGCCCCCTTTGCCTTTGTCTTGCGGGTTAGTTACGCCTATGTCACCCACAAATTTGAATGCTGCGTCATCAAGGAGGCCAAGTAGAGGAGTGCCCACTTCCAGCACAACAGGGCCATTTTTAACGTCGACTTCACCCGTGACATATGGCGTTGTGGTGTTAGCGGTTAACCAGATCGAGTGTGCGTTCAATAGGTTGTCAGAAATACCAATGGTTCGGTTTGGCTCAATGCCGATTTTTTCATGGCCTGTTAGAAGCCCCTGAATAGACGCGACCGGAATGCCAGATTTGAACACTCTAAAAGCCGTCGCAACATCGGCGAAATCTTCCGCTTTTTTTATGGTTTCTTGACTAGGAACTCCGTCTTTATAGTCGAGTTCACCAAGATAGACAGACTCGACATTGTTAGGAGTAACAATAGATTCCGGTACATTGGCATCATAAACCTTTGCTAATACGTTTGATGACAATAGGGACGCGGCAATAGCAGTAGCAATGAGTTGTAATTTCATATCATAGACCTTTCAGTACGTAACTTCTCAACCTTTGGTGAGCAGCGATGTAAATTGGTTCTCTTGCCCTAGCGAGTACGTATCGATGAGTACTGATTTCGGGTGAGAGTAAAGCAATTCCATCCATGAAATTGACACTTTGTTGGTACAGAGAAAGATTAACGATTTAATGAATATTACGGAAATGATTAATGCTGATTTCTAATTATCCATTTTTGGCATATTACATTTGGATCGTTTGCTGGCTTTGATTATCTTCGATTACCAAACCCCATTCGTGAGAACAGCCGGTCTGTCAAACTTAAAGGCGAAGGTAATCACCTTCGCCTTTTATGCCTATTATTTATCCGTCTGCTCAGGCTTGGTTCTTGGCTTGAGTAAACCACGCAATAGTAAAGAAGAGGGTAAAGAAATAATGACATTTAATGGGAGTAGCGTGATGATGCTCTGTATTACTACGAATTACATGCAGAGACATTAAAAGCCAAGCTTGCAGTCTTTGGTACAGGCTTGGCATTATTGAGTTTAACGTTTAACGATTAATTAAAACGCGTAAGTCACGTTAAAGCGGAAGTCGCGTCCGGCGCTTGCATAGCCTTGTGCAATTGGGCTGCCAATGTATTCCATGTAAGAAGCGTGGTCGAAGTAGTATTTGTCGAATACGTTCTTGATGGATAGCGCGAGTGATAGATCTTCTCCTTCGACTGGCATCCAGTATGCGTACACATCATGCACACCGTAGCCCGGCTTCTCTGGGTAGATGCTTGGGTCGGATACCTTAGTCAAGCGTTCTACAAAGCGGGCATTCCAGCCAAACTCAAGAGAGTCCATAGCTTGATAAGTCAAATCCAACACCCAAGTGTCACCGATTGAAGTGCCTAGTGTAGAGTCGCCATCGGAAAGTGGCACGCCGTCGAGTTCAGGGCGAGACTGGTTATAGCTGAGCTTTGCCGAGATATCAGAGATGGCATAGCCAAGATATGCGCTGACACCTTGGTTATCTAAGTCGCCAACATTGGTGTAAACCGAACCTTCGTTGGTAACCACATCCTTGATGACACTGTCGAAGAAGGTAATACCAGCATAGAATGCCTCATGCTCATATTTCGCGCCGACTTCTAGGTTACGCGCTTCTTCTGGTTGACGGTTTGGATCGTTCTCTCGGTAATCGATGACAAACAGTTCTTTGATTTGTTGACCACGGAATGCTTGAGCATAGCTCGCAAAAACGTTGAATCCAGATACGATTTGGTAATCTAAACCCACATTCGGGCTGAAGCCGCTAGACTTGAACTCTTGGTCAATATTGTCGGTTAGCTCGTACCAGTCATAACGAGCGCCTGCTGTAAGAAGTAGGTCTTCCGTAATCATCCAGTCATCTTGAATGAATAGGCCGTAAACAGTGCCCTTTTCTTTGTCGTCTTTCTTGCCGTCGTAGTTGGTTTCAAATTCGGCTTTGTCGTTTTTGTAATCAATACCGTAAATCAGAGTATGATCGGTAACCTTACTGGTATTAAAGAACTTCAGACCAGTCGTTTTTATTGTGCCGTCACTGGTGCCCCATTTAGGGTGATCTTTATGAGCCAGTCGACTATTGGTTGAGTACAGGGTTGAATCAAAATTTAGTAGCTCGCCGCCTGTATATTTGTGATTCAATGTTAACGTAGAGCGGTCGGTCTCTTGCTCTAGGGGTTCGTTCTTAATGCTTGGCTTGAAGTGCGGGCGATTTAAGCGTGTTCCGTCGTCATTGCGGTAGTCATAACTTACTGACACATAGTTCGCATCATTAAGCTGACCAGACAATTTAAGCAGGGCAACTTGCTGTTCAAGGGCGGTATAAGGCTGCTCTTCACCTTCGCCATCTTTAATGTTGTCGCCATCAACGTAGCCAAATGACGCCAATAACCCTAGTTGGTCGACGACTTCACCATATAGACTTGCCGATGCTTTGTAGCCGTCGTTGTTGGTGTAGTAGCCACCTTTGACCATAGCGCCAAATTTATCGCCCGGGGCGAGCAGATCGTGAGCGTCTTTCGTTTTGAACTTGATGGCACCACCCAGTGCGCCAGGGCCATCCGTTGCGCGGCCAGCACCCGCGCTAACATCGACTTGTTTTAGAAGTTCTGGCTCAATGGAGAGACGGCCTTGGTGGTGGAAAAGGTTGCCAGATTGCTCTGCACCATCGATGGAGACATTGAGCATGGTGTCTTCGAGTCCGCGAACATAGATCTTTTGTGAAACGCCGGATGAACCGCCTACGCTAACCTCGGCGTTTTTGCGGAAGATGTCGTTAAGATCTTGCGCTTGAGATTTGGCTAACTGATCAGCATCGATAGTGATGTCGACGGATGCCGGTGTCTTGCCAGTGACTTCGATAACCTCAATGTCAACCTTGGCATACGTGGTGTGTGATGCTGCTAAAAGAGCGATGGAAAGTGGGCTTAACTTAAATACGGTTGAAGAAAACACCGTAACCTCCATTGTTAATGAGAATTATTATCGGTTAAGATTTTGGTGATTCTTCAATGATGAGTAAACGACTTTTACAACTGTTACAAACTCGCGTATCTATTTATTTGCTTAGCTATCTTTATCGCTTAGCTACTCTTGCTTAGGTAGTGTGATATCCATAGTTAGGCCTTGGTCAGGCGCGTTGTAGGCGCGAATTGAACCTCCGACAGCTTCGATATGCCTCCTAGCGAGCGCCAAGCCAACGCCGAAGCCTTTACGCGCGGCGACTTGATTATTGGCCTTAAAGAATGGCTTAAAGATTTTTTCGTACAAACTTGGGTCAATTCCCGGGCCAGAATCGGTAACAAGGACCTGATAACAGGCTGGTTTCTTAGTAACCTTAATCGTGAGTGTTTCGCCAGCTCTGGTGTAGCGAAGGCCATTGCGAATCACATTTTCTAGAGACTGACTTAGTGCTAATTGGCTTGAATCAGAAAGAGGAAGCGGTTCGTCTTGTTCGAGGATGATGTGTTTATCGGGATACTCAAACCGAGCATCGTCTGCAATAATTTCAATCAACTCAGCCAGATCAAATGACTCCGAACGCAAGTTGGGCTGCTCGTTCTCAATCCAAGCTAAGGTTAATGTATCTTCTGCCGTTGAACGCATCTTTTGCGTATCGGTTTTGATGCGACTTAGCATCTCATCGCGGTCGATCTCTCTATCCGCACAATCAATTGCCATTTCAATTCGGGCAAGTGGCGTTCGAATTTCATGAGACATATCGGCAATCAAGTTTCGATTGTGTTGAATCACGTCTGATGTACGTTCCGCCATCTTATCGAACGTGCGAGCAACTTGGCTTATCTCATCATCTCCGAGCGTCATTGTGTTACCAATTCGCGCGGAGTAGTCGCCTTGGCTGAAAGCTTGGCTAGCTCGATGGAACTGCTGCAATGGACGCATGACGTATCGGTATAAATATACGGTCAGTGCCAGTAACGAAAGAAATGGGATCACGAATCGAAACAGCCAAAAGGCGTGAGACATGTAAGTTCCGGGGCGCATTCTATCGGGAAGAATCACGAGAAAATGGTGACCAAACGGCTCAAGGGCAACTTCCATTATTGGGTTGTTCGGGAAATCAAGATGGATCTTCCACTCGACGTTGCGGCCAATTCCATAACCAGACCAGAAACGCTCGTTGAGGGCATTACCCCCTTGTACCGTCAACTCTGACTTTAGAACGGTCGCCCATGTTGATTCGGAATCGGCAAGAGCGGTCAACCAATCATCAAGCCTTGCCAGTCATCGGCATTAATAAAGTCTTGTGCTTTGTTACCCCAATCTAGAATCTCTTGCTGGTGGGACTTTTTCAGGTAACTCATTTTTTCGTTTGAAAGAATTGCCACACTGTGCAGAAGAGAAAAGAAAATCACCACGCCAAGAGATAGAACGATGAACAATCGCCAGAACAACATTTTTTTCATTTGAAGATATACCCTTTGCCGTGAACAGTCTGAATACGGTCGTTCGACATACCCTCCGCAATGAGTCGTTTACGAATGCGGCTTAAGTGCATGTCTAAAGCACGGTCGTACTGGCTAAACTGCTTCTCAAGCACCGTTTGGTAGAGGAAGGGCTTAGTTAAAACTTCGTTGGCGTTCTCCACCAAAGTCCAAAGGAGTTTGAACTGAATAGGAGTTAGCTGAATTGGCTCCATGCTCGGATTTTGGTTAATCAAAACCGTGTGATCCTGTTTATCGAGAGTGATTTCTCTATCAGAAAGCTGAGAAGGGGAGTTTGTCTGCTGAGTTATCTGAGTACGGCGTAAAATGGCTTCGATACGCAAACTCACTTCAGTAAAGTTGCAAGGCTTGGTGATGTAGTCGTCCGCGCCAGATTTTAGCCCTGTATTCGAAACTCTTCGGCGCCATAGGCGGTGAGCATCACCACAGGGGTTTGAGACCGAGATCGGATAACATTGAGTAGCTCAAACCCGTCCAAATTTGGCAGATTGACATCTAATATGACCAAATCAAAAGCGTCGTTATGAAAAGCGTTCAAAGCATCATCACCGCTAAACTCTGACGTGACAATGTAACCCTGCTCATTAAGCAGTGAGGTGAGTCTGTGGTTGAGTTCGGGGTCGTCCTCAGCAAGTAAAATGGAATAGCTTTTAGAGGTGGTATCGAAAGTTGTAGATATCGATGTGTGACTTTGGGCGAACGATGGGCTGAACATAACAAGACTCATTTTTGATAATGCGAACCATTATCAAAAAATACAGAAGATAAATCAATCTGATGAATGTTGTGGGAGGTAACTATTGATGATTTTATCGAGGAGATTAACTCTTAATTACGTGAATACTCAAAAGAACTTGGTCAAACATGTATCCAGTGGACGAGTTGGACGTTATATTGGACAGATAACACACAGTCAGGGAAGGCATAATGACAACAATAATAAGCCAGTCAATGAGCGCCAAAGTATGGGCGATGCTCATTTTGCTATCTACCTTGTGGGGTGGTTCCTTCTTCTTCGTTGGCGTGGCAGTTAATGAGTTAGCGCCATTAACCATTGTGACTTTGCGAGTCGGTATCGCCGCGATTGTGTTGTGGCTAATTGCTTTTATAGTGGGTATTAAACCGCCGAAAAGTGCCAGTGTTTGGCGCTCCTTTTTCGTAATGGGGCTGCTCAACAACGTGATACCCTTTGCTCTGATTGTTTGGGGGCAAACGCAGATTGCGTCTGGCTTGGCGTCGATATTGAATGCGGCGACACCCATCTCTGGGGTGGTGGTTGCTGGTTTGCTTCTGCCAGATGAAAGGCCAACTTTTCTAAAGATTCTTGGTGTGGTTATTGGTTTTGCAGGCGTAGTGGTCATGATTGGCCTTCCCGCATTGTCTGGCAACAGTCCACTGTTAGCCCAACTGGCGGTTATAGGGGCAACCATCTGTTATTCATTGTCCACTGTTTACGGACGTCGATTCAAGCTCTAGGTATCAAACCGCTCGCCATCGCGGCTGGCCAAGTAACGGCATCAACCATCATTTTGGTTCCAGTTACTTTCTTCGTTGAAGGACCAATAGGTTTTACTAGCATCAGCTCTGGTACCTGGAATGCAATTTTAGCATTGGCAGTCGTCTCTACCGCATTAGCTTATGTGCTTTACTTCAATATACTCGAAGCTGCTGGCGCCACCAATGCGCTGCTGGTGACTCTACTGGTGCCTGTATCGGCGATCATCCTAGGTGCAGTATTTCTAAATGAAAGCCTAGAACCCATTCACTTTGTTGGAATGGGGCTGATAGCTCTAGGGCTGTCGGCTATCGATGGAAGGCTTTGGAAGCGGAGCAAACGCGAAGCTCTAATCCCCAAATGATTTTTGAACAGCTAGCCGAGTTATCATTAAATCGTTACTTAGAAGAGTGGCGGTACATGGAATGTTTTAGAGTGCGATAATGATGTTTTCAGTGCCTTTACCCTTTGTTGCTTCACTGCTTTTTCTGCTGACAGGTTTTTTGCTTTATAAGAGAAAAGGCCGTTTTCAGGTTGGCGTTGTTAAATTTGTCTTGTTCTGCGCCTTGGGTACCTTCATCGTGGGGCTAAGGTGGACCTTTGACCTAGCAATTTTGAGATACACGCAGTCGGTATTTTCCGCGACTCTTCCAGTCATTACGTGGCTCTGTTTCACTTTGAACGGAGAGGGCGCTTGGCAGCGATTACGACATTTTATTGCTCCGTTATTGATTGCAGGGTTGGCGTATTATCCAGACCTGTGGTTAGGAGCGGTTGACGTTTCTATTGCCTTGCTCTTTTTTGTCTATGGCATTGGGTTGTTTGTTAGTGCTCGGTATGTTCCTAATGACGCTAGGCTCTCTGACTTCGAACAGATAGTCATCGCTAAAAAGGTTGCTGGCACGATGCTTATTTTTTCAGCCTTTGTCGATGGGTTACTATCCGTAGATTATTTAGCAAACGACTTCATACACGCAGAGATAATCGTTTCTATTAGTTATTTCGTTATGATACCTGCCATTGTTTGGGCGTTGATTATAGTGAGCAGCAGTATTCCTATTAACGATCCTTCGCAATCAACCCATACAGAAGAGGAAAACGCTGCGTTATCTAAAGTGTATCTTTCCGAAGATGAAGCGCGAGAAGTTGTCGGGCGATTGGATAGTATGATGAAGAGAGAAGCGCTGTTTAAAGACCCAGATCTAACGTTATCTCGACTTGGAAGAAAGCTAGGTTGTCCTGCCAAACGCGTATCTATGGCAGTCAATCAAGTGTATGGACGCAATATTTCGAAGGTGCTCAATGAGTACCGAATTCGCTATGCGATGAACGCTTTGTGTGAGACAGAAGAGTCTATTACAGATATCTTCTTGCAGGCGGGTTTTCAATCTAAGTCTAACTTTAACCGAGAGTTTCTTCGTGTCGCTGGCATCACGCCAACGCAGTACAGGCTGAACCACAAACAAGCAGAATCTATTCAACAACAAGGGGTTGCTTAGATAGCAATCCCCTTCGAGATGGAACGATTCAATGTTATTGGTCTAAAAACGCGAGTACTTCTCGAGCGGCTTTATTGTGTATCGCGTTGCGAGTTGTGTCTTTACCGTCTTTGCAGATAATGCCATCGCCAGGTACTTCTTCATTCAAAATGGCAACCGCATTGGGTTTGCATTCTTGAATGAAGCTAAAATGCATGGCTTCATCAAATATCAGGTACTGGCGATAGCCCATTGGGATCTGGTCTGCTAAATAACCAGATTCGATCTCTTGAGGTAAATCGCCAGTATCGATGCCTGCTGCGATGATCAGTGTCTTCGTTTTTATCTGATTTAAGCTTTGCGATGAAAAGCTTCTGGCCAAACCAAGATCGAGGCTGACGACATGAGTGACCCTAACGTCAGAACGATTTTCGCTTTTAAGTTCGGTATTCAAGGGGGTATCTAACCCCAACTCCGTAGATAGCCCACAGGTTCGTTGGGTGTTACTAGGGTTCTCGGCGCAAAATTGATCAAAAGCGGCTATATCGACTTCTGCTCCTGCGAGCTGCATGACGCTCCATCCTCCTAATGAATGCCCAATGGCTGCAACATTGTTGCGGCCTAATGAGTGCGACCACGGAGAGTCTTCAGTCATAAAGTCGATCAACCGAGTCAGATCATTGGGCCTGAGCACCATTGCTTGGCTAAGTCTGGTGAGGTATTGAACGTGGTTGTTCCCGGATGGTTAACGGAAGCGACAACATAACCGTTATGCGCAAGTCTGCTCGCTAACCAGTTCAGGTTTTTCCAGTTACCTCTGTAACCGTGAGATAAAACAACCAAGCGAGTTTTGCTAGATAGAATACTCGCATTTTTGATTACCTGAGTACCGACAAAGGCGATGTTCTCGGCAATGGTCTCTGTGGGATTATCTTGAGTCGTCGGGTACCAAACACTGGTATTCAAAGGACGGGAAGTACCTTCATAGAGTTGAAACTGCTGAAAGCCGACATGCGCTCCAAATGCATGTAAAGACAATAAAGATATCGAAACGAGAATTAAGCATTGTTTAATCATTTGATGAATCCAGCTTGAAGTAAAAGTAACTAAATCATGGGTTCAATGAGTATTTGTGACGACCTAGAACAGGTTCTAGGACCTTAAAAAGCCATTTACTTCAAATTAAGTACCTTTTGGAACCGTTGTTGGTGAGTGTTTTAACGTTCTTAATGTGAAGAGTTATAGCGCTTGGTAATGGTCGTGGTAATCGTAAGACGAACGAAAATGCCGATTGAGTTAATCGTATTGTTCTTGAGGCCCGTATAGCTCTTCATGTTTGATTAATTCTTCTTGGTATGAAGACCATTAATATAGTTTGGCTGAAGCGTGATTTGAGATTAACGGATCACGAACCGCTTAAGATAGCGTTAGAACAGCCCGAACCCACGCTACTCCTTTACCTGTTCGAGCCGATGCTGCTGGAGGAACAACATTACTCCGAGCGGCATTGGCGTTTTGTTGCTCAGTCGATACAAGATCTGAACAGCCAGCTTGCTCCATTTGATACTCAAGTTTTGGTACTTTGTGATGATGCAGAGGCTACCTTCAAAAGGTT
This sequence comes from Vibrio mexicanus, assembly GCF_001012815.1. Lineage (GTDB taxonomy): Bacteria > Pseudomonadota > Gammaproteobacteria > Enterobacterales > Vibrionaceae > Vibrio > Vibrio mexicanus. The sequence continues at coordinate 19,569 of NZ_JYJP01000115.1, forward strand.
GACAAAGCGCTTCGATATAGCAGGCGTGTACTCTCATGAAGAAGTGGGTATCGACATTACTTTCACCAGAGACAAACAGGTCGCGAAGCTGCTGAAAGATGCCAACATCCCTTGGATCGAAATGCCAATGGGCGCGGTGATTCGAGCTGCACAGAACAGAGTCACTTGGGACGATGACTGGCAATCAGTGATGCGCGCGCCAATTGCAGTACCTTCAATGGCATCTGACCGATTTATGTCAACTAGCGAGATGGAAGCCTTGAACAGTTTTGCTTTGCCGCAGCAATGGCTAGATAAGCTCAAAGGCTTTCAAACAGGTGGTCCAACATTGGCTTGGCGAACGTTAGAAGATTTCTTTGCAGACAGAGGCCGCACGTATTCGAAATCGATATCCAAGCCTCTTGCTAGCCGAACGGCGTGCTCAAGGTTGTCTCCGTATTTGGCGTGGGGAAACATCTCGTTACGGGAGATATATCAATACGTATTGAGCCAATGGAACAAGCCGGGTTATCGCCGCAGTTTAATCGCGCTCACTTCTCGTCTTCACTGGCACTGTCACTTTATCCAGAAGTTCGAGTCTGAATCGAGCATGGAGTTTGAACATCTTAACCGTGGCTATTTGGATTACCCCTATAGCTCTGATATCCAGCCCAAGCTCAACGCATGGAAAAAGGGTGAAACAGGTATACCTATGGTGGATGCGTGCATGCGCTGTTTGCATCATACCGGATACATCAACTTTCGAATGCGGGCCATGTTGGTGAGCTTTTTGACTCACCACCTAAATATCGATTGGCGCTATGGAGTGAAGCATCTCGCGAGTTTGTTCTTGGATTTCGAGCCGGGTATTCATTACGCGCAGTTTCAAATGCAAGCGGGTGTGGCGGGGATAAACACCACTCGTATATATAACCCAGTTAAACAATCTCAGGAGCACGATAGTGATGGTTACTTCATTAAACTTTGGATACCTGAACTTGCCGAAGTTCCAGTGCCATTGCTGTTTGAACCTTGGAAGCTAACACCAATGGAGGCTGAACTTTATCGCCTTGACAGTAACAGTCGATTTTTAAATCCAATTATAGAGTTAGACGAGGCGGCTCGTGCGGCACGCGATCGATTGTGGGGTTGGAAGAAAAAGCCACAAGTACAAAAAGATACTTTTCGAATTCTACAAAAACATGTCAGGCAGAAGTGATCTTTCTGCCGATATCAACGTACTGTCACTTGTAGTCAGGAAACGAGATTGGTGTGTCTCACTTGACTGCATTCGTTTTCCTATATTGTTTAGTTTGCGCGGCTTTTCCTAGTTTGAGCTGCGCTTTTTTTTGCCAGGAGTGCCGTAATGAAAAACTATTCTCAAGGTGATCTAAATTCGATGGAGCAGCGAGAACGAGCAAGGTTTGTTAATTCATTGTCTGGTTTTAAAAGTGCAAATCTGATTGGAACGAAAGATTTGAAAGGGAATGAAAATTTGTCGATTGTCAGTTCCGTATTTCATCTCGGGGCCAATCCAGCATTAGTGGGTTTTATTGTTCGCCCGCATAACACTTCTCGTCATACCCTTGAAAACATACTAGAAACGGGTGTGTATACCATTAACGCGGTGTGTGTCGACATTTTGCATCAAGCGCATCAAACGTCAGCCCGATACGACAAGCATCAATCAGAGTTTAAGTACACGAAACTCATGGCCGAATACGGTGAGCGTGTTGACGCGCCATATGTTAAAGAGAGTCCGCTGAAAATGGCGGTTGAATTGAGGGAGCATCAGACGTTAAAGCTCAATAATACTGAGCTGGTGATCGGGGAAATAGTGGAAGTGCGCGTGCCAGCAAGAGCAGTGATGCCGGATGGCTATATTGATATCGATGGGTTGGGTATTGTCAACGTAACGGGGCTTGATAGTTATCACATCGGTAAACGTTTAAATCGTCTTAGTTACGCTAAACCAAAACAAGCGATGCATCCGCTGACGATTGAAGGAGAGCCTTCTTCTTGGGAAGCCATCGCCTTTATTAAGGGTGAGCAGATAGGCTAGGAGTGACGCTCCTAGCGTCTTTCTTTACATCCAATGTGTTTATTGCCCTCGCTTTTTCCGAGAAAGCTTGTCAAACTCACAGACAGAGCAACATTTACTTTTAATCGCCTTACGAGAAAACATGACGCCAATGGCCAGCATGGCAATACAACTTAAAAATATGAGAACGGTCAGTACAAGTGTCATAGCACACCTCCTTTCAATCCCTCTACTTCACTGTTGTTCATTTGGCAAAACTCTACAATGGCTATTTTGTGAGCAGTTGTAACTTGATGCAACATCGGGCTCTTACTGAGTGAACACCACCCAAGGCTTAGAATACTTAATGACGCTAGGGCTAGCACTTGGTGGGCCTTTTACGTGTTTCAATATTTATTAACATAAAATTCGCATCGATCTATATCACGTTTTGTTATAGTCTCTCGACAAAATATAAGCGTATAAAACGCGATAAAGTCAGCTCAATACAAACTCATTAGGATATAACACTACCCATGACTGATATGGACAAATCCGTCGATCGTCAGATTATGACATCGGGTCATAGAACGTTACAAGAACGTTTTTACCGACTACGAAACAACAAGATCTTTGAATGGTTCGTCATTTCTATCATCGTTTTTTCTGCGCTGATGATAGGGCAAATACTTATGATGTTCCGCCGAGCCTACTAAGCCTTCTCAAGGTGTTGGATTTTGGTATTACGGTTATCTTTTTGATTGAGATAACCATCCGTTTTATTGGTGAACCCAACAAAAAGCGCTTCTTTAATAACTTTTGGAATGTGTTCGATACCTTGATCGTGGTTGTTAGCTTAATTCCAATTCAAGACAGCGAAATGGCGGTGTTAGGGCGCTTAGTGCGTATTTTCCGTGTGCTGAGAATGGTGTCTATCATTCCAGAGCTGCGCCTACTGATTAACTCTTTGGTTAAAGCGCTGCCTCAGCTTAGCTATGTGATGCTGTTAATGTTCATCATCTTCTATATTTATGCAGCTGTTGGTTCTACTTTCTTTGCATCGATCAACCCTGTACTTTGGGGTGATATTTCGATCAGTATGCTCACCCTATTTAGGGTGATGACGTTCGAAAGTTGGACCAGCGTCATGTACGAGACGATGGACGCATACCCATTCTCTTGGATCTACTTCTTGACGTTTATCTTCTTCACGGCGTTCGCATTCTTGAACATGGTGATTGGTATTGTTGTGAATGTTTTGGAGCAAGAACGCCAGAAGATAGCAGAAGAAGAGAGCCAAGAGCAGAATGAGCCGACGATGGCAGAGCTCAAGCAGGAGTTGGTAGAGATTAAGCAGCTTTTACAACAGCAAGCAGAGAGCGCAAAAGCGGCTAAGTAAAATACTCTCTACAAACCTTGCTTTTCAAACCCTGATTAAGTAAAGCCCGCACACAGCGGGCTTTTTAAT
>NZ_JYJP01000116.1 GCF_001012815.1 Vibrio mexicanus
CAGTTCATGTTCGTGTTCGAGCAACTTCTCTAATCGTTCTTCAAATGGTTCTGGTCTTTTATCGATACGGAAGTAAGAGTGTGATTCTGAGCGGTGGAAGCTCTCACCTGTTATAACTGCGCTTTTCCCGTTGTCCATGAAGTTGAATATTTGCGCGATGAAGTAGTCATTATCTCTTTCGGTATTGAGGTGCACTTTTCCCGTTGGCTGAACTATGATTGGCGCTACATTATAGCCGCCTTTACTTTTCTTATTTTCACAATACAGGTAGAGCTCCATTCCTGTCTTACGCTCTAGAAAACCTAAATTTTCGAATCGACAAGCGGCTAGTCGTCCACCGAACCAGGTGTATACAATCTGGCGTTTTCGGTCGAAATAAATATTGGCCGGCTTTGGGGTTTTGATGAAGACGGCTGTAAAAAAAATAGCGAGAGAGCTAGTTATCAAAGCTATGGCTATATCGATAAATACGGATGTTTTATAGTTTTCAGTTCCATAGTGAGTAACTGCTTTTAGATAACTGGCGAATGAGCCATTACCACTTTTACCTAGCATAGTTTCGTAGTATTTGTGATTTAGAGCTGATTGTTCGTCAGCTCTCAGCTCTAAGACTTCTTTAGCAAAAGCTAGCTGATCTTCAGTTGGTCCTAATTTCCCCACAAAAGTAAATGAGAGTACCCACAGCCCAATAACCAAAGGTAAAAGATACGCAAGCCTCAACCCATTTTTTGCATCTCGAACAGAAATAACATCATCCGTGACTGTCATAAAGGGTTCTAGCGGGTCATCCGCAGGCTGAATGGTTTTAAAGTGGGAAGAAACCGACTCTCGCCATTTAATCAGTTTTTGTGGGTATTGATATCTGACCAAGAAGCCCTGGTTATTCGATCGTTTCATTTTCCACCCTGGTATATGCTGCTTGGCTTATCGTCTACCATACCATAGTACGTTTTTTCGAGTTCGCCTTTAGAAGTTAGCATGCGTTTTGGAACAATCACCTCATGGCTCTGCTGATAATACCAATGTAAGTTAAGCTCCTTGCCATGCGCACTCTCCATTTCAACGTCAAAATTGAGATGTAATGTGCCATCAACGATTTCATTCTGGAAAAAATCATTACTGTTCATTGCATTAGTGAGTGCTTGGCGAAACGCTTCAGTTGCAGGCTTATTTTCTACTATTTGGAAATTTACCATTTTTGATATAGGTTGCATAATATCAACAGGAGTGTGTGTACTACAAATTGCCCCGATGACATTGGACTTTCCAGGTATGAACCCAGGTAGTTGAAGTCGATAGCCATAGACTTTTCTGGTCGGAGATAATTCTTCTTTCACCCAAACTCGTAGTATTGGACGTAATAATAGATTCATAAATTCTTGTTGTTCGATTTGTAACGCGATCTGTAGGGTAGGAAGAACGTTATGTTTAGGTGAAAGGGCTAATCTTTGTTTTATAGTATGTTTACCACCGTCTAAAAAATCCCAAAATGGTACTTCTTACTCTTTCCCCAGAAGCAGCTAGATAGTAGTTTCTCTAGTTCTGATTTGTGATATTTAGCTGCTATTTCCTCGGCAACAAGCAGGAACGCAAAGGCAATCAGAGCAAACCAGCCAGATTGAGCGGTTGCTGAACGTATGTTGAGCAGATATAGAGCTGGACCTGCTGCAAACATTGAGTAGCTGAGCATTCTAGTGATATTGGCATACATCAAACCTCGGTTTCCTGAATCATGTGCATCTACCGCATTGGCGGTTGACGACACCAGTAATGCGAGGTTGGAAAGTCCTATCAAGCCTGTTAAAGCTTTGGCTTGGCCGAGGCTTTTCATATGCGCCAATTTTGCATCAAGTTTTACCGTAGCTAACTTAGCGCCTCCTTTGGCAGCTACACCAAATAAGGAAGGTAGGCCAGTTCTCACTGCGTAATTAAAAGAGGTCGAGTTTATGGCTTTTCGGGCAAGCAAGACTTGAGCACGTTGTACTCCCCTTTTATCGACAATTGCCGCGGATAACGCGGCTACCGCAGTTGATAGTGTTTGTGTTGGTGTAATCCAGTTATGTGGTTTGGTTGGGTCGCTTGCTCAAACTCATCAATCTGTGCCAGTTGCATTAGAACGTCTATATTGGCTCTCATTGATAACATAGATAGCGCACCATCTAAGCTTTTTCCTAATAAAGCTATATTAGTGTCAGCATCAAAGCTAACGTATCGGTGGCTGTAGTTAGGGAGTGTCAGTTTTGCTATTGGGGAGTCATTCGCCGCATTTTCAAGTTTTGGTAACGTATTTGCTCTCTCTTGGTTGCTCCATGAAATGAGTTTTTTTGCGAAAGGCAACGCGCTTTGCGTTTTGAGTACTGGAAAATTGCTTTTTCCGTTTGAATCGATATTTTTGGCAAGCAGTCTTCCTAACTCATCAATCGAGACCCTTACTTTTCCATCAAGTTCTATTATTCCAAAGCCTTTCTCAAAGAAGGTTGGAATAAAATCAAGTAACCCTGAATACGCTACTGGTTTTAAGTTTGATACGGATGTAGCTAGGTGGCCCTGCCCATATTTGGCCAATGCCGCAGTCCAGCTCCAGAGATACTGAAGTACACTCGCTGTGTTATCTGCAAGCTCAGAGGCGAGCTCAGACCAATCTATGAGATTTTGACATTGGAGCAAAATGGTTTCGAGTTTATCTTGGTATATAAAATAGGTGTTGTTTGCCCCGTTTTCATAGGCAGCATTGATCATGCTAACAACAACATCGTGTCCTTCTTGTGTTGCCCCAATACCATCGAGAACTGATGAAATGATTGCGTTCAGCTTTTGGAGTTCTTTGAATGGGTCGGTGAGTTCTTGTGTATCAAAGAACATATTAAGATAGCCGTCAAGCGAGCCTACAGTCCCATCAGCCAGATCCTGATAAGAAAAAGACGAAAATAGGTCTAGATATGCTGTTCGTGAAGCGGCTAAAGCCTCGCCCTCTTCTTTGCTTTGTTTGTAAAATTCAGTGAGCTCTTCAACATGAATATTTTCATTTATGGCAGCTTGTATTTGAGGCTCATCTGATGAGTTCTCATTGAGTTGCAAGATGAATTCACCAATGGTTTTTGGATATATCTCGGTTGCCTCGCTAGCCTTTTCCCCACTAAAAAGAAGAGCCAGTATGAATGCAATATCTGCCTGCCGCCCAACCGGATCATACAACGCAACTAAAGTGCCATTTTCCTCATCGCATTGGCTCTTTTGCATGGTTTCGACTACGCCCTCAGGAGAAAGGTGGTAGCTCAAATAGCTTGTTAATAGTCTACGCCGTGCTTTTCAGGTTTATCTGACTCAACCTTTAGCCACTTATCTTCTGATGTTCGATAATCCTCTACTAGCTTCGTAAAGTTGTCTTCACTAGCCTCGGCACTGTAATCTCCACTTGCGGCGGTTAAATCTACGCGCTGCATGGATTTAGCGCGCAGTTCTTCATCTTCATTCATTTTATCGATGATGGAAGGTGCCCACTCATGTTCTGAGTAAGCGATGGAGATCTCTTCCGTATTGGCGGAAGCAAACGCGAATGGGTAGAAGGTTGCGCCTGATGAGGTATCGAGTGTTAAGCCGTCTTGAGCGTTTTCGCCGTTGGTAAACAGGTGTTTTTCAAACTTTTCAAGCACACCTGTTGGGGTTTCAACTTGCTTGTATTTGAAGATATGGAACTGATCTTTACTGCCTTCTTCTTTAATGTATATCCAGCCTTCACGTAGTAGGCGTAGTACATAGCCACCAGTGTCTTGTAGGCCAGTCGCCCCTTCCATTTCTGCCATTGTTGGTGGCGCTTGAGGCGGAAGGAGGTTCCCATCTTCATCGGCAAAGTTGGCGTAGCCATAACGTACAGGGTAGATGGGCATAACACTTGCGACACACCCTGGCACTTCATTCAAGAAGGGATCGACGGTATCAATGGTCTCGATGGTATTCACCACGGTATCAATCACGCCCGCCTCGGCTGAGTAAGTGCTGGCACTGGCTTTGATAACATCGACTGTCGCGCTACCTAAGAGTAGTTTACTTGCTGTCATTTGCATTCTGACAAACGTTAAGCTGATCAGCTCTGGCAGCGACTTCATGTAGATGTTGAGGGTATCTAGGTGCTTGGGAAAGATGTCGTTCGCAAGCACGACATAGTGATGGTTGCTCGCTTCTTGTTGCATGTATTGCAAGCGTGACTTGATTTTCCCTAGCAGGGCATCGAGCTTTTCATTGATCGTGCGCTTTGTTTCGTCCCAGTTGTAGTCTTGCAGGTAGCTTTGTGGGTTTCCATGGCCACGTGCGCGCATAAAGGCAAAGAAGCGATCGCTAGTTTCATATGGCGCAAGAAGAAGAAGGTAGAGAGGATTTCCCCTTCTTCTAATAGAGTAGGCATAAGGTAAGAAAGCAGCGTTTCTGTGGTATGCGGCAGTACGAGGTTGATGTTACCAATAAGGGCGTCGGTGAGCTTCTCAAGTGAATACTTGGAATTGTCACTGATGTGTTCAAAGCTGAGTGTGACCTCGGTTTCTACAATTTCTTGGAAAAAGCGGTCGTTAGTGAGGTCTTGTCCAATCGCCCCCAAGGTGTGAGGGAGGTTTCTACTCGAACGGGTTTCCAAAATGGTGTTTGAGCCTTGCATGCCAGAACGAAGAAGTCTTCCTCACACTCGTCTTCGACATAACGTGGGTTAGAACGCAGAGTTGGTGTAACTTCAAATGGATCAGCACTTTCTTCCACTTTGATTTTTACTATGCCCGATTTCAAGCCATCGGCGACACCTTGGCCGCTTCCGCCTAAGGTTCCAGAGCTTAATGCTGCGTTTCCTTTATCAGTGATTTGAAATTCTGCGTTGGTAAGCCTTTTGCCATTAGGATAGCGAGCGCTGATATTGAGTGTATAGGTTGGCTCCACGTCTTCTTCAACAATAACGGATGGGTTTTCTACACCAAAGCACATGGTATTGGCTTTGTTCATTGTCATATGATCGGATTGACGTGCAACACCTTTACCTTCGATTATTACGGTTGGCGAAGAGGTTACGAATTCCGCTTCATCAGCAATTGTGCCAGAGGCTACGCCTTTATGATCGCCACCTTCGTCACCAGTACTGCTCGCGAACTTGCTGCCCTCTAAAGCGATGCTGTTACCGCCATCTGCTGTGACAGTTGTTGTACCGTCTACGAGATCTGCTGATTTTGCGTTGTTACCATACGGGATGGGAACAATGGGTTTGCCCACCTTGGTTAAGCATACGTCAGGCACAGAAGCATTTGCTTCGCCATCAGAGCCTTGATGGACAATACTTAAATCATTTGCGTTGATGGTTACAGGCATAGTAAAGACCTCATGCTTATTTGGGCTGTCTAATGGGCGAATTAATTTAGGCTGATTTTCTGGGCGCGGATTTTCTGCGCTTTCTCAGCATCGGATGTGATGTACTGAGCTTCGTTTTTTAGGTGACCTGTGCGGCCATCTAAGGTTGTTTTGGCGTTGCCGCTTTTTATCTCAACACTTTGCTCACCTTCAATTAAGATGGATTTAGCTCGAAGAGTGAGCGTGTCTTGTTCGAACACAGAAAAGTAGATATCAGTGAGTATGGGCAGTGAAATATCACCAGCGAAAAATTCAATTTTGCAGGCAAGCTGATTGTCGATTGCGACATAGATTTGAGCTGACGTAAACGCTCGTCCAATACTCGCCCAAACAGCGCTTCCATGCGGGTTACCATCAAAGTCGACTTTGACTCGATTGTTTTCTGGGTGAATTTCAATGATGTGCCCAAAGCGGGGGATAAACTGTTCGCTCATGTTCGAGCAGTCCTTACTCATGATATTAAGTTCATAAAAACGAATAGCTTATCATTTGAGCAATTTTGTCTGTAATGTCAGAACGACAGTGAAAACTGCGCCTTTGTATGGTTACTTAGTGATTGTAAGTTAAATGAAAGGCTGGTGTTGGTGAGAGTGTCGTTGGTGCTGGTGGATGTGTCTAAATTACGATGAAATTTATTTTTTTGACAGTGTGATGTTCAGCACGAAATCAGTTTCAAAGTTGTCGCTTATGATGAAGAATCCGTACCACGAGCGACAACTAGAGAGCAAGGCAGTGCTAGGATTCTTGATAACGAATACTATTCACAAACCACTCTTTTTCGCCTTCAGGTGTGCGGACGATAAACTCATCGTCGACCTCTTTTTTCAGTAGAGCGCGAGCCATTGGCGAATCAATCGAGATGTAGTCTTTGACCCCACCATAGATTTCATCTGGGCCTACAATGCGAAATGTTTTGATATCGCCGTCTTCATTTTCGATCTCTACCCAAGCGCCGAAGAACACTTTGCCTTCTTGCTGAGGGGAATAGTCCACCACTTTAACCTGATCGAGGCGTTTTCTCAGGTAGCGCACGCGGCGATCAATCTCGCGCAGGCGCTTTTTGTTGTATTGATAGTCAGCGTTCTCACTTCTATCACCCAAGCTTGCCGCCCATGTGACTTTTTTGGTGACTTCAGGACGTTCTTCTCGCCATAAAAAGTCGAGCTCTTGCTTGAGTTTGTCATAACCCTCGCGAGTAATTAGGTTCGTTTTCATATTCTTGACGTGATTAGATTGAATCTAGCTCATACATTAGCTAAAAAAGACATAAACGTTAACAATTCTTTACGCCACTTTGGGCATAACAGTGTTACATTTTACGAGTTGCTCTTTAAGCGTTGTCTCGCTTAGAGTTAGCAGGCTTTAGTTATTAGGTGGAACCATTTCATGCAAGAGAACTTTAAAATTTTAGTCGTGGACGATGATGCTCGTCTACGTGCGCTATTGGAGCGTTACTTATCAGAGCAAGGATTCCAAGTACGCAGTGTTGCTAACAGTGAGCAGATGGACCGCCTGTTAACTCGAGAAAACTTTCACCTTATGGTGTTGGACTTAATGCTACCGGGCGAAGATGGCTTGTCTATTTGCCGTCGTCTGCGTAATGCCAACAACATGTTGCCGATTCTAATGTTGACGGCAAAAGGTGATGAGATTGACCGTATCGTTGGCCTAGAAGTTGGTGCCGACGACTACCTACCAAAACCGTTTAACCCACGTGAGCTTTTGGCCCGCATCAAAGCGGTGCTGCGCCGTCAAACGATTGAAGCGCCGGGAGCGCCAAGCTCGGAAGAGTCTGTGGTTGAGTTCGGTGAGTTCCGTTTGAACTTAGGTACTCGCGAGATGTTCCGTGGTGATGAGGCGATGCCGCTAACCTCTGGTGAATTCGCGGTGCTGAAAGCATTGGTAACCAACGCGCGTGAGCCTATGTCTCGCGATAAGCTGATGAACATGGCGCGTGGCCGTGAGTACTCGGCGATGGAGCGTTCAATCGACGTTCAGATTTCGCGTTTGCGCCGTATGTTGGAAGTGGATCCAAGTAAACCACGTTACATTCAAACGGTTTGGGGTTTAGGCTACGTCTTTGTTCCTGATGGCAAAGAGGTGTAATATCCGCCTGTAAATTCGAGCTCCTAGAGGCAATCCTTTAGGAGCTTTTTTCTTCTTAAACTCATGCATCAACATGTGGCTAGAGCCACTTGCTTCTCAACAATTAGGATTCTCCTATGCGTATTCGTAGCTCCTTTACTCAGTCCATTCTGATTTTCTTAACTTTGCTGATTGCTAGCCAAGTCTATTCGTATTACGCAGTATTTAATTACGCTTTGATGCCAAGCTTGCAGCAATTCAATAAGATCTTAGGGCACGAAATCAACTTGATGCTGGATGATAAGTTGCAGCATGAAGGTGGGTTGGAAATGGATGCGCCGCTGAGGAGGCGCGTTCTTGAGCAGCTTGGTGTGACCATGCATGCCGATGATAGTCCGATTGGTAAAGAGTATAAGCATGGCGTCGCCATCGATTTGATGAGTGAAGACATGACTAACGAGCTCGGTACCCCAACTGAGGTTCGTATGATGCTGGGCAGTGAGAGCTATATTCTATGGATGAAGATAGATGCGCTGCCGGGCTCGGTGTTACGCATTCCACTTTCTGAGCTCCAGGAAGGGGATTTCTCGCCTCTGTTTCGCAATAGCTTGATTGTGGCACTGTTGATTGTTGCCGGTGTATGGCTGTTTATTCGTTTGCAGAATCGACCTTTGATTGCGTTGGAGAAGGCAGCTAAAGGTGTGGGACGAGGAGAGATCCCAGCCCCACTACCTGAAAAGGGCGCAACAGAGATTCGCGCCGTAACTCGCGCTTTCAATCAGATGTCTAAAGGCATTCAAGAGTTGGAAGAGGACCGAGCGCTTTTGATGGCAGGTATCAGTCATGATTTGCGAACGCCTTTAACACGTATTCGACTCGCGACAGAGATGATGTCGCCAGAAGACAGCTACTTGGCTGAAGGGATTATTGGTGACACGGAAGAGTGTAACGAGATTATCAGTCAGTTTATGGATTACCTTAAGCCAGTGAACCCAGAAGCGTTTGAAGCGGTAGATATCAATGAAATAGCGAGTGATGTGGCAAGCTCTGAGGGTAGCTATGATATTGAGATTGAAACTGCGTTGGAGCCATCTATTAAATCGGCTCATGGCATTCCGATTGCCGTTAAGCGTTCGCTTAGCAACTTGGTGGTCAATGCGATTCGTTATGGTAATGGCTGGGTAAAAATATCAACCGGCATGACGGCAGACAACAAACTGGTCTGGATGTGTGTTGAGGATAACGGTCCGGGGATTGAGAAATCTCAGGTAGCCAAGCTGTTTGAACCTTTTACTCGCGGTGATACGGCGCGCGGAAGTGAAGGTACTGGGCTTGGATTGGCAATTGTGAAGCGAATTATCAGCCAACATAGTGGCTCGGTGTCGCTGACGAATCGCAATGAAGGTGGTTTAAAAGCGCAGATTAGCTTTCCAGTTCATACTGCCAAGAAGAAAGGGTAATGTCTCCAAACAACAGTGAATAAAAGAGCGGCTCTGAGCCGCTCTTTTTACTTTTTGAATTACGCCTTAGCGTAGATGTCTCTTTCACCAAGCCAGCGGTCGATTATAGCTTTAGCATTATCTGGGTAGTTGTCATGAATGTAGCGAGCGAGGCGCTGAACTTCGGGGATTAAGCCTTGATCGCGAACTAAGTCGGCAATTTTAAAGTCGGCTAATCCTGTTTGTTTGGTGCCAAGTAGCTCACCGGGACCGCGAATCTCTAAGTCGCGTTGGGCGATCACAAAGCCGTCGTTGCTTTCTCGCAGTACCCCTAAACGTTTCTGCGCTGTTTTGGAAAGCGGCGCATGATACAACAGGACACAATGGCTAGCCACTGAACCTCGGCCAACACGGCCTCTCAGCTGGTGGAGCTGAGCCAAACCAAGACGTTCTGGGTTTTCAATGATCATCAAGCTGGAATTGGGCACATCGACGCCAACCTCAATCACTGTGGTCGCAACTAATAGGTGCAGCTTGTTGTCTTTGAAATCTTGCATGACTGCTTGTTTTTCAGCCGGTTTCATTCGCCCATGCACTAAGCCTATTTTGACATCGGGCAGTTTGCGTTGCAGCTCTTCTGCGGTATCGGCAGCCGCTTGGGCCTCTAAGACTTCCGATTCATCAATCAGAGTACAGACCCAGTATGCTTGCTTGCCTTGATTGAGACAGGCGTTGCGCACTCGCTCTACAATATCGTCACGCTTGGTATCTGGAATGGCGACCGTCTGTATTGGTGTTCGACCTGGTGGTAGTTCATCAATGACGGAGGTTTCCAAATCGGCATAGGCGGTCATCGCCAGTGTGCGAGGAATAGGCGTGGCAGTCATAACGAGCTGATGCGGGTAGAAGCCCTGTTTGGCCCCTTTTTCACGCAGTTCTAAGCGCTGATGAACCCCAAAACGGTGCTGCTCGTCGATGATTACCAAGGCAAGGTTATGGAATTCAACATGTTCTTGAAAAAGCGCGTGAGTACCCACTACCATTTGGGCTTCGCCGCTGGCTATGCGTGTAAGCTCGGTATCTTTGGCTTTCCCTTTTAGTTTCCCGGCGAGCCAGCCAACCTGGATACCCATTTTTTCAAACCAGTTGGCAAAGTTGAGGGCGTGCTGCTCGGCAAGGAGTTCCGTTGGGGCCATTAATGCCACTTGATAGCCATGCTCGATTGCACGCACGGCAGCAAGGGCTGCGACTAGGGTTTTCCCTGAACCTACATCCCCTTGAACTAGGCGCATCATGGGTTGAGCTTTAACAAGATCATCCTCAATCTCTTTGACCACTCTTGCTTGGGCATTGGTCGGCGAGAAAGGAAGTTGTCTCAACAGTTGTGCTTTAAGATTATTTACCTCAGGCAAAGCGACACTGGCATCTTGTTGTCCTTTACTTCTAACCGCCAACATAGAGAGATTCTGCGCGAGCAGCTCTTCAATGATCAGCCGTTGCTGAGCTGGATGTTTGCCCTCGTCAAACTCGTCCACATCAATGTTAGGCGGTGGCCTATGAATGGTATGCAGAGCTTGGTTTAGCGTCAGTTGTTGGCTGTACATACCCGACGGCAGGAGTTCTTGTACCGCCGACTTATCGAGCAGTGCCAGTGCTTGGTCGGTGAGGTTTCGCAGGGTAATTTGACGCAGCCCGTCGGTGGTGGGGTAAACCGGTGTTAAGGTTTGCTCTACATCGGGTGCTTGTCTTGGGGTATAAAACTTGTAGTCGGGGTGTACGATCTCTAGCCCGTTCGCACCACGTTTCACTTCGCCGTACGCGTGTACTAACTTACCTTGGGTGAAGTTGTTCTTAATCCCCGCGGTAAAGTTAAAAAAGCGCAATGTAATTGTGCCGTTGCCATCACTGATTTTTACCGTGAGCATTTTGCGCTTACCAAAGTGGGTATCGCAGCTCATCACCGTGCCTTGAACAGCGGCCCAGAGCCCAGCATGCAGTTTTACAATGGGGTAAACACGGGTGCGGTCTTCATAGCGAAGTGGTAGGTGAAATAGCAGATCTTGAACATTATTCAGGCCAACTTTTTCAAGCTTTTCAGCCACCTTTGCACCCACTCCAGAAAGTGACGTTAGTGGGATCGCAGAAAGAAGTTGAGACATAGTCGAGCCTGAGTAATATACCGAATAATAGTGATAACTATACTGGCTTTTTGTACAGGATAAAAGGCAGCAAAATGGGTCGTTTCACTGCCCTATGACGCGGTTAGGCTTTTTGCATCTCTTGCCACCACGCTTCGTCAGCCACAATTTGGCCCTCATCATCAAGTGGTGGGTAAGGAAGCTTTTTACGTTTGGCGACTTTGGCCAGTACTGGGTGACCGCGTTCAAACAGTGTTTTGTGAATAGCTTCTTCAGACAAAGCGCTCTTTTCACGTTCGTACATACCTGCTGCTTGGCGCTGACGCTGAGCTTCGTAAAGAACGATGGCGCTCGCCACTGACACATTTAAAGACTGCACCATGCCCATCATTGGGATAATGATGTCTTGGTCTGCCAGTTCTAGAGCTTGCTTTGAGGTGCCGACTTTTTCATTACCCAAGATAACCGCAGTAGGCTTGGTGTAATCAATGTCGCGAAAATCAACAGCAGTGTCTGAAAGGTTGGTCACCAGAACCTGCATGCCTTGCGATTTCAGCTCTTTAATGGCTTCTGTGATGTTTTCATGGGTATCCACTTCCACCCAGTTACGTGCGCCCGCAGAGGTGTGGCTGAGAGTGCGCATTTCATCGGTTGGCCAAACAGCATGTATCTTGTGCAGACCAGTGGCATCGGCTGTGCGGATCACCGCAGAGACATTATTTGGCTTGTGTACCTCTTCCAAACAGATTGTTAGATCGGTTTGACGAGCCTTCAGGACTTCTTGGATGCGTTGATAACGTTCAATTTTCATAGCTTTTTCTTTTGAATGTTAATAAAACGCCCTTGTAGCGATGCAACAAGGGCGTTTGAAATTCACTTAAGTGATTAACTAGTTCTTTCTACGCCGAACACGCAGTGCATGCGGCATGACACGAATCTTCTTCATGATGCCAGCAAGGTGAACACGGTCTTTGGTTGTGAGAAGAACGGTGATGGTATATAAGCGACCATCACGCTCTTCTGTCGACAAACCATGAATGTTCGAGCCTGTTTTCGAGATTACGTTAGTTAGCTCTGCCAATACACCTTGGTGGTTGTGCATGTCAACTTTGAGTTCAGTAATGAACTCTTGGTCGTAATCTTCAGACCACTCAACCGCCATGTACTTATCCGGTTCTTTCTGATAACCCCGCACGTTTGGACAAGTTTCACGGTGAACCACCAATCCTCGCCCTGGTGACACGTGGGCAATGATGTGATCGTCGGGAATTGGGTGGCAACAGTTAGCAAATGTCAGCAAGATACCTTCCGACCCACGGATTGGTAGTTTCTTCTTCGGTTTGCCGTCTGTACTCTTCACTTCGGTAAGCTCGTCGGCATCGCCAAGAAGCCTGCGAGCAATCACGATACTCATCAGCTCGCCCAAGCCAATATCGGCTAGGAGATCTTCTAAGCTGTTGACCTTCAAATCAGATAGAACATGCTGGATGTTCTCTTGACTGATATCGCTAAGCGAACGTTCACCGAGAGCATGGTTAAGCAATCGACGACCCAGAGTGATCGACTCTTCACGACGCATGGTTTTCAGAACCTGACGGATCTTAGTGCGTGCACGAGACGTCACAACATAGTTGAGCCAAGCTGCGTTTGGTCTGGCGCCAGGTGCACTGATGATTTCAATCGTTTGACCGTTTTTCAGCGACTTACTGAGTGGATATGGGTTGCGATCGACACGCGCACCCACACACATGTTACCCACGTCAGTATGTACCGCGTAAGCAAAATCAACCGCGGTTGCGCCCACAGGCAGTTCAACGATGCGACCTTTCGGCGTGAAGACGTAAATCTCATCTGGGAACAGATCGGATTTTACATTTTCAATGAATTCAAACGAGTTACCCGCACTTTGTTGTAGCTCAAGTAAGCTTTGCATCCAGCGCTGAGCTTTCACTTGCGCCGTGGTACCAGTGCGGTCGCTGTTGCCTTTGTAAGACCAGTGCGCAGCAACACCTTTGTCGGCCATTTGGTCCATGTCTTCGGTACGAATCTGTACTTCGACAGGAACACCGTGAGGGCCGATCATCGAGGTGTGCAAAGATTGGTAGCCGTTAGCTTTTGGGACGGCGATGTAATCTTTCATGCGGCCAGGACGTGGCTTGTATAGACTGTGGACTTGGCCAAGTACTCGGTAACAGGTATCTGGATTATCAACAACAACACGGAACGCATAGATGTCCATGATGGTGTGGAAACGCTGTTCTTTGGTTTTCATCTTGTTGTAGATGGAGAACAGGTTTTTCTCGCGGCCAAATACACGGGCTTTTAACCCAACATCATCCAAACGCCCTTCAATTTCTTTGTGGATACGCTTGATCATCTCTTTACGGTTACCACGCGCCGCTTTCACGACCTCTTTTAACACGCGGTAGCGGTTAGGGTAGAGGGCTTCAAAGCCAAGCTCTTCGAGCTCCGTTTTGATGTTGTGGATACCAAGCGATGCGCCAGAGGAGAGTAGATCTCTAAGGTTTCACGAGCGATTCGACGTTTCTTGTCTGGGCGAAGTGCGCCCAGCGTGCGCATGTTGTGCGTACGGTCGGCCAGCTTGATCAGAATGACGCGAATGTCTTGCACCATAGCCAGAACCATCTTACGGAAGTTCTCTGCTTGGGCTTCTTTACGATCGCGGAATTTCAGTTTATCGAGTTTAGAGACACCATCAACGAGTTCAGCAACGGTGTTACCAAATTGCTCTTCGAGATCTTCTTTGGTGACATCACAGTCTTCGATAACGTCGTGAAGTAGGGCTGCTTGAAGGGTTTCAATATCAAGGCGCATTTCGGCCAAAATACGTGAAACGGCAACAGGGTGGATAATATACGGTTCGCCGCTAGAGCGGGTTTGCCCTTCATGGGCGTCTCTTGCTACCACATAAGATTGACGCAGAGCCTCAATTTGAGGCTCTGTTAGGTATTCTTGGGCAACATCTTTAAGGCTATCGAATAGATACAAATTTAAGACCCGGAAGGTTAGTTAATTCGAAAGCTTTAGAATTGCAAAGATTAACGGTTGTGCGCGATGCTGCTTACCGCTGCAAGTTCTGCTGCTTCCTGCTCTTGCTGCTCTTGGCGCTCACGTGCGTCCAGAACTTCTTTCGTAATAAGACCTTCTTCAATCTCGCGAAGTGCGATAACTGTAGGCTTATCGTTCTCTTCTGGCACTAGAGAATCTTTGCCGCCAGTTTGCATTTGACGAGCGCGGCGTGCCGCAATAAGAACTAGGTCGAAACGGTTACCAACTTTTTCAACAGCGTCTTGAACAGTTACGCGTGCCATGAGAACTCCAAATAAGTAATAAAATTTTGAATGACGAGAAAGTATACAGCCTAAGTGTCTTATATTCTAGATCTTAGGAGGATCTTCTCAATTAAGCTCTTTGTTAAAAGAAGCTTTACTCCGACAGTAGTGCTTTAAGCATACCGTTATATTTAGCAGCTTGTTTATCTTGCTTCAATCTTTCTGCACGAATGATGGCTTTAAAGTCCATCAATGCAGCATCAAAGTCATCGTTTACGATCATGTAATCGTATTCGTTGTAGTGAGAGATTTCCGCTTTTGCTTCAGCCATACGCTTAGCGATTACCGCTTCGCTGTCTTGGCCGCGAGCATTTAGGCGTCGCTCTAGCTCACCGTTTGATGGTGGCAGGATAAATACGCTGCGTGCTAAAGGCATTTGCTCACGAATTTGACGAGCACCTTGCCAGTCAATATCCAAGAACACATCAATGCCCTTTTCTAAGTTTTCTTCAATCCAAACGCGAGATGTGCCGTAGTAGTTACCGAATACTTCCGCGTACTCAAGAAACTCACCTTTACCGATCAGCTCTTCAAAGTGTTCTTTTTGCACGAAGTGGTAGTGAACACCATCTTCTTCACCTGGGCGCATACCGCGAGTGGTATGAGAAACAGACACCTTCATTGCGTATGTTGGGTTGGTTTCCAGCATAGCTGAAATCAAGCTGGATTTTCCTGCGCCGCTTGGTGCAGATACGATATAAAGAGTACCTTTGCCCATTTGAACATTTCCACGTTTGGTTGGAGTTAAAAAGTTATGGAAACGGTTTAAACAAACTCGCTTGCATCACTTCTTTAAAGATAGCACTGACCCTAAAAACAACGACTCATTGGTGATTTTTAGGTCAGAAAAATGGAGGCGAAGAGTATCACGTTTTACGCGTGTTCTACAAGTAACGAAAATGCGCCGTTTTATGCTCTAAATAACTATTCATATTAGATAATCCACTCAATAACTTCAGCAAACGTTTGCTTGTTTATCAAGAGCTTGTTTTTAAAGAGATAAAAAACGTGGCGAAATGATGTCGAAAATCATTGAATTATTCCATTTACTGATTAAAATCCGCGCCAAACTTTATCACCCTGTATATGTTTAGTGCATGGTCTAAACGTCTCTACCACCTGAGCGAATTAGGTGACTACAGAGCCAATGTTGCTGATGATCGTCGCGCAAACTTATTCGCAGTGAAAGGTTTACTTATTTCTTACCAGTTATTGGGCCGAAGGCATAGCTGTCACTAACTGAAAATAGGCAATCCCGTGAGCGTAAATGCGACAACCGAAACGAAGCCAACCGCTTCTTTTCTAGATTCTACTTTTAAAATATCCGAGCGAAAGTCAACGATTGGCACTGAGGTGTACGCGGGCTTTATTACTTTTTTAGCAATGAGCTACATCCTTGCGGTGAACCCAGCTATTTTAGGCGATATTCCAGGTATGGATCGTGGTGCTGTATTCACCGCAACAGCGCTCGCCGCCGCATTCGCGACTTTGCTTATGGGCGTGTTTGGTAACTACCCAGTGATGCTGGCTCCAGGCATGAGCATGAACGGTTTCTTTAAAGGCATGCTGTTAAGTGGTTCAGTTGCTTTGGTTTGGCATGAGGCGCTGTTTGGTATCTTCTTATCAGGCGTCATCTACCTGATTCTATCGCTCACCAATATCCGTAAGGCGATGATTGAATCCATTCCGGAAGATTTGAAACTGGCGATTACCGTTTCCCTCGGTCTCTTCATTGCTTTCCTTGGTCTGAAAAACGCGGGCATCATTGTTTCTAACCCAATCATTCTAGTCAGCATGGGCAACATCAATGATCCGCAAGTGATTATTGCCTACATCAGTATCTTTATTGCTCTGGGCTGTATGATTCGCGATATTAAGCTGGCGACATTCATCTCATTCGTTTCTGCAATTTTACTCACGGTACTGGCTGATGTGTTCATGGGCACCAGCAACGCACCACTACCAGAAGCATTGGTGACTGCGCCACCGAGTATGGCGGGTAGCTTTGGCGCTATTTTTGATTTCTCTGGCCTGACAGCCGATAAGATGTTCGACCTGCTGTTTATCGTGGTAATTTTCCTGATTGTCGACTTCTTCGATGGCATGAGCACGATTGTTGGTGTTGGCCGTGATGCTGGCATCATCGATAAAGATGGTAAAGTGCCAAATGCACGTTCTGCACTGGTTGCTGATGCAGGTGGTACGGTAATGGGCTCTGTTCTGGGTACGACTTCGATTACTGCGTTCTCTGAGTCGGGCATTGCGTCTTCGCAAGGTGCGCGCACGGGTCTTGCGGCAGTTGTGGTAGCAGGCTTGTTCCTAGTTTCGCTGTTCCTTTACCCACTGTTCTCTATCTTTTCGGCGGCAATGGTTGCCCCTGCATGGTGGTTGTGGGCATCTACATGATTGGTCGTTTAGGCCAAATTAGCTGGGAAGCGAAAGAGTCTCGCATTGCGTCGTTCTTCACTATCATGTTTACGGTTTTGAGCTTCTCGCCAGCAAATGGTATGGCGATGGGTTTCATTAGCTACGCATTCTCAATGGTTGTGGCAGGTAAAGGTAAAGAAGTTCACCCAGTGATTTACGTATTGTCTGGCTTGTTCCTGACGTATTTGATCATGTTGTAAGTTGATGGTTGCTAGTTGATAGCGACTTTCGATACAAAAATGCCAGAGCCTGTGACGTTATTCGAATAAGCTCTGGCATTTTTTATTGTGCAATCCGACAAGAACAAATTATTCGATGTTTTGGATCTGCTCGCGCATTTGCTCAATCAGTACTTTCAGTTCAACACCAGATGCGGTGATGTCTGTACTGATTGATTTAGAGGCTAGCGTGTTTGATTCGCGGTTGAACTCTTGCATCATGAAGTCGAGACGACGGCCAACTGCGCCACCTTTCTTCAAGATGTTATTGGTCTCTTTTACGTGAGAATCTAGGCGTCTAGCTCTTCTGCTACGTCAGACTTTTGCGCCAGTAGGATTAGCTCTTGCTCAACACGTGCACCATCGAGTTCGATTTTAGCTTCTTCGAACTTGCTTAGTAGGCGCTCACGCTGCCAAGTTAGGATCTCTGGCATGCGAGCACGAACTTTCACCACTTCTTCCGTGATCGCGGTTAAACGCTGGTCGATCAGCGCTTTCATGTTTTCACCTTCACGGCCACGAGCTTCGATGAATTCGCTTAATGCTTCTTCAAATCCCTTTAATAGGTCTTTGTTTACCGCGTCCATATCTTGCTCAGGTGTTTCCATCACGCCAGGCCAGTTCATGACTTGGAATGGATTCAAGCGGCTCTCTTCGCCCGTTAGCGCCATTACTTGGTTGCTGCGCCAATCACTTGCTTCGCAAGACCTTCGTTAATGGTAAGCTCACCTTTTGCTGCGGGGTTGGCTTCAAAACGCAGGTGACACTCTACTTTGCCGCGTGCCAAGCGCTTGCGAAACGCTCGCGCAGTACAGGCTCTAAACCACGGAACTGCTCTGGCATACGGAAGTAGGTTTCCAAGTAGCGTTGATTCACACTACGAATTTCCCATACTGCGCTGCCCCAATCGCCTTTCACTTCTTTACGTGAATAGGCTGTCATACTATAGATCATCGAATTTTCCTGTTTATCAATCTTTGAAAATAACGCGAGGCTGATAGTAGCAGACTTTTGTTAAAGGAACATCGCACATTACTAATAGACGGCCCATCAAAGAAGCACAACAAGTCCTACGAAACTCAGTTAGCTAATAATAGTCCACTTCTGCTATAATCCGTGCCCAACCAAATTCAATCCCCTGTTTATAGAAAGGTAGTTGCTCATGCGTCCAAATGATCGCGCAGCGGACCAAGTTCGCCCAATCAAAATTACTCGTAACTACACCGCTTATGCTGAAGGCTCGGTTTTAGTCGAGTTTGGCAATACCAAAGTATTGTGTAATGCGACTGTAGAAGAGAACGTGCCACGCTGGTTAAAAGGCCAAGGCAAAGGTTGGGTAACCGCTGAATATGGCATGTTGCCACGCGCTACGCACACGCGTACTCGCCGTGAAGCAGCCAGTGGTAAACAGGGCGGTCGTACGATGGAAATCCAACGTCTTATCGCTCGCAGTCTACGTGCTGTAGTAGATCTTAAAGCTATGGGTGAAATCATGATCACGGTAGATTGTGATGTGATTCAGGCTGATGGCGGCACGCGTACTGCGTCTATTTCTGGTGCAAGTGTGGCGATGGCGGATGCATTCCAGCACCTTGTTGCTAATGGCAAGCTAAAAACGAATCCGATGAAAGGCCACGTAGCGGCGGTATCTGCAGGTATCTTGGGTGAAAACGTTCTGTGTGACTTAGAGTACGTTGAAGATTCTGCAGCCGATACCGATATGAATATCGTGATGACGGAAGATGGCCGTATGATCGAAATCCAAGGTACGGCAGAGGGCGAACCGTTTAGCCAAGATGAGCTGATGGCTCTATTGGAGTCGGCGAAGATTGGCATCAAAGAGATTGTCGAGGCGCAAAAGGCAGCGTTGGCAGACTAATTTTTTATACTATGTTTATGAGAATGGCTTCTAGATTTAGAAGCTATTTTTTTGCCTTCCTTGTGATAGTGACTATTCGAGGTGGGGCTGTGGCAATGATAGATAAATTGAGAGAGAAACATGAAAGCATATCAACGTGAGTTTATTGAGTTTGCACTTGAGAAAGAAGTACTAAAGTTTGGTGAGTTTACTTTAAAGTCAGGCCGTAAGAGCCCTTACTTCTTCAATGCTGGATTGTTTAACACAGGTCGTGATTTAGCGCGTTTAGGTCGTTTTTACGCAGCAGCACTAGCCGATTCGGGTATTGAGTTTGACGTGCTATTTGGCCCTGCATATAAAGGCATCCCAATCGCGACAACGACCGCGGTAGCACTGGCCGATCACCACGATGTGGACACGCCATACTGTTTTAACCGTAAAGAAGCAAAAGACCATGGTGAAGGTGGCAACCTAGTAGGTAGCGCGCTGGAAGGCCGCATCATGCTAGTCGATGATGTGATTACTGCGGGTACGGCAATTCGTGAGTCGATGGAAATCATCCAAGCCAATGGCGCAGACTTAGCGGGTGTTTTAGTTGCAATTGATCGTCAAGAGAAGGGTAAAGGTGAACTGTCTGCAATCCAAGAAGTTGAGCGCGACTTTGGCTGTGCAATTATCTCTATTGTTAGCCTGACAGACCTAGTGACTTACCTAGAAGAGAAAGGCACTGACCCTGTTCACCTAGAAGCAGTAAAAGCGTATCGCGCTCAATACGGCATTTAATATCTCGCTTGTAAGCGGTAAATAAGAAAATGAAAAAGGTTGGTATTGCGCCAACCTTTTTTGTTGTTTTGATTCGTTCGGTTATTTGTATCGAATGCCTTTCTCAGCGTTTTCATCCGCCATTGTTTTAAAGCGTTTGTGTAGCCACATCCA
Organism: Vibrio mexicanus; assembly: GCF_001012815.1. GTDB lineage: Bacteria > Pseudomonadota > Gammaproteobacteria > Enterobacterales > Vibrionaceae > Vibrio > Vibrio mexicanus. The sequence goes on from NZ_JYJP01000116.1 coordinate 19,837, forward strand.
CTGCTCTGGAGCGCGCATGATGATCATCTCAACGTACTTATTCATGTAAGCCGCAGCAGCGACTTCATCTTTTTGTGGGTAGTCAGCTTCGATGGACTGATCGGCCATAATTTCATACAAGCCATGTTCATTTCTAAAACCTGAGCCAGTTACGATGGCGCACTTACTGGTGTAGGCCAAAATGCTAGTACCAGTGGTTGTACAGGCATCTTCAACCGCAAAAAAAGGTACAAACACCGACTTGTTACGGCCGTAATCATGATCGGGTAAGTAGAACAATCGCTCGCCTCTGCGCAGCACGCGAATCATCTGCTTAACGTCTTTACGATCAACCAGCTTATTGCCGTTGTGCGTGCGTCCCCAATACTGAATGAAGTTATAAGCAGGATTATTGTGTGGCCTAAACACTCCATACCCACCAATACCTAGCACCCCATAAGCACGGGCGGTAATTTCAAGGTTGAGTGCATGCACGCAGCACAGTAGGACGCCTTTCCCAGCCTCTGCGTGTTGCTTAAGGACTTCGATGTCTTTCTCGATAATCTGACGCTTAAAACGCCAAGTGGGCCAGAACCACGTAATACCGGTTTCAATCAAAGCCATGCCAGTATTTTTGAAGTTCTCGTGCACCATATCGTTAACTTCAGATTGCGGTTTGTCTGGAAAGGCGAGTTCTAAATTACGCTTCGCGACTGCGACTCGCTTTTTACCAAACTTCATTCCCAGTAAGCCAAGACGCTGACCAATATAAAGAAGAATCCGATAAGGTAGAACGTTGACCACAATGGCGAGTAAGCCAAAACCCAACCAAACACCCCAGTTTTTAGGGTGCAGTAGCTTTATTGAAAATTGGGGTGCGTCAAATTTGTCAGTTGCCATAGTGAGCGTTACTTAAGGTCCGACTTTTATTGAATCTGAGCACTGAGTAGTGCCCAATATTCATCGAAGTTAGCCGTTGGTTGATATTTAAAATCTGAACGAACGAAGCGGTTCAAACTGCCTTCTACTTGGCCGAGTAACTGGGCGGCAAGAATGGACTCATCGACAGGGAAAGACTTGCCTTCGCGCAGCTTTCTCTCGCGGAGAATCTGGCGTAAGGAAGTTTCGATACGTTCAAATAGCTGGTTGATTCGATCGCGCAGTCGCTCGTTTTCGAACATGAGAGCATGACCGGAAAGAATTCGTGTCAGCCCTGGGTTGCGTTCAGAGAACGCGAGTATCAGTTGCAATACCAGTTGAATGCGGCGAAGCGTGTCTTTTTCTTCATCTAAAATGCGGTTGATACGCGACATTAAAGACTCTTCGATAAACTCGATCAAGCCTTCAAACATACGCGCTTTGCTCGGAAAGTGGCGGTAAAGTGCCGCTTCGGAAACTCCAACTTGTTTCGCAAGTTTTGCTGTTGTGATGCGAGAAGCGCCTTCGTTAGACTCTAGCATTTGCGCGAGTGCTTGAAGTATCTCTTCGCGTCGGTTGGATTTTCTTGTACCGGCCATGACCCTTTCCTTTTTAGTACGACTCTTATTCGAATGCTTTTTAGTAGTTTATGAATAGACAAACTGGATCTGTTCGCTAAGTGGTTAGTTTAGCGAACAGTTTCCTGACATCGAAGTACTAAATTTGAAATGATTGATATGGATAGGAGTTATTTGGCTAAATGTTGTGCGATCTCGTTGATAATCGCGATGCCTTGGGCTGATTTTGAATCGAGTGGCAATGTTTTGTCACCGCCTGACCAGAAGATCGTTAGTGCATTGTCATTACTATTGAAACCTTGGCCTTGAATGGACACGTCATTAGCACAAATCATGTCGAGATTTTTTTTCTCAAGCTTGGTGCGAGCGTATTGTTCAACATTTTGTGTTTCGGCCGCAAAACCTACGGTGAATGGTCGGCTGTCAGTTAATGCTGCAACAGAGGCAATGATATCGGGGTTTTTGACCATAGTGATGGTCATGGTGTCGGTTTCACCCGTTTTCTTAATCTTCTGTTCTGCGATACTCTCGGCTCGGTAGTCTGCGACCGCCGCACAGCCAATAAATACATCATGTTTAGGCGCATGGTCCAGTGCAGCTTGGTGCATCTCCAGTGCCGAAGTGACATCCACGCGGGTAACACCAGAAGGGTAGGTAGTCCAACAGGGCCACTAATAAGCGTAACGTCCGCACCCAACTGCTTTGCGGCTTTTGCTAAGGCAAAGCCCATTTTTCCTGAGCTATGGTTAGTAATATAGCGAACAGGATCGAGCGCCTCTTGTGTAGGGCCAGCAGTAATTAGAAACGATTTACCTTGTAGTGGCTTAGGTTGAAAGAAGGACTCACAGCGCTCTACAAGCTGCATAGGTTCGAGCATACGGCCTGGGCCAACGTCTCCACAGGCTTGTTCGCCCGCAGCTGGCCCCCAGATATGCATGCCTCTTCTTGACAGTGTTGCGATGTTCTCTTGAGTCGCGATGTTGCGATACATCTGCTGATTCATTGCTGGAGAGACTGCGATTGGTGAATCGGTAGCTAAAACTAAAGTTGTCAGAAGATCGTTCCCCATGCCTGCAGACATACGTGCAATCAAGTCTGCGGTCGCGGGTGCGAGAAGAACCAAATCAGCCCACTTAGCCAGTTCTATGTGTCCCATTGAGGCTTCAGCCGCAGGATCTAGCAAACTATCGGAGACAGGTCGTCCAGAGACGGCTTGCATGGTGAGTGGCGTGATAAATTCCTTCGCCGCTTTGGTCATCACCACTTGAACTTCTGCGCCACGTTCGATGAGCCTGCGAGTAAGCTCTGCACATTTATAGGCTGCGATGCCACCACTGATACCAAGCAGGATCTTTTTACCGACAAGAGTTTGCATAATTCTTTTCCTAAGGCTTTTAAACCATTCATCATCAGTTTTTCTGCGGCCTAAGATACCATGATGATAAAAATGTGGCTAACAGGAAGGATATCGCGTTTTTAAATCCATCCACGTTCAGCAAAAGAGACGACGTCGCCATCGCCGACGACAAAGTGGTCCAGTATTCGAATGTCCACCAGTTCAAGCGCGTCTGACAACCTGCGTGTTATGCGTCTATCAGCTTGGCTAGGTTCAGCGACCCCTGACGGGTGATTGTGGGCGAGGATTAACGCGGCAGCATTGAGCTCTAGAGAACGCTTAACCACTTCGCGTGGATAAACAGAGGCGGCATCTATCGTGCCTTCGAACAATACTTCATCGCGTATGACTCGATGTTGGTTATCCAGAAACAGTATATAGAAGGCCTCTCTTTGACGATCCCTGAGCACACTCGAAAGATAGAGTTTAGTTTGCTCTGGACTGGTTAAAGCCTCTCCTCGCTTTAATGTTTCCGATAAGTAGCGCTGGGTCATCTCCAATACCGCTTGGAGTTGTACGTATTTAGCTTCTCCCAACCCTTTGCGAGCGCAAAATTCTTGCTGACTGGCGGAAAAGAGGTTGCGTAGAGAACCGAAGTCTTTAATAAGGTGATCGGCTAAGGTGATGACATTCATCCCCTGAGTCCCCGTTCTTAGGAATATGGCTAAAAGTTCAGCATTGGTGAGTGCATGGGCACCGTGAGAGATGAGTTTTTCTCGTGGCATAGATTCTTTAGGCAGAGAATTCATTGTCATTATTGTTGAAGAAATTTCATCCAACTTTATTCGATCGAATGACAGGCAAGGTTTTGCATCGGTAGCAATGCGTTATCGGTAGGCTCTTTAAAGCGTGATTGATGCGTTATGAGCATGAATTGAAAGGATATTTGTCACATATTTCATAACCAGTTAGCACGGCGTCGGCTGGTGGTAAAACGAGGCATGAAATCAAATATGTGCTTTCGCTCAACTTTTAGTTGTTCGAGAAACGAAATCTGCTACAATCGCCCGACAATTTTTGAACCTAAATCAGCTCTGCTCAAAAAAAGATCACGAAAACCTGTAAAAAGGATCTGTTCGGGTCTTGAGCAATGCATGTCAAGTTAGTATAATGCGCGACCTTTGATAGCCTTGTATGGATTTACCATAACGGTTTTTAACCTCGAACTTCTTTAGTTAAGTGAGAGAGAGGTTCGGCCACCAAGGTTGATATCGAGCTGAAACGATTTGGAGAAGACATTCATGTCCCGAGTATGCCAAGTAACTGGTAAGCGTCCAGTAACGGGTAACAACCGTTCACACGCACGAAATGCTACTAAGCGTCGTTTTCTGCCGAACCTACAAACTCATCGTTTCTGGGTAGAGAGCGAAAAACGTTTTGTTAAACTACGTCTAACTGCTAAAGGCATGCGTATCATTGATAAGAAAGGCATCGATGCTGTTCTTGTTGATATCCGTGCACGTGGCGAAAACGTTTAAGAGGAATTAAACAATGGCTAAAGGCATTCGTGAGAAAATCCGTCTAGTATCTTCTGCAGGTACTGGTCACTTCTACACAACTGACAAGAACAAGCGTAACATGCCAGGCAAATTTGAGATCAAAAAGTTTGATCCAGTAGTACGCCAGCACGTTATGTACAAAGAAGCGAAAATCAAGTAATTGATTGTCACTCTTTGATTCTTCGATGTAGAAGAAAGAATTAGAAAACCCAGCTTAGGCTGGGTTTTTTATTGCCTACTATTTGCTGAAACCGTGCTAGGGAAAGAAAAGGGCTTGGGAAAAACTGGCGACTTATCCAACGTTAGCTTTTATACTCTACACACAGGTCAACAGGGAAGAGTGCTTTAAATGCGAGTTAGTCCAGCGCGTCGTCGTCGCATGAACAATATTATTATCTTATCGGTTATTGCCGCTATGGCACTGTTAAATTTGCCCACCCTGATTAAAACTTACCTGCTCGAAGAGCCGACAAGCCTATATCCCACTTTGTTCGACCCTGATCTTAGCTTCAATGCGATCTACTACAATCGTTGGTCTCTGGAAAAACGACCAGAAGGCTGGTTTATCAATGATATTCAAAGCAAGCACGCATCAGAAGTCGCTGAGCGCTGGGCAAGACTAGAAGGTACAGAAGTGGACGCAGATATGTATTCTCAGCTCGAAGCGTCATTGAGTGCTCCGCAGTCAATAGAAGTTTGGTTCAAAGATCGCGAAGAGCCCCAAAGGATCACCTTATACAAAACTGATCAGTTCTGGTTGCTGAGAAACTGGCAAGATCAATGGATAGCTATCTCTGCTTCTGAAGAGCTTCTTTTCCCCAATGTGCAGTAATATAGTTTAGCTAGAACCCTCTTTGCTTATACAGATTGATTCAGGAAGATGTCATGCCAGAGTTACCAGAAGTAGAAGTGAGTCGTATGGGAATATCCCCACATTTGATTGGTGAAACTATCCAGAGTTTTACCTTTCGTACACCGAAACTTCGTTGGGAAATTCCTCAAGAGTTAAAGCAACTCGAAGGACAGGCCATTAAGAGCATTTCTCGACGAGCTAAGTATCTCGTGCTTGAAACTGACGCTGGAAATGCCATTGTTCACTTAGGTATGTCGGGCTCTTTGCGTGTACTGGATGCTGAATTGCCTCCAAGTAAGCATGACCATGTCGATTTGAAGCTGACCAATGGTAAAGTACTGCGCTATAACGACCCAAGGCGATTTGGCGCTTGGCTATTCGCACCTGTTGGCGAATCTCATTCTGTGTTTGACAACTGTGGGCCAGAGCCTTTAACCGATGACTTCAACGCACAGTACATGTTCGAAAAAGCCAAGAATAAGCGAGTGGCGGTTAAGCAATTCATCATGGATAACAAAATTGTGGTGGGCGTCGGCAACATCTACGCCAATGAGTCACTATTTTCTGCGCATATCCATCCCCTGAAGCCGACAATGAGTTTGAGTATAGGGCAATGGGAGGTTTTAGTGGATGACATTAAAGCAGTGCTTGCTACTGCCATTAAACAAGGTGGAACAACGTTAAAGGATTTTGCACAAGCGGACGGTAAGCCAGGTTACTTTGCCCAAGAGTTGCAAGTCTATGGAAAAGCAGGAGAGAACTGCCCAAATTGTGAAACCGCTCTAGAGGAGCAAAAAATTGGGCAGAGGAATACATTTTTTTGTAATCAGTGTCAGAGCTTATAGCGATTTTGTAACAGGTCTAGCCCTTCCACAGCTTAGTCGGTTTGTATTTTGTACCCAGCATTGCGAGGTGGTAGAAGTTGGTTGCTAGGTTAAGTGTCATGTTTTTAAGCTTATTGACTATCTTCATTGCTGCAACAAGGTAGTTCTTCTTACCCTTGCGTTTTCTATTGCCGATGATTGATGGTTTGTTACCACCCCAAAGGCCAGATTGGCACACGCCAAAAATCGGTTGTTTATGGATCCAAGCATTGCGAAGAAAGACGTCGACAGGGTAATCAAAAGTTTGGCTGTGCTCGATAAACGCTTTCGCACATTTAGGGGAAATAGCATACCCAGTCATGCATTGAGGGATCTTTAAGTATTTGACCAAGCGTTGCTCATCAAAGCTGCGCACTTGATAAAACATATCGTGGTTGTCTGCGTTTTCAATACGAATGTAACCACAGTCGTCAATGTGTTTTTCCGCGATTGAAAGAGTTGCAGAGAACATCTTCTCATCAATATCAAAGTCATCTTCAAAGATGATTATTGGTTCATTGAGCTCTACACATTTTTGCCACATTAGATAATGGCTTGCATAGCAGCCAAATTCTCCAATGGCTGCGGGTCGTCCCATGTTATAGAGGAACTTCTTTTCTCTGCTACGGTCTAGCAGTGGGTGCGTGTCAACTCTTGCGTCCACACCAATAAAGAACTCAACGTCAAGACTAGCTTTGGCTAAAACTTTTTTAGTGGTTGACTGCCTATTTTCGCAGCCGTTGAGAGTAATACAGTATGCTTTCATCAGGTAATTGGTGAGCTTAGTATATGGGCGACTTTAAGATGTAATGTTACATACACTTATGTTGAGTAAACAAGTTAGCTGATGAAGTTTATAGAAAAAGTTACGAGGCTCTCACATCGATAATCAACTAGGTGCGTTTGTAGCATAGATATCGTGCGCGGCATGTCGTGGAGTAGTTAACACTTCGTTGCCTCTGATGAGCTTTTTAGTGAATGTCCAACAGGCGCAGGGTATAATCGAGCGCTCTTTTTTAGTATTACGGGGTGATAGGTATGACGCAGCAGCCTATTGAGCATGTCTTCGTGATTCACGTAAGTGAAGGTTATGAAGATAGAAAAGCTCATATCGATACACATTTACCACATAGAGGTATCGATAAATTTGAGTACATTTTAGATGGCGACATTAAGGCTCTATCTCCTGAGGTACTAGCTACTATCTTCAAAGATAGTAAAACAAGCCCCGCAGAGAACTCTTGTTTCTATAAGCACTATCTGGCTTGCAAGCAGGTAGTGGAGAGAGAGTTGCAATATGCTCTAATCTTTGAAGATGATGTTTTACTCAATGAAGGTTTTTGTAATTCGGTCTTAGAGATTCTCGATGAACTGAAAGCAGAATCAAATTATTTAGTTAATATCGAAGATGCCTATTTAGCTGTTCCATATCGATTTAGAAATAAAGGCCAAAAAGTTTACCTCGCTAACTACACTAAAATGTGTGGAGCTTACATTATTGATAACGTGGCAGCTCATAGGTTAGTAGACTTTATTGAACAAAATGGAACCACACTACCTATCGATACCTATCAAAGTGAATATCGCAATGACATGAAAATTAATATTTATTGGGCTGAGCCTTCCTTAGTGCATCAAGGTAGTAAATCTGGTAGGTTTGAGAGTTCAGTGAATGTGGAAAAAGAAGGGTTGTTGCAGAGCATTAAATATAGATTAAAGTGCTTTCATAAGAAATATATTTGGTCACACACGAATAAAAGAGTAATTAGAGTTTTTGAACATGTTATTAAGTACTAATTCTCGAGATAAAGTCTTATCTTTTTTTCAAGCTCTTCCTTTGATATGGATGACTGTGTTCATGCACTTTGATGGTAAAGGAGATATGACTTTTACCGCTCTGGTGATGATTTTTTCTGTTGTATCTCTAATTTTCACAGGAACCCAAGCTCCAAAAGAAAACTTAAGTAAAAACTATTGGTTATGGATGGTAGTTTTATTGGCTTTCTGGATGTCAGTTTCTTATTCTGTACATGGTGCTGATTCAGGGTTTATTAGAGCATTAATATCAAGCTTGGTTTATATACTTTTCTTTAATTATGCTCGTTTTAACTTAAAGTATCTTTCTTCTATATTTGTTTTTTCTTCAATTAGCTTTGCTTATTATATTTTATACTATAATAGTGGTGTTGAAAGAGGGCTTTGGGAAGTTAATGCTATTCCATTGGCCTACAACATTGCTTGCCTATTGTTAATTTCTTTGTCTTGCATGTTGTTGGCTCCGTTATTGCAAACTAAAGCTATTCTCATTCTTCCAACACTCTGCCTAGCTTTTGTACTGATTGGTACTGGCTCTAGAGGTCCTGCTATTTCCTTTCTACTCTCTTTTTTATTAGCGGTTTTTAGCACGCGAAGCCTTCGAATTACGTTTAAAGGTCTAGCATTGACACTATTGACTCTGGTAGCTTTGATGATATCTGCTTATTATTTTACTGATTTTATATTCAGATTTACTGCGATTAGCAAAGAGTTAAGCAATATTGCGCAAGGGCACTTAAATTCATCCATAGGCTATCGAGTTCAGATGTGGTCTCTAGGTTTGGATATGCTGGCTGATATGCCGTGGTATGGCTATGGAAAGGATGGTTTGTTAACAAGTTTGGCGGCAATGAAAGAAAGTGGTGTGGTATCTGAAAATTTATTTATGATAGTCATTGATCACTTTCATAACGGTTTTTTAGACATATTGTTGCGATATGGTTATTTAGGCTTGGCGTTGTTTTTGTGTGTTGTTTTTTATCCAATAAAGCAGTGCAAACAGTGCGACTCATCTTGCCTGCTATTTATTGTTATAGGGTTGTGCTCTCTTCAGTGCTTAGTTAATTTATCAGAGTATAACAATATACATCCTCAGAGCGTTATCTACTTTATTGTGCCTATTGGTATAATACTTACTATGGCGAAGAAAAAGAATGAAGATCGGTTACTACCTTAAGCATTTGATCTTAACTTTATCCCCTAAGTGGGCATTTAGAATCAGGAAGCAAGTGCTATCACAGGATAGGGTAAGTGATGCGTACGTTGACGACAGGGTTAACTATTACTGCTGTTTCAAAAACTTGTTACTCAATGAGTCTATTGCGACAATCGAAAGTTATAAGCGCAAAGGCTACACATCCTATTACTTCGATCTTAAAGAGTTCCTATACTATTTCCCCAAGCACTTTCGATTCAACTATTACTTTGGCGATGAAACTCATATTGAGCCAGTTCCAACTTTGTTTAAAGCAAGACCAATAGAGGGCGATAACTGTAATTCAGTGTTATTCAAGCTAGATAAACGTCGTCACTTCCGGTTCGTAAAAGATAATTTGAGTTTTTCGGACAAAAAGGACATGGCCGTTTTTCGAGGTGCTGTGACTCAGCCTCATCGTATTCGTTTTATGGAGCAAATGTTTGGTCACCCATTGGTCGATGCGGGCCAGTCAAACTCATCGAGTGATAATCCAGAATGGCAAAAGCCATTTATGTCAGTTAGCGATCAGTTAAAGTTCAAATTTATAATTTGCCTAGAGGGAAATGACGTCGCTTCCAATCTGAAGTGGGCGATGTCTTCAAACTCAGTCGTTGTTACTCCGAAAATGAAGTACGAAACATGGTTTATGGAAGGTACGCTGAAAGCGGGTATTCATTATATTGAAGTTAAAGATGATTGGTCAGACTTTGAAGAGAAAATTCGTTACTATCTAGACAATCCAAAAGAGGCTGAGCAGATTGTTAAGAATGCTCATGAGTATGTGGCTCCCTTTAAGGATGAGAAGCTTGAGCAGTTAATCTGTATTAAGACGCTGGAACGTTACTTTGAGCTTACAGGGCAGCGTGTGGATAATGAATAGCGAACGATAAACGCGATGAAAATTCTAGTAATTGGCCCGTCTTGGGTTGGGGACATGGTTATGTCTCAAGGGCTCTATATAGAGCTCAAAAAACAGTACCCTTCTGCTCTAATCGATGTGCTTGCTCCAGCTTGGTGTAAGCCAATTTTAGAGCGTATGCCTCAAGTAAACAAAGCTATCGAAATGCCGCTAGGTCACGGGCAGTTTGACCTCAAAACTCGTTATCGTCTTGGTAAGTCATTGCGCCCAGAGGGTTATGATCTTTCATTTACACTACCGAACTCTGCCAAGTCTGCGTTAATCCCTTGGTTTGCTAAAGTACCGAAAAGAGTTGGATGGAAAGGAGAGATGCGTTTTGGTTTGCTTAATGATATCCGAACTAACAAGAAAGCCTTTCAGTACATGCTTGAGCGCTATGTTGCTCTGGCACATCCAAAGTCAGATATGACAGGCAGTGGATGTTTAGGTGAATTATCAGAACTGCCTTATCCATCGCTTGACGTATTTAAAGAAACTCAGCAAGAAGCTTTAGATGCGTTCAACCTCAAACTAGAAAGGCCTGTGCTTGGGTTATGCCCAGGAGCAGAGTTTGGCCCTGCGAAACGTTGGCCAGACCATCATTTTGCAGCTGTTGCTGATGCTGCAATCGAAAAGGGCTATCAGATTTGGCTGTTTGGCTCAGCAAAAGACCGTGAAGTGACCTCAAAGATTATTGAGCAAGTGACAGAGCCCAATCAAGCTCACTGTCACAATCTGGCGGGTAGCACAAGTTTAATTCAGGCTGTTGATCTAATAGGTGCATGTAGAACGGTAGTGAGCAATGATTCTGGTTTGATGCATGTTGCTGCTGCAGTTGGATGTAATGTCGTTGCGGTGTATGGTTCAAGTTCTCCAAAGTATACACCGCCATTGACGGATAAACTGGCCGTATTGAATACAGATATCGATTGTCGTCCATGTTTTGAACGAACTTGCCCGAAAGAGCATATGAAGTGTTTGACAGAACTGGCTCCTATACGAGTTCTGAACGCTATCGAGAGCTTTGATCATATTCCTACGAAATCGGCCTAGTTTAGTGGAGGCTTAACGTGATTTCTCGGTTTATATACACGGTATTGCTGGCGTTCATCAGCCTGTTCTTCTTTGGGGATTGTATCGTTCAAAGACAAATAAACCCAAGTTTGGTTCTCGATGGAGAGAGCACTTTGGCTTTACTCCTAGTCTTGAACACGATAAATCGGGTGTTATTTGGGTACACGCTGTATCCGTCGGTGAAGTACTGGCAAGTAAAAAGCTAGTAGAGATGTTGGTGAGCAAGTACCCAGAACACCAGGTACTTGTTACTACCACGACGAGCACTGGGGCAGAACAAGTTTCCAAATTTGAACTGGATGTGATTCACCGTTACATGCCCATTGATTTTAGTTGGTGCGTTAAGCGTTTTTTGAAGTCAGTGAAGCCCGATCTGCTATTGGTAATCGAAACGGAAGTTTGGCCAAATACTCTTCACTGTGTATCCCATTTCGGTATTCCATCGATGCTCATCAACGGGCGCCTATCTAAAAAATCCGCGGCCAACTACCAAAGAGTACGTTCGCTTATCTCTCCTGTTCTCAATCATTTTGAGCGTATCCTTACAGTACATGCTGACGACGCAAAGCGATTTGAAAATCTTGGCGTAAGTGCCTCAAAAGTGATCGTAACGGGATCGATCAAGTATGATGTGGATCTAGAGCTAGAGATAGCCAGTAAGGGGCAAGAGCTTAGGCAAACACTAGGAGAGGAGCGGCTTGTTTTAATTGCGGCGAGTACGCATCAAGGGGAAGACGAGCAAGTAATACACGCTTATAAGCTTGCCAAAAAGCAGATTGATAATTTGCTGCTTGTTCTCGTTCCTCGTCATCCCGAGCGTTTTGATGGTGTCTCAGAAATGTTAGTGAGCAAAGGTTTGAAGGTCACTAGAAGAAGTGAGTCTGACAATGTAGAAGTTATCTCTGATATCGACGTTTACTTGGGCGATACCATGGGTGAGATGCTTATTATGATGGCAGCAAGTGATCTCGTTTTTATGGGCGGAAGTCTCATCGGCAAGAAGGTGGGTGGTCACAATTTTATTGAACCTGCACTTTTGAGTAAGTACTGCCTGACTGGACCGAGCTATTTTAATTTCACCGATTTGGCACAGCAGTTGATTGATGTTGATGGGTTAAAAGTCATTCAAAATTCGAAGGACTTAGGCGATGCAATTGTTGAAGGCTTTGAAAATGCCAGCCAATCTAAACTTCGTGGTGAAGCGGCCTATGATATAGTGCTAAAAAATCGAGGCGCACTGAAGAAATCCTTAGAGGCTATTTCGTTGTTGCCGCTATTTAATCAATGATCGCTATTGCAGAGAACGTACTATGATTAAGACCTTTGTTATCCACGTAAGTAAGGGGTACGAGAACCGCCGCGCTCACATGGATAGTCACTTACCAAAGCATGGGATAGTCGAGTATGAATATATGCTTAGAGGTGATATTGATGACCTTAGTGAATCCGTGCGTAGTGAATTTTTTACGGATACCCTACGTTTAGCTGAGAAATCTTGCTTTTATAAACATTACTTAGTTATGAAGCGTGTTGTCGAAGAACGTATTCCGCAAGTGCTTGTACTTGAAGATGACGCACTTCTTGTTGACAACTTTACTCAAAAGCTTTCTCTATCTTTAAAGGAACTTAAAGATAAAGAGTGTTACTTTGCCAACATAGAAGATGCGGCAACATCCGTACCTTACTCTTACCGAAAGCCTAATAAAACGCTCTATCTTTGTTCGACGAACAAACTGTGTGGGGGCTATGTTTATGATTTGGCTTTTGCCGAGAAGCTCGTGTCTTTTATTGAGTCAGAGGTTGTTGATGCACCAATCGATGGCTTTATTGGTAACGAAAATGAAAGACTAGGTTATTCGATATATTGGTGCCAACCACCCTTAGTTTCTCAGGGAAGTAAAAGTGGACTATTTGCTAGTGAGTTGAATGGTGCAAAATCGGGTATGTATGCCACGATAAGAAGTTCTATTAAAGATTGGTACCGTAGAAATGTCCGCAGTCACATGAGCAAGAAACAAAAGCAATTATTTGACTTTTCAGAGGGAAAACATGAGTAACGCTATTGTATCGATCGTTTATGGAGACGACCTTACATACTACCAAGGAGCGAAGTTTAGTCTCCTGTCTTTTCTAGCTAATTGTCCCGAGAATGGACAGCCAAATGTTTATGTATTGACAGAGAAACCAGATTTTTTCTCGGATTTACCATTTACTGTTTTTCCAATTTCTAGAGAGCAAAAGGCAGATTGGACTTGCGATGGCAAATATCATTTCAGGATTAAAAACCGTGGTTTAAAATACATTATTGGAGTAATTCCAGAGAGTGTAGATAAGTTCTTATTCTTTGACGCAGATACACACTTTAAACCAACTTCCGCAGCGCTTTTTGAAATGATTAGTGCAGAGAAAGCTGTGCTATTTTACCCAGAGACCAATATCTACAACGTCAATGAAAGCTCAGAGTACGGGAAACTAAAGGGGAAAGAAATTACTCTGTCTGATGGAGGTCTATACTCGCTCACGCCTTCTTCTACTATGTGGAATTCAGGAGTGATTGGTGTGAGTAGAAGTATGATGAGTAATATCGACTATGCTGACAACTTAATCTTAGGGATGATGGAGTTAGATTGCCAAGCGCATACGATCGAGCAATTTGCGTTATCGGAAGCGTTGGTGAGAGACTTTCAATTATCTCCCGCCAGAGAGTATGTCAATGACTATTCAACCAGCGGCCAAAAAAACTGGGCTCGTATCGTCCTTCAGCGTTTCTTTGAAGAGAATGGAGATAAGCCGTTCGAAGAACAGGTTGAGCTTGCCAAAACATTAAGTTTTAGGCGGCCATTATCGGAAGTAATTAAAGGCCACATCTACAAGAAGAAAAAGAAGCTCAGAAAGCTGTTCGGCCTACCAGAAGAGTAATGACTAATCCTTAAATTTAGGTTCTAAGTTTATTGGCTACCTCACTGGTAGCCTTTTAGTATTTGTTCGAACTCAAAGTGAGTTTCTTTGATGGTTCCCTTTTGGACTTCTTTTTTGAATGAACGAAGAAGGCGATCTAAGTTCGATTTTTTCCAACTATCTCCAGCTTGAATGGCGCACTTGTCAAAGTCGATGATCCAGACGCTGTTGTCAGCATCGATGAGTACATTGTGAATATTGAGGTCAGTATGATTAACTTGCGCGTCATGCATTTTACGTATTTCTTGACCAATCTTTACTAGCACATCAGTTTCGAGTGCTCTCGTCGATAATATCGCGACTAAATCTTTAGCTTCATTAATCTTTTCGATTAGGATATCCGCTTGGTAAGTGAATCCGCTTCTCTTAATTTTAGCTGCGATTGGCTTAGGCACATTTACTCCCTGTTGAGCTAGAGTATTGAGGACTTCGAGTTCTTGATAGGCGCGCGTATTCTCTAGTGTGCTAAACAAGTAATGATCTTTTACTACTTTGCCGAATAAGCCTCCACGGCGATAGTGCTCAACGCATAGGCGCCTTTACTTCCTTGAACAAACCAGGTTGTCCCACGCCCTTGAGCGCTGCCGATGATGGCACCTCTCTGTCGCCAATAAGCTATATTAAATGCACTCTCAACATTTTCATCGAGTAAATCTGGGTTGAAATAATACCAAGTATTGTCGACTTGCTTAGTGCTAAACATGTATTACTATCTCGAATTGGTTACTTTATGGCATACTTGCAAACAGAGTATATCAAACCGCTAATTGATTGATGAGCCATTCAAAACACGACCCATCTAGAAGATATCAGAAGATCTTGGTGATAGCGACGCACTGTATCGGCGACAGTTTGTTGATCACCCCGTTTACCCGCAGTTTGAGAGCTGCCTATCCTAGTGCAAAAATCGATGTGCTCATCAATGAACGTGGTGGAATGGTATTTGGTACCAATCAAGATATTGATAGCTTGGTCGAAATCCCTCCTCGCCCTAAAATGTCCGACTATGTTCGTTTAGTAAAACAGCATGGCCGATATGATCTTGTCGTGAATGAAATGCTCAATGATCGAACTGCTATCTATAGCGCAGTTTTTGGTAGGCAGCGTTTGGGAGCTATTGATGAGTCCCTATCAGGGTCTTGGTTGAAAAAATGGGTGTATACCCACTACATTTCTGAGCAACATAGATTTGAGCATAAGCTGAGCCGAGCAAGCAGAATGCTTGCTTTGATAGGTGTGGATATGGTGCCTGAGATCATTTCCCCAGAGGAACCTTTACCTGCTCATATTGAAGCTAGGCTGCCGGATTCTTATCTCGTTGTTCATGCTCCATCCTCAAATGAAATTAAGCAGTGGCCAGTTCAATCATGGATAGAGGTTATCCGCGAATTATCCAATGCTGGATACCATTTGGTGTTATCAGGAGCCCCTCTACCACGCGATAAAATGATAGTGGAAGAGATTCTTAAACACTGTTCTGACTCAAATACTATTACAAGCGTTTTAGGTGAATTGAGCTTAGCGCAGACGTCGACTTTGCTTAAGCGCAGTCAAGGTTTTGTCGGACCAGATAGCGGCCCTGGACATATGGCCTCTGGCTACCCTATACCGATTGTATCGCTTATTAGTGTTGCTCCAGCCAGTATGTGGTCGCCGTGGCCATACAAAGCTCCAGTAGATGAAACTAATAACTTGTATCAAAACGGGGTCTCACAACAACGAGTAGGGAACATCAAACTGATTCAATCAGGGAGAAACTGTGTGCCGTGTTATGCCAATAAGTGTCGAATTAGTGATGACCTCTACTCCCCTTGTTTGCGAGATATAAAACCTGCTCAAGTCGTAGATGCGGTTATTGAAATGATACCTTTAGGGACAAACAATGCAGGGTAAACAAATCGGCCCTAAATCAATCTGTGTTCTTAGATTGTCGGCAATCGGCGATGTTTGTCATGCTGTGTCAGTAGTTCAGCAAATTCAAAAGCAGTATCCCGAGTGTCGTATCACTTGGATTATGGGAAAAATAGAGGCGCAACTTCTGCAGGATTTGGATGGTGTTGATGTCGTTGTTTTCGACAAAAAACTCGGCTTCAAAGGTATGAAGTTAGTGTGGGAACAACTTCGAGATCAGCGCTTCGATTATCTTCTTCACATGCAAGTTGCTCTTCGAGCAAGCATCCTGACTTTAGGTATCAAAGCTAAAGTTAAGCTCGGTTTTAGTTGGTCTCGAGCGAAGGAAGGCCAGTGGCTTTTCACCAATAAGAAGTTGCCGAAAACAGATGCACCTCACGTACTCGATAACTTTGCTCAATTTGCTCATTATCTTGGGTGTCCGAAAACGAATCCACAGTGGAATATTCCAACATCCAATCCGCAAACTAAGGTTCTTCAGTCGCCTTATGCGGTGATTAGCCCTGCTGCTAGTAAAGACGAACGAAACTGGTTACCAGAGCGATATGCCAAGGTTGCTGAGCATCTTCAAGCAAAAGGGATAGAGGTGGTATTATGCGGCTCACCTGCGGACCGTGAGAAGAAGTTGGCAGAGTCTATTATCCAGAATGCGGGCACACCTATCCTTAATTTAGTCGGGCAGACATCGCTGAAAGAGTTGGCGGCCGTGCTAAAGGGAGCTTCTCTTGTCATCGCTCCTGATTCAGGACCAGCCCATATTGCGACAACCCAAGGCGTGCCAGTTATTGGGTTATACGCCCATAGCAATCCTAAACGGACTGGACCATACAATAGCCTAAACTATGTGGTTTCTGTTTATGAGCAAATCGCGGAGCTACAATACGGCAAGCCAGTTGTAGAGCTACCTTGGGGAGCTAGGGTGAAAGGTGCAGACTTAATGTCTTTTATTGAAGTGGAAAGTGTGGTTGAGAAGGTTGACGAAGTCTTGCAATCATCCATATAGAATCCGACAGGCAGTATGCAATAATCAATAAGAATTAAACAAAAAGAACGAAGTGAAAGAACAATGCGAATAGCCATTTATCCCGGTACATTTGATCCAGTAACTAACGGCCACTATGACCTTATTAAGCGTGCTGCAAGCATGTTTGATCACCTAATCATTGGCGTTGCGGAGAGCCTAGCAAAAATACTCTGTTTTCCTTGGATGAGCGAGTTGAGCTGCTTAAAAAAACCTGCAAAGAAATTGAAAATGTTTCAGTAGACGGCTTTAGTGGTTTGCTGGTGGACTTTGCCACACAAAAGAACGCTACAATATTAGTACGCGGATTACGAACCACGATGGACTTTGAGTATGAGTTTGGTTTAACCACTATGTACCGACGCTTGAAGCCAGAATTAGAGAGTCTGTTTCTTACGCCAGCCGAAGAGTTCGCATTTCTTTCTTCAACATTGGTACGAGAAGTGGCTATCCATGGTGGTGAAGTCGCGCAGTTTGTCCCTACCTGTGTACACAAAGCAATCTTGAACAAGCTTTCATAATCGGTCAGACATAGTGATGAATATCTTAATTTATACCCGAGCGACTCTGCCTGTTGTGAACTATGGTGGAACAGAGCGCGTGATCTGGGATTTGGTGTATGCATTGCACTTGCAAGGGCATAAGGTCACGTTGCTGGCGGGCAAAGGAACACAGTGTGATTGGGCACGAGTCATTGAGTATCAACCGGACGTTCGGTTAGATGGCCAATTGCCTAACGATATTGATGTGGTCCACTTTCATTCGGACTTTGAGCCGATCAGCAAGCCTTACGTTATTACTCAGCACGGTAACTCGCGTGGTCCAATAAACCCAAATACAGTATTTGTGTCGTCGCAACATGCTAAAAACCATGGTGCAGAGGCGTATGTTTACAATGGTTTGAATTGGGATAACTACCTAAAGCCAGACCTTTCTTCTGACAGGCAGCGCTTTCACTTTTTAGGCAAAGCAGCCTGGCGAGTCAAAAATGTTCAGGGTGCTATTGATATTACAAAAAAGGCAAAACAGAGCTTAGATGTACTCGGTGGCCATCGTCTGAACTTTAAAATGGGATTCCGCTTAACTTTAGATAGACATGTTAAGTTTCATGGCATGGTCGATGACATGACCAAGTCAAAAATTATGACTCAGTCGAAAGGGCTTATCTTTCCTGTGACTTGGCATGAACCTTTTGGCTTAGCGATTACAGAGAGCCTTTACTTCGGTTGCCCTGTCTTCTCCACACCCTATGGTTCACTTCCAGAGCTAGTGAGTGAGGACGTCGGCTTTCTTTCGAGTCAAGAAACACAGTTAGTAGAAGCCGTGGCTAACGCTGAGTGTTTTGATGTAATCCGATGTCATGAATATGCTCAGGATTTGTTTAATGCCAATGTGATGGCAAAAGCGTACGTAGAAAAGTACCAAACGGTAGTGAATGGGTTTGATTTGAATACCAACCTTGGCGGTGTCATTGCTGACTTCAAACGCCTGGCCTACGACAAGGCTTAAGGGATGCACTCAACGAGAAACGTCAAATAAGTTAGTAAAAGTTGCCAAGCATTATAAGTTTCAAGGGATAGTATCCTAGGATGCGGGCAACTTACTTTCTTCTAAGTACTCCGTCGCTCAATATCCCACGTAGGGGTCGTTGCCATCACGACGAGTTTTGAGCAGCTTCAAGATCCACATGTACTGTTCAGGCTTAGGGTTAACAAAATCTTCAACGACTTTGTTCATCACCCTAGCATCAATGTGTTCGTCTCCAGATAGATCATCAATTGGTTCTTTGATCTCAATTTCATATTTGCCAGTTTCAATATTGTAGCTTGCAAAGGTAGGAACGATCTTCGCGCGGCTGACTTTCGCCAATTTACCAAGCCCAGGCAGCGTTGCCTTTTCGGTGGCAAAGAAATCAACAAAAACGCTTTGTTCTGGCCCGTGGTCTTGGTCAGGTAAGTAGTATCCTAAGTAGCCATCTTTAACGGACTTTATGAACGGTTTGATACCACCGCTTCTATCATAAACTCGTCCACCATACTGGACTCTCTGCTTATGCATTAGCCAGTCAGTTAATGGGTTCTTTTGGCTATTGGCCATAGCTGAGACAGGTAAGCCTGTTGAGGCGAGTAATATCGCTGGAACATCGATACACCAAGAGTGGGGAACAAGCAAAATTGCACTCTGCCCGTTGGCCTGGAGTTCTTTTAAATGCTCCAAGCTATAATCTTGGCGTTCTTTTTCAGCCAATCTTTACTACGTAGAGTAATGGCTGGAAAGCCAAGCAGAAATGCCCCAGCAGTCGTTAGGCATTTTTCCAAGATAGCTTCACGTTCTTGGTCCGTTTTTTTAGGGAAGCACAACTGAAGATTAATACGCGCTTTTTGCACCGAGCCTTTTTGCTTTTGGCACATTTTCTTTGCCACAAAGCGAGCGATTGCAACACGCACTGAATTTGGAAGTAGCGTGAGCGGTAAACCAAAGATTAAACCAAGCCACGTTCCCCAGTGTTTGGGGCTAAGAAATGCCTTTTGGAATGTCGGGTTGTATGCTTTAGGGTCGTAGTCATTACGCACTTTAGTCACAGAAAAACCTTAAACGAACTAATAAACCTCAGCTAGGGATAATTTAAGCCAGTCAGCACCACACTTTTAGCGTCTAACAGCGTTAAAATCAACGCAATAGGCAAGCTATTGACTTGTGATTTTGCCTTGTTATCCATCTAAAATTGTATCACTGCCTTATATCATTGAGCTAATGGCATGAAAGTTGGTGCTATGCCGACTTTCTTATCCCGAGCTGAGGTTAATAAATAAAAAGCCAAGGGATATAAGATAAACCCTTGGCTCAATCACAGCAAACTAAGTTTACTGGTCTGCTAGTCTATTTATTGATGATAGACATATATTCAGCCACACCGTCCGCCACAGACTTAAACTCGTAGTTACAACCAGCCGCTCTGAGTTTGGTTAAATCAGCTTGTGTGTACTCTTGGTAGGCTCCCTTCAGATGGTCGGGGAATGGGATAGTTTCCACCTCTCCTTGGCCGTGATGTTTGATGACAGCCTTAGCTACTTCTTCGAAAGACTCTGCATTACCAGTGCCTAGGTTAAAAATGCCAGAAACACCATTCTCTAAGAACCATAGGTTAACAGCCGCTACATCTCCTACGTAAACAAAATCTCGTTTGAAGCCTTCGCTGCCAGCAAATAATTTCGGGTTCTCACCCGCATTCATCTGATTGTTTAAATGGAACGCAACCGATGCCATGGAACCTTTATGTTGCTCACGAGGGCCATAAACGTTGAAATAGCGGAAACCAGTTACCTGAGACAGAGTTTCACCATGATGTTCTGCATCTTTGAAGATTCGGCGTACGTAGTTGTCAAACTGTTGTTTTGAGTAGCCATACACATTCAGAGCACCCTCGTATTGAGGCTCTTCAATGAAAGTATCTGTTTCTCCATACGTCGCAGCAGACGAGGCATACAGGAAGGGAATCTCACGCTCTAAGCAGTAGTGAAGCAGCTCTTTTGAATACTCATAGTTGTTGAGCATCATGTATTTGCCATCCCACTCAGTAGTTGCAGAGCAAGCACCTTCGTGGAAGATGGCCTCAATTGCTCCGAACTCTTCACCCGACATAATTTGCACTAAGAAGTCGTCACGATCCATGTAGTCCGTGATTTCCAGATCAACTAGGTTCTGGAACTTTCGACCATTCTTAAGGTTATCAACGACAAGAATGTCATTAACACCTTTATCGTTAAGTGCTTTTACGATGTTGCTGCCAACCATGCCAGCACCGCCGGTTACGATGATCATTATGATTTCCTATATAGATGTAGTGTGACGTCCATACTTTAGCACTATAGCTTGATATTTGTAATCCCACTCTATAAGAGGTAATTGCAGATATTCGTTACTAGCTTATGGCTTAACTGTCAGCTCGGTAGAATTGACACGAAGCAACGTTATCTGGAAAATGACCAGATTTGGCATTGAATGTTATATCTCTCAAGTTAAATTTCTGGGTAATTTTGAGTATTCTTATGATAATAATTACAGTGACAATGATTTCGGAACACATTACAGAGCTTTAGGGTACCGTTTAGTATTAGACGAAGTGCATTTCCCGTTGCTATCAAGAAGATAATATCTCTATCTTATGATGAGAGTTAAGTAGAATAAATTAGGATATAATTATGATTTTGCCCGTAATAATGGCTGGAGGTACAGGTAGTCGACTTTGGCCACTTTCCCGCGAGCTTTACCCAAAGCAGTTCTTAGCTGTAGAAGGTGAGCAATCTATGCTACAGAGAACGATTGCTCGTTTGTCTGATGTGGATTGCTTTGACCCAATTGTTATATGCAATGAAGAACATCGATTTATTGCTGCTGAACAGTTGCGTGTGGGGGGTATAAGCATAGCGGTATTATCTTAGAGCCTTTTGGCAGAAATACCGCCCCAGCTATTGCTCTTGCAGCTTTGCAAGCAATGAATAATTCAAAGCTGGAGGAAGACCCAACTTTGTTAGTTTTAGCAGCAGATCATGTTATAGAAAATGACTCTGCATTTGTTGCTTCTGTCAATTCAGCACTCCCTTTAGCAGAGTCAGGTAAGTTAGTTACCTTTGGTATAGTCCCGAGTTCTCCTGAAACTGGCTACGGATATATTAAAGCAGGGAAACAGGACAAGAACGCTTTTGTAGTTAGTGAGTTTGTAGAAAAGCCAGATCTGGATACAGCAAAAAGGTACTTGAAATCTCAAGGATACTATTGGAACAGTGGCATGTTTATGTTCAAAGCAAGTCGCTATTTAGAAGAGTTATCAATGTATGCACCAGATATACTAGCCACATGTAAGCTTGCCATTAACTCCCCTGCTCTAGACCAAGAGTTCGTGCGAGTTGATGAAGAAGTATTTGAATCTTGCCCTGATGATTCTATCGATTACGCGGTTATGGAAAAAACGAGTTTAGCGATGGTTGTTCCAATGGATGCAGGGTGGAGTGATGTTGGTTCATTCTCTGCGTTATGGGAGATTTCAAATAAGGATAGCAAAAACAATGCGTTAAAAGGTGATGTAATAGCTATTGACTCGAGTAACAATTATATCTATGCACAAAACAAGTTAGTAGCTTCAGTTGGGGTGGATAACTTAGTTATTGTTGAAACTAAGGATGCCATTTTAGTTGCTAATAAAGATAAAGTTCAAAATGTTAAGCTGGCAGTCCAGCAGCTGAAGATGGCTGAAAGAACAGAACATAAATTACATCGAGAAGTTTATAGACCTTGGGGTAAGTATGACTCGATCGATCGTGGAAAACGCGATCAAGTGAAACGCATTACGGTTAAACCAGGAGAAAAACTATCTATCCAGAAGCATCATCACAGAGCAGAACACTGGATTGTCGTTTCTGGTACCGCTTCGGTACTAATCGGTGAAGAGACTCGCTTGGTAACGGAAAATGAATCCGTGTATATCCCTCTAGGCTCAGTACATGCTCTCGAAAATCCAGGAAAAATACCTTTAGAAATGATAGAGGTCCAAACAGGTAGTTATTTAGGGGAAGATGATATTGTTCGATTCGAAGACCGTTATGGAAGAATATAAGAATGAGTGAAAAGCAAAACTTAATCTCGAGCGAAGTTATTTCCAGCAGTCAGGTTTCATTCGGTACCAGTGGTGCGAGAGGCTTAGTCACTCAGTTTACTGCTGATGTATGTGCTGCTTTTACTGCTGCGTTTATATCGACTGTGAAATTGAATTACTCTTTTGATAAGGTCGCTATTGCTATTGATAACCGTCCAAGCAGCTATGAAATGGCTCAGGCTTGTGCATCAGTTTTAGGCCAACTTGATATTGACGTAGTTTTCTTTGGTGTCATTCCTACACCTGCTTTAGCATACGTTGCACAAGAGGAATCTATTCCAGCAATCATGGTCACAGGGAGTCATATACCTTTTGATAGAAATGGACTAAAATTCTATCGTCCTGATGGTGAAATATCAAAATTTGATGAACAATCAATATTAAACAGTCATGTTGAGTATTTGAAAATATCTTCTTTTCCAGAGTTGAGCGTAAATCCTTTGGCATCTGATAGATATATTAATAGGTATACCTCTTTATTTAATAACGATTGGTTGTCTGGTAGTAGAATAGGAATATATGAGCACTCTAGCTCGGGCAGGGACTTATATTTCAAGATATTTGAAGCATTTGGTGCAGATGTAATCAGGTTGGAGCGTAGCGATAGTTTTGTACCAATTGATACAGAAGCAGTATCTCAAGAAGACAGGGCTAAAGCTTTAAAGTGGTCTGAAGAGCACAACCTTGATCTTCTATTTTCTACGGATGGTGATGGGGATAGACCTTTGGTCTCTGATGAGTACGGTAACTGGTTGCAAGGAGATGTACTAGGTTTGCTAACCTCTGCCGCGTTAGGAATAGAGGCCTTAAGCATTCCAGTCAGTTGCAATAGTATTGTCGAGCTCTCTAACGTTTTTCAATGCGTAAAACGAACAAAAATTGGCTCCCCTTTTGTGATTGATGAGTTTGAGACTCTGTCAAAACACTATAAATCAGTGGCAGGATTTGAGGCTAATGGGGGCTACCTGCTGGGTAGTGATGTAAGGGTCAATGATCGTCCTTTAAACGCTTTGCCTACGCGTGATGCGATACTGCCAGTAATAATGCTTTTAGAGCTTTCAAAGAAAAACTCTATTTCGAAGCTCGTTGAAGAACTTCCTTCGCGTTATACATACAGTGATAGGCTTCAAAACTTTGCGAATCAAAAAAGTAATACACTGCTAGAAAATGGAAGAAAAAATCCCAATAAATTGCTTGAAACTATTGGTTTTTCTAACCTAACTGTATCTCATTTAAACAATGTTGATGGTCTTCGCATGACGCTATCAGACGATTCAATTCTACACTTACGGGCGTCTGGCAATGCACCTGAGCTTCGGTGCTATGTTGAAGCAAATAAGATAGGCACAGCTAAATGCATGGTTGAAACAACCTTGAAAAAAATATTGGAAATATAGCCCTTAGCTGGTAATAAACGTAGGATTAATATAATGAAAAACAATAAAGTTGCACTAATTACAGGTGTTACAGGGCAAGATGGTTCGTATCTGGCGGAGTTCTTGTTAGACAAAGGCTATGAAGTGCATGGCATTAAGCGTCGTTCTTCTTCATTTAATACTGAGCGAGTGGACCATATATATCAGGATAGCCATGAAGATAATCAAAATTTTTTCCTTCATTACGGCGATTTGACAGACACTTCTAATTTGACGCGTATTTTAAACGACGTGCAACCAGACGAGGTATATAACCTCGGTGCTCAATCTCATGTGGCGGTATCATTTGAATGCCCAGAGTATACTGCGGACGTCGATGCAATTGGTACGTTACGTTTGTTAGAGGCTATCAGGTTTCTCGGTTTAGAGAAAAAAACTAAGTTTTATCAAGCTTCTACATCGGAACTGTATGGAGAAGTTAAAGAGATACCACAAAAAGAGACAACTCCCTTTCATCCCCGCTCCCCCTATGCAGTTGCAAAAATGTATGCCTACTGGATAGTAGTTAACTATCGTGAGTCGTATGGTATGTATGCTTGCAATGGGATTCTATTCAACCATGAGTCTCCACGTCGAGGTGAAACGTTCGTAACTAGGAAAATTACTAGAGCTATAGCTAACATATCCCAAGGTTTGGAAAAATGTTTGTACCTGGGAAATATGGATGCTTTAAGAGACTGGGGACATGCTAAAGACTATGTTCGAATGCAATGGATGATGTTACAGCAAGAAAAAGCTGACGATTTTGTAATTGCAACGGGCAAGCAAATATCGGTAAGAGAGTTTGTTAAAATGTCAGCCAGAGAAATTGGCGTCGAACTTGAGTTTTCGGGGCAAGGTATCGATGAAGTCGGTATCGTAAAATCTATCCAAGGGGATAACGCACCTTCTTTGGTGGTGGGGGATGTGATTGTCCGGGTTGATCCGCGTTACTTCCGTCCTGCAGAAGTTGAAACATTGCTTGGTGACCCTTCGAAAGCAAATGAACAACTTGGTTGGACACCAAAAATATCTGTTGAAGAGATGTGTGCAGAAATGGTTAGATCTGATTTGGATAAAGCAAAGCAATATGCTTTGTTGAAATCACATGGGCATGATGTTGCAATATCAGTAGAGAAATAGATCGAATTATGATTAATGTAAATGCTAAAGTTTTTGTGGCAGGGCATAACGGAATGGTAGGCTCCGCGATTGTTCGCCAACTGAATAAACTTGGTTATAATAATATTATAACTAGATCTCGTGATGAGTTAGATTTAACAAATCAACAAGCTGTTATAGATTTTTTTAAAGAACAGGAAATTGAACAGGTATATTTAGCAGCTGCTAAAGTAGGAGGTATTTTAGCTAATAATTCATTTCCTGCATCCTTTATTTACGAAAATTTGATGATTCAGTGTAATATTATTAATGCTTCACATTGTAGTGGTATTCAAAAGCTGTTGTTTTTAGGTTCATCATGTATTTATCCGAAATTTGCTGAACAGCCTATGGGTGAATCGTCTCTGTTAACAGGAAAGTTAGAAGAAACAAATGAGCCATATGCAATCGCAAAGATTGCGGGAATTAAATTGTGTGAAAGCTACAATCGTCAATATGGTCGGGATTATAGAAGTGTTATGCCTACCAATCTTTATGGGCCCTTTGATAATTTTCATCCAGAAAATAGCCATGTCATACCAGCACTAATACGCCGATTCCATGAAGCGAAGATAAATAATGACAAAGAGGTAATCGCATGGGGTAGTGGAAAACCTATGCGAGAATTCCTTTACGTTGATGATATGGCAAAAGCATCCATACATGTTATGAATATTAGTGATGACATATACAATGAAAATACTGACAGTATGTTGAGCCACATTAACATTGGAACTGGTGTTGATTGCACTATTAAAGAGTTGGTGCATACAGTGGCAAAAGTAGTAGGCTTTGAAGGAGCAATTAAGTTTGATGCGTCAAAACCAGACGGTGCTCCTAGAAAGTTAATGAAAGTAGACAGGCTCAAACATCTTGGTTGGGAGTATACTACTTCTTTAGAAGATGGACTAGAACTTGCCTATAGCTGGTATATTAATAATATAGATAAAGCTCGAGGTTAGGGCTATCTATAAAATCAGATAGCGAACAGTCGAGCTAATATAATTTTCTCATCGCTATCTGAAATTTAACTGTTGGAATTAATGAAATGATCATTTTAGAGTTAAAATGATATAATTATTATTATTTGGTTTTAAAGTAAGTGTTTTATGGCCAATCTTTCTATTATATCGATTGTTGTGTTATAAATGTATTAATTCCTTGCTGCAGATAAATAATTCTTAAAGGTAAATTAATTTAACGAATTCTATAGAGATGAAGAAATTAATCCATAATAAACAATCAATTAAAATGATCGCTCTCGTCATGGGAAATGCGTCTAGTAGATTAATGTCTTTATTGTCAATACTGTTAATTAGTCACTTACTCGCAAGCTCTGAATATGGCATGTTTACGTCAATGTACAATATTTCAATGGCATTGGCATCATTTGTTTCTATGCCGATTCTACAGTGTCAGTTGAAGTATAACCTTGACCACAACTTAAAAACGAGAAGTACGATATTTATGTATTTCTTGTTGTTCTCATTAGTGTACTTTTTAGTGGGGTTTGGTGCTTACTATATAAATGCTATTAATTCAGATTATATATATATATCAAGTGCTATAGTTATTCATTTTTTTATTACCCAAACAATTGCTAATACATATATATCGAACAATGAGGACTATAAGTCTGTAATTTCCATTCTTGTCAATAATTTCATATTTTGGGCTCTTGTGCTGATTAACTTGACTTTTTTTGACAGTCTGCAGTATTTGGCTTTAAGTCTGATTTTTTCAAGTTTGGCTATATTTATATTGTATATTTCCACTTTAAAGGAATCTAAAAAAGAAGAAAATAACCGACCTGATTACCGATTTATTAAAGATTTTGTTATTCCAGCTTTTTTAGCATCTTGTGCATCAGCTCCTGTGCTTATTTATATACTAAATGATTTTGACAAGTTAGATGGTGAAGTTAAGGTTTATTTTAATATCGCTTATCAATGGTTTCAAATCCTATCATTTGTTATACTTTCAGTTACACCAAAGTTGATAGTCATGTTTACTACTAACGTAAGTATGAACTTTAATAAGTTGGCTGGATTAATTAAAATCTTGGTATCAATGTGGGCGCTAGGGTTAATATTGGGCTGGATTGTTTTGAGGCTATATAATGTTGTAGATCACCAGTATCTGAACGATGTGGCATTTATACTTATTTCATCATCAGTACTTTCTGCGTACTCAGGCGTTATAGGTGTTTATATTCTATCAAAACATAGTATGTGGCATGGTGCTTTGATAAATTTCTTGTGGGCCTTGATGATGTTGTTTTTTTACTTTGAATTTGAAGTCTCGGATTCACTGTCAATGTCAAAGGTATTCTTAACTTCTTATTTTATTCATTCAATCTTGTGTACACTGTATATGTTGAAAAAACTAAAGGGCATCAGTAATGAAAGTACTATTCATTAGTACCTCTCTTCCTCCACAAAGAGATTCGCAAGCAATTAGGAATTTGTTTTTTATAAAAGCTATGATTAATAGCGGAATTGAGGTCAGAATTGTAACGCTTACATCAGGTAATGATGAACCTTGGGACTATTATAAAGAAATTGGTGTGGAGCCAATTTTTGTAAAATGTACAAAACTACGTTCGCTGTTAAGTAATATTGGAAATGTCACAGTATTAAAGCCCATCTCTTACATTTTGAATAATCTAATGATGTATGCATTGTGTCCAGATATGGATGTCGGTTGGGAAAAAAAAGTAGTAGCAGCAATAGCTGATACAAACTTTGACTATAATGTGGTTGTAAGTGCATCAGGTTCATATACTGCTCATATGGCAGCGAGAACACTAGCGGAGCAGTCTAGAGTTCCTCATGTCGCAGAGCTTGGGGATCCATGGGCGGATAACCCTATTTGGCCAGAGAATATGTTCCATAAAAAAATTGTGAATACATTTTTAGAGAGGCAAGCATTAAAGTATGCAGATAATATTACCACAACAAACATAGCAACTAAAAAATTGTACCAAACTAAGTATCCAGATAAAAAGGTACACTCAATTCCAATGGGTTTTGATAGTCATGAGATCAGCCTAAACCAATGCGAGTTATTAGATTGCTTCAAAAATGAAGCAAGTAGCATCAGGTTCTCCCACGTTGGTGTTAGCTATAAAGCCTCGAGGGATCTTACCCCACTTATTAAAGCAATCGGGACAAAAACTGCGTTAGATTTGCTTGTTGTTGGTCCTCATAGCGCATCTTATGAAAAGTATGTAGTGGAAAAAAATATCGGAAATATTCGGTTTTTTGATGCTGTTCAATATGAGCAAGCTGTAGAAATTTCTAAACAGTCTGATGTGTCAGTAGTAATAGGAAATACGGGTGGTATACAGATTCCTGGAAAGCTGTACTTTGCTTTAGGACTAAAAATCCCATTATTGTACATTTATCAATGTGACAATGACCCTGCACTCGAAATTATTAAGGATATGCCTGGTGTAGTTAGTGCTCGATTGTGTGATGATGAGATAAAAAGTGTAATCGCTAACTGGGAAGGGAGTCATGATGCTCTGCTCAAGGAGTCGGAGTCAAGAGTGGTACTTCCTGAAGTTAAAGCTTTTGAGTGGTCTAAGTTAGGGGAAAGTTTTTCAAATGTTATTTCGCAATATGGAAAGTAAATGTTACTAAAATTATTTGCTTTAATCCCATGTGTAATGCTCTATCTGTCCTATCGACGAGCATGTAAGTATGGTTTACTAATAACAATACAAGCTACTATTTGGCTTGTGCTTTTTTTTACATTTTCTTTTCCATTTTTCATATTTGATATAGTTCTTCATCAAAATGCCATATACCTGTTTACTCTTGTCTATGTATCTTTGATTTATGTGTTTTTTATCTTCAATGATGCTAAATGGATGTCTATGAGATTCAAAGCACGTGACAGGCGAAGATTGAATCAAACGTTAATAGATCTTTTTACTCTTGTATTTCTTGCAATTCTTTCGTTTGAGTTGGTATATATTATTTATAATTCGGGAGGTATTGTCTCTGCTCTGACGCGAGATAGGCTTTCGGAGTATCTAGGTGGTGGGATTCTTAAAGGCTCATTTATTAACTTAGTCTTGCTATTGCCAACATTTTGTTACTTTGTAAAAGTTAATCAATTATTAGAGTCTAAAGAAAGACTAAAAGGAGGGTTTCTAATATCCTTCTTTGTCGTTTACTACATTTTCATTGCTAATACTAGGTTACCTATATTGATGCCGATAGTAGCAGCTGTGGTTTTTCTATTCTTTACTTTTAAGTCTAATTTCGTGAAGAAGTACGGCTTGATTCTATGCGTGTTAGGCATACTAGGTCTTAATATACTAATGGTCTTTGGTAACGCTTTAAGAGGGGGACTGTAGACAATGTTGACTTGACCATAGATAAAGTGATGGAGCAAAACACAGCACAATTAAGGTACCCTATGTGGGTAAACGATTTAGTCAATGATATTGATAGCTCTCGTATTGATTTTGAGTATGGCTATAACTGGGTGGTAATGCCATTCGTTAATCTTATCCCTCGAGCGCTATGGCAAGATAAGCCTTTAACTTCAACTTCTAACATATTATCTGAAAAAGTTTACGATATCAGAGTGGGCGATGGTCAGCCAATTACCACCTTCACCATATGGGGCGAAGGCTATTGGCAAGCTGGGTTACCAGGAGTAATCCTGGCAACATTTTTGTTTTTTATAGTCTCATGTGCTTTTGTCTACTTGTTAACTATGTTCCAACATACTAACTATCTTGCTATATACTATATAGTAAATATTGCGCCTTTCGTAAGAGCTGAGATACCTATGTTTTTAGTGCTAACCAATCTATTTGCATTGTTGACCTTAATTGTTGTTTCATATCTATTGCCATCAAAAAGAGCTTGAATAAAAACTAATGTGAAGTAAGGATAGGAATGTCAAGTATATATATAGATTTTATATCTCCCCAAGGTCATGCCAAAATAAACGAATTGTACTTTAGCGAGCTTAATAGTGATGATTACTATGCTTGTAAAGCATCTTATATGAAGGGCGTTGACTGTGTTGCGCGCAGGCTGAATTTTTACTCTCCTTGGAAAGGAGAGCCGCAAGGAATTAAGCATGCAGTTGAACAGCTTATTTTTACTATGGTGTTTTTTGTTTTTAAGATAAAAACCATATTGAAGGTTAAAAATATCGTATTTCTATCATATAGCCCAGTATGGAATTATCCGCTATTTCTCGTGCTTAAGGGTTTGTTAAATAAGAATATATGTGTTCTCGAGCATAATAGTATTCCAAGTGCTACAGGAACTGACGGTGTCAAGTTTAATATTAAGAGTAGGATGTTTCAGTTGTCGAGCTCATTAGTGACGCATTTGGTCTATGAAGATTACATTGGAGTTTATCTCGAGCAAGAGTTTGATGCCCATTACTTGGTCGTTAAGCATCCAATAATTGGTTTAAGTAAAATCGAAAGTTATGATGATAAGGTCACTCCGCTGATATTCTCTCCTAGTTCAAGCTCAGAGAAGCAAGTTATTGATTGGTTAAAAGACATAACAATTAACTCGGACGTTATTACCATGGTTAAATCAGCCTGTAATTTTGAAGAAAGTGGGTTTGTCGCTAAGCAATATTTTGAAAATTATGAAGAGTTAATGAGCAGTTGTGATATTATAGTTATCGGTTCAAAATTTGAAGAAAGGGTTTCAGGCGTATTTTATGAAGCTCTTTTGGCGCCTAAAAGCATATTAATGTTGGATTCAAAGTTTTCAAGAGCTGCGGTTAAATGTTATCCAAATGTTCATGTTTTTGATAGTTGTGAGCAACTCAAAGAACTTATCCTTAAAGTAATTGGGCAAGGGAAGCCGAGTTTGAAAATATATAATGTAGATAATCATAACTTACAGTCTAGTATATCGAGAGTTATCAAATGAAAACCAAGTTAGTTTATATATACTCAGAGTTGCCTTCTTATGTAAGAGTTCAAAAGAATATTAAAGTATTTCTGAATCATTTTGATGAAGTTCACTTTATTGGCGCTAATCGAAATGGTCAAAAAGAAGTTCCTCAGAGTAATATAGAAGGGCTTTATTTTCATATTCTCGACTCGGCAATTCCCCATGGCGGGTTCGGAAGTATATTAAAAAGTTTTCAGTTTGTATTATTTGCAAGGGCGGCCCTCAAAGAGATCAACGCGGACGTAATTGTGGTTGCAAATGAAGAGTCTTATGCGCCTTTGTTATTCTCAAGTAAGTTGACTAGAAATAAGGTCATAGTTTGTGAGTTATTAGATAGCCTAGCAATTAGGTTGACTGGTTATTTAAAGGTGCTAAACCCCGTTGTAAGACCTTTTAGCAGATTCGTAACAAGTAAAGCTCACTATGTGGTTGAGGTGACAGAATCTAGATTACTTCGGCATGGAGCTGCTCTTGATGGTAAGGCGTTTGTGATTCACAACTCTCCTGATAGCCAGAGTATGAATAATATTTCCTTGACCAAGGAAGTGGAAAGTAAATTACCAAAGAGTGAGCCTTATATATATGTTTCTGGTTCTGTTGTGCCTAACGTCTCTGGTATAGAAGAGCTTTTAATGGCTGTTCACAAGGTAAATCGTGATTGTGAGTCAAAGGTTAAAGTCGTATATTCTGGCAGGTTGAACGGCGAATGGGCGGAGAGCAAGTTTTTTAGTAGCCAGATGTGATTAATTTAGGTTGCTTGACGCCTCTGAGTCTTTATTGGTTGCTAATAAATCTCTAGCAATGTATGCGTATTATCGGCCAATAAATAATAACTATATCTTCGCTGCGCCTAATAAAGTTTATGATGCTATAAACATTCAAAAAAAGATATTAATGAATGAAGAGTGTAAGGCCACAGATATCCCAGGCAAGCTAGGTTTGTTGTTATCTGCACCATACGGTTCGGTCGATGGTATCGTATCTAATATTATTGAATTGTTTAGTGAAAATGAGCTTACTTTGGACAAAAAACTTTCGATACAAAAAGAATTTGATGAAAAATATTCATGGCCAGTAATGGAGAGAAAATGGGCTACTTTATTTGGGTTAGCTAAAGAAAGGCTAAAAGAGACGGATTAGTCCTGAAAAATCTGCATGTTGAACTTTCAGATATTTAGCTTGTTTTATCGTACCTTAATTGTATCTATAGGATAGAGTATTTTGAAACTTATATCTTCATCGATAGTAAATGAAAGAATGACAATGAGTCTTTTGCTTTTAATTTCTATCTTTGCCATTTTCTCTCTCTTCAGTTTGTCTGTATATGAGGTTAATCCGTACTTTGTTGTTGCTTGCTCTTATGTATTGGTCCATTTGGCACTTAGAGATTTTAGGCAGTTTAAACGTTGTTTTTCTCATCACCATTTTATCAATTTTCATTGCTAGTTTGTTTGCTGACCGGTCTTGGGATGGGAAAACTTACCATGCAATTGCAATTCTAGAAATGTTAGATGGATGGGACGTGTATACTCAAGTTTCGCCCGAGACATGGTCAGAAAGCTACCCCAAGTTATCATGGTTATTTGGTTATTCAATAGTCAGAATTACTGGTAAACTAGATTCAGCTACAGTAATTAATATCTTAGTCAGTATTGCTCTCTTCTGCTACAGCTATGTTTTTTTTAAAACAAGTAAGTTTAGGTTACTCATATCTCTACTGATTGTATTGAATCCTGTAGTGATAGCGCAGTTTAATACTAAATATGTGGATGGTTTATTATATTGCTTATTTACTATAGCTTTACTGTCATCGAAAGAAATTATGTTTAGTAAAAATGTTGAGATAAGCCACGTGATTATTTTTGGCTTATCTCTGGCGTTTATGCCGCTATTGAAATTTTCTGGGGCTGCATATTCGGCTATTATACTATTTAGTTCGTTATGGCTTAGGTGGCGGTATTGCCAGTGTGTGTTTTTTAATAGTTCAAAAAATGTCTTAGTTTTCCTACCTATACTTTTGGGATTTCTATTGATAGGTTATAATCCCTATATAAAGAATTTAATTAATGGAAATAATATTTTTTATCCTGTGCTAGGGTGGAAAGGTGATTCATTTCTTGGGATTATCGACTATTGTATCAACGTTCCACAAGTCATATCATTTCTCTTTTCTCCATTTATATATTCCAATGCTGGGTTCGAAGGTGTTGGATATACATGTTATGTGGTTGAGTTTGTTAATCCATTTAACATAAAGCACTGGGAGGTAATGGCAAGTCACGATTTTGGATGGTCCCTATCCGGCTTTGGTCCAATATTTCCTTTGGTTTTTTATAGCTCTCTTTTTTGCTTTGTATTTTGCTTTAAAGGTCTTACTAAATTTGAAAAATATTTCTTCTTTGTTGTAATTTTCTGTTGCTTGATTACTCCACATAATTGGTGGGTGAGATACGTGCCGTTTCTGTGGTTAGTTTGGTGTGTTACGTTAAGGAATAGATTTTCATTTGTTGTGCTACCTACAGCAATGCTTATCTCTTTGGTTTCTATCTATCAGTACACTACATCTGGTTCTTTTGAATATGTAACAGGTAGTTACTCTGATCTTCATGTCATTTATGATGAAGAAAACAACCAGAGTGTTTTTAAAAGGAGGAACTTCAGAGTGCTTGAAGAAAGAGGAGTTGTAGTTGTTGATATAGGTCAAATCAACTGTAATGCGCAGGATCTAAAACCATTATTTGTAGGTGACATTGCTTTGAAGCAGTGTGTGAAATAGGCAAGGAATAGTGACGAATATGTATTCTAGTGACAAAGATGCCATAGCAAGAGTGTATGAGGGTTTTCCTGCTATGATTCGGTTAAAGCAGAACTATAGGGAATATATATGTCCATTTCACCCGATCTTAGACAGGATTCCAGAAACGCCATCTGAACTATTGGATATAGGGTGTGGTGCTGGGGGCTTTGCTTTGTCGGCGATGATGAATTGCAACATATCCAGCTATACTGGGATTGATATTGACATCAAGTCTACGCAGTACGCTGAAAAAGCACTGAGAAAAGCAAAAGAGCTTGGGTTTATAGAAAATTGCGTTGATGTCTCATTCTCAAATAGTATTGAGAAATTTCAAGGCAAAACTTTTGATATCATTACCTTGGTAGATGTACTTCACCATGTAAAGAAAAACTCCTTAGAATCATTTATAGGTGATATCCTTCCTATGTTGAAAAGTTCTGGTTGCTTGATTATCAAGGATATGGACACTAGAAGCTTGTCAAAGATGGCTATGAACCAATTGCACGATTTACTTCTCGCTCGAGAATGGATAGAGCATATTCCACCAAAGTTGCTAGATAGTACGCTTGTTGAACACTTTGGGTTAAAGTTGGATGAAAGCTTTAATTATGACTCTTTGTGGTACGCACATTACTTAAAAGTATACAGGTTATCTCAATGAACGTGTCTAGCTTATGTTTTGTGATTTTATCTGCTATTTGCAACACTGGAGCTGGTGTGGCGTTAAAGTTATTGTCTTCTAGAGATGTACTGGATATAAAATCATTGTCAGTACTGAGTGTATCTTTACTGTTTTATTTTTTAGCGTTTTCATTTTATATGCTTTCAATGAAGTCTCTACCTTTGCAGTATGCATATTTGTCTATAACCTCTCTTTCAATGGTTTTTTTAATGCTATATTCAGTCAAATACTTAGGTGGCACATTGCTGCCTATAAACATTGTAGGGGTTATTCTTGTTTTTGGTGGGTTGTTGCTTGTAATGAAAAGGTAGATGACTAATGGAAAAAATTAAAAGTTGTCTATTGTTGATGCGACCAAAGCAATGGATAAAGAACGTCTTCTTGTTTGCTCCACTAGTGTTTTCTGGTCAGTTTTTGTATGTAGAATCGTTTATAATAGCCGTTTGTGCTTTTCTCCTATTCTGTGTTGCTTCTTCAGCAACATACATATTAAACGACTATGTCGATATCGAAAATGATAGAAAGCATCCAGTTAAATCTAAATCTCGGCCATTGGCTTCTGGAGATTTGTCGAAGACGGAAGCTCTATGCTTAATATCGACGCTGTACACTATCTTGATAGCGTCATATTTTGTAATGCCTGATGTGATTTTAGTTATTCTTGTATATTTGGGACTAAACGTCGCTTATACGTTCCACTTAAAGCATCAACCTGTGATAGATATTTTCATCATTGCGTTCGGCTTTGTACTTCGAGTCTATGCTGGTTCAGTTGCAATACTGGTACCCCTCTCTTCATGGATGTTCATAACAACTCTGTCATTGGCACTATATTTGGCTGCGATAAAGCGCAAACAAGAGCTAATGATAAGTGGAACAAACGCTCGAAGTGTTCTTCGCTACTATAACTCAGAGTTAGTAGATAAGTATGCTGAGATGTCTGCTACTTGCGCACTATTGTTTTATAGTTTGTTTGTGATTTCAGATAAACCAGATTTAGTATTATCAATACCTTTTGTCATTTTTGGGCTTTACCGTTACTGGTTTGTTGTTGAATCCAAAGGAGGTGGGGAATCTCCTACAGATGCATTATTTTCAGATGTTCAATTGCAAGCAGTTATCTTGGGATGGATTGTTTTCTGTGGCTATATGCTAATTTACTAAAGGTTGATATATGGATATTAGTTATATTGTCACTCCATTTTTTGCTTGGTTATTGACAGGAATCTTAAAATTCTTTTTTAACTCAATTACGGAAAAACGACTAGCATTCGACCTCATAGGGTATGGTGGCTTCCCAAGTAATCACAGTAGCATTGTCGCAAGTTCTGCGGCTATCATTTTTTTTTAAAGAAGGTATACAAGAGCCTAGTCTTGCAGTTGCTATGGCGTTAGCCTTTATCGTGGTTCTTGACGCTACTAGCTTACGGAAACAAGTTGAAAATCATGCGAAGGCGTTAAATGTTTTGAACAGCCAAATCTCAAAAACTAAGTTGAGAGAAAGAATAGCTCACACAAGAATTGAAGTTTTAGCTGGTCTCCTAACTGGAGTCATGGCGGCATGGATAGTTCATTCTTCTTACGTTGCTTACTCTTAGCCTATTCGAACGTCATTAAGACCAACTGAATTTGCATAGGTCATAGTTCTCATATGAATGAGTTCATGTAGGCATTTGCTAGCTTTGTATTGAATAGCGGGTGATTTGATTTTTTTTGTCTTAAAATCTGTAGGTAGTGGCTATCGTTTTGACCCGTAACGATAATAAAACCATCCTTTTCAATGATTTTTATTAGTTGAGATTAATAATGAGAGTTCTGATAGCAACATGTGTGTTTCCTCCTTCTCCGGTAGTTAGTGCTAGAACTAGCAAAGATGTTGCCGACTTCTTTCACAACCGTGGTGATGAGGTTACTGTATTTTGCCCTAAAAAGCTTAGAAATACTGATGATGAGTCAATAACAAGCCTCGACTATAAACGTGTCTTAGCACCAACCTACACATCTAAGTCTTCTTCTATGCTGTCTAGGTTTCTCGAGAATATAACTTATGCATTGTGTGTGCTTTTTCACCTGTTATTCTCGAAAAAGTATGATGTTATATATTGTAACGTTTGGCCAATCTTCTCTCAGCTCGCAGTGGTGTCGATAGGGAAGTTGAAAAATAGCAAAGTGATTCTTAGTGTGCAGGATTTATATCCAGAATCCTTGAGCACCCAAGGAAGGGTTTCTGAGAAGAGCATCATATATCGAGTTCTATTTAACATTGATAAGTATGTAGCTAAAAAATCCGATTTGGTGTTTGTTATCTCATCTTGGTTCTATGAGAAGTATAAACTTAGAGGTATTGACGAAAATAAACTTCGCTTAGTACCTAACTGGATATGTTCAAAGAGCGTTGAATTGCTACCCAAAGGGGACTGTAGAAAAAAGCTTCGAGATAACGGTATTGTCGATGTTAAAGAGAACGAGCGGTTAATTGTTTACGGTGGGAACGTTGGTATAGCATCTGGTTTGAATGGTATTATGTCTGATTTAGCGAACATAGACTACGACTTCAAGTTATTAATAGCGGGTTCTGGAAGCGAATTAGATCTCATTAAGGAGCAAGTTAAGGAGTTAAACTTGGAAGATAAGGTGTATTTTTACTCTCCTTGGCCCTTTTCTAGCACCGATTACACATTTGGAGCAGCAGATTTTCTGATGCTTCCAACACTTAGAGGTCAAGACTTTGCATCAGTGCCTTCTAAGCTGATTAGCTATATGCTTGCTGAAAAACCGATATTAGGTATCGTTAGTAATGCAAGTGAAACGGGAAAATGCATTCTAAACGCTCAATGTGGATTTACATCAAATGGACATGACAGCATGCGAGTAGTAGATACTTTTAATAGGGCTTTATCTTCCACTGAAGTTGAACTTCACCAAATGGGGCGTAATGCTCGGGAATACGCTCTTAGAGAGTTCTCTTTTAGGAAGGTTGGTAAAGAGCTTAGTCTTTTTATCTCTAAGCTCAAGTAGGGTGCGAAGTTTAATTATATTGAGATTTTGGTTTAGTCTTGTTTTTATTGATTTATAAGCCAACTAGATTGTATAGATATTAGCGTATAGAGGTCGCGAAAATGAGAAAAAAAATATTGCTTGTGTTTGGTACTAGACCAGAGGCAATAAAAATGGCTCCGTTAGTCCATGCTTTCAAGGGCGATAGTCGTTTCGAGGCAAGGGTTTGTGTAACCGCACAACATAGAGAAATGCTAGATCAGGTGTTAGAGCTATTTAGTATTGTTCCTGAGTATGATTTAAATATTATGAAGCCAGGTCAAGACTTAACAGATATCACGAGTAATATTCTTCTCGGGTTGAAACCAATACTGAAAGAGTTTCAGCCCGATTATGTTTTAGTTCATGGTGATACAGCAACGACTTTCGCTAGTACATTGGCATCTTATTATCAGCAGATAAAGGTAGGTCACGTAGAAGCGGGATTGAGAACAAACGACATATATTCACCTTGGCCTGAAGAGGGAAATAGAAAGTTAACTGGTAGTTTGGCGAATATCCACTTCGCTCCTACTGAAACGTCAAAGCGAAATCTATTGGCAGAGAACATACCCGAAAGTAGCATAGTTGTTACAGGTAATACAGTAATCGATGCGCTATTAAGCGTCAGTCAGCGATTAAAAACTGAACAGCAGCTTTCAATAGAACTAAAAAATAGGTTTGAATTCTTAGATCAAAATAAAAAACTAGTATTGATCACTGGACATCGTCGAGAAAGTTTTGGCGGAGGATTTGAGCGCATTTGCGAAGCAATTGCGATTGCTGCTAAAAAATTCCCAGAGACTCATTTCTTATATCCAGTTCACCTAAATCCAAATGTTCGTGAGCCAGTCAAACGCTTGCTGAAGGGCCTGGATAATGTTTTCTTGATTGAGCCACAAGATTACCTGCCTTTCGTTTATCTAATGAATCAAGCTTATATTATACTGACCGACTCTGGTGGTATTCAGGAGGAGGCCCCTTCACTTGGTAAACCTGTCCTTGTAATGAGGGATACTACGGAAAGGCCAGAGGCTGTAGATGCTGGCACAGTTAGTCTAGTGGGTACAGATGTAAACAAGATAGTCTCTAAAATTACTTTATTGTTGACCGATAGCAAAGCATATGAGGAGATGAGCTTTGCTCATAACCCTTATGGTGATGGTCATGCATGCACTCGAATCTTGGATGCTCTATAATGGCCTCCATCGTTGTTCGACAAGCAGAATATCGGGATTTGCCAGATATTGTTTCGATACATATGAGTGCATTTCCTGAGTTTTTTCTAACTAGTTTAGGGGACTTTTTCCTAAATCAATACTATAGGTTGTACATTAAATTCAATCATATAGCGCTAGTCTGTGAAAGTGAAGGCACACTTTGTGGCTTTGTCGTGGGAACAGATAATGCGAGTGAGTTTTACAAGGATTTGAGGTCGCAGTGGTTTTATTTTTTGCTCCCCGTAGTTTTAAATGTATTTAATTTAAGGTTGATAAAAAAGATTGTCACAAGAGCAACTACTGTAGTATTCAAGAGAAGAATTAACGCTACAGATAGCCGATACGACAAATTCAACGAGCTAATCTCGATCGGTGTTTGTTCCGCGCATCAGGCTAAAGGGATTGGTGGTAGGTTATTGGCGAAATATTTATCTTTGTGCATGAACAAAGGTGTTGAAGCGGTATACTTGACTACTGATGCAACTGACAATACTAAGGTTATTGACTTTTATAAAAGATCTGGTTTTTGCTTAGATAAAGAATTTGAACAAGACCAGTCAAGAAAAATGAATGTACTCGTAAAGTACCTTGATAAATAGAGGCTCTATGAATTTTATACCATACTCCAAGCCCATTTTGGACGAAGATGAAATACAAGAAGTTGTTGAAACACTTAGGTCAGGATGGTTGACGACAGGACCGAAAGTAGCACAATTTGAGGCTGACTTTAGAAGCTTTGTCGGGAGTAATTATGCTTTGGCGGTTAATTCAGCGACATCAGGTCTGCACTTAGCGCTAGAGAGTATTGGTGTTGGCCTGGTGATAAGGTAATCACGACAGTACATACTTTTACCGCTACTGCTGAAGTTATTAGGTACTTAGGTGCGGAGCCGCTTTTTGTTGATGTTGAGGGAAACACCTTTAACATTGATCCCGATGCGGTAGAACAGCTGTTGGAAACTCATGATGTTAAGGCGATCATACCGGTTCACTTTGCGGGGCAAGCAGCAAACATGTCTCGGTTACTAGAGTTAGCAAACAAGTTCGACGTAAAAATCGTTGAAGACGCTGCTCACGCTTTGCCTTCTACTCACAACGGTGAAATCGTAGGTACACTCGGAGATATTACGGTTTATAGTTTCTATGCGAATAAAACTATAACCACTGGAGAGGGAGGTATGGTTGTCACAAACAACAAGGAGATAGCTGATCGTATAAAAATTATGAGACTGCACGGTATCAACAGAGATGTGTTTGATCGATTTACTAGCAAAAAACCTAATTGGTACTACGAAGTTGTTGCTCCAGGCTTTAAATATAACATGATGGACATGTGCGCAGCGCTTGGCATTCATCAGCTCAAGAAAGCTAATAAGCTTAGAGAACAAAGAGAATCAATAGCACAACGTTATAATCAAGCATTTAACAATTTGCCAGTTGTTGTACCTCAAATTGCTAATCCTGATGATATTCACTCATGGCATATTTATGCATTGCAACTCGAACTAGACAAACTCTCTATTTCACGCGATGAGTTTATAGAACTTCTTTCAGACAAAGGCATAGGAACTTCTGTTCATTATATTCCGCTTCATAGAATGCCATACTGGAAGGACCAGTTTTACCTTGAGGATGATATGTTTCCTAAATCGTCAAAGATAGCAGATAGAGTGGTAAGCCTTCCCAACTATGCTTCAATGACGGAAGAAGAAGTATCCTATGTGATAGATTCTGTTAGAGGTGTTATTGAAGGACATCAGTTGACATGATGAAAAGGCTCTTTGACCTGTTTTTTTCTTGTTTGGGTTGCATAGCGTTGTTTCCTTTGTTTGTAGTGGTTGCAATTTGGATTAAATTGGACTCTAACGGGCCGATATTCTATAGGCAAGTACGTGTAGGACGTCATAGAAAGCCTTTTAGAATCCATAAGTTTCGCACAATGACTGAAGCGTCGGATTCAATGGGCAGGTTGACCATTGGAAAAGATCCTAGAATAACTCGTTCAGGTCATTTTCTTCGTAAAATGAAGATTGACGAGTTGCCGCAACTGATAGATGTTATCTTGGGAGATATGAGTTTAGTTGGCCCAAGGCCTGAAGTTCAGGAGTTCATCGATGAATATCCAAGTGATATTGGAGATATTGTTTTATCTGTGAGACCAGGCATAACAGATAGAGCATCGATAGAGATGGTAGACGAAAACAAGTTGTTGGCAGATTATGAGGATCCAAGACAGGCATACATAGATATTATTTTGCCACTCAAGCAAAAATACTACGTCGATTATGTTAACAATCAAACGCTTGTCGATGACTTGTGTATTATAAAGGACACACTAGTCAAGATAGTTACGAGATAAAAGTATGACTAAGCTAAACTTAATTTGGAACTTATCTCGCTCTCATAAACGACTGGTTAGTGTCGCCATAGATTCTATATTTATCATTCTATCTTTCTATAGTGCTTATTGGGCAAGAATTGGTCATATACGATCGTTGGATGATTTGTCTACTCAATATGTTTTGATAGGTACGTTGATAATTACGGTCTTTTCGTACACAAAACTTGGGCTCTATCGAGCGATATTAAGGTATCTAACATTCCATGCTCTAGCAGTCGTGGCTTTAGGGACGATAATCTCCGCCTCAAGTGTCTCTGTTTTGGCATTCTATTTTGACGCACCGATTCCACGTTCGATCCCAATCATCTATGGAGCATTTTTGTGCCTTCTTAGCGGAGGGGCTCGTTTAGTTGTCAGAGTTCTGGTTGCACAGGCTGGCAGCAAGCATAAAAAAAACGTGCTTATCTATGGTGCTGGAGCAGCAGGGCGCCAGTTAGCATTAGCCTTGCGCTCATCTGAAACTCATAAGGTAATTGGTTTCTTAGACCAAGATGAAACACTAGATAACACTATTATTATGGGGTTGAAAGTAAAGGGCATCGATCGTGCTGCGGCTTTAGTCGATAGGCATGGTGTCGAACAAATACTTCTTGCTATACCAAGTGCATCTCGCGCTAGGCGCAAAGAAATTCTTGATGCACTTGTTCATCTTCCTGCCGAAGTATTAACTGTTCCTGATATGAAAGATATCGTGGACGGTAAAGCCAAAATTGACGAACTCAAAGATGTCGCGATTGAAGACCTTCTAGGTCGGGACGCTGTTGCTCCACAACAAGCCTTAATGGAAGCGAACATTAAAAATAAAGTGGTATTAGTGACAGGGGCTGGTGGGTCTATTGGCTCAGAACTTTGCCGTCAGATCGTGCAAAATCAACCAAAAGCTCTGGTTCTGTTTGAATTGTCTGAGTTTGGTTTATATCAGATTGAGCGTGAACTTTCTTTAATGGTTTGTGAAGCAGAGTTAGATGTGCAAATTATCCCTCTTCTTGGTTCGGTTCAGCGAATCAATAGGCTAGCTACAGTCATGAAGAGTTTTAATGTACAGACGGTTTACCACGCTGCAGCCTATAAACATGTTCCGCTGGTTGAGTACAACGTTGTAGAAGGTGTAAGAAACAACGTATTTGGCACATACTACACCGCTAAAGCCGCAATTGAAGCTGGCGTTGAATCATTTGTTTTGATTTCGACAGATAAAGCGGTTCGTCCAACGAATGTGATGGGTACGACCAAGCGCGTTGCAGAGTTAGGTTTACAAGCTTTAGCTGAGCAAGAAAATGCAAAAACAAAAGGCACCCGTTTTTGTATGGTTCGATTTGGCAATGTTCTGGGGTCCTCAGGCTCTGTTATTCCATTGTTCAAAAAGCAAATTGCTAGCGGCGGGCCTGTTACGGTAACGCACCCTGATATTATTCGCTACTTTATGACTATTCCTGAGGCCGCTCAGCTTGTTATTCAAGCGGGTGCTATGGGGAAAGGCGGTGACGTTTTTGTTCTTGATATGGGAGAGCCAGTTAAAATTACTGACCTTGCTGAGAACTTAATCCAACTGTCTGGGCTTGAAGTTAAGAGTGATAAGAACCCTTATGGTGATATTGCCATTGAGTTTTCTGGCTTGAGGC
The DNA here is from genome assembly GCF_001012815.1 of Vibrio mexicanus. Taxonomy (GTDB): domain Bacteria; phylum Pseudomonadota; class Gammaproteobacteria; order Enterobacterales; family Vibrionaceae; genus Vibrio; species Vibrio mexicanus. The sequence continues at coordinate 62,730 of NZ_JYJP01000116.1, forward strand.
CTGGTGAAAAACTCTTTGAAGAGTTACTCATAGGCGATAATGTTGAGAAAACAGCGCATCAACGAATCATGACGGCTCGTGAAACTTACCTGCCGTATGATGAGTATAAAGGACTTATTGAGCAGCTAGACGAGGCATGCCATAATTTCGAGCATGACAAAATTCGTCAGCTCCTACTTGATGCACCAACAGGCTTTAATCCTACTGATGGAATTGGAGACTTGGTTTGGCAGCAGCTCAACGCTGAGTGCGAAGAAGTAAAAGAATAGGTTTAGATAAGCAAGAGCCCCACCATATGGTGGGGCTCTTTTTTATATTCGCTCTTTAAATTAACGGGCTATACCTACAAAATCTGCTTCAATACACGATCTGCTTTGACACGTGTAATTTTACGAATCAGTTTTTGCACCGCGTCTGGGTAGTTTTCAACCTTTTCGACTTGTTTGTAGGTACATACTAACTCGGTATGCTGAAGGATGTTCTCGATCTCTTGCTCAAACTGAGTGGTTAAGAGGTCATAATGGTCTTGAATGAACACGGCGTTTTCAAGATCGAGCTTCCAAGCCCTTGGGTTTAAGTTATTACCCGTAATCAACATGTAGCGCTTATCTACCCAGATTCCTTTGAGGTGGAAACTGTTATTCTCGTGCTTCCACAAATGAATGGATAGCTGGCGGCTGGCTAAATGTGCTTCATTTGCTTTCGCAAATCGACGCAAATTCATTTCATACAGATAAGGTAGCCCGCCAATTGTTTTGAACTCTTCATCAGGTGAGATGAAAAAGTCATTAGCAGTTTTATCACCAACAACAATGGAAACCTTAACACCGCGTTTGATTGCCTTCTTTACTTCTTTTGCCACACTTCGTGGAAAGTTAAAGTAAGGAGTACAAATGAAAAGCTCGTCTTTTGCTTGGGCAATCAGTTGATTGATGCCTTGGTTGAGCTTGTTGCGCTTTTTACCAAGACCAACCACAGGCGTTATAGCCACTTGTTCGGGTGACACGTTTTGGTGGTCAAACTTGTAGGCCGCTTTGCTTAGCGATGCACGGAACTGACGAATCGCACCTCTGATTTCTTGAGTCTTTGGCTTTGATGGGCACGTTAGGTCATTGACTGCAGGGTGTGCAACGATCTCTTCGTTAACAAACTGAACCATGCTATTGGCTAAGGGTGGGTTTGTTAGGACATGGTAGCGATCGAAACGGTATCTGCCTTTATAAGCCAAGTAGATATTGTTTAAGCTCGCGCCACTGTAGATAACGGTATCATCGACAACGAAGCCTTTTAAATGCAATACGCCAAACACTTCTTTGCCACGAACGGGGATGCCGTAAACGGGAACTTTATGTTCATACTTTTGGGCAAAGTCTTTGTACATTGAAGCATTGGTTTGGGTCGCTTCCGCACCAATTAATCCACGCTGTGCTCGGTGCCAGTCGACACAAATGTTAATATCTAAGTCTGGATTACGTTGTTTGGCTTGATAAAGCTCTGTCAAAATTTCTCGACCAGCCTCGTCATCTTCTAAGTAAAGAGCCACAAGGTAGATTCGTTTACTTGCCTGACGAATCGCTTGAATCAAGCGAGTTCGAAAGTCTTTGGCTGCGTATAGAGTCTCGAATTGAGCGGGATCTTGTGCCAAAGTAGGAAGTTGTTCGAATAAATTCCTATGAGTCATCATATTGGATGGGTAACCTTTACTTAAAGTGGACAGGGATATTAGCAAAAGAACGAAAAAGTTGCGAGTGACCTAAGACTCGCTGCGTGAAGGTCGTAGACTAATCTCGCCGCCAATATAGCTTTCGATTCCTTGTTCGGTTTCTAAAAGTACCGCACCTTGTTCATTTATGCCTCTCGCGATACCGGTAATTTCGCGTGGCCCATGATAAGTTTAATCGGGCGTCCTAAGAAGTTATCGAGTCGATTCCATCTTTCAACAAATCCTGACATTCCTTGAAGTTCATAATCAGCGAGCGACTTATGCAAGGTTTTTATCATAGTGATAGCCAGTTGGTTTCGGTCGATATTTTGACTCTCAACCACTTCAGACAGGCTTGACCACGGCTGAGTAATCCCTTCCGTTTTATTAGACATCGTCAGGTTCATACCCATGCCGATAACAAGGTTTGCCGCAGCTCCCGCTTGACCTGACATCTCAACTAAAATGCCAGCGAGCTTTTTATCTTGATAATAAAGATCATTAGGCCATTTAAGCTTTACACCCTCTAAACCAATCTCTTCTAGTGCTTCAACGATAGCAACGCCAACCACTAAGCTTAGCCCCATCGCCGCTGCCATACCCGCATCTAAGCGCCAAAACATCGATAGGTATAGATTAGAACCAAAAGGGGAAACCCACTCTCGGCCACGGCGTCCGCGCCCCTTGGCCTGATATTCAGCTATACAGACCGACCCCGACTCTAAGCTGTCAGCTCGTTCGAGTAAGTATTGGTTGGTCGAATTAATAATGGGAATAAGCTCAACGGGCGCTGTTAGGGCTTGGTTTAATACTTCTTGATCAAGCAACTGCATGGGTTTCGCTAGTTGGTAGCCTTTGCCTTGTACGCGAAAGATATCGACGCCCCACTCTTGAATGCCTTTGATATGCTTACTCACGGCTGCGCGAGAAACACCAAGTTGTTCACCTAGCTCTTCACCGGAGTGAAAGCCACCTTGGGAAAGCGTTTTTAATATCGATAGTTTTGCAGAGTGGTCCTTCATGACTGCTTCTCCAAGATGTCTTGTAAGTAGGTTTCTTGTTTCGTGCCCATAAATCGAACTTCATGTTCAAGCTCGATTTGATAGCGATTTAACACTGCAGTTCGAACCTTAGCGGCAAGTTGAATGATGTCTTCCGCTGTTGCGTGGTTCTGGTTGATCAGCACGAGCGCTTGCATTGGGTGGACTTGAGCGCCACCAACTGATGTGCCTTTTAGCTGACACTGTTCGATCAACCAACCAGCGGCGACTTTCATTCCATGATCCGCAGGGTAGGCAACAATATCGGGAAACTGATTCTTTAATTGCTCAAAATGGTCTTTAGAAATGACCGGGTTTTTGAAGAAACTACCTGCATTGCCTGTTACGGCTGGGTCTGGGAGTTTCGCCATACGAATTTGGCATACGCGATCAAAGATCTGTTGAGCGGTAAGGTCTGTTGAAGCCAAAGATTTAAGAGGCCCATACTCGATATTTGGTTGCCAATCTTTAGCGAGTTTAAGACCAACTGCAATGATCACTGTTTTTTGATACAACTTGTGTTTAAAAACAGAATCGCGGTAACCAAATTGACACTCCGCTGCGCTCAGTCGCTTAACTGCAAGGCTTTCCAAGCAGAGAATATCTACGTACTCACAAACATCTTTTAGCTCCACACCATAAGCACCAATGTTCTGGATCGGTGCACTACCAGCACAACCAGGAATAAGAGCTAAGTTTTCTAAACCTGGATAACCACTTTCAACCGTCCACTGGACAAGAGAAGGCCAATCTTCACCACCAGATATATGCAAATGCCAGTGAGTGTCAGATTCAGTGACTTCTTTACCAAGTAATGAATTGATGATCACCATGCCTTGGTACTTTTCAGTAAAGAGCATATTACTGCCTTTACCTAGCACGAGTTTAGGTAAAGCGTTCCATTCCGCATTCAGGTAGACCTGTTTTAGCTCATCAATAGAGTTGACCTCAACAAGGAAAGCGCACTGCTGAGAAATGGAAAAAGTATGGTAAGGACGTAGGTCGGCGTTAGCTGTAATTTGCATTGGTTTTATCGAGTAATCTAAACTGCGCTCATTCTACCTCAAATCGAGATTGGTGATAATGAGTGCAATGCAGATTGAGCAACTGGACCCGATGAAGTTGCCTTTAGTATCGAGGCTATACAAATCCTTTTATCCATCTGGTAAGGCCAAAAAGGATGAGCTAACTTTGGTCGGCTACATGGAAAATCAAATGGCCGCTGTTGTCCGCTTTCGAACTATTGAACAATATCGATTGCTGACAGGGATGCTTGTTGTCCCTGAGTTTAGGGGGCAAGGGCTCGGGCATGAATTGATGCGCTATTGTTTGCAGTATGTGCTATCTGAGGGAGATTATTGCTTTGCCTATCAGCATCTTGAAGGCTTTTATGCGCAGCATGGCTTTAAGACGATTGATTGTCAGGAGCTTCCTAACTCGTTGAAAGGTTTATACGATCGTTATACTCGAACTAAAACTCTTGTATCCATGAAGTACGTTGAGCAATTTAGTTTGTAATTAATACCTTGCTGACAGTCATCATGAGTTAAAACTCAGGATACTAGATGTTACTCCACAAGGTGTGCTCATAGCATTAGCTATGATACAATTTACTCAGTATTAAAGTAATGCACAGTTAGTGCAGACACTAATTTAAGGATGACCAGTGAACGGGCATAATCAATCACCTGTTGTGAATCAACAATATCAACCCCAAGTTCCGCCTGCATACCAAAGCAATGATGAAATCGATCTTAGAGAGTTGTTTAAAGCACTTTGGGATGGCAAATTAATTATAATAACAACAACAGTGCTATTCGCTATAGGAGCAGTGTTATTTGCGTTAAATTCGCAAGAGTGGTGGTCATCGAAAGCTAAAGTGACACAGCCACAGCTTCAAGATATGTCTGCCTACCAACAGCAGGTTAGACAATTTCAGCCCGTTTTCGATATCTATCAAGAAGATGGAACAGTATTAGTAAGTGGAGAATTGGACGGCTTAGTCGATACTCAAGAACTATTTCAACGTTTTATCGATGCATTTAACTCTAGCGATAATAAACGTTCGTTTTTAGATTCGAGTGAAGAGTTTAAGAAATTTAAGTCAGAACTTAATGCTGATGCTGCTGATGATGCTGAGCTAACTAGAGCTTTATATGCTTCATGGTTTAGCAAAATACAAGCCAACAAAGATGGCAATGTAGCTAATTCTCCTTTTGTTGTTTCTTTTCAATCAATTTCAAAAGAGAGCAGCTATAAACTTTTGAGCGATTATGTAACAGTTATAAAACATGAAACTCATGAGGATGCGCTGAATAATTTACAGGCTATTGTAAGCGGTAAGCGAAATGAGTTAGTACAACAGCGACGACTTTTAGAAACTCAAGCTAAAAATAGGCTTGCAATAGAAGTAGAACGTGCAAAATATGCTTTAGATATAGCTAAAGCTGCGAACGTTACCCACCCTATTCAGACCAGTAGTGATAAAGAAATCTTTGGTATTGACTTAGGGTCTAAAGCGTTAGCTGCTAAAGTTACCGCGCTAGATTCGGTTAAGAACCTTAGTGTTGTTGAACCCCGTTTACAACAGATCGATGCAAAATTGGAAATGCTAAATAACCTTGAAATCGATCGCTCAATCGAGTTCCAAACATTCCGCTTCTTGGAAAATGTTGAACAACCAATTGCTCGGGATAAGCCCAAGCGAGCACTCATAGCAGTTCTAGGCACCTTGTTGGGTGGTATGTTAGGTGTTGCAATTGTATTGGTACGTATCGCATTTCGTCGTGAGAAAGCCTTATAGAATGTAAATACATCATCGAAAATTTCCCTATGAGGTATTGTATTCGATAGTATTTGGGTGATGCTGCGTACTTTGTGAACAGTATGTTTATTGGCATTGCTATGCAAATAAAGTCGTAGGATACTCTTTGTTTTGGGCGGTTCTAGCCGAAACCGACAGTGGGATAGAGCCTTACATTGGTGGAGAAATCAGTTTGCGTGGAAAGCTCTAACTTGGTGGGAAAATAGTAGCTCGAAAGTCTGCCGAGCTACTATTGTTGTTAGTTCCAGCCTGTGAGTTGCGGTATGTTAGCTCCAATCGTTATCACGTGGTTTAAATGGAATAATCACCGCACTTTCCTTCTCTTCGACTGCTTCTCCATCTAAAGCGTCTTGAAATCGTATCATTTGCTGAGTGAGTTCAGTCATGAGTACCATGTTGGTTTGATTGGGGTTTTTGCATTTTCCAATCACTCTGTCGATGTGGCTCTGCTGCGCCCACAACCGTCTTTGCATGTTGCTCGATGCGGACAGGATCATCTCTTCACACATATCTTTCTTGAACTGCTCAAAAGCGGTTGGGTTAAGCTCTGCAAGTTCAACCATTTCATCAAATGGTGGTAAAGTTTGATTGAGTGGTGCAGCTTTCATAGTCTTTCCTCGCGTTGATGCCAGACATCAAACATTCAAAGCATAGTACAAAAAGTGTACGCGATGAAATCTGCCTAGGCTTGAACGAAATTCACCATTCTCAAAAGTGAGACGACAGAGCAGCGTTCATTTTGTTTGTCTATGTTTTGCGACTTATAGGTCATTTCTTGGTGATATTATGTACGACGACGCAACTTTGACGCTACAAACTTTACCGAATCATTAACTTAGTGTAATTATCGTGCCTGACACAAGGAGCTGTGTGCGGCAATAATATGCCAAACTGGTATGGATTCAATTTCACCCTCTAGCTGTGATGCATGAATATTCTAATTTGTGATGATTCGGCGCTCGCAAGGAATGCGTTAGCGCGAAGCATTGAACTACTTCCGAATCAAGCCTTACTGTTTGCCAAAAATGGTCGTGAGGCCTTGGAAACACTAGTATCTAATCCTATTGATGTAATGTTTCTTGATCTTACGATGCCAGATGTCGATGGTTATCAAGTTCTTGAAAATATGCCCCATGAACATCCAACCAAAGTGGTGGTGGTTTCTGGCGATGTACAAATTGAAGCCGAGACTCGCTGCATGAACTTGGGCGCTTACTGTTTCGCTCGAAAACCATTTTCTGCCAGTTATGCTTCTGAAATTTTTACTCGTTTGGGCTTAGTGTTTTCTTCAAATGGTCAACACATTGACACTGTACCTCCTCACGTAAAGTTTAAAGAACTGACCAATATTGCCTTGGGAAAAGGGGCGGCCATCGTTTCCGATGCTATCGGGGAGTTTATCCATTTACCTATTCCAACGGTGGGTAATTTAGAGCGCAATGAGCTTGAAATGATGCTTGGGGACTCTTTAAGTCGTGAAGATGTGGTGGCGGTCACTCAGCGCTTTGTCGGTTCAGGTTTCCACGGTGAAGCTCTGGTTTGTCTGCATGGAAATGGCATCGGCCGAGTTGGAGAACAGCTCGGATTTGCAACCGACGACAACTCATACAATGAGATTGTGTTGAATGTGGCCAACCTCTTTGTGTCTTCATTTATGCGCTCTTTGTGCGAACAGATGGATGTGGATATCTCACTTCGTCAACCTGTTGTTCTGGATGGAAAGAACATGTCCAGTAAAAGTACTTTCGATGATCAGACATTTACAGTTGAATTTGTTTATCACAGCGATCATGAATTTGAGTGCGAAGTGCTGTTTATGCTTGATTCTGAGTCAGAGGGAATGGTGAACCAAATCATGGAGTCGATATGAGTTTTGGCGCGGATCTGAATGTAGTAGAAGAGCTGCATTGGTATACACAAGTCATCGATACCATGGATGTTGGCTTGTTTGTTCTCGATCTTGACTTCAAAGTCGTGGCGTGGAATCGCTTTATGCAGTCATACAGTGGTATTGCGTCTGCCAAGATTCTGAATCAGAACTTATTTGATGTATGTAGCGGTTTGCCCCAAGCATGGATGGAAGCGAAGTTTCGCGCTAGCGTGTCACTTAAAACGAAAGGGTTCTCCTCGTGGGAAGATCGGCCGTTTATATTTGAGTTTAAGAACTACTCACCAGCATCACGTGGTTTACTGCAGATGCATCAAAACATGGTGATTACACCGTTGAGCTCACTGAGCGGAGGCGTGTCCCACCTTTGCGTGATGATTATTGATGTGTCCGACATAGCCCAGAACAAGATGCTGCTCAACGAGTCGAATAAGAAGCTCTCTTATAAAAGTCGAATTGATGGTTTAACGGGTCTTCTCAATCGTGTGAGCTGGGAACAAACTCTGGCCGAAGAGCTACAAGCTTTAAAACTTGATGAAGAGCGAACTTCAACCTTGCTCATGTTTGACATTGATTTCTTCAAGAAGGTTAACGATAACTACGGACACTGTGTTGGCGATGAGGTGATTCGTCATACTGCAGATCTTGCCGTGAGCTCTTCGCGTGCCACTGACTCGGTTGGTCGATATGGTGGAGAAGAGTTTGCCGTGCTGTTGCCCAATACCTGCCATGAACAAGCGATGTATTTTGCACAAAGGCTGCGAAAGCGAGTTGAAAAGAGTCAGCTTGAAACAGAACAAGGGACACTAAGTTACACGATCAGTGTGGGTATCTGTGAATATCGCCCAAATAAGCTTAACACCACGACAGAATGGATTGCAGCAGCCGACGAGGCGCTTTATGAATCCAAGCAATCGGGTAGGAATACCGTCTCGCTATATTGCCATGAATAATGAATGTTCTATAAGCTTTGGGCTGAAACTTTGAATTTCATACTTTAGGCGAATTGTCAGTATAGACTAGTCGGTTGGAGTAATTTGATAGCAACAACGTCTTTGGCCTTGCACGATATGTTCGGTGCGAGAAATTGAGCAGTCATCGCCAAGTAACTGCTGAAAAACTGCCAATTCTGACTGACATAGGCTTGGGCAGCGCGTTGCTGCCTTGCAAATTGGGCAATGGTTTTCGATCAAAACAAAGCCTTCATCGTTTTGCTCAAGTTCTGCCATGTAGCCTTCATTTTCACGCAGAGACACTAACACCGAGAGCTTTTCTTCAAGGTTAGAAGTCGATTGCATCGCTTGCTGATAGGCATCGAGCGTTTTGGCTTGACGCTCAGCCGTGACTTTTGCAAGTCCTTGAGCGCCAAATACTTCTTCGATTGCGTCAATCATTTGAATGGTCAACTCGCCGTGGCGATCAGTAAATTGATTATGACCTTTACGAGTCAAAGACCAGTGACGTGTCGGGCGGCCCACTTTTACTTTCACATCGTGAAACGCAAGAATGCCTTCGTCTTCCAAGCTTTGCAGGTGCTGCCGTGCACCCATGGTGGTGATACCTAGGTTCTCTGCAAGTTGCTTAGCGGTTACCGCTCCTTCCTTTTTTATGGTCTGTAATATCCGATCACTGGTTTTCATGCTGTCCCTCTTGTCTCTTGAGTATTATGTCTGATCCCATTAATAAAGCAAATAGTTGATAATTCTTGCTCTGAGCGGGGAACGAGAATTCGAGTTGAACTAGAAATAACGGTGACAAATGGGGAAGAGGCCATGAATTTTTTCGACTGCATCACACTTTTTTTTCGTTGCCCCCTTGGGATCACATCTCAAGCAACCCATATAGTTTGCACAAGCTTGTAAACCTAAACGCAATTTGGTTCAGAGCGCTCATTTGTTCTAGAGAACTGAGTTGGTTTAGAACACTATCAAATCACATGGAAATTATCAGGAGAGACGACCGATGAATATTCGTCCATTACACGACCGAGTAATCGTAGAACGCCAAGAAGTTGAATCAAAGTCAGCGGGTGGCATCGTTCTAACTGGTTCTGCTGCAGAGAAATCAACTCGCGGTACTATTCTAGCTGTAGGCAAAGGCCGCATCCTAGAAAACGGTAGCGTTCAGCCATTGGACGTAAAAGTGGGTGATACTGTTATTTTTGCTGAAGGCTACGGCACAAAAACAGAAAAAATCGACGGTAAAGAAGTTCTGATCATGTCTGAAAACGACATCATGGCGATCGTTGAATAAAAGCAATCGTTGAATAATTGAATCTGAATCACAACGAAAACGAAAATCGAATTTAGAAAGGAAATTAAACATGGCTGCTAAAGACGTTAAATTTGGTAACGACGCACGAATCAAAATGCTAGAAGGTGTCAACGTTCTGGCTGACGCGGTAAAAGTAACTTTGGGCCCTAAAGGTCGTAACGTAGTTCTAGACAAATCTTTTGGTGCACCAACTATCACTAAAGATGGTGTATCTGTAGCGCGTGAAATTGAACTTGAAGACAAGTTCCAAAACATGGGCGCGCAAATGGTGAAAGAAGTTGCATCTCAAGCTAACGATGCAGCGGGTGACGGTACAACAACAGCGACAGTACTGGCTCAATCTATCATCACTGAAGGCCTAAAAGCCGTTGCTGCAGGCATGAACCCAATGGACCTTAAGCGCGGTATCGACAAAGCAGTTGTGGCTGCTGTAGAAGAGCTAAAAGCACTTTCTGTACCATGTGCTGATACAAAAGCGATTGCGCAGGTTGGTACTATCTCAGCTAACTCTGATGCAACGGTTGGTAACATCATTGCTGAAGCGATGGAAAAAGTTGGCCGCGACGGTGTTATCACTGTTGAAGAAGGTCAGGCTCTACAAGACGAGCTAGACGTAGTTGAAGGTATGCAGTTTGACCGCGGTTACCTATCTCCATACTTCATCAACAACCAAGAAGCGGGTTCTGTTGACTTAGAAAACCCATTCATCCTTCTAATCGACAAGAAAGTATCGAACATTCGTGAACTTCTTCCGACTCTAGAAGCGGTAGCGAAGGCATCTCGTCCTCTGCTTATCATCGCAGAAGATGTTGAAGGTGAAGCGCTAGCAACACTTGTTGTGAACAACATGCGCGGCATCGTGAAAGTTGCTGCTGTTAAAGCACCTGGTTTCGGTGATCGTCGTAAAGCGATGCTTCAAGACATCGCGGTACTAACGGCTGGCACGGTTATCTCTGAAGAAGTCGGTCTAGACCTTGAGAAAGTAACGCTAGAAGACCTAGGTCAAGCGAAGCGCGTGACCATCACTAAAGAAAACACAACCATCATCGATGGTGTGGGTGAAGAAGCGATGATTTCTGGCCGTGTTGCTCAAATCCGTCAGCAAATCGAAGACGCAACGTCTGACTACGACAAAGAGAAGCTTCAAGAGCGCGTTGCCAAGCTTGCTGGTGGTGTTGCGGTAATCAAGGTTGGCGCAGCAACTGAAGTTGAAATGAAAGAGAAGAAAGACCGCGTAGAAGATGCTCTACACGCAACTCGCGCTGCGGTTGAAGAAGGCGTTGTAGCAGGTGGTGGTGTGGCACTTATCCGCGCGGCTTCAAAAGTTGCTGGCCTTGAAGGCGACAACGAAGAACAGAACGTGGGTATCCGTGTTGCACTGCGTGCAATGGAAGCGCCAATTCGTCAAATCACTAAGAACGCGGGCGACGAAGAGTCAGTAGTTGCGAACAACGTGAAAGGCGGCGAAGGTAGCTACGGTTACAATGCAGCAACGGGTGAATACGGTGACATGCTTGAGATGGGTATCCTAGACCCAACTAAAGTAACGCGCAGTGCTCTACAGTTCGCAGCGTCAGTAGCTGGCCTAATGATCACAACAGAAGCGATGGTAACAGACCTACCTCAAGGTGACGCTCCAGCAATGCCTGACATGGGTGGTATGGGCGGCATGGGTGGCATGCCAGGCATGATGTAGTGCGACAAGTGTCGCGCTGACTAAGGGTCGCGTAATGTGACCCTTGACCTAGACTGGCAGTTATGCCAGTCTAGTATTTAAAGACGCTTCTGAGGTCAAAAAGCCTAACTCCTATAATGGTTTAGGTCATGAAGCAAAGCCCTATTAAGGGACAAACCTCCCAGCCGAAAGGCTCATATAACACAAACTCAGCATTGCATCTGAATCACTTGTGTCACTTCTATGGATATACCGCCCTAAGCACCTAGGGTACCTCATACCTAGCTTAAAAGCGCCTCTCAAGTGCTAGTTTAAGCATACCCTCAAACAATGTTGCCTGTTTTTACAGCAATTCATTGCACTTAGCTGTGCGCATCAGCAAGCAATTAGCTTGTATCTCTCAGACTTGGGAAAGAGAAAGCCATCGGGGTGAGATCCGATTGTTTTCTATGCATATCTTTCCCCATCTTTAAGCTTGGTCAGTGTGACTTAAGCTCGTGTTTGTATTGTCTTGCTTCTGGTTACTTTTAGAATGACAAGACCAATCCTGTAGCGGATTGTAGCCTAGGGATACTGCGCATCTGGTAACGGATGGGTGGGAAGCTTCCTAACAATGTACTCCCCTTATAGGGCGATGTTTTCACGTGAGTGGATGTATCGGATTCTCGTAATGACAATGAGATGAGAGGCTAGGCTTGGTTGTATGGTTAACGTAAGTGAACTGCTGATAAACGGCGTGAGCTGAAACAGTGAAATGTCATTGATACACTGTGACCAAAAGGTATGTGGAATGGTTTGTCTTTTTACATCTGGGACAACGCTACCAACAATGCCACCGTCGAATAGGTAGAACCTAACCAACTGAGTACGAATACGAGAACTTGGTAAGCCCTATTATCTGCCCTTTGGGCAGGAGAACCGCAAGGTGAACTGTTGGATAAGAGGGTAAAGGAAAGTGGAGGAAGCGAATGCCTCTCTGTAATGGAGAGATTAGGGGTTCAGACTTTGCCTCTACCCGAAAGGGTGCAGACTTCCACTAGGTCTTTAATTGCGTGAAAACGTGTAAAGTCCAAATTATTAATATGGATAAACGGAAGCGATAAGCTTCTTCTACCTCATAGGGTTAAACACTTGCCCTATGGGCATCAGTGTACCTTGTGAGGCTACTCCATTAACCGATAAGGAGAAAAGCAAGGTGCACACAATCGACCTAGCGAATGTGTCTGCATTCTCCTACCCAGCGGAACGGTGGCACCAGATTGACTGGGAGCTAATGAACCGAAGGGTGAGAGGACTACAGGTACGAATCGCAAAGGCAACGAAAAACTCTGATTGGCGTCTGGTTAAGCGACTTCAACGCATGTTGACTCGCTCTTTTTCAGCCAAGGTAATCGCAATACGACGGGTTACTGAAAACAGAGGGAAAAACACGGCTGGAGTGGATGGTGAGCTTTGGAACACACCGAAACTCAAATGGGATGCCATCGATAAGCTAGAGCGCAAAGGCTACAAGCCCAAATCGCTAAAGCGAGTCTACATCCCGAAAGCCGACGGCAAAAGGCGGCCTCTCGGTATTCCGACGATGCGTGACAGAGCGATGCAGGCATTACACCTGCTCGCACTAGAGCCTGTCTCGGAAACAATGGCAGATCGAAATAGCTACGGCTTTCGTCCCCATCGCTCTTGCGCTGATGCTATCGAACAATGTTTCGTAAACCTCAGTCGCAAAGCTAGCGCCCAATGGGTACTAGAAGGGGACATTAAAGGGTGTTTTGACCATATCAGTCATGACTGGCTCATCGCCAACGTTCCTATGGACAAGGTCATACTGAAACGCTGGTTGCAATCCGGTTACTTGGAAAAAGGTAGCTTCAACCCAACGGATGCGGGAACACCACAAGGAGGTATTATCTCTCCGGTGTTGGCCAACATCGCTTTGGATGGCTTGGAAAAGGTACTCGAATCACACTTCGGTGAAAGAAACACCAAGAAAAGCTATAAACATAAAGTGAACTATGTGCGTTATGCGGATGACTTTATCATCACAGGTATCTCTAAAGAGCTACTTGAAAGGGAAGTGCTGCCCATCGTGAAAGCCTTCATGGCAGAGCGAGGTTTGGTACTTTCCGATGAGAAAACTCTCATTACACATATAGACCAAGGGTTTGACTTTCTGGGACAAAACCTACGTAAGTACAACGGCAAGATGCTTATCAAACCGTCTCGTACCAACGTGAAGGAGTTCCTGAAAGGCATACGAGAATATCTCAATGGACATAAGACAGCACCAGCAGCGGCAATTATTGCTAAGCTGAATCCGATGATTCGGGGGTGGTGTAATTACCATCGCTGGGTATGTTCGAGCGAGACATTTAAATATGTTGATCACCGGATCTGGAAAATGTTGTGGCGATGGTGCAGTCGTATCCATTTGAAACGTCGGAAACGCTGGATTAAAGCAAAATACTTCAAGACAGTTGGTGATAGAAAATGGGTCTTCAGTGCACCAAAGCTTGGCGAGCCGGGCGAGTGCCTCCGCCTAATATACGCCTCGCGTATTAAAGTGGATAAACATGTAAAGATAGTGGCAACAGCAAACTGTTACCTGCCTGAAAACGAGCAATACTTTGAACGTTTGAAGATGCGGAGATTGAAGAAGTCGATGCATGGTTATCTAAAGCTGTGGAGGATTGCCGAGAGGCAGAACTTCACTTGTCCTGTATGCCGCCAACAGTTCAACTCGGAAGACGATTGGGATATTCACCATATCATCAGACGAGTTGATGGGGGCACGGATAAGGTGTCGAATCTTGTGATGGTTCACCTGAATTGCCACAGACAAATTCATTTTAATTGAGTAAGTATTGAACAATAAAATGATACTGGTATAATGTACAGTATGAATTGAGCCGCAGTACATTCCTAAGGAGGTTGTTTTGACCAAACTTTTGAATGTCCTCAAATTGCACTTGGGAGTAGTAGATCCTGTGTTCTGATCGAGAGAGGCATCAATTGAGAGCTACCAGAAAGTGTTTATTCGAAGAGGCAGAGCTTGGAGAAAGCTACCTTGGGCTACTAACTAGGGTCAGACTGGAACGGCAGTTAAGTGGATCAGAAAATTGGATGCCTAGGCCTTCGAATAGGAGACAACCTAGACTGAAATGAACGCAAGTCTTTCTGCTGCTCTCACCTATCTGTACTTAATGCTGGGGCTGTTGTTTTGCATGGATGCCTAGCTGGTTTTACTGGAAGCCCTATTTTACTCAAACGAGGTATTTTATGTCTAAAGGTAAGAACCAATGGGTAGTTAAAGATGGCGGTAACTGGGCTGTGCGTGGAGAAGGGAACGAAAAACTCACTTCTAAACACGATACGCAAGCCTCTGCCATCAAAGCTGCCAAAGCCATTGCAAAGAATCAGCAGTCTGAAATGGTAATTCAGAGTAAATCTGGAAAAATAAGAGCTAAACACTCTTATGGAAATGATCCCTTTCCACCAAAAGGATGATCGTTGCTGGTCTATGTTCGGTAGACTTATAAAGCTTGAGCCGTATGCGGGGAAACTCGCACGTACGGTTCTTAGGGGAGGGGAAGTCAGTAATGGCTTCTTCTCACCCGACATCATTTTGCCAAAAGGTATAGTAGCGTTAGCTGTTATACCAACAGGACATAAAAATCAGGGCGTTTGCCTGATTTTTTTATTTTTACGTAGTTTAGATGTTTTTTTTACAAGAAATTAGCAAAGAAAACGGTCTATTCAATTGATTGTCTATTATTTGCTGCTTATATTAAAAACTCACATGATAATGATGATGTGTATAACGATAAACAATTAGAGTCTTATTTGGAGACCATCATGAAAAAAACACTAGCAACAGCAGCAGTGGTCGCTGCACTTACCTCTTCTGCAGCATTCGCAGAGAGCTCGCCAGCAATGTTCTCAACACTTGATGGATTTAACGCACCAGCGAAAGAGTCAGTTGGTGGTGTACGCTTGTCGGTTCTTCACGGTAAAGTTGATGAAGTCAAAGGTGTGGATTTCCCATTACTAGGTATGTCAGAAACAGATCGTACGACGGGTGTTAACTTTGGTCTGTTCCTTGGTGGTTCGAAAGTTAACGAAGAGATGAAAGGCGCATCCCTTGCGCTATTTAACTGGCAGGAAGGTAAAGCTACTGGTGTTAACTTGGCAGCAGTGAACATCACTAACGATGTGAATGGTCTAAACTGGAGTGCGGTTAACTACTCTGAAGGCCACACAATGGCAGATGTTGGCCTAGCAAGTATCTCGAAGAAGTCTAACTTCCAGCTTGGTGTATTCAATATGACTGAAGAGATCGACGGTGTACAGATTGGTCTAATCAACTGTGCAGACAACGGTTTCTTCAAGTGTTTCCCAATCATTAACTTCGCAAAATAATCAGCGCAGTTTGATTGAATAAACGAAAGGGCTTCAATTGAAGCCCTTTTTTGTGTTTGTCGTAATTGGAAGCTACAGAATGATGTCGCGTACTTCAGGATCTTTGCGCTCTAGGTAGTGCGTTGATTTGATGCGACGAATTGTGCGGCAGCGACCGCGAATCAGTAGCGTTTCAGTGGTTGCGATATTACCTTGCGCGAGATGCCTTCTAGAAGGTCACCTTTGGTGATACCCGTTGCGGAGAATACAACGTTATCACTGCGCGCCATATCTTCCATACGAAGTACGACATTGGCTTCAACACCCATCTCAGCACAACGTTTTAGCTCTTCTGCACCGTAAATACGGTTGTCTTCACTGTCACCTTTCACTTCGTGGCGCGGCAGTAGACGGCCATTCATGTCACCGTCTAATGCGCGAATAACTGCTGCAGATACTACACCTTCTGGTGCGCCACCCACGCAGTACATTACGTCAACTTCGCTGTCTGGCATACAAGTTAAGATAGAAGCAGCCACGTCGCCATCTGGCACGGCGAATACGCGCACACCGTGGCTTTGCATTTCGGCAATTATTGCGTCGTGGCGAGGTTTTGCAAGTGTGGTTACCACGAGCGTATCCAAGCTTTTGCCTAGTGCTTTCGCGATATTTTGTAGGTTTTCCATGATTGGTTTGTTGAGATCGATGCATCCTTTTGCACCAGGGCCCACTACCAATTTTTCCATGTACATATCGGGCGCTTTTAAGAAGCTGCCTTTCTCACCGGCTGCTAGTACAGCAAGGGCATTAGATTGGCCCATAGCCGTCATTCGAGTCCCTTCAATTGGATCGACAGCGATATCTACAGCGTCTCCACCAACACCGACATTTTCTCCAATGTATAGCATTGGCGCATCGTCGATTTCACCTTCACCAATCACAATCTCACCGCTAATTTCCGTTTTGTTTAGCAGGGTGCGCATAACTTCTACTGCAGCGCCGTCGGCTGCAATTTTATCGCCACGGCCAAGCCATTTATAACCAGCCAGTGCTGCGCCTTCTGTAACTCTTGAAAAGGCCATTGCCAGATCGCGTTTCATGATGACTCCAATTAAAAAGAGGGAAGAGGATATAAGGTATAGATTCGGCGCGATTTTAACATATCAAAAAGGAAACGTTTGCTTTTTTCGGCGAGTGAACTTGTACTCGATCAATTCACCGAGAATTATTCATTTACTGAGCCCATAACAGCGCTTAATCGCATGGTAAGTTATGGTGATGTCAATATAAGCCGTTTTTTTGACCATCCGACGTAAATTATGCAATTTAACAGGTGTTTCTCGCAGGCGTGCTGAGTAGAATGGGGTTATATGTGGGTGCACGCGCATTCCTAGAATGGATCAAACAAGGTAGGCTGACATGTCTTTTGAAGTATTAGAGCAACTAGAAGCAAAAATTCAAACCGCAGTAGACACAATTGCCCTTCTGCAAATGGAAGTAGAAGAGCTGAAAGAAGAGAAAGAGCAGCTAGCAAGCGAAGCCAATGAGCTAAAAGCTAGCCGTGAAGAACTTGAACAAAAAGCGCAGCAAATGCAGCAAGAACACGCAGCATGGCAAGAGCGCATCCGTAACCTACTGGGCAAAATGGACGAAGTTGAGTAATCCTCAAACGACGCGTGTGATTCTTTTCTAACAAGTGTTCAATTAAGCACTTTGTCGATTAAGAAAGCCAAGAATTGAAAATGCCAATGGTGAAAACCATTGGCATTTTTTATTTCAGACATTTTTGCATCAGAAGAGGGGGAGCTGACTAGCCGTTATTAGGGCGCACGCCCAACGTGTGGCAAAGTGCGTAAGTCATTTCTGCACGGTTAAGCGTGTAGAAGTGGAAATCTTTTACACCTTCACGGCTTAAGATTCGCACCATGTCGATGGCTTGACTAGCACCGACCAACTGACGCGTCGTTGGATCGTCATCTAAGCCTTCAAACTGTTTAGCCATCCAGCCTGGTACTTTCACTGCATTTTGGGCAGCAAAGCGAGAGGCTTGTTTGAAGTTGGATACTGGCAGGATACCTGGAACGATTTCTACATCGATACCCGCTGCCACACAGCGATCGCGGAATCGTAGGTAACTTTCCACATCAAAGAAGAACTGGGTAATGGCGCGGTTTGCACCCGCATCAACTTTGCGTTTTAGGTTCAGAAGGTCAGCTTGCGCACTTTTCGCTTCTGGGTGAACTTCAGGAAAAGCAGCCACAGAGATATCGAAGTCGTGACGCGCTTTTAGTAGCTCAACAAGGTCAGAAGCGTACATGTCTGGTGCACCGCCGCCTGGTGGGATGTCACCACGCAGTGCGACAATACTCTTGATGCCGTTGTTCCAGTAATCGTCGGCAATTTGGATAAGTTCTTCACGAGAGGCGTCGATACACGTTAAGTGTGGAGCGGCAATCAGACCAGTTTGGTCTTTGATCTCTTTAATGATTGAGTGTGTACGATCACGCTCACCAGAGTTAGCGCCATATGTGACAGAGACAAACTTAGGTTGAAGTGTCTTAAGACGGTGTACAGAGTTCCAAAGTGTCTCTTCCATTTTCTCGCTGCTTGGCGGAAAAAATTCAAAAGACACATTAATGTTGTCTGAAAGCTCAGCCACATTTTGGTTCAAAGCGTCAATATGACCTGCGTGTGTATAACCCATCTTACTCTCCCTTCAACTAGCAAGGCTAGCTGCTCAATATCAATTCCGTAATTCGACGTTTAGACGTCTATATGTCCACAGAATGTAATGAATACGATTTAATGTCAATAATGTGATTATGAATTTTTCTCATGTTGACTATGAAAATAGTCTAAGAAGAGTCAGCACTAGAAAGTGAGGGTAAGGAGCGCTAGGGGATAAGCCAGCAAAACTCACTTCAGATAAGTGAGTTTTGTGGCTCAAATCGGGATGATTACAGCAGGCTAGAAAGTAAGTTAAGGTCTGACTGGATAGCGCCAGCTGTGACTTCTCGGCCAGCACCTGGGCCACGAATCACGAGCGGGTTATCCCTGTACCATTTACTTTCGATGGCAAAGATGTTGTCGCACGGAAGTAGGTTGGCAAGAGCATGCTCTTTTGCGAGCGCCTCCACACCTACGGTAGCAACGCCGTCTTTTTCCAAACGCGCGACATAGCGGAGAACTTTATCTTCGCGTTGTGCTTTTTTCAGAATTTCGGCCAACTGATCGCTCAGAAGCTGGCCTTTGTCCAAAAAGTCATCCAGTGATAAATCGGCCAGTTCAGCAGGAACTAAAGATTCCACTTTGACGTTTTCTGGTTCGATTTCTAAACCTGACTCGCGAGCAAGAATGACGAGCTTACGCATGACATCAGAACCATCCAGATCGGCACGAGGATCGGGTTCGGTTAGACCTTGCTGCCAAGCTAGGTCGACAAGCTCCGCGAATGGGACACTGCCATCATATTGTTGGAATAGCCAAGACAAAGTACCTGAGAAGATTCCAGATAGCGCGACAATTTCATCACCACTTTCACGTAGATCGCGAACGGTGTGGTTGATGGGTAGACCCGCACCAACCGTGGCGTTGTATAGCCAATGACGATTGATTTTAGCGAACGCATCTTGAACGGCATGGTAGTACTCACTTGCCGCTGAGCCTGCGACTTTGTTAGCCGAAATTAGATGCAAACCTTGCTCAGCAATCTCTAGGTACTGCTCTGCCAGCACTTTACTGGCGGTCACATCCAAGACGATAGCATCGTCGTAGCCTTGTAGGTTACCTAACTGTTCTATCCACGTTTTACCATCGTTGGCAATGGCTTCTTCGTCGAAGTGGGCACTTACTGTTGCTGCATCAATACCTTTTGGATCGAACCAGTAGGTTTGACTATCCACAACAGCAACCAAGTCAAAGCTCATACCACGGCGTTTTTCTAGCTCCACTTTCTGCTCGGCAAAAAGGCTCAGCCAGCTTGAACCGATATTGCCTTTGCCACAAAGCGCAACCGCGACGCGTTTCTGAGCCTGAAACAGTTGGCTATGCACTTGTTTCACTAATTGATCGGTTTGTGTCGTTCGCAGAACCGCAACTAAGCTTAAGCCCGATTGAGACTCTGAAATAAACTCGACAGGTGATGACTTCAACTGCTGATAAAAGCCATAACAGTGGTTAGCATTCTTAATCACGCCAGCACCTACCGCCGCAACCAGAGAGTAGCCCTCTTTGAGTTTGATTTCTGCTTCTATCGCTGCGTCTTGCAAGTGACTTAATGCACCGCCAGCAATCTCAGCGGTATAGGCTAGGCGAATGCGGAATTGGTCTGGTTGAGCCTCAAAAGCAAGTGGCTCTAACTGAGCGCGTTTGAGGCTATTGAGCAGCTCTTTCTCTACACGTTCGAAGTCGTGACCATGGCCGAAAGTGAGTTGAATCAGCAGCACTTCATCAAGAGAAGTGATGATCTTCGCGCCGCGACCGGAAGCCAATACACGTTCAATTCGAGTTGAGCCTGACTCTGGCTGGTAGCTGCAACGTAGGTGTAAGTCCATGGTGCTTTGAGCTACAGGCTGCAGTGTACGGCTATGTAAAACAGGTGCGGCAAGACGAGCTAGCTCACTGGCTTCATCTAAGCGCAGTAGTGGTAGCAAGCAAGCATCAGAGACTAAGCGAGGGTCTGCGCTGTAAACACCCGCAACGTCACTCCAAATGGTCACACGAGAGACTTCAGCCAGTGCGCCAATGACGGTTGCTGAATAGTCTGAACCATTGCGTCCAAGCAGCACGGTTTGCCCTTGCTCGTTTTGCGCCATGAAGCCGGTAATCACCACTCGATGGTGCGCATGTTGAGCCAACACTTCTTTCAGTAGCGGGTAAGAGTTACCTCGGTCAACTTCTGGTTGAGTGCCAGCTTCTGCTCTCAAAAAGCGCGCGCATCTTGTGCAACGGCAGCTAAGTCTTGCTCATTGAGCAAAGCGGCAAGCAGCCTTGAAGACCAAACTTCACCGTGACCTAGCACAGACGCTTTTTCTGCTTCAGAGAGCGGAGCCACCAGTTCACCAAGCGTACTGAATTCATCGATAAGCTGGGATTCGAGTTCCTGCTTGAGCTGGGACGTCAGCAGATTCTCAATCAGGTCGATTTGAAAACGTTTTAGCTCTTGCAGTGCTTCGTGTGCAAGGCGGCCGTCTTTGCTTAACGCTTCGATAAACTCAATCAGTTTATTGGTGGTTTTGCCAGCGGCAGAAACCACAATAAGATCTTCGCTGTCGGAATACTCTTTTAAGATATTGGCCACACGGCGGTAGCATTCTGGATTGGCTAAGCTACTGCCACCAAACTTGTGTAGTTGACGAGAAGCGGTCATTAACGAGCTCCTTGCGTGCGCGTTTGTTCAAATGCTTGTCTAAGGTCGTCAATCAGATCGGTGGCATCTTCCAAGCCAACAGAGAGGCGAAGTAGGTTTTGAGACACGCCAGCTTCTTCTAAGGCTTCTTCACCCATCGCTCGGTGTGTCATTGAGGCTGGGTGGCAGATTAAGCTCTCAACGCCACCTAGGGATTCTGCAAGTGAAAACAGCTCTAGCTTACCAACGAAGTATTTGAGATCTTCAAAGCTGCCTGCGAATTCAAAACTCAGCATGGAACCAAAGCCCGATTGCTGTTTCTTGGCAATCTCGTGGCCTGGGTGCTGAGGAAGACTTGGATGGTAGATGGTGCCTACTAACTCTTCAGTTTGTAGGTAGCTGAGAATTTCTGCTGAGCTTTCTTCGTGTACACGCATGCGCGCACCTAGAGTACGAATTCCACGTAGCGTCATGTAGCTATCAAATGGCGTACCGGTCGCGCCAATACAGTTGCCCCACCAAGCGAGCTCTTCCGCATGTTCTTCGGTTTTGGTGATCACTACACCACCAATCACATCAGAGTGACCGTTGATGAACTTGGTTGTTGAGTGGATTACAAAGTCTGCACCGAGCTCTAAAGGCTTTTGGAACACAGGAGTCAAAAAGGTGTTATCCACGGCAATCAGTGCACCAACGTTTTTTGCCAGTTGGCAGACTTTTTCAATATCGACCACGCGAACCAGCGGGTTTGACGGTGTTTCAATCAAGATCAGTTTTGGTTTTTTTGCGATTGCAGCTTCGAGCTCTTGGTCATTAGATTGGTCAACAAACTGGACTTTGAAATCGCCTTTGTTTGAGCGGGTATTGAAAAGGCGGTATGTGCCACCATAGCAGTCATGCGGTGCAACGATCAGGTCATCTGGGCCTAGGAAAGCAGATACCCATAAGTTGAGGGCAGAAGTTCCGCAGTTGGTCACTACGGCGCCTTTACCAGACTCTAGTTCAAAAAGGGCAGTTTCAAGCAAGCCACGGTTTGGGTTGCCGGAGCGGGTGTAATCGTATGTTGGGACTTCCCCAAACGCAGGAAACCCGTAATTTGTAGAAAGGTAGATAGGTGGCACAACCGCGTGGTGTTGGGTGTCTGATTCGATACCAGTACGTACGGCTATAGTGGCTGGCTTGCGTGTGCTCATAGGTGTTTCCTTTCAAACAGTAGTGACTTGTTAGGGGGAATAGGCTATATCTAATGTTCACTAGAGATAGAAATTCCTTTTCTATTAACACTACTTTAACTGTCGAATTTTGAGACGTCAACACTTCTAGACGTCTATATGTCTTTGCTTGTAGCCTTAAATGCCGCTAAAATTCACACTCTCTATTTTTAATAACGATAAAATTGAACGAAGGTGCGCAATGGCAGACTGGAATGGCGAATATATTAGCCCGTACGCTGAACACGGTAAGAAAAGTGAGCAAGTGAAAAAGATCACGGTATCGATTCCACTTAAAGTACTTAAGGTGTTAACGGATGAGCGTACTCGTCGCCAAATTAATAACCTGCGCCACGCAACGAACAGTGAACTGCTGTGCGAAGCTTTCCTACATGCTTATACCGGCCAGCCATTACCAACAGATGAAGATCTGCGTAAAGACCGTCCAGACGATATTCCAGCTGAAGTGAAAAAGCTGATGACTGAGATGGGTATTGAGTTTGAAGCGTTTGATGAAGAGTAAGTAAAAATAGCACCTAATTAAAAACGGCTTACGAGATATCGTAAGCGTTTTAGTTTGTGCGCGGTTTGCTACGAAAAAGGTTTAACCTTCCATGTAGCCTTCTGGCATTTCAATTCGAGCAACACCTGAATCTACCGCAGCCTGTGCTACTGCCTTTGCAACGCGAGGAAGCAAGCGTGGATCCATTGGCTTAGGTATGATGTAGCCCTTACCAAATTCAAGATGCGTTTCACCCGCCGCTTTAAGTACTTCTGCTGGTACGTCTTCTTTTGCTAACTGGCGAATGGCTTCAACAGCCGCTAACTTCATCTCGTCATTGATTTCGCTTGCACGAACATCTAGCGCTCCACGGAAAATGAATGGGAAACACAGTACGTTGTTTACTTGGTTAGGGTAGTCACTGCGACCCGTTCCCATAATCAGATCGTCACGAACTTCATGAGCCAGCTCTGGCTTGATTTCTGGATCTGGGTTTGAACAAGCAAACACAATTGGCTTTTCTGCCATTAGTTCAAGTGCTTCCGCTGGCAGTAGGTTAGGGCCTGATACGCCAAGGAATAGGTCTGCACCAGCGATAACATCTTCAAGTGTGCGCTTGTCGGTGTTGTTCGCAAATAGCTGTTTGTATTCGTTCAGATCGTCACGACGAGTATGAATCACGCCTTTACGGTCAAGCATGTAGATACGCTCACGCATTGCGCCACACTTAATCAATAGCTCCATACACGCCACAGCCGCTGCGCCTGCACCCAGACAGACAATGGTGGCGTCTTCTAACTTTTTACCTTGAAGTTCGATCGCATTAAGCATACCTGCAGCGGTAACAATCGCAGTACCGTGCTGATCATCATGGAAAACTGGAACGTCACAACGCTCGATTAGGCGACTTTCAATTTCAAAACAGTCTGGTGCTTTGATGTCTTCTAAGTTGATGCCACCAAAGGTGTCTGCGATGTTGGCAACCGTATCCACGAACTCATCGATGGTGCGGTGCTTCACTTCGATATCAATCGAGTCTAGACCTGCAAAGCGTTTAAATAGTAGCGCTTTACCTTCCATGACGGGTTTCGATGCGATAGGGCCAAGGTTACCTAAACCAAGAATCGCAGTACCGTTAGATATAACCGCGACCGTATTGCCTTTTGACGTGTACTTGTAGACGTTATCCACATTCTGCGCAATTTCACGGACTGGCTCTGCAACACCAGGCTGTATGCGAGCGCCAGATCTTCTGCAGAATTAGCAGGCTTTGTTACTTCAACCGCAATTTTTCCTGGGGTTGGGTAAGCATGGTAATCCAGTGCTTGTTGGCGAAATTGTTCTTCAGCAGAAAGTTCTTGGGAATTAACGTCTTGGCGATTGTCATCAGGCATAGGGGCGATACTCAAAAAAGTTATAATGGGAAGAGGAAATTCTAGTTTAATTGAAGCCGCTCAGCCTGCCTAGATGATAATGCGAGGGAAATCATCAAAATGCCGCAATTCGCTACTGATAAGACCAGAGGTGTGTGAACGCGCTAACTTTTTGTAGTGAGTAAAAATAAATGACTTGTAAGGATATGAAATTCAACACTTAATGCGTTTGAAACGATGTATCACTAGGTATTTAGGCAACAAAAAAGGACGCCGTAGCGTCCTTTTTTAAATCATAACGATAGAAAGAATTACTTCTTACCGCTTGATAGAGCACCGAAACGCTTGTTGAAGCGATCAACACGGCCGCCAGTATCAACGATACGTTGCTTACCAGTGTAGAACGGGTGACATTGGTCACATACGTCTAGGTGGATAGATTCTTTTGCTAGAGTTGAGTTGAACTCAAAAGTGTTGCCGCAAGAACAAGTTGCTTTTACAGCTTTGTATTCTGGGTGGATACCAGCTTTCATGGGATAACCTCAAATTGGGCCGTGTCGCCATCCGATTCTATGCCGGACACCACACGTAGTTAATAAAATTTACTTATTGCGTACCGCTACGACATCCAAAGATGAAGTGAGCCATAACGCTAAGGCGCAGTATAGTAATGAATCCATTGGCCGTGATCAACCAGTTTGCTAACTTTTTCACCAATTATTCGCATTACACTTCTAAATAGACCTTGGATGAGGTGTTTTAATTCCTTCTCATCTTTGAACGGGATTCGAAGACTCTCATAGACCGCCTATCCAAAGCCCTTTAAACTAACGGTATCTCATTGTTCTATAGCTGCTGATTTTTATGCGTCCAACTATCGCTCGTGTTGCTTTGCCTGTTCCTTTGGATAAGCAGTTCGACTACTTGATCCCTTCTCATCTGTTTCCAGTTATTGGGGTGCGCGTTTCTGTCCCTTTTGGCAGGCAGACGCTGGTGGGCATTGTGACCGAGCTTGTGAGCGAATCGGAATTCTCATTAGATAAGCTAAAACCGATCAAGCAGCTTCTCGACACCGCACCCGTCTGGCCCCAATCTTTATATGAGCTTTTACAATGGTGTAGTCGTTTCTATCAATACCCTTTGGGCGATACTTTATGTAATGCACTGCCTAGCGCTTTGCGTAAAGGTAAGGTCGCTGATTTCACCTCAATTGTTGAATGGCAACTTACTCCCACGGGCAAAGATCAACTCATGGTTGGCTTTGGGCGTGCAGTTAAGCAAGGGCAAGTGGTTAAGCTGTTGGAGCATGGGCCTCTTTCGCACCAAGCTTTACTTGATGCGGATGTGAGTTCAACTACACTCAAAGCCCTTCAAGAGAAAGGTTGGGTCGAATCGAAAGAGACCAAGCCCATATTCAAGCCTTGGTCTCGCGATGTTGAAGCTAAGGTTGAAAAGCCCAAGCTCAATGAAGAGCAGGCGATTGCGATTGCGACGGTAAACAGCAATCCAGAGTTTGGCTGCTATTTGTTAGAAGGGGTGACAGGTTCCGGTAAGACAGAAGTGTACTTGAACATGATCAAACCTGTGCTTGAAAAAGGCAGGCAAGCCTTAGTGCTGGTGCCAGAGATTGGCCTAACCCCGCAAACCATCAATCGATTTAAAAAGCGTTTTGATGTGCCTGTAGAAGTGATTCACTCGGGTTTAAATGACACTGAGCGCCTTAACGCTTGGCTTTCTGCGCGCGATAAAGTGGCTGGCATCGTGATTGGTACTCGCTCTGCGCTGCTAACGCCGTTTGCTGATCTTGGCATTATTATTGTCGATGAAGAGCACGATGCCTCTTATAAGCAGCAAGATAGCCTGCGTTACCACGCTCGCGATGTTGCGATTATGCGTGCTAATAAAGAGCAGATACCGATTGTGCTCGGTACTGCGACTCCCGCGCTGGAAACACTGCACAATGCGCAAACGGGTAAATATCACCATTTAACATTGACCCATCGAGCGGGCGCAGGTACACCAACAACGAATAAAGTGCTGGATGTAAAAGGCCTTTATTTAGAAAGTGGACTATCGGCCCCTTTGATTGCAGAAATGCGCCGCCACCTTGATGCCGGAAATCAGGTGATGCTGTTTCTGAATCGTCGTGGTTTTTCACCCGCTTTGATGTGTCATGAATGTGGTTGGATTGCAGACTGTCAGCGTTGCGACGCTTACTATACCTATCATCAAAATAGCAATGAGATCCGTTGTCATCATTGTGGCTCCCAGCGGCCAGTGATTCACCAATGTCAAAGTTGTGGCTCGACTCATCTAGTGACTGTCGGAGTGGGAACAGAGCAGCTTGAAGACCAACTTGGCAAATTGTTCCCACAATATAAGACGATCCGCATCGATCGTGACAGCACTCGCCGTAAAGGCAGCCTAGAGTCTGCACTAGAATCGATTCGCAAAGGTGATTACCAAATACTGATTGGGACACAAATGCTGGCTAAAGGGCATCATTTCCCAGACGTAACATTAGTCGGATTACTTGATGTGGATGGTTCTTTATATAGTAGTGATTTTCGCGCTTCAGAGCGTTTGGCTCAGCTGTTTATCCAGGTGGCGGGTAGGGCGGGTCGTGCCAGCAAGCCAGGCGAAGTGATTCTGCAGACGCACCACCCAGAACACAGCTTATTACAAGCTCTGCTGACCAAAGGCTATGGGGACTTTGCTCAAACCGCGTTAGAAGAGCGAAAAATGGCGATGCTACCTCCGTTTTCGTATCTGACCATGATTCGCGCCGAAGCGAACGATTCTAAGTTGGTGGAGGACTTTTTGCGTCAGGTACGCCATACCTTGGAAGCGCACCCGCTATTTGATGATTACTGCATGGTACTGGGCCCAACGCCGGCCCCGCTTGCCAAGCGAGCGGGTAAGTCCCGTTGGCAATTACTGCTCCAAACGCAATCTCGCCCGCTGATGCAAAAAATACTCTACAGCGCCAAGCCCGCGATTCATCTTCTGCCGAGTGCTAAGAAAGTACGTTGGTCCATGGATATCGAACCGCAAGATCTTAGTTAGTGTAAATTTTATCCAAACGCAAACGATTGGCATTTCTCTATCATTCTGATAGTTATGTTAATTTGAAGAGATAATTAAATCTGTTTTATTGTGATTGAAATCACAAATGTTGTGCAATTTTTGTTAATCTCCCCGTAACTTTATCCTCTGAAATGAATACACTAGACTTTGCTCACGTTTGTCGAGTGAAAAATGACTAGAACAAGTTTCAGCTTGTCTTTAACCCACCTCCGAAAGAGAGGCGTTCACATAGTGATAAAGGGTAACTACTAACAACAGTCTGTGTGGCCATCCTGTTTGAGCGATCGGCAGCATGCTTAGGAATAAAATAAAGAGGGTAAAAATTATGGCGACAATGAAGGATGTTGCCCAGCTTGCAGGAGTTTCAACTGCGACCGTATCCCGGGCGCTAATGAACCCAGAAAAAGTATCATCTTCTACACGTAAACGCGTAGAAGATGCGGTACTTGAGGCTGGCTATTCACCAAACTCCTTGGCGCGAAATCTACGTAGAAATGAATCCAAAACCATCGTGGCTATCGTCCCGGATATCTGTGACCCATATTTCACAGAGATCATTCGCGGTATTGAAGATGCGGCGATGGAACACGGCTATTTGGTATTGCTGGGAGACAGTGGCCAACAAAAGCGTCGTGAATCCTCTTTCGTCAACCTTGTCTTTACCAAACAAGCAGATGGAATGCTGCTACTAGGTACAGACTTACCATTTGATGTGAGCAAAGCTGAGCAAAAGAACCTGCCTCCGATGGTGATGGCGTGTGAATTTGCGCCAGAGCTTGAGCTGCCTACCGTTCATATCGATAACCTGACTTCAGCATTTGAAGCGGTCAATTACCTGACTCAAATGGGCCACAAGCGAGTCGCTGAAATCGCGGGCCCAGAACAGGCGGTTGTGTGTCAATTCCGCCATCAAGGCTACCAACAAGCTTTACGCCGCGCAGGTATCATTATGAATACGGCTTACTGTGCGCGTGGAGAGTTCTCGTTCGAGTCGGGTGCTAAGGCGGTTCGTTCGTTGTTGGCGCTGCCAGAGCCACCAACGGCAATCTTCTGTCACAACGACACAATGGCCATTGGCGCGATTCAAGAAGCGAAAAAGTTAGGTCTGCGAGTCCCACAAGACTTGTCTGTTGTCGGTTTTGATGACATTCAGTTTGCTCAGTACTGTGATCCACCGTTGACGACTATCTCGCAGCCTCGATACGAGATCGGGCGTCAAGCAATGCTGATGATGCTTGAAATGCTTCGTGGTCACGATGTGCGTGCAGGCTCTCGCTTGCTTGAGACCCAGCTCATGATCCGTGATAGTGCTGCGCCACCACGAGTGCTGTAGCCCGCGAGAACGAATCTAGCGATTCGTATATTTTGATGAGAGTGAAAGGGAGCCGTGTTGCTCCCTTTTTATTTTGTCTTGCAAGAGTAACTCACTGCACGATTTGGTGTGTTGCTTCCACATCTTCCCTGTCATCTGATTTCAAACTGGATTACCATGGGAGCTAGTTTAAGTTTTGATTCTATTTAGCTTGTGGCAAATAAAGATTATGTAAGGCGCGGCCGCGGTTCATCGAAGCAGCCCGCGCGTAAAAAAAATGCCCCTCGTCGTAAACCTTGGCGTAGTGGTTTGATTGCTCTCATCTTAGTGGGAGGGTTTGGCTATGGCTTGTATTTGCTGAGTCAAGATCCTGAGCCAGAGCAACCGGTACAAGTGCAACCTGCTAAACCTAAGCCGAAACCAAAACCCGCACGTGTCATCCCGCCTGCACCGGAAGAGAAATGGGACTATGTCGAAACGCTGCCAAATCGCGAGGTGAAGGTAGAAGCGAAAGAGCAAGTGGTGTCGGATATTCCTTACATCATGCAGTGTGGTGCTTTCAAACAAGAATCACAGGCGGAAGAGCGCAAATTGGAGATTGCTTTCCAAGGCATTAAGAGTGAAATCCGTAAGAAAGAAGGCAGCTCGTGGTATCGAGTGGTACTTGGCCCTTATGAGTTGAAGCGTGCTGCAGAGCGAGATAGGCATAAACTTCAACGTGCTAAGATCGAGCCGTGTGCAATTTGGAAAGAAGCGCAGTAACCGTTCCTAGAAACTGAACTAGAAAAGAAACGCCCTTATCGGGCGTTTTTCGTTATTGGCGTCAAACAAAATTAACGAAACTGCGGAACGTGTTCGTAGTATTCAAGGCCGAAGTCTGTCAGGTGGACATCTTGGTCTACTAGCTCAATGTATCCTGATCGGCTTAAACGCTCGAGCACCGTTGGCAGCGACTGTTGCATGAACAGCGTTATGGAGTCTGACAAATGGTTGACCGTGATAGTCCCACATTTCTGATACATCAAATGATAGAGAACCGAGAGTTCATCTAAATTCATCGTACAGTTATAGGTACTAATATTCGCATTTAGCATGTTCAGAATTCCTTTCTTTTTATACTGAATAGAGACTGTACGTCGTAATGGTAATTGGACGTGCTAGATAGAAAGGCTAGTTAGATCAATGATTTATTTGATTAGACTTTCTTACGCAATCTCTAACATTTCTCTGACAGTTAACTCTTTGTTTTATCGTGATATTCAGATTATGCCTTCACCTCGTTTTAGAATCTTTTTGACTGTGTGTTTGTTTTAAATAATTGATGGCGCAAATGGGTGATCAAAGAGTCATAGATGGGGTTGTTTTAACGGTATTTGAATGGCGTGATGCTTGAAATTGGAACCTCATGTCCTCATATGAAGAATTAGAATCAGTTTATAACTAGAAACCCAGAAATAAGAGGCTCTACTCGTGACTACCATTGTATCTGTTCGTCGTAATAACAAAGTTGTCATTGCCGGAGATGGCCAGGTCTCTCTAGGAAATACAGTAATGAAGGGTAATGCGCGCAAAGTGCGTCGCCTATACAACAACAAAGTATTGGCTGGCTTTGCTGGTGGCACTGCGGATGCGTTCACTTTGTTTGAGCGTTTTGAAAGCAAGCTGCAGATGCACCAAGGTCATTTAACCAAAGCGGCTGTTGAATTAGCAAAAGATTGGCGCAGCGATCGCGCCCTACGCAAGCTAGAAGCACTGTTGGCAGTCGCTGACGAAACCGCATCACTCATCATCACCGGTAATGGTGATGTTGTTCAACCAGAAAATGATCTGATAGCGATTGGGTCTGGCGGTAATTTTGCGCAAGCAGCGGCAACAGCCCTACTTGAAAACACAGATTTGGATGCGCGTGAAATTGCAGAAAAATCGCTGGCTATTGCAGGCGATATTTGTGTATTCACCAACCATCACCACACTGTTGAAGAACTGGAAAGCACCGTTGAGCTACCGAAGCCGGAATAAGACTCAAGCAAATACTTTCAACAGTGATTAGAGAATTAAGGATTAGACATGTCTGAAATGACTCCTCGTGAAATCGTTCATGAACTGAACCGTCACATTATTGGCCAAGACAAAGCGAAGCGCTCTGTTGCGATTGCACTGCGTAATCGCTGGCGTCGTATGCAGCTAGAAGAAAGCTTGCGCGCAGAAGTAACACCTAAAAATATTCTTATGATTGGTCCAACCGGTGTTGGTAAAACGGAAATTGCACGCCGCTTAGCGAAACTGGCTAACGCGCCATTCATTAAAGTGGAAGCGACCAAGTTCACCGAAGTGGGTTATGTAGGTAAAGAGGTTGAAACCATCATTCGTGATTTGACGGATGTGGCGATCAAGATGACTCACCAACAAGCGATGGACAAAGTGAAATTCCGCGCTGAAGAGCAAGCGGAAGAGCGTATTCTTGATGCTTTATTGCCACCAGCACGCGATGCTTGGGGCAAAACGAACAGCAAGATGAGAGTGCATCGAATACTCGTCAAATCTTCCGCAAGAAGTTGCGTGAAGGTAAGTTAGACGACAAAGAGATTGAAGTTGATGTTGCTGCGCCACAAATGGGCGTTGAGATCATGGCGCCTCCGGGCATGGAAGAGATGACCAACCAACTTCAAGGTATGTTCCAAAACCTAGCGGGTGATACCAAGAAGAAACGTAAGCTTAAGATTAAAGATGCGTTCAAAGCACTGACCGAAGAAGAAGCGGCGAAGCTTGTGAATCAAGAAGAGCTGAAAGAGAGCGCGATCTTTAATGTTGAGAACAACGGCATCGTGTTTATCGATGAGATCGATAAGATCTGTAAACGTGGTGATAGCTCTGGCCCAGACGTATCTCGTGAAGGTGTTCAGCGTGACCTACTGCCATTGATCGAGGGCAGCACAGTATCAACCAAGCACGGCATGGTAAAAACCGACCATATTCTGTTTGTGACTTCTGGTGCATTCCAAGTCGCGAAACCGTCAGATCTGATCCCAGAACTGCAAGGCCGTTTGCCAATTCGTGTTGAGTTAGAAGCGCTAACCAGCAACGATTTCAAACGTATCTTAACTGAGCCAAAAGCGTCTTTGACTGAGCAATACATTGCCTTGATGAAGACGGAAGAAGTGGAC
Source organism: Vibrio mexicanus (assembly GCF_001012815.1). Classification (GTDB taxonomy): domain Bacteria; phylum Pseudomonadota; class Gammaproteobacteria; order Enterobacterales; family Vibrionaceae; genus Vibrio; species Vibrio mexicanus. The sequence goes on from NZ_JYJP01000116.1 coordinate 94,527, forward strand.
GTTGAGTTTACTGAAGATGGTATCAACCAGATCGCTGAAGCAGCCTGGACGGTCAATGAAACCACCGAAAACATTGGTGCTCGTCGTCTGCATACTGTTATGGAACGCTTAATGGACGAGATTTCATTTGAAGCAACGGATAAAGCCGGCAGCAAAATGGTCATTGACGCAGAATATGTGACCTCACGCCTAGGTGAATTTGTTGAAGATGAAGATTTAAGCCGCTTCATTCTTTAAGCTTCATTCTTGAAGTCATCGCTTGAAGATACAAAAAGGAGATGCTGATGCATCTCCTTTTTTATTATGGACTTAAGGACCAAGGTCGATTCAATTAGAAGCGATAATCTAGAGAGACGATGAACTCGCTGTGGTTGCTGACCTTATCAGCAAATTCTTTTGATTTGTAAGAGGTTCCCATATAGCGGTAAGTACCATCGATAGAAACATTTTGCGCTACGTGATACTGAACACCTACTTGGCCTCCGAAAGCAAAGTCAGATTCGCTTTCTGAATGTTTAAAGTCTTCGCCGACATTACCACGGATGATGCCTTTATTCTTAATGTAGCCAACAGTTGCGCCACCAAAAATAGAAAAGTCTTCGTTTAATCCATGTACATAATCATAAGATGCTAGCCACTCAGTTTGTGCGAGTTCAGCTTTTGCCCATGCATCACCAATGTATAGTGCGTCAAGTTCATTATCACCGGTAAAGTTTGCAGTAAGGGTTAGTCGGTGATCTTCCGCGATGTAAGCACCGCCACGAATATGAAAAGCTGCACCTTTTGCTGTCTCTTTGTGAATGTCACCATCGCCGTCTTCAACCTTAACTGTGGCTGAATGGTAGCCCATACCGCCGCCAACAAAGTAGTCAACAGAAGTTGCATAAGTAGATGGAGCAGCAACAGCAGCAAGAATCGCTAAGCTAAGAACATTTTTCATTTTTACTTTTTCCTAAAGCGTGTATTAAAAGGCAGGTCGATTATGTACACCGTTCGATTGTAGGTAAAGTTATCTCGTAAATAACCTAGAGTTATTAAGGATTCTCTAATGCTGACCAAAGTTTATAAAAAAAGAAGGTAAGCAGTGTCGGCGGCTTGCCTTCTTTGGAATAGTTCGGGAGCGGAAATGGAGTCTTAGAAGCGGTAATCTAGAGAGACAGTGAATTCGCTGTGGTTATCGACTGCCAGCTTAACGCCCTCATTTTTCTCTTCGTACGAGGTGCCCATGTAGCGGTATGTGGCATCGATAGACCAGTTGGCATCAAGTCTTACTTGCGTACCAATTTGAGCGCCTACCGCAAGATCGCGTTCACTCTCTGAATAGCTGTATCCACCTAGCCAGTCAGTGCCTGAAACTGACAGCTTGTTATTAATGAATCCAGCGCTCACACCACCAAATACCGCCACATTGCTTGCTACAGGGTAGATGTAGTCATAAGACGCCAGAAATTCGTTTTGGCTTAGTTTGCCACTTTCTGTCCAGTCGGCAATTGGGTTTAGATCGAAATGGTAGATATCATCTTTACCAGCGAAGTTTGCCGTCAGTGTGAAGCGATGGTTTTCGTTTACGTAAGCACCGCCACGAAAATGAAAGGCTGCACTGCTTGCGGTTTCTGAGCTACTGCCAAGCCCATCGACAGATAGCTTTGCTTTTGAGTTGTGGTAGCCCATACCACCACCAACAAAGTACTCAACCGTGTTTGCGTAAGCCGCTGGTGCTGATAGTGCTGCAACAACAGCAAGGCTAATAATCTTTTTCATTTCAGTTTTCCTTAAAATAGGGGCGTACAATTTATTTTGTACAGTGTTCATAATTAAAATGTGTAATAAGCCGAATGAGATGCTCAGCCGGATTAATGTGCTTAAAGTGATTGTTTAGAATCGATAATCAATCGAAAGTGAGAGTTCGCTGTGATCATTGAACTCAAATCCTACGAGTTCGTCATCAAATGATGAACCCATATAGCGGTATGTGAGGTCTACCGATGCTTCTGACGAGAGAGCGAATTGAATGCCAGCTTGCCCGCCAAAGCTAAAATCGGTCGATGTATTTGAGTATTGCCAGCTGCTTAACCAACTCGAATCGGACTGGAGCAATTTATTGCGGATTGCCCCTGCGGTTACGCCTCCAAAGAGAGAGAGTTTTTGGGTAACAGGGTGAAGGTAATCATAGGAGAGTAAGAACTCTGATTGATTCACTTCGAGTGCTTCACCACCGAGTGCCAGTGAGCGAGCGTAAACCTCATTATCGCCAGTGACATTGGTGGTCAACGTGAATCTATGATTCTCATTGACATACAGTCCTGTTCTTAGGTGAAAGGCCATGTAGTCAGGCGTGTAATTGTCATTGGACTCAAGGTCGTTAATCGATATGAGATGATAGCCAATACCGCCACCAACGAAGAAGTCGATGTGTTCAGAGCTTGCATGCGCTGTGCAAGCAACCGTTAGTGCAACGAAGCTGAATACTTTTCTCACCGAGTTATCTCCTACATTGATATTTTGAACGCTGTTCGATTTTGTTGGTGCGGATTGTGAACGCCGTTCAATTGCAGGTAAAGTTATAACGCAGATAAGTGTTACTTATCATCATGGTCAAAAATAACCCGTGTCTTTGGAGTAATTAGGCGTGTTTTTTTAGGGGAAAAGTAAAGGGCTATTGATGGCCGTGATAACAGTCACAATACCCATATTTTTTATGCTCGTGAATGCATTACTGACGCAAAAACCTAAATGCATCAATTTTTCTGTCAATGAGCTCTTTTAAACTGAATTTAAACAGTTTTTGGGGCAACCCAAAGATCATTACAACAAGCGAATTATTCGCAATCACACTGGAGGATAACTGTGAAAACACTTACCACAGATATCGCAGTCATCGGCGCTGGCGGCGCTGGTCTTCGTACTGCTATAGCGGCAGCTGAAGCGAACCCTGAACTTGAAGTCGCTCTGATTTCTAAAGTTTACCCAATGCGTTCTCATACGGTTGCTGCTGAAGGTGGCTCAGCCGCAGTTATCAAGGATGAAGATAGTCTAGACAATCACTTCAACGATACCGTTGGCGGTGGTGACTGGCTTTGTGAACAGGATGTTGTTGAGTATTTCGTAGAAAATGCCACGCGTGAAATGATTCAAATGGAGCAGTGGGGCTGCCCTTGGAGCCGTAAAGAGGATGGCGAAGTGAATGTTCGTCGCTTTGGCGGTATGAAGGTAGAGCGGACATGGTTTGCAGCCGATAAAACGGGCTTCCACATGTTGCACACACTGTTCCAAACGTCGATGAAGTATGAACAAATCAAACGCTTTGATGAGTACTTTGTGGTCGATCTTCTCGTTGAAGAAGGTGAAGTGCAAGGCTTGATTGCCATTCATATGTCGGAAGGTGAATTGGTGACGATCAAAGCGAAATCTGTTGTGCTGGCAACGGGGGCGCGGGTCGTGTTTACCACTGTAATACCAATGGTGGCATCGTAACGGGTGATGGAATGGCAATGGCCTATCGCCACGGCGTACCATTACGTGATATGGAGTTCGTTCAATATCACCCAACGGGCCTGCCAGGTACGGGCATCTTGATGACCGAAGGTTGTCGTGGTGAAGGCGGTATCATCGTCAATAAAGATGGTTATCGTTACCTGCAAGATTACGGCATGGGCCCAGAAACGCCGGTGGGTCAGCCAAAGAACAAATACATGGAACTTGGTCCACGCGATAAGGTGTCTCAAGCATTCTGGCATGAGCAGCAAAAAGGCAACACCATCAAGCATCCGCTTGGCGATGTCGTCCACTTAGACCTTCGTCACCTTGGTGAAGAGTACTTACAAGAGCGCTTGCCATTTATCTGTGAACTTGCCAAAGCCTACGTCAATGTAGATCCAGCGAAAGAGCCGATCCCAATTCGTCCAACCGTTCACTACACCATGGGCGGTATTGAAACCAATGGTCAGTGTGAAACCCGTATTAAAGGTTTATTCGCGGTAGGTGAGTGTGCGTCTGTCGGATTACATGGTGCGAACCGCTTAGGTTCAAATTCGCTAGCTGAGTTTGTGGTATTTGGCCGCGTTGCCGGTGAAGAAGCGGTGAAACGTGCGGCAGAATTCAAAGGTTGGAACGAAGAATCTATCGCTAAGCAGGTGAAAGCGGTAGAAGACCGTATCGCGGCCTTGATGAGCCAAGACGGCGACGAGAACTGGGCAGATATCCGCACTGAAATGGGTCACACCATGGAAGCGGGTTGCGGTATCTATCGTCAAGAAGATTTGATGCAAGCCACCATCGATAAGATCACTGAGCTTAAAGAGCGCTACAAGCGCATCAGCATTAAAGACAAAGGCAAAGTGTTCAACACTGACCTTCTATACGCTATCGAAGTAGGCTATGGCCTTGAAGTAGCGGAAGCTATGGTTCACTCGGCTATCTTGCGTAAAGAGTCTCGCGGCGCGCATCAGCGTTTAGACGACAACTGCACTGAGCGTGATGATGTGAACTTCCTGAAACACTCACTCTCTTTCTTTAATGAAGGTGCAGCGCCGACCATCGATTACAGCGATGTGAAGATCACCAAATCTCAACCAAAAGCTCGCCTATACGGAGAAGCGGCAGAGAAGGCGGCGGCAGAAGAGGCAGCAAAAACAGCGGCCAAAGCTGAGAAACCATCAGAGGAGCAAGCATAATGTCAGCGAATCGTATCCAAAAAGTCGACATTCTGCGCTACGACCCTGAGCGAGACGCAGAACCTTACTTCCAAACATTCGAAGTGCCTTTTGATGAGACCATGTCGGTGCTTGATGCCATTGGTTACATCAAAGACAACCTAGATAAAGACCTGTCTTACCGCTGGTCTTGCCGTATGGCGATCTGTGGCTCGTGCGGCGTGATGGTAGATGGTGTACCAAAACTGGCCTGTAAGAGCTTTCTTCGTGACTACCCTAATGGTTTAAAAATAGAGCCTTTAGCGAACTTCCCGATCGAGAAAGACTTAATCGTAGACATGACGCCATTTATCGAGCGTTTGGAAGCGATTAAGCCGTACATCATTGGTAATGATCGTAAACCTGAAGATGGCACTAACTTACAAACACCAGAACAGATGGCGAAGTACAAGCAGTTTGCAGGGTGTATCAACTGTGGTCTTTGTTATGCGGCGTGCCCGCAGTTTGGCTTGAATCCAGAATTCATCGGCCCAGCAGCATTGACACTTGCCCATCGCTATAACCTAGATAGCCGTGATAACGGTAAAGCTGAGCGTATGCAGCTGATTAACGGTGAAAATGGCGCTTGGGGTTGTACATTTGTCGGTTACTGTTCTGACGTGTGTCCAAAGAACGTGGATCCAGCAGCAGCCGTTAACCAGGGTAAAGTAGAGTCCTCGATGGACTTTGTGATTGCCATGCTCAAACCTGATGGCAGCAAGAAGACGGCAGAGGAGGCATAAACTATGAGTAACCGTAAACCTTATGTGCGCGAAGTGAAGCGCACTTGGTGGAAAGACCATCCGTTTTATCGCTTCTACATGTTGCGTGAAGCAACAGTCTTGCCGTTAGTGCTGTTTACCTTGTTTCTGACGTTCGGCCTTGGTGCTTTGGTCAAAGGGCCAGAGTCTTGGGAAGCGTGGTTAGCATTTATGGCTAACCCTGTGGTCGTTGGCATCAATATTGTTGCTTTAGCAGGTAGTCTTCTTCATGCACATACCTTCTTCAGTATGATGCCTCAAGTCATGCCTATTCGTTTGAAAGGTAAGCCAGTCGATAAAAAGATCATCGTCCTGACTCAGTGGGCAGCGGTCGCGTTCATTTCTCTTATTGTTCTGATTGTGGTGTAAGGAGTTAACATGAAAACTAACTATAGTGTTGATCGTACACCAAAGCGATCTGATGAGCCGATTTGGTGGGGGCTATTTGGCGCTGGTGGTACATGGTTTGCCATGATCACGCCTGTAACCATTCTAGTGCTTGGCGTGCTGGCACCATTGGGCATTATCAATGCCGAGGCGTTGAGCTACGAACGAGTGGTCGACTTTGCTACTAGCTTGATTGGTGCTCTGTTCATCATCGGCACGCTGGCTTTGCCAATGTGGCATGCGATGCATCGCGTACACCACGGTATGCACGACCTTAAGTTTCACACAGGCATCATAGGCAAGATTACTTGCTACGCTTTTGCGGGCTTGATTTCAGCGTTAGCAGTGATTTTTGTCTTTATGGTATAGAAGTTCAAGGTTCAAGGTTCAAGGTTTTTACGCCTTGTTCCTTGCTCCCTCATTCTTGCTTTTTATTTTAGTTGACCACTACACCCCTTGCCCCTTGCCCCTTGCCCCTTGCCCCTATTCTTATTACTCTCTCGATAACTTTAATTCCTATGAGTTATCAATATGTCTTCTAACTGGCAGCCAAGTGCCTCCATTGAGTCTCTTAAACAGCGTGCAGCAATTATAAATAACATTCGTCAGTTTTTCGCACATCGCAATGTCTTAGAAGTGGACACGCCAGCAATGAGTCACGCGACTGTGACGGATATCCATCTGCACACCTTCCAAACTGACTTTGTTGGACCCGGATACGCGGACGGTAAAAAACTCTATTTAATGACCAGTCCCGAATTCCATATGAAGCGACTACTCGCGGCAGGTAGCGGATGTATCTATCAGATAAATAAAGCTTTTCGCAATGAGGAAAGTGGAAGACATCATAACCCTGAGTTCACCATGTTGGAGTGGTATCGAGTAGGGTTCGATCATCATCAGCTTATGGATGAAATGGATGAGTTGCTCCAATTAATTTTAACCTGCAGTAAAGCTGAACGGATGACTTATCAACGCGCTTTCCAAATTGTTTTAGGAATATGTCCTTTAGAAGCAAATATGGAAAACCTGAAGCAAGTTGCCAATGGCTTAGGACTAAGTGATATAGCAAATACCGAGGAAGATAGGGATACCTTGCTGCAGCTGCTGTTTAGTATGGGGGTTGAGCCCAAAATCGGCCAAGATGTCCCCGCATTTGTGTATGACTTTCCGGCGTCACAAGCGGCTTTGGCAAAGATTAATCTTGAAGACCCAAGAGTGGCAGATAGGTTTGAGGTTTACTTCAAGGGCATAGAGCTAGCTAATGGCTTTCATGAGTTAACAGATTCTTCTGAGCAGTTACAAAGATTCCAAAGTGATAACCGTATGCGTAACCAAATGGGATTAGAAGAACAGCCTATTGACCATCATTTAATTGAAGCTCTAACGTGCGGGTTGCCAAATTGTGCAGGCGTTGCGCTAGGTATTGACCGTTTGATTATGTTGGCGTTAGGGTGCAAACATATTGATGGAGTAATTACATTTGGATTTTCTAACTCCTAGCTGTTTAAAGACTAATTTAAAATATTAATAATTACTTATAATTAAATTAATTATACTTATTTTTCACCAATCCAACTTTTGTGTTTTAATATTTAGTTACATTTATTTTTGTGTAAATGCAATGTTAAATTTAAGATCTTGGATTATCCAGCTTTTTTCTATGTTATCGATTTCATTAAATGTGATTTATTGGATTAATGTCACATTTTTATCTCGGTCCTTTCATTTATAAATTTTAGTTGTGTTTTTTATTTCATTCTTGTAGTTAGTGATAGTGATAAAACCTGAAATTTAATTCAACTGTGGTTATTTATCCCTAATTAGTGGTTTTTCTTTATTGATACATTATTGATATATATATCAACTGATATTGGTTTTTATGAGCATTTACAACATGACAAAAGAACGTGCTACGCACATGTTACTGATAAATTTAATAATTAATTGATTTTGATTGCCTCCCCAATATATGGATAATTGCGCTGATTTTTAGACAACTCTCTGCGCAGTTTGATTTCGCCTATCAATGGGCGGTAGCGTGGAAAAACAAATATTTAAGCCGCTAATAATAACTTAAATAAATATGGCAGCCTTAAGTGATGTTTTAATTGAGAGCTGATGAAAATTATTATTTAAAACTCTAATCAATATAATTTCTTTATTGAACTCCTTCTTATTATAACGTCAATGGTTCACCTGCAATGAAAAAGCCAAGCAAAAGAAAAGGTATTGTTTTAGCCGGGGGCTCAGGCACCCGCTTATATCCACTTACAAAAGTAGTCAGTAAGCAGCTAATGCCTGTTTATGATAAACCCATGATTTATTACCCGATATCAAATCTAATGATGGCAGGTATTGATCAGATTCTAATTATTTCCACGCCTACTGAATTACCCCGATTTAAAAGTTTGCTAGGAGACGGATCTCGATGGGGTATTAATTTTGAATATGTTGAGCAACCTAAGCCTGAAGGACTCGCACAAGCATTTATTTTAGCCGAGGACTTCTTAGATGGGGCACATGCGGCTCTAGTGCTTGGAGACAATCTTTTTTACGGCCACGATCTTGGTAAATCATTAAAAGCAGCAAATGAAAACCTAGAGGGTGCAACGGTATTTGGTTATCACGTCGGAAACCCAGAATCTTATGGGGTTGTCGAGTTTGATAGTCAGGGCAAAGTTATTTCGATCGAAGAAAAACCTAAGCAGCCAAAGTCTAATTATGCAGTTCCTGGATTGTATTTCTTTGACGCTAATGTCGTGGAATATGCAAAGAAAGTACAGCCTTCTGAGAGAGGTGAATTAGAGATCACAGATGTTATAAATCAATACCTCGCTGAAGGGGCATTGAAAGTTGAACTCATGGGGCGCGGAACTGCTTGGCTTGATACCGGAACGCTAGATGACTTGTTAGACGCGGCTCTTTATATAAGGGCCGTTGAAAAACGCCAGGGCCTTAAAGTCAATTGTCCTGCTGAAGTGGCATTTCGCATGGGTTATATAGGCGAAGAACATCTAAGAACAATTGCCAAGTCTAAAGAAAAGTCGGGATATGGAAAATACTTGCACTCCATTTTGGATAATCATGTCCACCCGTCCACGGTTTGAATCAGATAATAGGGTGATGCAGTGAAGTTTATTGCTATAGAAACACTCAAAAAGCCATCATCGGTCAAGCTAAAGCTTGTTTAGAAAATAATTTTTATCCGTTGCTTGGTCGATGTAACAGCGCTAGAAGTGCTATCTCAGTTCAATTTAATAACTCGATACCAACGATTACACCTGATTCTAATTGGTTCCTTAAGGCGGAGTAGTTTTGCAGGTAACATTATGCTCCTTCTTTTTTGTCTTACAGAAAACACTAAGAGCTCTAGAGTCTAAAAATTCCAATCAAACCAATATCAACAACTGCATTCCCTACTGCAGCAAGAAGGCCTAGTTTTAGCGTGCTTGACAAAGCGTCCACAGAAGAAGCAATAGGCCTCCAAACTCAACATTGGCGACTGCAACTATCGGCAATGCTAGATGAAATCAATATTAAGTAAAACCTATTACAGCAAGAGAAAGTAATGAACCAACGTCGCATATTAGTAACGGGTGGTGCCGGATTTATTGGTACTAACTTTGTTCACTATTGGCTTACAAAAAATCCAAATGATTACATAGTTGTCATTGATGCCCTGACCTATGCAGGCAATAGAAATAATCTGTTAACCGTTGAACAACTACCTAACTTTAAGTTCGTGCAGGGAGATATCTGCTCGACGGAGTTGATTGAAGAACTGTTAGCGGATTATAACCTGAATACAATCGTACACTTTGCCGCTGAATCTCATGTTGATCGTTCGATTACAGGCCCTGATGCCTTTATTGAAACGAATATTCTAGGTACACACAGTTTACTCAAAGCGGCTAAGAAAATTTGGATTGATGAACCTCTATCAATAGGCGACTCCCCCCCCTCACCGTTTTCATCATGTTTCAACAGATGAAGTGTACGGAACATTGGAACCGAATGCCCCAGCATTTACTGAAGAGACCGCTTATGCGCCAAACTCTCCGTATTCAGCTTCTAAAGCAGCGTCCGACCACTTAGTGCGCGCGTATCATCATACCTATGGTTTGGAAGTGACGACGTCGAATTGTTCCAATAATTACGGCCCTTATCATTTTCCAGAAAAGCTCATCCCTCTCATCATTACCAATATTTTGCAGAATAAACCATTGCCAATTTATGGGGACGGTCAACAGGTTCGAGATTGGCTCTATGTAGAAGATCATTCCCGTGGTATTGAACTAGTGCTCGAACAAGGCCGCATAGGCGAGAATTACAATATTGGAGGTCATAATGAATGGACCAATATTGATATTGTTACTGTGGTTTGTAAGTTGATGAACCAGTATTTTACTGGTACTGAAGGTCGTGCACTTGAAGAGAAATTCCCACAAGCGAAACAAGCCCTAGAAGGAAAATGCGAAGCTCTTATCACCTATGTTGCCGACCGTGTTGGGCATGACCGTCGCTATGCCATTGACGCCACTAAAACCAATAACGAACTAGGTTATCGACCTGCAGAATCATTCGAGAGTGGAATTAAGAAGACGGTCGAATGGTATTTAAATAATGAAAAATGGTGGGGGCATTATCTAATGATAAGTATTGAAGCGGTCGCTGAATCATTGTCAAAGTTTACAAGAGCAAAAAATTCGAATGTGCCGACATTTCGGGGTAATGTCGATTATTGGGATGGTAATTCACTCTTCGGATGGTATGTCTTTCCTGAAAATGCACAAGGACCAAAAATCACGATTGAAGGCAAAGAGCTTAAGTCTTTAAATCATAATGCATTCCGAAGAGACCTCGTTAGCAATGGCGTTTGCGAAACAGGGCTATCAGGCTTTGAAGAGTCACTAGACGTAAACCAATTACGAGCACAAAGCGTTACTAGCTTTACGGTTGGTACCGAAGATATCGAGCTAGTTGGTAGCCCGATTGTAGTCAAGGAGCCAAAGTTAAAGGGATATGTAGATAGCGTTGAACAGAGCCTTCTGTCGGGTTGGGTTTATGATGAATCCTACCCTTGGTGAACTTGAAGTTGGACATCTATATCGATTGTCAGAAAGTTTGCAGTGTGGTTGCGGATATTTCTCGGCAGGATCTCAAAGATGCAGGTATGTCTGTATCAAAATGTGGTTTTCAATGTGATCTATCTGGTTTTATCGATCTGACAAAAACTCAACAAGTATCAATAAAATTGCATGGAACGGATATAGACGCTCTTCCATCACTGGTCATTCAGACTCATACCGCTCAAATTAACAGCTTGTTGATGTTACAGAGGATACTTAAAAAAGACTTAGATAAGGCTGATGACTTAGGACTTGCTTGGTTGAACAGAGAAGTGTTGCCTGGATTAATTGATGAGCTGCGTTTAGGGGAAACACCGGTAAGCAAAGCGACGTTTCTGCCATCAATATCCACGAAAAGCTCTACAGTCGATATTGTTATCCCAGTTTATAAAGGGTCGATGAAACGTTAAACTGCATTCGAAGTGTCTTTAACGTCACTACAAATGTCGACTTTAATGCGATTGTTATTAATGACTGTAGCCCAGAACCAGAATTAACCGTTAGGTTGAGGGAATTATCTCAAGTTCTACCTTTTACATTGATTGAAAACAAATCAAACTTGGGCTTTGTACAAACAGTAAATAAAGGTATGAGAATATCGAATAAGAACGATGTTCTATTACTGAACTCAGACACAGTTGTCACATCCTACTGGCTCGATCGAATCTTAGAAACTGCAGCTTCTGATTCGTCTATTGGGACGGTTACGCCATTCTCCAATAATGCCACGATCTGTAGCTATCCTAGGTTTTGTGCAGACAATGAGTTGCCGTCAAGCGCTACGCTAGAGGAGTTGGCGGCGGTTGTTTCACAAAATGAAGGAATTGTCGACTTACCGACGGCCCATGGTTTTGCAATGTTCATTAAGAGAGAGGCTTTAGATGAAGTTGGACTTTTCGATGACCAAAAATGGGGTAAAGGTTACGCAGAAGAGAATGACTTTTCATTAAGAGCTTCAAGATTGGGTTGGCGCAATGTGATGGCGACTAATGCATTTGTTCATCACTTAGGATCCGTATCGTTTGCAGAGGACTCGGAGTCCTTCATTGCGAAAAACTTACAAAAACTCAATGGTATTTACCCAGATTATAGCTTGAGCGTCCAACGGTTTATTGCTGAAGACCCTATTCGTTTGCACCGAAATAATATAGCTCTCTCCTTAATGGAAAGCGAAGTATCTAAGCTGGAAAACTTGACTGATGAGTATCAAGGATCATACCTGTTTGCTAGTTTAAGTATAGGGGGAGGGACGGGGTTGCTACAGATGATTTATCTAAGTTACATCTCAAAGATCAGCGTGCTGTATTTATGCTGGTGTGCGCTAGAGAAAATTGCTGGGAACTCAGGAGTCAAATTGATAATAGTGTGGCTGAATACCACCTTCCTCAAGAGCGAGAATCTTTAATAGCGGCTTTACAAAGGTTGCAAGTTTCCAAGATGCATATTCATCACTCCCTTGAGTTTGATAAGTCAATTTGGGATTTACCTAAAGAGCTAGGTGTCACGTATGACGTAACATTGCATGACTATTACTCTGTTTGCCCAAGAGCTAACTTGGTCGACGAAAGTGAAGTGTATTGCGGTGAGCCTAGTCTGAATGCTTGCAATCGCTGTATTAAGAAAAATGGCGTGCACGAATCATCTTTATTGCAGTTTGAAGATTTAGGTGGAAGCATTACGTCTTGGCGTGAGTTTTATGAAGATAAACTACAAAGAGCTTCCAATGTATTTACGCCAAGCCATGATACTAAAGATAGGATTCTTCGTTACTTAGACCTAAATAATATTCAGGCCAAATATCATCCAGAGCCCGATTTTGACTATCAGCCTAAATCACTCGAAAATGTAAAAATATTAAATATTACATTTATTGGTGCAATAGGGCCTCACAAAGGTATTAATGTACTGAAAAAATATGCAAAACATGCATATAAGTTTGACCTTCCAGTGAAGTTTACTGTGATTGGTTATACATCAGATGACGATTTCTTTAACGACTTACCGAATGTAACAATAACAGGGGAATATAATCGAGAAGAACTAAACGATCTCATAGTTAAACACGAATGTCATGTTGCTGGATTGTTTAGTGTCTGGCCTGAAACATACAGCTATACACTGAGTGAAGCTATGAGGAATAATCTACATGTTGCTTGTTTTGATTTGGGCGCTATTCCAGAAAGGTTAGATTCTAGTCTTATATTAGATCATAAAAACCTAAGTACAGTTCTAAATATGCATGAATTTTATCTCGAAAAGCGTGGGTGGTAGTACAATGAATAAAAAAATCGCGATCAGCGACTACTGCCATGTAGAGCTAACTGATAATAGCCAAGATTTTATTTTGCTTTTCTCTGGTGCCAATACAACAAAAGGTAAGTTTAATTACTATAAGTCATTTTCCTCTCTGAATGTCAATAAGATATATCTTAATTGTCGGCCGGAGGATTATTACCATAAGGGAGTTCCTGGTGTAGGAGAGTGTTTAAATACAACTCTTAATTTTCTAAAAAACATGATAGGAAGTGAAGGGAATGTATACACTTTTGGATGCTCTATGGGAGGCTATGGAGCGCTAGTCTATGGTTCGCTTCTTAATGCAGAAATGATACTGGCATTTGGAGCCAGCACGCCATTGACGAGTGAATTTATCAATGAAAATAGAGCATCACACATAAAAATATGGAATGATCTAGCGCCTTCAGTCTTAGGTAGCAAGGCCAAAAAGTTCATTTTTTATGGCGATAGTACATTTAATGACCTTGCATCCTACTCTATATTCTCGCAATCGAACAATGTTGTTTCTGAACTGTATATGATGGCTGCTCATGCTCTAGTAGTCCCCCTATCTCAAAGAGTTAAGTTTGATACGTTGTTCTGTGAGTTCAAAGACGGGAAGCGCAGAGACCTTTCAGAGTGGTTCCATCGATACGAGCTTACTGAGATAGATCGTGATTTAATACGCAATGAATTAGACGCAGAAGAAGGAAGTCTGCCTGAACATGCAGCGTGTCATCCAGTTAATGCGTATATATTGGCTTGTAGAAAAAAGCAGCAAGGCTACCTAGAGGAAGCAGCAAACTTATATTTTAAGAGTTTGGAGACCGGATTTAATCTTCGATCGATAAAACGATTATTCGATATGAATCTATCGCTAGACGATACCAAAAAGCTGTTCGTACTAATTCAGCGTAATATTGGTCGTAATATCTTGGCAAGTTTGGATTACTCTGAAAAATCAGACCTTCACGAAATCTATCAATCATTGTTTAAAAAATTAGAGCAAGCGAATAAAACAATGAAAATAGAACGTGACAATATTGAAGGGTATTTCGACAGATTCGATGGAAAAAAAATATATGGTTGGTGCTGTAATCACGATCTAGAGAATACCAGTGTTCTAATTGACCTAGCGAATGGCACTCGTGTTGAGTCAATTGCTGATAACTTTAGGCCAGATCTCCAAAAAAGCCAAAAAAATAATGGCTATTGTGGTTTTTCACAACAGTATGATGTGTACAGTCCAGGAGCGATTGACTTTGAAAGTCTGAATATAATTTCGGTTTCAGAAAGTCAAACTACATTGCCTTTACTTCGAAGTGGGGATTGATCAAAGTACCTTGGATTTCATGTTTCATTGACAATATATCAAGTACAAAGCTTTCTGGCTGGGTAGTAGATAAAAATTACCCTAACTTAGATCTTAGTATTGAGGTTGAGATCAATGGGCAGCGCTTTCCTTTACCACTGAATGTTGCTAGGAAGGATCTTTCTGATAAAGGCTATAAATTGTATTCAGGGTTTGATATTGATATTTCCTCATTGGATTTACAGTGTCAAAGCTGGTTAGCTTCTATTTATATATCAGGAAATAATATAAGGGTAATGGAAAACATATACATCAAATAGATTCATTGATAAAACGTATATCTCTTCATATTTTATATGATTGGATTATAACTTGGTTATGTTTTAAGAAGTATATCTCATCCTTAATAGGATCCATATTGCAATATTTTATGATGTTTTATTTGTACGTGTCAGTAATTTGTGCACGAGGATCAACTTATTAGTCTACGTAAAGATTATCTTATTAAAGTATGTCACCTTTAGATGAAGTCAATATGTTAATTGTTATTATTTACCATCGAACTGGTTTCTCTTTGTGACGATTAACCCATAGATAGGTAACTCTCAACATATTCGCTTTTCTCATTTGAAACTATGATATTTAGTTAGGGGGTGATATGAGAGGAAATCGCAGACTTAGACTTTGTCTTTTCGGTGTGTTAGTAGCAGCCTTAGTCTCGGCATGTGGAGGCGGCGACTCGGACGACACAGAGACGGCGACACAGGAGCAAAATGAACCTAATGAAAATGTACCTATTGAAAGTGAGCTATTAATTAGTTTCGATGATGCTAGTACTTATGCAGAACGTTGGTACGAAGACAACAACCTAGGAGTAGCAGGGGAAGTACCGTTGGACTTTTTTACTCGCCTTGCTGATCCGAATGCTTGGGCGGACTCCTTGGACATCATGGACGTATTCTATTTACGTTCTTCCGTTTATACACGTTACTTCCCAGGCAACCCCTCTCAGGCTCGTGAGCTTGCTGCACTATTTGACCAAAATAATGTATCTCTGGCCATTGACGAAACTGCCGCAATTTGGGCTCATGCTGAGGGATCCAATAAAGATCTAAGTTTTGCAAGCTCTCTGTCTATGATTGAACAACTCGCTGAATATGGCTTTGATGTGAAATATATTAGCTTGCAGAGTGTACTTTCAAAGCCACTACGCGATGAGCAGGGTAGCATCATAGAATACCCTTTAGAGCAGCGTTACTTGGATGTATCAAGCTATATAACGGCTATTAGCGCTCAGTATCCACATATCCAATATGGCGTAATTGATGCTCTACCAGCAAAGGTCTCTAAAGCGGAGTATCAGGCAGCCTATTCTGGTTTGGTGGATCACCTAGCGACTCTAAATCAAAATTTATCTTATCTTCACTTAGATGTACCAATTAATGTATTGCGTAATGGTATCAATGGGTTGAGTTACTCATCGATTAGTGAAGCTGAAGAGTATGTGACTGAAAGTTTAGGCTTAGAGTTTGGTTGGATGGTTACAGACAGGGAAGGCGGCTATACAGATTCATCGACGTTTTCAGAGTTTATTCTAGATGGATTAAATGCGTATCTGGACCAAGGCGGCGAGGTCGATAGGGTGATTTTATCGGCTTGGTTTCCTTACCCTCAATACTCTTCGCCAGACGTTATAACCTCAAATGTCGCGACGACTTTCTCGACTTTTCGCTTAATCGACCAAGCATTGATTCACAGTGGCAACAAAAATACCAAAGAATGCCTTATTGATATTGTTGGACACAACGGGGCTGTTCAGAATCCCAGTTTGGCAACTATCGATAACATTGATGAGAGTGAACTTCTGTTTAAGTTGTATTGTGACAATACATCAACGGTAAGCTTTGATAACTCTGACTCCGTCAAAGCAAGGGTTCCTGTTTATCATTGTATATCTACAACGGATGTAGACTTTGTTTCCGTCAGTGGTTCCTGTGAGTCTATGGCTGGCTTTGAGCTATTATTGTAGGTTATTTGTTAGCAGAAGAGGTTAATGGCTCCAACTCAGTTTACTCATGTACTATTGATGGCCTGCCAGTTATGTCATCTAACTCTAATCTATGCGGAAACAGGGATGAAATGATCGTGGGTTACTACTAAAACAAAGAAGTGATGATGGTTAGAAAACTAATTTATGCCGTACTGCAATGGAAGTGGCTTCAACCACTGCGCAGAAGAATGAGAGAAAACCATATCTTGGCCCATTTGTATCGGAAAGTAATGAATATAACTTTAGAAGATATAGCTTTAGAAGAAAGTGCAGTAGAGCAGATACTCGCGATTCAGAACCAGATGATAGATCAGTTTGTAGAAACAAGCGGACTAGAATGGGGACGTTTTCTGTTTGTTATTGACCTTCAAGGCATTCAAGATGACGATATTGGCTATTTGATGCGTCAGACCATCGACTCTTTAATAGAGTTAGAGGATCGTAACTGGTGTTTATTGGTGCTAGGCAAGTCAACCTCACATTGGGAGCGAGCCGATGAACGTATTGTCTTTAACAAAGACTATATTACGAGTTTCTTCGATTATGTTTGTGAGTTAACTCCTGGTAGCACTCTCCACAGATGCTCGCTTGGTATGCTGTTGAGGCAAGATAACTTTGGTGTCAATTTGTATTATTGTGACCATTTGTCGTCAGACTTAGTGCCTACCTTCAAGCCTCAGTGGAACAAAGAGCTAGCGTATTCAAATTATTATATGGGACATGGGTGTTTCTATCCCTTAGATAAATTTATGAGCTTTGAGCACTGGCTGAATTTCCATTCTCACTATCAAAGAGTGCTCTATCTTATTGAGGAAAATAATACCCAGTTTACTCACGTAGAACATCTACTCATCAAAGAAGGTCTAGGTTTAGCCAGTGAAACTGCAGACGATGACTTGTTGGCACTTAACCGGTACTTGTCTACCTATGGCGCGAATGCAACCTTAGGGTTGCTGCCCAAGACATATAAGGTGCGTTGGCCACTACCCGATGCACCCCCTTTAGTATCGATAATAATTCCTACTAAAGATAGAAAGGACCTTGTAGAGCAATGTATTCAAAGTATTTACACCACAACAGAGTACCCCAACTTTGAAATTATATTGGTCGATAATCAATCTTATGACTTGGACGCGAATCAGTATTTTCAACGACTTCAGCATAGAGGCCGAATCCGCCTTTATCGTTATGAAAAACCATTTAACTATTCAGCAATTAACAACTTCGCGGTCACCAAAGCAAAAGGTCGGCATGTAATACTAATGAACAATGATATCGAGGTCATAAGTGAGACTTGGTTGGAGGATATGGTTCGTCAATTAGAAAGAGAGGAAGTTGGATGTGTCGGCGCAAAACTCTATTACCCAGATAATACCATTCAACATGCCGGCGTAATTTTGGGCCTTGGGCGTTGTGCTGGCCATAGTCATAAGCATTATGGTCGTGAAGAAAGTGGCTATATGAACCGACTTAAATTGACTCAAAACTATGGTGCAGTGACCGCTGCATGTTTGGGTATAAGAAAGTCGGTATTTAACTCTGTTGGTGGCTTGAATGAAGCGAATTTATCTGTTGCGTTTAATGATGTTGACCTTTGCTTGAAAGTTCAAGCTGCAGGCTACCAGAACGTTTGGTCACCTTTTATAGAGATGTACCACCACGAATCAGTTTCTAGAGGCGATGATCACGCCCCTGAGCATTTTTCACGTTTTATGGCTGAAGTTAACTACATGCAGAAAACCTGGAACTTAGATAACTGTCAAGATCCTGCTTATAGCCCTTGGCTCACGATCGAGCGAGAAGATTTTACTATTTAGAATGACAATTAAATCATGAATGAACATAGCAGTGTTAGTCATATGCCAGATAAGTCCATCCAATATTCTCCATTAGAAAGTAGCCCTGTCTTTTTTGTTCATATCCCTAAAACCGCTGGCACAAGCCTACGAGCCGCGATAGAGATGTTAGGCGATATTCACTGTGACTATGGTGTAGAGTCTGAGTTCACTCATGAATTAATTCGAGAGCTCAGATACGAACATCAAGATGCATTTGCATTGAAAAATAGCTTTATCAATAAGCCTTTTTCGGTGGCGGGACATGTGCCAATGCAAAAATATAGCGATCTCTATGATGTTCGAAGAATTATTACTTTTGTAAGAGAGCCCATAGCACAAGTTATTTCTCACTATAACCATCACGTTAACCTTCTTGGATATGAAGGAGATTTTGAAAGCTTTTATCATCGAGACGTAATGAGTAACCTCCAATCAAGATACCTTGCTGGCTTACCATTAAGTTTACTTGGCCATGTAGGCATTACCGAGTGCTATAACGACTCCGTTGATCAGATAAATGAAGGGGTGGGTTTAGCTCTTAATAAGCTTGAGAAAAACCTAAGACTGAATGCTCATAAAGATAAGTCGGATATTACTGACGAGGAGCACAGTCTTATCCTAAAAAGAAATAGCCTCGATAGTGAGTTGTACAACAAAGCCATAGCTCTTCATCAGCAAAGGCTATCTGTGCGCCATGAAGGGAAATCATGGACACATATTCATGCCAGAGTTGGGGATACTGGAGTTATTCATGGATGCGCTTATTTTGCAGATAGTGATGAAACGGTATCTTTATATTTGGAAGTGGAAGGCAATATCGTTGCTACGTTAGAGGCTAAGGATTTTTATAGCCCTTTTGCCAAGTTTCAACTACCAAGGCATCGCTACGTTGGTTTCCGAGTTTCTCTAAAGAAATGGTTAACTAAATGCCCAACTAATATCAAACTTATTGTTGTTAGTACTGGCCAGGAGTATTCAGTTTAAGTTCGAATGCCCTGTTGGGTATATAAAACTAATAATAAAAAACCCGCTGAAGCGGGTTTTTTAACACAAAAATAAGATTATTGTACACTACTAGGTTTCTGATACCACTGCGAGCGTACATCTGTTTTCTCGAACAAGTAATGTTGTCTTTGTAGCATTTGACCACCATCACGAGTGATTGGCTCCCAACTAACATATGCACGATTAGTGCTTGGTTTAACGGTCATTAGATCGAACGGTACGGATATGTAGAAGCCTTTGTTATAGCTGCCTTCGCCATATTCCTCAGCGGTTAGGTCTGTGAGTGTCGCATAAGCGCCGACGGTGACACCAGACTTAAACTGCTTCGAGAAATCAATACGTGCACCGATATCACCACCTAAGAACTTACCCGCACTTACTTTAAACAAGGTGCTATCAAGGAAGCTCCAATCAGGCATATAGTAAGTTGTCAGGTGACCCGTTGTGCCTTTGTTAAGCACGTAAGCACGGCATGACGCTGGGGAACTGATGCATGAATCCGAGTTAGGGTCTGCGCCTTCGTAATAGTAGTAGTCTTCACTAAACACCCCAAACCAAGAATCTGGGTCACGCTGGCTAATGTAATTTAGGTCCACTCCTAAAGCCCAATTGCTATCCATTGGTCGATAGAGAACTTCACCGCCCACACCGGCAAACATAGTTTCTAGATAACCGCCGTATGCTTGAGTGTAAATCGCTTCATAAGGTTGTTCGAACCAAGTGAGCTGTAAGCGATTCAGTCTGACAGGGTTATCGTGCACATAGCTTCGAATCATAGTACGTACACGAGGAGTTGCCTCGTTTCGAACGTGTGGATCTTCAGGTGAATCGACACCATAATTGAACTTGTCATAGTTATCGAACAAGTTGAAGTAGATCGAGCCACCCAACTCTAGCTTGTCGGTTAGCCAAACGTTAGCATTAGCGTTAATACCCAAGTGATAGAAATAGAAAGACTCCACACCACCAATACTTTGCTGTAGGGTTGGAGCAAAGTGGTAATCAAAGCGCTCTTTAGAGTTTGCCACTTCTTTTCCGCGCTCCGTTTGCGGCTCGGTGCTAGTGAAAGCATCCGTTACATGACTCTCAGTAGACATAAAGTTAGCCGCGTTGACGTACGTTTCTCTATCTATGGTTGTTTCTTTGACATCCAATCCATTACGCTGCTCTATCACCTTAAATTTCGTAATGGATTCATCGGCGATATTATTCAGAATTGCAGCTGTTCTATCTAACGCTTCATTACGGTCACGGTATTTTGTCTGTTCACCAGATACGGTAATCGTCGTCTCTTCTTGCGTGATGCTATTACGTGAATAGCCGGCGTTATTTTCAATGTCATTCGATGCCATTCGCCAGCCAGGACCTTGTTCACCAGAGTATTCTGCCGGCTGCATCTGAACGGGCTTGCGTGGTTCATCACGCCAATACGTCTTTAGGTTGTCGAAGTTGGTATAGAGATTGAACCCGACAGTGAGCGTATTTCCTCGTTGGTAGCTTATTTTGGCATCGCCCCAATCGCCTAAGCGATAGTTGGCACCGATATTCCAGCGAGTATGTTGTGTCATATCCTTAGGCGTGGCGCCAAAAATAGGCTGAGTAGTGAAGTCTCCGGTATAGTCATTACCTTCGTATTCAACCTTGATACGTAGTGGTTTGTAGGGAGTCTGATATTCGATGCCGCCAAAGAGTGCCGTAGGGCCTTTGAACCAGCGTTCAAAATCAACGCTACCACCTTTGCCTTTAAAATCGGCTGGTCGTTCGCAATATTTGTCGCTCACGCTACAAAATGGGTTCGTGAAATCATTGCTCTCGCCTAGGTAACCCCAGCCCATACCTAGCGTAAAATCGACGTTTCCATACCGTTTAGTCGCGACAATATATTCTGCATCAAACAGGCCAGTACCACCGAAGTCTCGAATACCAAAAGAGGTCTCTGGCAACCAATAACTTTCTTCAATTAAGCGTATTTTGAAGTCAATACCCTTATCCGTATACAGGTTGTCACCGCTGTACTCTGGGTTGGGGCTAAAATTGAAGTCTGGAACACGAGTGTACCGTATGGTCGCTTCCATCCACGGCATCAACTGGATGGACGCCATGTAATGGTGATAGTCCTGGTTCCAAGTGGCACCAGCGTTGAATTCGCCATGCTCCGCCATGCGAGCGGTTGGCGTTTGCATAAGGCCAGTTCCGCCAAAATCAGTTTGTGAAACTTTCCAGTTATAATCAGTCTGAGCAGAAGCTAACGTTGAAAATAGAACGCCAGCAGAGCTAGCAAGTAGTGCTGTATAAGTTAACTTCATTATAGATTCTTTCTCATACTAATTAGTTTTACTATATCGTGTTCCAATTGCTTAAAATCGCTACCAGTCTTATCAAAACCGATAAAAATTGAACTGCCCGGAGCGAGTAGCGTTTTAGAGTCATTCCAGTATGCGTAACCGACTTTTTGGGCTGAACCATCTGGGTAAATGACCCAAGCAAAGCTGCTACTTGAACTGGAAAGTCGGTTTGCTTGATTGATTACTTCTGAAACAGAAGTTGCCTTGTTAAGCGAGAATGTAGCAGGATTGAATACTAACCCTTCGACTAAGACAGAGCTTTTCCTACTAGGTAAAAGAAGCTCATAGTTGCCAGCCAACATTGGGTTTAAACTCGGATCCAGTCTTATCGCATCAAAGTCTAGGTTTAGGTGTTCACGATAACCGATGTCCCAACGCTTAATTTGCTCAACAAGCATAGAAATAGACTGGTGGAGCTTAGGGTGGCTGCTACGTAATGTTGTCAATCGGTTCAGCACGCTAGACTTTAGTTCGGTGATATCTTCACGCTTATCAATGTTAAAAAGTTGATTGGCGATAGGGTAGGCAAACGGCGAACTCACTTTGCTGTGAGCAGCAGTATCGGTTAATACTTGTTCTAACCTAACTTCTTTAGGGTAGGTGAGCGTGATGCCTTCACTTGGAATCTGAACGTTCAGTGCACCCACTTGTGAAAATGCAGCTGATGAGTAAAAGAGTCCTATTGTGAAAACAGCATTCAATAGGTATCGAACCTTCATAAAAATATTCCTTTCTATTACCCACTAAATGGTTTTAGGACTTCAATTGAAACATGTAATTGCTCAGGAACGAGCCACTGGTTGCTTCTTAATACTTGGTTATTATTATCAACCCAATAACTGTTTTTAATAATCTTGTCTAACTCATTAAAGCTGATAATTTCATCAATAAGGATTAATTCATCTTCCCAAAGAAGAGACCGGTAGCTTTCTTTATTTCCACTAATAACAGTTTTAACATTTGCTTGATGATTAAACTGATGGTTTGGTTGCCAATCATAGGTGGCATTCCACTCTGTTATTAGAGGGGCGGATTTAAACTCGGGAGATGATGATATATTCACCAGATTTGAGAAGGGTAGGTTGAGCGTTTTTACAATACGCCCATTTTCAGTAATGAGCATGGCGTAATCACTAGAGATCCATTTTAACCTTGTCGAGCCTGTGTTGGGGTTTTGCTCTGCAAAAGCTAGGACCATGAAGATTTGAGGCCCATCATTAATACGCACATATAAGCTAGCATAAGGAACATTTTCAACCTCTTCAGCACTCAATTCAATGTCACTTTCACCCCAAAAGGCTTTAATAGTGGCATTGGTATCTTGATACTGTTGTGAGCAGCCTGTGAGAGAGAAAAGCAGTAACAAGGGTAAAGCGGTGAAAAATCGGGTTGTAGAAGAGAATACGGCTAACATCATGAACTTCCATGCAAAAGGCAAGACGGTTAAAAAAACACCCTTAGCATGCTAAGGGTGTTTTGTATTAGTAGCATGCAGGTAGATTAGCTGCCAGTACCAGTACCAGTACCAGTACCAGAGCTGTTGCTGTCAGAAGCTGCAACAGCAGCAACTGTTCCTACAACTACTACACCAGCAACGATACCAGCAGTAGCAGCGCCACCAGCTGCAGCACCAGCAGCGCCAGCGCCACCAGCACCACCACCAGAAGAAGCAGCAGCTTCTTCCTGTGCGAAAGCAGACGTTGAAGCACAAAGTGCAACAGCCATCGCTAGAGCAAGTTTTTTCATTCAAGTTTCCTTGTAAATTTACATATTACATCGATGTATTAATGCCCAGAAAAAAAGGCATCAAATCCATATTATTCAATTGAGACGAAAATGTAAAAGTTATTCTAATATCATTAACCTTAAAGTTAGTGATATTACGCACAAACTGAAAGTGTGATTTACCCTAGTCGATAAGTTCTTTATACTGCGTTTTCGATATTTATTGCCTGCTGCTTGACTAAAACAGGGGTAAATATCAAAAGTATTATAATAGGCTCCGTGTCGAATCTCCGGGCTATGTCAGTGTCTTGCGCTATGTGGTTATCGCTAATACTAATGGGCGGTAGCGTGCCCGAAAACTGTACGTTGATTTCGATACAACAAAAATAGAATATGGATATATGCTTTTACGTAAATGGCTTCTTCTTTTCGCGAGCGTGATGATAGTGGGTTGCTCCTCTCAACCTAGGCACGTTTCAGCAACCCTTCCTTTAGTTCAACATAAGTCAGAACCGGTTGGAAAATCTATCCCTGCGATGTATCGCTCTGGACTGGAAGATTCCAATTCTACTCGACTGCAACACACCAGATACCAAATCCTATTAGGCCCTCTTTATACGTCCGCTCTTGGTTTAGACTGCAGGGAGCTAGCGATCACGGAACCTAGCTCAGGATCACGCTCAGAGCCGATCAGTCGAGTCGCTTGTAGTGAAAAAAAACAGTACGACCAGCAAGTTCGTGCATGGTATCTAATGCCTAACATTATTCAAACTTCGACGTCGGTGAAATTGTAAGCTCTATGAGAAATTTTATTTACAGTCAAAAGGCCAGACGTAAGTGCCTAATAAAACAATCGTTGTTTTTTTCTGGGTTGTTTCTATCAAGTATCCCCACAACTCTATTAGCGAATCCACTTCTTGCGGAACAAGCGCTTAATGCTAATAACTACGCATTGCCTTCAAGTTCAATGTCTATCGATGGAGCAAGTGCCTCGTCGCAACTACCCGCAACATTGGCACCAAATCAGGCATTAGAACAAGGAACCTACGTTGCTCAAGGGCGCAGTAATTTATTACTCCCAGGTGAATCAGATGTCAGAAAGTTGCTGCCTTCGTCGGGTGAAGACTATCCACCACCTTATGGTGCAAACTTGTTTGCGGGTGGCTATGAAACAGAGCGTACAGATGGCCTAAACGACAATTACCTGATTGCTGCTGGCGATAAAATCAACATCTGGCTTTGGGGAGCGGTGAACTATTCCAATGTTGTGACAGTTGATAACCAAGGCAACATATTCATTCCTGAAGTTGGCCCGATTAAAGTACAAGACTTGCGTGCTAGTGAAGTCAATGCGTACGTAACATCCAAAATTAAGCAGATTTACACGAACAATGTGAATGTTTACGTCAACCTGCTTACCTCTACACCTGTCAGTGTTTTTCTTTCTGGCCCTGTGATTCGCCCAGGGCAATATGCCGGTATGGCATCAGACAGCGTGCTGTACTTCTTGAAACGTGCTGGAGGTATTGATTCAGTTCGGGGCAGCTACCGAGAAATCCAAATATTGCGCCAGAATCAAGTGATAGAAACTATCGACTTGTACGATTTTGTTCGCACGGGTGCCATGCCCAAGCTGAGCTTTAAAGATGGTGATGTCATCTTAGTTAAGCCGCAGAAGGCTGCAGTAACCGTAGCTGGTGGCGCACGAAATCCGTTTCGATTTGAGCTAGAAACCGAAGTCGCCAGTGGGGTAAAGTTAACAGAATATGCTCGGCCACTAGCAAAAGTAAGTCACGTAGGGGTGATTGGTAACCGTGCTACAGGCCCTTTCTCGTTATATATGCCATATGAAGAGTTCAAAAACTTCAACTTGCAAGATGGTGATAAAGTTGTTTTTAACGATGACCTTCACGCTCAAGTCATTGATGTGCAGTTGATGGGGAGCTACCTTGGCCCTTCTTATTTTGCCGTAAATAAAACCACCCGCCTGCATGAGTTGTTGAATCACGTCCCAGTAGAAGAGCAATTAGCTGACTTCGATTCGATTTACATTTTGCGTGAGAGTGTCGCTCAAAAGCAGAAAGAGATGATAGAGGAATCGCTGAATCGATTAGAACGTAGTGTATTCACTGCGCCTGCTTCATCTGACGGAGAAGCAAGAATTCGTGCTCAAGAAGCACAAATGGTGATGCAGTTTACAGAGCGCGCACGTCGAATAGAACCTTTAGGTAAAGTGATCGTTGCCGAAGGTGGTAACATCGCCAATATTCGCTTAGAGCAAGGCGATAAAATCGTAATCCCTTATAAGACAGATCTCATCCATATTAGTGGTGAAGTGCTGATGCCACAAGCAGTAGTATTTAACTCTAACGCGAAAATCGATGATTACATTGCATGGGCAGGTGGTTTTACAGATAGAGCAGAAGATACACGCATTGCAGTTGTAAGAGCTAATGGGCTCGTTGAGTTTGATAGCGATAAACCGATCCGACAAGGTGACCAGATCCTAGTGCTTCCTAAAGTAGACACGAAGACGATGCAAGCAGTGAAAGATATTACCCAGATTATCTATCAAATTGCGGTAGCGGCGAACGTGGTGTTGGATTAATGGCAAAGGTTAACAAACGTTCTACTCTGCAAGTATGGAGGGATGTTGTTTTTGCTATTTTCTTGCGAGAAATCCGAGGTACCTTCAACGATAAGTTTGGCTTAAGTTGGGCGTTAATATCCCCAATGATCATGATTGTTGTACTGGTTGGCATTCGTGTTGGATTGGGAAGTTCGGAAACTCACGGCATGCCAACGGTATTCTTCGTAGTTTATGGAGTGATACTCGTTCAGTTCTTTTTGGGGGTTTTGGGTACGACGGCCAATGCTATTCAAAAAAATAAGCCACTTTATGCATTCAGGCAAGTTCAACCCATTAGTTCTGTTCTCGCGATATCTGGCTTTGAACTATTGGTTAAGTTTTTCTTAGTCGTACTACTGATCGTGATTGCCTATTTTTCGCAGTTAGAAATGAAAATGGCCGATCCGATTGAAGTTCTATTAAATGTCTTCAGGGTATGGCTACTCGCAACATCAATTGGCTTAATATTTTCAATATCTAAGTGTTATGTGCCAGAGATGAATAAAGTTCAAGCCTTAGTAACGAGACCAATATTTTTTATATCGGGTATTTTCTTTAGCCTGCAAGATATTCCTAGAGACTATTGGCCTTATTTAACATGGAATCCGCTTTTGCATGCAGTAGAACTGACGCGATATGCTGCCTATCCACCGTATGGCAATGAAGGTGTGAGCTATTTTTATCTCGATGTTTCCACGTTGGTTTTGACATTTTTTGCATTAGCAATTTATCAGGTAAGCTGGAAGCAAGCGATAAGCCGATGACACTCTTTTTATCGAAGAACTAGCTTGTAAATACATAGTGAACCCCCAAATTTCTAGCATCTAGCATCTAGCATCTAGCATCTAGCATCTAGCATTAAAGTAAATATGACAGAGCAAAATACAGAATCTAAATTTCAAGAGTTTCGGAACTCTCTTAAGGCTGAGCAGTTTAATAGCATTGATTTTCTAAAAGCTAAAGCCGAGCAAATTGAAAGCAGTGACCCACTTCTTGCTAAGCGCATTTTGCAGCGTGTAAATAGTTTAGATAAGCAAGCGATGAATAAAAAAACGGAAGAGAGGTTCCAGAGTCTTCGTGAAGCTTTATCCGCTCAAGAATTCAACAGCACTGATTTTTTAGAATCGAAAGCAAAGAGCTTGAAACCGTCGGACCCTCTTTTAGCCCAGCGGATATTGGTCAGAGTTAAGAATCTACAAGAGAACCAAAAGAAAAAGTCTGTTAGTGAAGGCCTAGAGCTTAAAATAGAGAGAAAACCTTCACAAGATGGGGGTGGATTAACTCTCAAGTCCAATCAAGCTTCTTCTAGCAATGAAGAGCTCCTTCAAGTTGAGAGTCGACCTTATATAAAAATGCAGAAATGGATTAGCGCTAATTTATTTTTGATTTTAGTCGTATTGCCTACTGTTATTTTTGCCCTTTACCAAAACTTTTGGGCGTCAGATCGATACGATAGTCAAGCTCAAGTAATTGTCCAACAGCCAGATGGCATGGCGACGATGGATACATCAATGGCACTGCTTACAGGTTTGGGTGTAGGAAGTGCGGCGGTTTCAGATACGGAACTAGTAAAAGCTATATTTACTCTAACGATATGTTGACCTACCTAGATTCAGAGATTGATCTTCGAGCGCATTATAGCCAAGAGAGTATTGACTACTTTTCTAAGGTTCATGATTCAGACACCCGAGAAGACTTTGCCAAATTCTATGCAAAACATGTCGCGGTTTATATCGATAGCAAATCGAACGTCGTGCATATCAATGCTCAAGGGTTTTCACCTGATTACGCACAGAAGCTTGCCAGTACAATTGTGGATCGTGCCGAATGGTACATAAACTCAATAGGGCATCAATTAGCACAGGCCCAACTCGACTTTATCAAGGGTGAGCATCAGTTAGTGGAAGATAAACTCGAGTTAGCACAAGCTCATTTATTGCACTTTCAACAAAAGTATAACTTGCTAGATCCAACCGCGGAAGGGATGGCAATGCAGCAAATTGCTTACACATTGGAAGGGCAAATATCAGTTAAAGAGGCAGAGCTTAAAGGGCTGAAAGGCGTAATGAGTACTCGGGCGCCTCAAGTGATTGCAGTTCAAAATGAGCTCGATGCATTGCGTCAGCAGTTAGCGAACGAAAGGAACAAGCTTTCTCAAGATAACGCACAAAATATTCCAGTAAGTGAAATATTGGCACGTTACGCAAATTTAAAAATAAAAATGGAACTCGCATTACAGGCTTACACTTCATCGCAAATTTCGTTAGAAAAGTCCCGTATAGAAGCTTATAGGCAATTGAAATATTTAGTTACAGTGGAAGAGGCTACTTTACCAGAAGACAACAAATACCCGAATGCATTTTACAATGTCACCCTTTTTGCCATTGTGGCTGCGATGCTGTTTGCAATTGGTAGAATCATATTCTTGGTGATCAAAGAATTGAAATAGTTACTCCAACAAATATTAGTCGAAAGATAAAAGATAAAAGATAAAAGATAAAAGATAAAAGAGACACGGAATGAAAAATACTTCAGTTGGACTAAATCCCCAAAATCGAAAAGGTATAATATTGGCAGGTGGTTCAGGCACTCGACTTTACCCGCTTACCAAAGTTGTTAGTAAGCAGTTAATGTCGGTTTATGATAAGCCGATGATTTATTACCCAATCTCTAATTTAATGATGGCGGGTATTACGGAAATTTTGGTCATTGCAACCCCAGAAGAGATACACCGCTTTCAGCGCTTATTGGGAGACGGTTCAGATTGGGGAGTGCGATTCGAATATGTGGTGCAACCTTCACCTGATGGTTTAGCGCAAGCCTTTATTTTGGCCGAAGAGTTTTTGGCTGGTTCACCAGCAGCACTGATTCTTGGTGATAATCTTTTTTACGGGCATGACTTGGCGATTTCTTTACGCAATGCAAATGCACAAAAGCAAGGAGCACCGTGTTTGGTTACCATGTTTCAAACCCTAGATCTTATGGCGTCGTGGAATTTGATGAAGAAGGTACAGCAATATCAATCGAAGAGAAACCTCAGCAACCAAAATCAAACTATGCAGTGCCAGGGTTGTATTTCTTTGATAATAACGTGGTTCAGTACGCTAAAAATGTAAAGCCTTCAGCACGTGGCGAGTTAGAAATTACAGATGTGATAGATCAATACTTAAAGGCGTCTACGTTAAAAGTGGAAGTGATGGGACGAGGAACAGCTTGGTTAGATACAGGTACCTTAGATGATCTTCTCGATGCCGCCGTTTTTATTCGCGCAATTGAAAAGCGCCAAGGCTTAAAAGTAAGCTGCCCAGAGGAGATAGCTTATCGAATGGGCTATATTGATTCAGCACAATTAAGAGATATTGCGGTACCTTTGGTGAAATCTGGATATGGAAAATATCTACTGGATCTATTGGACCACAAAGTATTTTGAACCTTGAACCTTGAACCTTGAAGCAGTTTTATGAAATTTATCGAAACAAGCATTCCAGACGTAAAAATCATCGAACCCCAAGTATTTGGTGATGAACGCGGCTTTTTTATGGAAACCTTCCGAACTAGCCTATTTAAAGAAAATTGTGCAGACGTCGAGTTCGTGCAAGAAAACCACAGCAAATCGAGCAAAGGTATATTACGCGGTCTTCATTTCCAAACCGAGAACACGCAAGGCAAGCTTGTGCGAGTCACGAAAGGCGAAGTATTTGATGTAGCGGTGGATATGCGAGAAAGTTCCCCAACGTTTGGTCAATGGGTCGGTGTGTACTTATCTGCTGAAAACAAACGTCAGCTTTGGGTGCCTGCAGGTTTTGCACATGGGTTTTACGTGACGTCTAACGAAGCGGAATTCGTGTACAAATGTACAGATTACTATAACCCATCTGCAGATGTATCAGTTAAGTGGAACGATGCTGACATTGCTATAGACTGGCCGCTATCTGAGCCCCCGAAACTGTCAGAGAAAGATGAAGCGGGTGTCAGCTTTAAGGAAGCTCCAAAGTTCTGATGTCCCCCACTTTTATGTTTCGGTCGTGTCTCACGGACATGAACAGTTAATTTCAAAGCTAAACTCACTCGCTAAGTTACAAAAGCACAGACAAGTGACAGTATTGTGCCGAGATAACTTACAGAGTGAAGCTTTGCGATCTTATTGCTCTCAATATAGCGTTAGCTATCAAGCAAGCGGCAGCCCGCAAGGCTTTTCAGCCAACAATAATGCTAATTACCTTTGGGCGCAAAGTTTAGGCATGAGTTCCTCAGATTACTTTGTATTATTGAATCCTGACGTTGATATCGATATCGAAGCCATTGAACAGTTGATTACACAATGTGTGAAGCAAGATCTTTCTTTGGTGACAATAAACCTGTTCATCAATAAGAAGAGGACAGTTTTTGATGATAATTTGCGTCGTTACCCAACGCTTTTAACATTTTTCAAAAATTACTGCTTGAAAGATAGAAGCACTGTGTTGGACAAATCTAATCCAAGTAGTTTCGACGAGATAAATTATTGGGCAAGTGGTGCTTTTTTGATATTCAATGCAGATTTGTATGAGCAGCTCAATGGGCTAGACGAGAGTTATTTCTTGTATTGTGAAGATATCGATATATGTAAACGAGCGTTAAAACTTGGGCATAAACCGGTCTATTTGCATGAGGTTACGGCAATACATTATAGACGCTGCAAAAGTAGGAAGTTTCTTTCTAAAGAGTTTTTCTATCATGTTCATAGTGTCCTACTACTTACTATTGCAAAATGGGGAATGAGAAGTACCAAAAGCCGAATTCATACCTCTAGCAAATCAATCCGCGCGCTGACATTTGGTGACAAATCTGATGAAAGAGCATGAGCCGTCTGTAGACCTTTATGCGGTGGTTGTATGGTTCAATCCGAATAGTAAAACTATCGAGTTTTGGAATCAGCTTGCGATGCTATTACCGCTAGTGGTGGTGGATAATACCCCGAGTGTTAACAAGATTTACTCTAGCCGACAGATCGCCAATGCTAGGCTTTATATCGATAATGGAGACAACCTAGGGATTGCGAAGGCTCTGAACCAAGGGCTCGAGTTTGGTTTGAAAGGCAAAAGCGATCAAGAGTTAAAACGAACTTGGTGTATCCAGTTTGATCAAGATAGTCGTATTGAACACTCGGTACTCATGAAAATGAAAGAAGCCGCTGAAGCAGCATCGGAGAAAACAGCGGCTATTGCCCCTTCGTACTATGAAACCAATGTGGGGCGAGTTGCGCCAGCGATAAGGGTAAAACCATTTCATATAGTAAAAATAACGCCTATCGGTGAGCGGCCTATATTAGCAAGCTATGTGATTAGCTCTGGCTGTGTTATTAACCTCTATGCAGCCAACGTAATTGGGTTACATGATGAGTCGCTGTTTATCGATTTTGTCGATATAGAGTGGGGGCTGAGAGCTTCAAGCCTTGGCTTTAAAATATGGCTATTGCCAACCGTAAAGATGACCCACTGCCTAGGGGACAACCCCGTTAAGCTGGGTAATGTAAAGCTGCCCAATCACTCTCCAATACGCCATTATTACTATTTTAGAAACGTCTTATTAATGGTTCGAAAGCCTTTTGTGCCAATTTCATGGAAGGTAGTCGAACTGGCTAAATTACCTGTTAGGTTCATTATTTACGCTTTGTTCACCAAGTGTAAGACACAACAGATAAAGTCGATGTTTAATGGCTTCATTGACGGGGTAAAAGGTAAAAGCGGAAAATTCATTAGTACAAATTAATATTTAGTAGCGTTCGTTTTAATCAGGAAAATTCCAAGTAGGTTAAGGGATAAATGAAGATAATAATTACAGGAAAAGGCGGGCAGTTGGCTTGGGAGTTGGAACAAACGACTCCTGAAGGAATTCAAGTAATCGACTTTAATGCTCTAGAATTAGACATCACAGAT
The DNA here is from genome assembly GCF_001012815.1 of Vibrio mexicanus. Classification (GTDB taxonomy): domain Bacteria; phylum Pseudomonadota; class Gammaproteobacteria; order Enterobacterales; family Vibrionaceae; genus Vibrio; species Vibrio mexicanus. Next base: position 126,597 of record NZ_JYJP01000116.1, read on the forward strand.
AAAAATGCGGTACATGCTGTGTTGAAACAGCATGAGCCTGATGTTGTTATCAACGCAGCTGCCTATACGGCAGTAGACAAAGCTGAAACTGATGAGCTTGCTTACAAGGTAAATCGAGATGGAAGCGAGTACTTAGCGATTGCAAGCAAAGAGTTAAATGCGAAACTAATCCATGTTTCTACCGACTTTGTGTTTGATGGCACTAAAACCACGCCTTACCTAGTTAACGACATTCCAAGCCCTATCAATGCCTATGGGGATTCCAAGCTCCATGGTGACCTTAAGATTTCTGAAATTTTAGGCAACCAAGCAACGATTATTCGAACTGCGTGGGTATATTCTGTCAATGGCAATAACTTCGTGAAAACCATGCTGCGCTTGATGGCCGAAAAAGACCAGCTTAGCATTGTGTATGATCAAGTTGGTACACCAACATGGGCGAAAGGCCTAGCCAAGATGATTTGGAGCTTGGTAGAGAAACAAGATAAAAGAGGAAAGTCAAAAGAAGAGCAAGTCCAGTCACTTGGTGAAGCAGAGGTGCTTCACTGGACTGATGCAGGTGTCGCTTCTTGGTACGACTTTGCAGTCGCAATTCAAGAGTTAGCCTTAGATAAAGGTATGCTAGATAAGTCCATCCCAATTAGGCCAATCCCAGCAAGCAACTACCCAACCCCTGCCAAACGCCCAAGTTTCAGTGTGATTGATAAAGCCACGACAGAAGAGTTTTGTGGTATCGAAACAATCCACTGGCGCAAGCAATTATCAAACATGCTGGATGAATTGAAGATAAAAGATAAAAGATAAAAGATACGAGATATGAGGTGAAGGCCTATTTTCTTTCGTAAAGCGGTAAGAATAATTCAGTTACTTGACAGTTATCTATCGTAAATACACTAAAAAAGCATCTAGCATCTAGCATCTAGCATCTAGCATCTAGCATCTAGCATCTAGCATCTAGCATCTAGCATCTAGCATCTAGCATCTAAATTAAACTTAAAAAAATAAAAGAAAACTATGACCCAACGTAATTTATTAGTAACAGGCGGCGCGGGCTTTATTGGCGCAAACTACGTACATTATTGGTTAGAGCAATACCCGAACGATAAAATGGTAGTGCTAGACGCGCTAACCTATGCAGGTAATGAGGCGAATTTAGACCCGGTAAAAAGCAATCCAAACTTCGTATTCGCCCATGGCGACATTTGCGATACAGAATTGGTTGAGACATTGCTGAAAGAGCATAAACTGGACACTATTGTGCACTTTGCAGCGGAGTCCCATGTAGATCGATCAATTACAGGGCCAGATGCCTTTATTGAAACGAACATTTTAGGCACTTACAGCCTACTAAAGGCAGCAAAGAAAGTATGGATTGATGAGCCTAAATCTGAAGGAAGATCACCATTACCGCATCGCTTCCACCACGTTTCGACCGATGAAGTGTATGGAACATTGGAACCTAACGATCCAGCATTCACAGAAGAAACGGCATATGCGCCTAACTCGCCTTATTCGGCTTCTAAAGCTGCATCGGATCATTTAGTACGTGCTTACCATCACACTTACGGTTTAGAGGTAACAACCTCTAACTGCTCGAACAACTATGGCCCTTATCATTTCCCAGAAAAGTTGATTCCATTAATTATCACCAATATTTTATTTAACAAGCCTCTACCAATTTATGGTGATGGCCAGCAAATTCGTGATTGGTTATATGTAACAGACCATGCTCGCGGTATTGATCTTGTGTTAAACAAAGGTCGCTTAGGGGAAAACTACAATATTGGTGGCCACAATGAATGGGCAAATATCGATATTGTGAAAGTAGTGTGCAAGTTGATGAATGAATACTTTACTGGCACTTTGAATATAGCATCTGGCATCTCACATCAAGATCTCATTTCTAAGTACCCTGAAGCAGCCTTGGCGAGCGCTGGTAGGAGCGAAGAGCTTATTACTTATGTGACAGATCGTGCAGGCCATGATAGACGCTACGCTATTGATGCGACGAAAACAAATGAGGAGCTAGGATACAAGCCTTTGGAATCTTTCGAAACAGGGATAAAGAAGACTGTTGAATGGTATTTAGCAAATGAAGCGTGGTGGAAAGGAGTAATTTAACATGTGGAAAGGTGATAGCACTAGGGAGCCAATTTATGTTACTAAGCCTCTTAAACCAAATCTCGAACATCTAAGCAAGGGATTGAATGATATTTACTCTAGGGGAATATTAACAAACAGCGGACCGCTCAATAATGAACTTGAGTTTTGCTTGAATAAAAGGCTCGGTGGTGAGGAGTTCCTACTATTCAATAATGGAACTATAGCGTTGATGGCTGCTATTGCTGCTCTTGAACTTCCTGAAAAAAGTGAAATTATTACAACTCCTTTCACATTTGCAGCTACTGTACACGCAATAACCTCGTTGGGTTATAAACCAGTTTTTGCTGATATTACTCCAGAAAGTATGACTATTTGTCCAAATAGCATCGAAAGGCTAATTACAGACAAAACATCATGTATTTTGGGGGTTCATGTTTATGGCAACCCTTGTGATGTCGTCAAAATTGATCTAATCGCTAAGAAATACAAACTTTTTACCATTTATGATGCAGCGCATGCGTTCGATACCAAAATTAATGGTTTACCAATTTCTCGCTATGGTGATGCTACAATGTTTTCATTTCATGCGACTAAACTATTTAATACAGTGGAAGGTGGAGGCCTTGCATTAAATTGCAAGATGATAGCCAATCGTGTTAGAAACTATCGAAATTTTGGTATTACGGGTGAAGAAAGTGTAACTTCTGTAGGCATCAATGGAAAAATGAGTGAAGTACATGCTTTAGTTGGGTTGCTTAATATTGAAGAGTTAGATCTCGAGGTTAGTGCTAGAAAGAAAATTAGGAGCATATACGATGAAGCTTTTTTGAGTAGTGAACTTATAGTTACTCCTGAAATAGAAAGCCATGTTAATAGCTCTCAACAATACTATCCAATTCGAATAAAAAAATATCGTGATTTAGTTTACAATGAGTTAAAAAAATCAAATGTTTTTTCGAGAAAATATTTCTACCCTCTCTGCTCTGATTATGACTGCTATAAAAATAGTGGTATTCGTCAAGATGAGCTAACCAATTCAAAATGGGCTTCGAGTGAAGTTTTATGTTTACCATTTTACGGTGAACTTAGCGAGATGGATGCTAGATATATATCAAGCTGTATTTTGGAGATTATAGAGAATGCAGAGTAGTAAAAAATCTTGTGCTTTAATGCAGCCTTATTTTTTTCCTTACATAGGATATTTTGATCTTATATATAAGTCAGATGTATTTGTGTTCTATGATGATGCGAAATTTTCAAAAAATGGATGGTACAATAGAAATAGAGTACTTTCAAATCACAAAGATTGGGACTATATTACAGTGTCTGTCTTGAAGTCAGGGTTAAATACTGAAATAAATGATATTGTTTTAGCCAATAAAGATCGAGATCTAAAAAAAATTTTAGGAAAGCTTCAGGTTTACTCTAAGCTTTCAAGTAATTATAAAGATGTAAAAGAACTTGTCGAGCGTACTTTTGAGCTAAGTGATAATACGTTGTCAAGTTTATCTAAAAATTCAATAATAGAATGTATGAACTATTTAGGTCTTCGTGCTGACATTATAAGTTCATCAGATTTAGACTATGATAAGTCCAGATCTCCAGAAGAAAAGGTTCTCGAAATATGTAAGTCTGTAGATGCAGAAGAGTATATAAATCTTCCAGGAGGAAAATTACTATATTCACCAGATCGATTTAGACAAGAGAATATATCATTGTCATTTACTAATGAGATTAAAACTAGGTATGAAACTCAAGCTTTTGAGTTCCAAGAGTCATTGTCTATTATTGATGTATTGATGTGGAATTCAAAGGATAAAGTAAAGGAAATTATAAAGGAAAGAACTGAGAATGAATAAAAAATATAATGTATTAGTTTTCCCTGCTGGAGAAATTAATGCGTCTGAAATACATACGGCTCTTTCTAGTCAAGTCAATATCGAAATATTTGGGGCTTCCTCGGTATCTAGAAATGGACCATATATTTTCAAAAACTACAGAACTGGTCTTCCATTTATAAGTGATGATGAGTTTATATCTTGCTTTAATGATCTAATTGATGAGTGGAATATTGATATCGTTATTCCTACACATGATTCCGTAGTAGAGTTTTTCTCTAACAATCAAGATGCTTTTAACTGTCTAACACTATCTCCAAATGAACATACAGCGAATATATGTAGAGATAAATTGGATACATATCTCTTGTTTGAGGATGAGTCTTTTTGTCCGAAATTTTTCCAAAGTTTGGAGGTGCTGAATTCCAGTCGCTGTAATGAACTATTCTTAAAACCACGCAGAGGCCAGGGTTCGAAAGGAGCGAAATTTATAACCAAAGTTCAGGCTCTTAGCGAAAATATTGATTTTTCCGAATATGTTATTTGCGAGTACCTAGAAGGCGAAGAGCTCACTATTGACTGTTTTACCAATTATGCAGATCAGTTGCTGGGTGTTTTCCCTCGGACTCGTGCCAGAATTTTAGGTGGTGTGTCTGTTTCTGGAAAAACACTGGAAGCAGATAAAGAAATTATGAGCATTGCAGATACTATAAATAGGAAGCTTAAGTTTAATGGCATGTGGTATTTTCAAGTTAGAAAAGACTTCAATGGAAAATGGAAACTGCTAGAAATATCTGCACGGGCTGCTGGAGCTCAATGCATTACGAGAGCACGTGGCGTGAATCTCCCTCTACTAAGTATATATAATGCATTTAAAATAGATGTTAATGTTATTGGAAATGATAGTGTTATTCATGTGGAGAGAAGTTTCGTAAATAAATATCAAACGGATATCAAGTACGATACTGTATTTATCGACTTTGATGATACGATAACTAAAGATAGAAGAGTTAATCCGTCAATAATCTCACTCGTATATCAGTTTAAAAATAACAACAAGAAAGTGCACTTGATAACCAGACATGAAGGTTCGATTGAAGATACTTTGAAAGATCTATGTATAGACTTTAGATTATTTGACAGTATTATTCACCTTAAAAATCGAGAGAAAAAGTCAGATTATATCACGACAGACAGAACGATTTTTATCGATAATGCTTTTGTTGAAAGGAAAGAGGTCAAAGAGTCATTGGGTATTCCTGTATTTGATGTAGATACTACGGAGGTTCTATTAGAATGGAGATCGTAGTTAAACGTTTATTCTGTTTCGCTTCTTATCATGAAGATAATTCTATCAGTGAAGCTGACTTTGAATTTATGGAATCTCTCAGTAAATACGGAGATATTTATTTATATTCGGATAATTCTAGCCTTAATTCTAAGGACATAGAGCGAGCCTTAAGTATATGTAAGGACGCTACGTTTTCTAATCATGGAGAATATGACTTTGGATCTTGGAAGAGGATGATTTCAAGTATATCTAATGATGATTTAGAATTATACGATGAGCTATATATAGTGAATAATTCGGTATATTTAGTCAATGAATTAACTAAGTTTATAGATGGATTCAGTGATAGCAGTCATGACATTCTAGCGCCATGTTTACTCGATGAACATTATTCAGGTTCACGAATGCATTTCCAGGATTACTTCGCTAATTTTGATGCTCTTTCTGAAAGCGCGATGCTTCCGAGTTTTTTTCTAGGTTTCAAATTAAAAGCCTTTTTAACTTCTCCAATTTTTCCATTGTTTGAGTCTGTAAAGAAAGAGAAGAATAGGCTCGATGTGTGCTATAAATATGAAAGGGAGCTGTCTAGAATAATATTCAGATTGAACTTTAGTATTATGTATATGTATGAGTTTGTAAATGCTAATTCTTTTGTGTATACATCAAAGATCTTCCCTATTATAAAAAATGGTTTTCCATTCTTTAAGAAGAAGCTTGCACTGGCTGAATATTACCCAGTACTCTTTCTTGCTGAACAAGTAGTTGGGATTAGGGATAATTGCTCTGGTGTTGTTTACAATGAGTTGAAGGAGGTCTTAAAAAAATACCATGGTTTAGAGATCTTTACTAAATATGAAGACTCAAACACCATACCAATATTGAATGAAAGTCCTCCTCTTGGACTAAAGGAAAAAATATTTAAGAAATTGGGGCGGTCTAAAGGTAATAATAACAGAAATCCTCATCAGATAAGTAAAAGTTATCTTAGCCCTAGTTTTTATCTGGATAACAATTTAGATGTCTATCAAAATGGGTGTGATCCACTTGAACACTTTTCTATTTATGGAAAAAATGAAGGCCGGCAGCCTAATCCTTGGATAAACCGTAGATCATTCGAATACGTAGTAGGTAGTTCTAACTTTAGTGATTTATGGAATGGAAATTTAGCTAAATCACAAATAGACAGTTACGAAGATTACATTTCTAAACAACTAGACGTTGTTGATGGAGTCTACAAAGCCAGTGACTTATATATATTCTTTAATGTTGCTAAAGATGTTATCGGTGGAGGCATGCTTTCTATAAATAGATTTCTTAAGCATACTGATAGTTATTTTAAAGATAGTTTGGATTCGAAATCAAAAGTCTGCTTATCTGGCCTGCCGCTTGCTAATCCAGCTATAGACTATTCAAAGTTCGAGTCACATCTTCCTATGGTCGAGTTCGACTACTTGGTTGAAGGGACAGACCCAAAATTAGCAACAATTTTCTTACCTGAATGCTTTGCAGTTGATTTCTTTAATGATTTATCGAATAGACAAAAGAAGTGGCTGATAAAGCGAAAGGTAAAAGTTGTGATCATGAATCAAAACAATGATCTCATGCCAACAAAAGATGAGCTTTTTTCGACTGAGATTAACAAGATAGCGACAGAAGTCATTATCACGACTGCTCACAAGTCATATTGTAATCAGAGGGAGGCCAGTAAATATACTCTGCCTATAAAGCAACTGACTCCATTTCTACCTGAGATGAATAAAACTTCGCTCAGAGAAAAAAATAAAGTGATCATGTGCTCGCCAGACGTTCTGCGTGATGATGTAGATGGGATTACAAGTAATACAGTTTTCAGCTTACTGAAGGAAAGTTTACCAGATTACAAAGTCATTATTGTACGTGATATGACCCTAGAGAAGTATCTTGAACTCGCTTCAAATTGCGCTTTCTCAATCACATTTGGCGAAGGTATGGATGGCTACTTTATTGAGCCAGTGTTAGCTGGTGCAGTATCTTTCGCTGTATTTAATAATTCATTCTTTCCTCCAGAATTCGAGTGTAGTTCTACAGTTTATAGCAGTTGGAAAAGCTTATTACAGAATATTGTCAATCAAATTAGAGCTCTTGAATCTGATGAGTCGATGTATGAAAGAGTTTCTTTAGAACTGTCAGATAAACTAGGAAGAAATTATAGTAATAAGAAGAGCACTGAAGAACTACGCGACTTTCTTTCTGGGGAACTAGACTATTATCCAAATGCCTATTTGAAAGAGTATGATAACTACAGTAACGAGAAGAGAATTCTAGAAAGCCAATTCAATTTTTCACACTCCAATATTAGCGATGGGCTAGTGCTGAGTAAGACAAACGATAATATTGTAATACAGCACAGAGGTGGAACCTACTATAAGACGCTCTTGGATACTTATTCCAATAGGGTATGGGAAATTCCAAAGGGTTACTTAGAACCTGGCTATCGAATGATTTTTGTAGGTTCTGGCTATGGTGTTTCTCCAATTATTTTGGCTAAGCAAGTAACGCCCAGTAGTATTGTTTGTTTCGAATCAGCGTATCCGACTGCCATATTATGCAAGGAGAACTTAGCCTTCAATTTACCAGACGTTACCTCAATTACTAATAGTGTTAAGATAGCTAAGAAGTGTAAAAGCTATACTAGTACTTATTTTCCTGACGTTTCATCGGAATTTGATCCTATTGATGATTCATTAATAGCATCACAGAATGAGCGTTCAAACTTTCAACCAACAAAAATCAATTGCTATTCTGCGGACTTGGAGTTTCTATCTTCTAATTGTATTAAAGGTGAAATGAATGTCTTGGTAATTAATGATATTGATGACTTTAGTGCTTTCGATGATAGGGAGAAGCTATTAAAATTCTCGAAAATAGTAATTCTAGTTTCTGGAATGAATGAATTCCCATTACATTTATTGTCTGATTTTAAATTGTTTTCCAAGCAAAGTGATAATAATTATACTATATATTTTTACAGTAGGAGTTTTGATCCTCTAGCAGGAGCTGTACTATAATGAAGGAAATTGGGGGTTATTTCGGCATAGAATTGTCCCAGTATAGACGCGAGTATCATACAGGTTCGGCTAGATATAATACATTTAGATCGGCCCTCTGTGACTTACTAGCGAACAGTAACTACAGTGAAATCTATATGCCGTATTTCAACTGTCCTGATGTCGAAGAAAAGATAAGAATTGAGTTTCCTGAATTAGTTATAATAAATTATGAAGTTGATAATAATCTTGAGCCTATCAATAGTGACGGAAGTAAATTAGATTGGCGTTTGTTAGATCAAAGATCTTTATTTTATTATGTTAATTACTTTGGTCTAAAGTCTAATTTTATTGAAAGTGAGTTAGATAATTGCTTGATCGATAATGCGCACTCTTTTTTTTCTAAACCAGTTAAAAATAATCATACAATATATAGTGCTCGGAAATTCTTTGGTGTTCCCGATGGTGCCTATTTGTCAACGTCTTTGAAGCTTAGCGATGACTTAGATGAACATGACTGTCGCAATGCTTTTTCACATTTGCTTGGTCGGCAAGCTATCAACGCACGTAAGTATTATCACAAGTACATGGAAAACGAAAAAACTTTGGCTCATGCTAATGTTAGGAGTATGTCGAAGTTATCTCAAACAATATTGTCGAGTATAGATTATGAACTAGTCCGCTCTAAAAGGGTTGATAATTTTTATTACCTCCATTCTAAGCTCGAGCCAATTAATTTGTTGTCTGATTTAATTTCAGACTCTTGTCATTCATTAAACTTCTCACCTTTATCTTATCCTTTGTTATTGAAAGGAAAAGGTGAAATTATTAGAAAATTCTTAATTGATAATGGCATTTATGTTCCGTCATTATGGCGTCGTTTCATCGAAAGAGATGAACCAAGGTGTGAATTTAAGAACATTATCCATATACCTATTGATCAGCGGTATTGCCTCAAAGATATGAAGCAAGTGCTTGGTGTTTTAAAGAGTGTAATAAAAGAGATATAAACAATGAACATAGCAATTAAACAAATGAAGACTCTTACAGTCTTTCGAGCGACTTACTTGGAGAAAGTGGTTCAAAATAACAACTATAATCTAATTTCGGGAGGTACTCCTCGAGGTGGTACTTCAATATTGGGTTTGTTGATGAAGTACTTTGAGTTTGAGATGGGGAAAGTGCATCCAACCGTGTATGAGGATCTTGACTTTCATGGTGTTGAAGTTGCTAATTGGCCGGAATTAGTAAAAAGAAAGTGTAAGGAGATGCCAGGGTGGTCAGTTAAAATGCCAATTGCAACAAGTTGCTTAAGTGCATTTGAGCAGTCTTGCCCTATGCCTGTGTTTTTAATAATAATTAGAAACCCGTTTTCTGTGAGTAAATCTCTTATTAAGCACGACCCTGAATACTCTAGTGATGAAGCTTCATATATCAAAGGAATGAGAGAGGCGTTAGTAAATTACAATAACTTTATTTCAGAGTTGAGTTCTTTATCCAGTCCTTACATTATAGTTGAGCATGAAAAAATCATGAACAGCCCAAAATGTTTTGTAAGTGAACTTGTGGAAGTTTTGAATATCAAGGTGGACGATGAGAAAATTGCCCAGGCAGTGAGTTTGATTTCTAGGCCGGGTTATAAGTCTATTAATTAAAGAGAGTGATTTTTGAATGAAAGATGAGATTTTTGCTTGGCTTGGTGCACAAAAAATGGAAATATATGGTTATATTCTCAGTTATTTAAGTTAGATGCTGTGGTCTTTGGTTTTGTTAAGAAATGCTATGTTTTTGATTGGATTTTTCGGGGTTTTATCCAGGCTTTAGGAATGAAGTGCCCTCTTCTACATCGGAGAAAATAAACTCATCAAAGGTTCAATTGAGTGAAGGTAATATAAAGTTTTTCAAGCGTTTTTCTTTTATAGATAACACGGGCATTATTTAGATTACTTTGACTAACTACAATTGTCTCAGGAAAAATTAGAATAGTTGGTGTTATTGCGCCATCTTATTCGATGCTTGATGCTTGATGCTTGATGCTTGATGCTTGATGCTTGATGCTTGATGTACTTGCACGTATAAGAGGAGGGTTTGAGATGCAAGACTCTGATATTAAGGTGCTTTTCAATAAAGACTCTGTCTTGCAGGTTTGGTAGCATATAAAACTGACTGGAATGAAGTCGTGCAGAGTGAACTGTTTAAAGGGATAGCTCTCTTTATAAAGGTTCCTATAATTTTATACTTGGATAGTCTTGTGATGATGTTAAAGGTATTTGGTCAGGTTATAAGTGTTTTAATAATTTATCCTATTGATGTCTTCATTTTTTTGGTATTTTCTTATGATTTATAACTTCGGTTCTGCTATTTTTTTGGCGGTTTTTTCAACTGGTTAAGCTTTTTTTTCAACTGGTTAAGCGGTTTGTTCCTTTATTTTTCGTTAATAAGCTCCGTAGGTCTGCATCTTTCGTAGGTTTCTATCAAAGATATATTTCACTATCCCAGGATTCTAATAGACTCAAATATTATGTTTCCGTTAAAAAAAGTAACAGTACTTGTCTATCCCTTTTACCTCTAGTAGAAGGGCCAATAATCTCAATTATTGTCCCTGTTTACCAACCATCAAAATTACACTTCCAGTCGATGGTTGAGTCTGTGCTGTCACAATCTTATAAGCGTTGGCAGTTAATTTTAGTTGATGATGCTTCTAATTGTGTAGAACTAACAGAACTACTCTCAGAATATCATCAGGATAGGCGTATTGATGTGATTTTACGGGATTCGAACGGGCATATATCTGCGGCCTCAAATTCTGGTTTAGTCGCAGCTAAAGGTGAGTTTGTAGCGCTACTCGATCACGACGATCTGTTGCATAAAGATGCTTTGAAGGTTGTAGCACATTCCATTCATTTTAATCCCGATGGTAAGGTATTTTATAGCGATGAGGATAAAGTGTTGGAAGACGGCACTTTCAATCACCCGCACTACAAGCCTAAGTGGAATCGTGATTTGCTTTATTCCCACAATTACATCTGCCATTTAGGCGTGTACAAAGCTGAACTATTGCGAGAAATAGGTGGTTTTCGAATTGGGGTAGAGGGCAGTCAAGATTACGATTTAGTGCTTCGCGCCGTCGAAAAGTGTACGGATGATCAAATAATACATATCCCTTATGTTCTTTACAGTTGGCGCATGGCGCAAGGTTCTACTGCGCTTGCTGCGGATGAGAAAAATTATACTCATCAAGCTGGCTTGAAGGCTTTACAAGATTACTTTAATAGCAGTAAACGATATGAAGGTCAGGATATTAGAGTTAGTGATGGTTTGTTGGACAATGCGTATCGTGTTCACTGGCCTTTACCTTCTCAAATCCCTTTAGTCTCTATCATTATTCCGACAAGAAATGCCAAAGGTTTAGTTGAACAGTGTATATCTTCTATTGAGTCCTTATCCTCTTACTCGAACTATGAGATTGTGTTAGTTGATAATCAGTCAGATGACCCAGAGGCATTGAGTTATTTTGAGAAGCTAAATCGGAAATCGAATGTTCGAGTTTTGAAATATGATCAACCGTTCAACTACTCAGCAATCAATAATTATGCGGTGAAACATGCAAACGGTGAAGTGCTTATTTTGCTTAACAATGATATAGAGATATTAACACCTGATTGGTTAGAAGAGATGGTGAGCCATGCACTAAGGAAGGATATTGGATGCGTAGGCGCCAAATTATATTACCCAACGCAGATTCAGCATGCTGGTGTAGTGACAGGTATCGGTGGGGTAGCAGGCCACGCACATAAGTATTTTGCCAAAGAACATGCTGGCTATTTTAAAAGGCTGATGATCGCACAAAATTATTCAGCGGTTACCGCTGCCTGCTTAGCTGTTCGAAAGTCAGTATTTGAACAGGTCGGTGGTTTAAATGAAAGTGACTTAACGGTAGCCTTTAATGATGTGGATTTCTGTTTAAGGGTGCAAGAACTGGGTTACCGTAACCTTTGGACCCCATATGTCGAAATGATTCATCATGAGTCAATTAGCCGCGGCCATGAAGACACCCCTGAAAAGCAAGCTCGCTTCAATTCTGAAGTCAGTTACATGAAAACCCGTTGGGGTGAGCAGTTAAACCAAGATCCTTGTTATAGCCCTTGGCTAACGTTAGTTAAAGAAGATTTTACATTTAAATGAGCAGTAAACGAGTTGTAATTCATGTAGGGCCTGGGAAAACGGGCTCTTCGGCTATTCAAGCGTGGTTAAATACAAACCGAGATATGCTTGAGGAGCATGGTATTATGTACCCAAAGCACAAACTGGGTAGTAACACCATTAGTTCTGGGCATATTGATCATGCTTTGAAAAACGTTAACGGGAAATGGGAGTGTGATAGCGAAAAGATCAACCAATTGCTGGGCAAATTTTACGAATCATCTGCCCATACTTTGCTGTTGTCTTCCGAATATTTTTTCCACAGTATAACGGAGTTTCTGAAGCTTATTCCGAATGCAGAATTCATCCTCTACATCAGAAATCCAGTGGAGCTATTGGAGTCGGGTTATAACCAGAGTGTTAAAAGGCATTCAAACATAGCATGCTTTGTACCACCCGAAAGGTTAGAGCATTTTGTCTGGCCCTATTTAGATAAGTTAGTATCCCTGCATACAGCGAAGCCTTTTATTTTCAGACCTTATCACTCGGATTTATTCGAAGGGGGCTCAATTGTTTCCGATCTTTTGTCGGCTCTGGGCATTTCTTATTCCCACCAACCAAAGCAAGTGAACGCTTCCTATACTTTTCCTGCTCTTGAGTACAAAAGGCTACTCAATTACTTTTTCATAGAGAAGTATGAGTCAGAGCTGGATGCCCTTTTGCAAACCTATACTCAAGGGGAGAGCCGTTATTCTCTGATGAAAAAAGAAAGCCTAGAGTCTTTGAATGGTCAGAATGTCGATTTGATGGCTAATTTTATCACCAAGCATCACCTGAATCACTTAGAGCCTCTCATGGCGCTTTTTAAGCAAAAGAACGACAAGCCTTTGCTTGAACAACAAAAGATTAAATTAACGGATCTTGTTGCCGTTGATGATTTTGTCCGTACTAAGTCCCCTAAGCTTCACACTATGTTAAAGGCAAAAGTCGGCAAGCATCGCAACTTATTTATTGACAATGATATTATATACAGCGTTTTTCATTTAGAACCAGATATGAGCAATCATACTGCTCCTAGCGAGCTGGTCGATGTTGCAAATAAGTTTACCGTTCACCCTAGTAAGCGCGGAAAAATCATGTTTGAACTAGCCAACATGTATTTTGAAAAAGAGTGTTTAGAACTGGCTATTAGGCACGCCTCTGCTTCGCTTCACTTTAATCCCATAACCTAATTTTAGGGGCTGGCGAATAAAATTATGGTTAAACTCAACGAGCGAGATTCAGCGCTTAGACGTCACCCAAAATCCAGTGATCAAGTTTTGGGTAGAGTTGCTCATAAACTAAAGTTTGCTTGGAATAAGTTTAGCGACGCCAAATAAGCGTTGCTGCCGTAAGGTGCTGGTAAGCGTTTATTAACAGGGATGGTCATAATTTTTCCGTGAAGAACAGTTTTATCAACTATCAAACATTAATTTTTTCGTACTCAAGAATTTCTGGAGAGTAAAAGTGAAAGTACTAGTAACAGGTGGAATGGGCTATATCGGTAGCCATACTTGTGTTCAAATGATTGAAGCAGGGCTTGAGCCAGTGATCGTTGATAACCTGTGCAACTCTAATCAAGAAGTACTCAACCGCATAGAAGCCATTACTGGTAAAAAGCCGAGCTTCCATATGGGGGATATTCGTGAACAAGCGTTTCTTGATTCTGTTTTTCAACAGCACTCGATTGATGCGGTGATTCATTTTGCGGGCCTGAAAGCGGTTGGTGAATCGGTTGCAAAGCCACTTGAGTATTACGACAACAATGTTAATGGCACGTTGGTCCTTGCGCGTGCAATGCGTAAAGCATGTGTGAAAAGTATGGTATTTAGTTCGTCTGCGACGGTTTATGGTGATCCAGAAATTGTGCCTATTACTGAAGACTCTCCAACGGGTGCGACAGCTAACCCATATGGTCGCAGTAAGTATATGGTGGAAGAATGTCTAAGTGATCTGTTTAACGCAGAAAAAGACTGGAGCATTACACTACTCCGTTACTTCAACCCGGTTGGGGCGCATCCATCAGGTACCATGGGAGAAGACCCGCAAGGTATTCCAAACAATTTGATGCCATTTATTGCACAAGTAGCAATAGGTCGCCGCGAAAAACTGGCGGTATTTGGCAACGACTATCCAACACCCGATGGCACAGGTGTACGCGACTATATCCATGTCATGGACTTAGCGGATGGTCATATTGCTGCGTTGAAATCAGTGGGTGAAAAAGCAGGGCTACATATATACAACTTAGGTACAGGCCAAGGTTCGAGTGTTTTAGAAATGGTGAAAGCATTTGGTACGGCTTGTGGCAAACCAGTGCCTTATGAGTTGTGTCCTCGCCGCCCTGGTGACGTCGCGGCATACTGGGCGAATACAGAAAAAGCGGAGCGCGAGTTGGGTTGGAAAGCAACACGCAGTATTTCAGACATGACGGCCGATACTTGGAACTGGCAGTCTAATAACCCGCAGGATATTAATTTTCATAGTGTCTGAGGTGATTTTGTCCAAGATTGGCCTAGGTTAAAAAGTGAGTTGATATAAGATTCGATATGAAAATCCTTCATCACGGAGCCGTCAACGGCGTAACGGGATCATGCCATCAACTTGTTATTGATGAGCAGAATAGCTTATTGGTTGATTGTGGCCTGTTCCAAGGCGCTGAAACAACAGGCCGTGATGAAGATGATCTTCTGTCCATCGAATTTGATGTTTCTACTGTCCAAGCTTTGTTAGTTACGCATTGTCATATAGATCATGTCGGGCGTATCCCATATTTGTTAGCGGCTGGCTTTAGTGGGCCAATTATAGCAACTGAAGCTACCGCCGCGTTGTTACCAATGGTCATTGAAGATGCGTTAAAGGTGGGCGTTACACGCAACCGTTCAATCATTGAAGCATGTTTGTCTAGATTAAATGAGCAGTTGGTGCCTGTACCTTACAAGCAATGGATGAACGTAGATCTTTTAGGGCATTCGACGTCTAAGGTTAGGTTTCAACCTGCGGGGCATATTCTAGGTTCTGCTTACATCGAGATTGATGTCCAAGCCTATAAACACCCTGTTCAGCGCGTCGTATTTTCGGGTGATTTAGGGGCCACCTATTCACCACTTCTTGCTTCCCCAAAAAGCCCGTACAAGGCAGACATTGTTGTTTTAGAAAGCACCTATGGTGACAAAAACCATCAAGGCCGCCGAGAGCGCGTAAAAAGTTTAGAGGCCGTGCTGTCAAAAGCGGTTTCTGATAACGGAGTTGTGATCATACCCGCCTTCAGTATTGGTCGAACCCAAGAGTTACTCTACGAGTTAGAGCAAATTGTTTCTCGCTCCAAAAATGACAAGCTCAATGATATTGAAGTGATCGTTGATTCGCCCATGGCGGCGAAATTCACCGAATACTATCGGCAGTTTCAAGCGCTGTGGGACTCTGAAGCTAAGAAAGTGGTCAGGCAAGGGCGTCAGCCGCTAAATTTTGAAAGCTTGTACACGGTCGACTCTCATCAAGAACACCTTCAAACCATTGAGTACTTAGCCAAACGCAACAAACCCGCCATTGTGATTGCCGCCAGCGGGATGTGCAGTGGTGGGCGCGTGGTTAACTATTTAAAACGTTTTCTCACAGAGTCGACTGCAGATGTATTGTTTGTTGGTTATCAAGCTAAAGGAACGCTAGGCCGCGACATTCAAAAGTATGGGCCGCGTGGCGGTTATGTGTTTATTGAAGGTGAAAGGTTGATGTAAATGCAGGGGTGTATACCATTTCAGGTTACTCTGCTCATGCCGATCAAACCAACCTAGTGAACTTCGTTAAACGCATACGTCATAAACCTGAAACAGTGATACTAGTTCATGGAGACGAGCGAGCGAAACTGGCGCTAAAAGAAAGGATGGAAGCCCTAGGTATTTTCGCTTTAGTTGGCACATAATTAGCAATAAAGCTGAGCAATAAAACTAGGGTCTTTACTTATTGCGAAGGTAAGTCATCATGCTTAGCATCTAGCATCTAGCATCTAGCATCTAGCATCTAGCATCTAGCATCTAGCATCTTATTAAGGAATAGCCATGAAGCCAGAAGTGATAGTTCAAGCCCTTAATGAAGTTGTTGGCACTGAAAACATAGTTATTAGTTACCTTTTTGGTTCTTTTGCTACGGGCCGTAACCATCAAAACAGTGATATTGATATCGCTTTTCTCCCTACTATCCCCATGAGTGATATTCAAATTTGGGACTTTAAGCAGTCACTTTCACAGCATTTGCAGCACGAAGTGGATTTAGTCAACTTAATGACTTGCAATACGGTTCTTAGAATGCAGATTGCAACTGAAGGTAAAAAGTTACTGGGAAATGGGTTCGATTTTGATAAGTTCGAAGTAGAAACCTATCGTATGTACCAAGATTTGCAGATGTCCCGAGCTGGCAATATTGAATCATTTAAATCTCGTTGGCAAAGTAACCCAGAGTCAAAACTATAAAAGCAGGTAGTCGTGCAATGGATGATGTCATTCTCAATAAAATCTCTATTATTGACCGCTGTTTAAAACGAATAGCCGAAGAGTACAATGGAAACGAGGCTGAACTACTTAGTAATTATACCAAGCAAGATTCCGTTATCCTTAATTTACAAAGGTTATGTGAAGCCTCTATTGATATCGCAAATCGCTCGTTAAAGTTACACAATGGGCCTATCCCACAGAGCAGTCGCGATTCGTTCGAACAGCTAAGCCGAATGGGTTTGTTAAGCGCCTCACTAGCAAGCTCAATGCAAAAAATGGTGGGTTTGCGAAATATTGCCGTTCATGATTATCAGAACCTGAATTTAGATATCGTTATATCCGTACTAAACCATCACTTAGGTGATTTTAGGTTATTCGGTCAAGAGGTTATGAGTAGTTGCTAATCGGGAACAAGAAGCGCGAAACAGGAGCACTGTTAGTACAAATAAAGTTTGCCATCTAGAAGGCTGGAACTATTTTACTCGAATCTCGAATCTCGAATCTCGAATCTCGAATCTCGAATCTCGAATCTCGAATCTCGAATCTCGAACCTCGAACCTCGAACCTCGAACCTTGAACCTTGAACCTCGAACCTCGAACCTTAAACCTTAAACCTTAAACCTTAAACCTACACCTCAATGATAGAACTAAAAGATCTAACTAAATATTACCCTTCCGATCTTGGGCATCAGTATGTTTTCCAAGATATCAATTTTGTGTTCCCCAAAGATAGGAATGTCGCACTGCTTGGGTCTAATGGCGCGGGTAAGTCTACGCTGTTTCGAATCATTGCCGGCAGCGAGTACCCAAATACAGGAAAGGTGATAACAGACAAGGCCATCTCTTGGCCAGTGGCGCTGGCAACGGGTATCCATCCGCAAATGACTGGGCGAGAAAATACCCGTTTTATTGGACGAGTTAATGGGGTGGCAGATCTGGATGAGTATGAAGAGAAGGTAAAAAACTTTGCCGAGTTAGGCATTAAATACGACCTACCAGTAAAAAGTTACTCAAGTGGTATGCGTTCTCGCCTTGCTTTTGGCTGCTGTGTGGCCATTGACTTTGATATTTACTTAATCGATGAGGCGACTTCAGTGGGTGACCAGAAGTTCCGCAAGAAAGCAAAGCAAGCGTTATTAGATAAAAGTAAATCGGCTAACGTGATTATGGTTAGCCATGATATAAAAGAAATTCGTGAGTTCTGTGACAGTGCCATCATCCTGCATAAAGGTGAACTTGCGTATTATGATAATCTCGAACAAGCGCTTGAGGTGTATAAGCAGCTTTAGAGTCTAGGTGCAAGGGCGCTTCGCTCAAGATAAAAGGGACAAGAGACAAGATAAAAGGTGCAACGTGGCAACGCTTAAGCATCTTCTCAACTATATTCCTTGAACCTTGAACCTTGAACCTTGAACCTTGAACCTTGAACCTGAGCTTAAATCTTTTAACTTTTAACTTTTAA
>NZ_JYJP01000117.1 GCF_001012815.1 Vibrio mexicanus
CTTAAAGATGGTGGAGCTAAGCAGGATCGAACTGCTGACCTCCTGCGTGCAAGGCAGGCGCTCTCCCAGCTGAGCTATAGCCCCAAATGTTTATCATGTTAGCCGCCTTCTTCTGGGAGAAGAAGTGGTGGGTCTGAGTGGACTTGAACCACCGACCTCCCGCTTATCAGGCGAGCGCTCTAACCAGCTGAGCTACAGACCCAACATGATAT
>NZ_JYJP01000118.1 GCF_001012815.1 Vibrio mexicanus
GTCGGGCAGAATGCCCTATGGTCAGAAGGAAAAGAAGCGTATCTGGCTAGAGCTTTTATCTCGAATGGCGTCTCGGGCAGCACTACTTCAAATAGGAGCTCTGCTGCCTATTCGTCCCAAATTGAAAAAGTTTATGCCCCTGAACCTGTGCAATCGACGGTTTCTGAATCATCAGTCGAAGTCGCGTATGAGTACTGTTTTGAAGTTGCTTGCTCTAAAGACACGTTTAACAATAGTGTAGGCTGTACATTTGAATTGGCGAAGACTAAACAAGAAACCAAGCTTTGCCGTTGGCAGTCAGAAGAGACAGAACATGGCACTAAATATACGGTGCAGACAGTCTTTGACGAGCCAAAAAAGTTAGTAGTGAAAGTCGCTTCCGACCAATTAGGTTTGTCAGTAGAAGATTGTGTCCAAGTTGATGCAATTGGCTCTGGTGTTGTTCGCGAGGCATTCATTCCAGTTGTTCCTTCTGTGCAACTTGGAGAGCGACTCGGATTGCCAACTGAAGGCTACTACTATCATTTCTACAACGGTCGATTGGTCCAAGAGTACAAGTTATTGGGCAATGACAAATGGGCTTTTTTTGCAACACGTTCAACCCATGACCAGCTTGATGATAATCAAGGTTATAACACTCATCAAAGTGCCATTTTGGTTTACTGGAAACTAGGCGGCGCAGAAGTTAAGAACCAATATTTAGTTTATCTAGAGAACCAGATTACTCGAGATGAGCTAGATAGTCTAAATGATGACTGGTTGGCTTCGAATGGTATTAAGTTGGATGTCGGGGAGCTTTTAGCTGCTCCAAAGCAAACAGCAGCTAAAATACAAAATTCTGAACCTGCGGAAACAGACAATGTTGATAGCAAACCAGATATTCATATCGTTGGAATTGATCCACAAACCAATCAACGAGAATCTTGGGGAACAATAGCAGAGCTGTATGGCTTATCGGCCAAACAGCTCCTTAAGCTTAACCATCAGTACAATGCTGACCCGATGGCATTGATGTTAGGTGATCAATTGTCAGTTAGTGATATGCCAGTAGTTGACCTACAGTCAGAGATAATATTCGGGCGGCCTAGGGTTGAGGCCAGAAGGTATAACAGGTCTTTCAATTCAATCTACGACTATTCGGATTCCTATCTTAAAGGTTCCACAATTAAGTCAGTAAACTCTTTAGATGTGGTTTGCGATGAGTTAGTTATTGTTAATCTGAAAGACTATGAAGAGCCGATAGATTTTCAAGTGGGTTTTTCGATTATTGAAGAGTCTCAACCTCTGAGTGCATTTTGGGAGTCGGAGTTAAGCGGTGTACCTTCAGATACTCAAGGCATCATCAAAGCGCAAAATAAGCATTTAAATGATCCTCTAGTTCCAGGGGAAATGGTAATCTTTTTTACCAGAGAGCCTTCTTCAAAAGACGAAAAAGCCAAATTAAAGATACTGATAGATAACGCTAATGTAGCTAGTGCGGAGTTAGGCAACCTAACCCCAGCTCAAATTGAGCTTCACCAAACATACTTTGAAGTCATTGAGAATAAGTTAGTTGAGTATTGGAACTCAGGTACACCGTCGGATACATTTGCATACATGGGAGCAGTAGTTGGAACAATAGCACCAGCAATGCAAAAAAATCTGGAAAATGTATCTGCATCACTTAAAAAGATGGACCGTTTATATCTTGCTCTTCTGTCCAAAAAAATTGACCGAGCAAGTTTTGTTCGGCAGAGACAAGGATTGAAGAAGATTCTTGATAGTCAGTTGGACAAGCTGATGCAACGGACTCTAAGGATACCGGTTGATCAAGGTTTAAAGAGAAGCTTAGGAATAACTTCTACTAAGTCTCTTATTCACAATGCAGACGAAATATTAAAGACAGGCTCAGTTCCTGAATTAGGGGGGCGTGTAGCAAATACTGCTAAGTGGGTGAGGTATGCTGAAAATGCAGGAAAAGTATCATTAGGGTTAGGCGTAGCTAGTGCGCTATACAATGTATCCACAGAATGTACTGATTTAAACAGCTGCACAAAACAAGTTACAGTTGAGTCTGGTGGCGTAATTGGTGGTTGGGCTGGGGTATGGTTGGTGTTGCAATTGCAGGAACAGTTGTGACAGCCTTAACCATAACCTCCGCACCGGTAATTATGGTGATTGTTGGAGCCTCAGCATTAGGTGGTGGCATCGTCGGTGGTGGTGTAGGTAAAGACTTCGCTAGAAAGGCATATGACCTCTCACCGATGGAGGAGCTTCTTGAACGATTTGAAAACAGTGTTGATGAACAAGCACAGGATAGAGTCAGTGAGTATATTTTGAATTCAAGATTCAACAATTTTTCTATAGAGCGGTCAATCAAAGGTTTCTAAACATGGTAGATACGATAGTTTCTAGCGCAGCAATGTATTCTCTTGTGTGGATGTTTGTGTATTTCTATCACTTGGCGGTATATGGTCTAGGCGACCGAAAGCACATTAATTTATTGGTGGACTGTTTAGCTAAAAAACCAGAAGAGTTTAAGGACAAATACAGTTTGTCATTAGGGGGATTGGTGCTGGAGGGATATTCACTCTGTTGATCCTTGTTTATCCTTTCGTGCGCTATCGCCGAAGGAATAGAGCAGTTTCCTTCGACTTGTTCATGTGGCTAAACTGGTTGTTTTTTGTTGCTGCCATTTCCATTTATGTTTTTGGATAGACAGTGCAAGTTTTACTCAATGACTTTTAAATCTTTGGCAGGAGTAATTTTTACCCTAACGGTTAAAATTAGAATTTTCGAGGAGTTTTAATGCTCCTCATTTCTTATGCAGCCTTCACGTAGGCGAGCACCAAAAACATTAATGTCTAATGATACTCTAGAATCTTGGACGTACATAGGTAGACATTCAGTCTCTGATGAGAAGTGGTAAATTTACAACCTCATATTGAAAACGCCACCTAGATTTGAAATCTTTTGATGCAATCTTATGCGAACTTATACTGCAAATTGCGTGCTAACTCATTGATAGCTGGTTCGAGTTATGCTGACTTATCTTGCAAGCATCACCCTTAAAAACGCCGCTTTTTATAAAGCGGCGTTTTACGATCTCCATTTTCTTATCCGATCTAGAATTTTCCCACTTTATTCCATTAACTGAATTTACTGATGCTTTAGTTATTATAAAAATCGTAAATAGATGTTGCGTGTTTATATTGCGACTATTTAGTCAAAGTATGGTTTTGCGTGATAATTCCCTAGCATCTTGCTTAATTTGATTACTCGTTAAGCTAACCCCTTCTTATTGCTCCATACTTATTTTAAATAAACAAGACATTTAAACATGGGCATTATCAACACTTGCTTTCCCATTAAATTTTAAGTCATAAGTGTTGACTAAATATTCATTAAGTATTGTCGATTTATCCGTATCTGAAACATTATTCTGCCAAAAATCAGGGTGATAACCCTCACAAATCAACTTTTTCAGAACGAATAAAGTTGTTATTGATTAGCTTCGATTTGTGGAAAATGTTAATTTGCTTCGTGTTTTGTAGCATAAGATGCTGTAAAAATATTCAAAACTAGATTAAGTGGCATCATTCTCTGTGGGGTTAAATCTGGGCGTATTGTTCGACTGGATATATTTGAATTTCTGGTATTTATCCCCAAATCATTGCAAAAAGTTAAGCATTATGTGTTTTTTTGCTGCGTTTTTATGGCAAATTGCTTTGATGATTGATAATGTGTGCCGCAATCTTTGTAAGGTTTTAGATTTTTGTGCTTAAAATTTGAGCTAAATAAATCTAAATCACTGTCCGTTCTAGTAACCTTGCAAAGAAGTCATGGATGCATAAAAAAACTGGAGTTTAATAAGCATGTATAAGAATAAAATCACTCGCGCTATTTTATTGGGTGCGGGCCTGTCACTTGCACTTGCTGGTTGTGGTGAAAAGCCAGAAGACAAACAAGCTGCACAATCAGATGCTAAACCTGCTGAAGCGAAACCTGTAGTACAAGAACTTGTTCGTGGTAACGGCACTGAAGTTGCGTCACTAGACCCTCACAAAACCGAAGGTGTTCCTGAGTCTCACGTTATCCGCGATCTACTTGAAGGTCTGGTTAACCAAGACGCAGACGGCAACACGATTCCTGGTGTAGCAGAGAGCTGGTCAACGGAAGACAATAAAACGTTTGTGTTCAAGATTCGTGAAGGCGCTAAGTGGTCTAATGGCGACCCAGTGACTGCAGAAGACTTCGTATACAGCTTTAAGCGTGCGGTAGATCCTGCAACAGCATCTCCATACTCGTGGTACATCGAGTACACCACTATTGAAAATGCAAAAGACATCATTGCTGGTAATGCAGACAAAGAGACTTTAGGTGTACGCGCAATTGACGCAAACACGCTAGAAATCAAAACAGAGAAAGCGCTACCATACTTCGTGGCTATGATGGGCCACACAACAATGAAGCCAGTTCACCGTGCAACGGTTGAAGCACACGGCGATCAATGGACTAAGCCAGAGAACTTTGTTGGTAACGGCGCATACGTTCTAAACAACTGGGTTGTGAACGAGCGTATTGAACTGACTCGTAACGAGCAGTACTGGGATAACGCTAACACGACTCTTAACAAAGTGACGTTCCTGCCAATCGAAAACCAAGTAGCAGAAATGAACCGCTTCTTAGCGGGTGAAATCCACATCACGAACGAGCTACCAATCGAGCACTTCTCTCGCCTTAAGAAAGACCACGCAGAGTCAGTATCGGTGAAGGGTGACTTGTGTAGCTACTACTACGGTTTCAACAACGCTAAAGCTCCATTCGATGATGTGCGTGTTCGTAAAGCACTTTCTTATGCAATCGACCGTGATGTTATCTCTAACATCATTCTAGGTCAGGGCCAAAAGCCAGCTTACTTCCTAACGCCAGAAATCACTGCTGGATTTAACCCAGAGCTTCCTGCTTACGGTCAAATGACGCAAGCTGAGCGTGTCGCTGAAGCGAAGAAACTGTTAGATGAAGCAGGTTTCGGTGCTGAGAACCCACTCCAATTCAACCTTCTGTACAACACATCTGAAAACCACCGTAAGATTGCAACTGCAATCCAGTCTATGTGGAAGAAAGACCTAGGTGTTGACATCACTCTAGAAAACCAAGAGTGGAAAACGTACCTAGATACTCGTCGTCAAGGTAACTTCGATGTGACTCGTGCGGGTTGGTGTGGTGACTACAACGAAGCGTCTTCATTCCTAACTCTAATGAAGTCGACTAACAGCTCGAACGATCCTAAGTACAACAGCGCTGAGTATGACCAAGTTATGCAAGACGCGATGACAGCGACAAGCGAAGAAGAGCGTCAAGCACTTTACCTTAAAGCTGAGCAGCTGCTAGCGAAAGATATGCCGATCGCGCCTATCTACCAATACGTGAAATCTCGCCTGGTATCACCTCAGGTTGGTGGTTTCCCATCAAACAACGCTGAAGATAAGATTTTCTCGAAAGATCTATACATCAAGGCGCAGTAATAACGCATAACGCGTTAGAGCTTCTATAGTTCTTAAACACAATAATATTAGGGCCTGTTACGGCAGGCCCTGTCGTTTTCTATTGCCTTGGATTTGGTAATAGGCTTTTTAAATTACACATGTCACAGACTGAAAGAGTGGGTTTATGTTTAAATTCATTGCGAAAAGGATCTTTGAAGCAATTCCAACCATGTTGGTTTTGATCACAGTCTCCTTCTTTCTTATGCGTTACGCACCGGGTAACCCGTTTTCTACAGAACGCCCGTTACCGCCGGAAGTAATGGCTAATATTAATGCAAAATATGGCTTAGATAAGCCAGTAGCAGAGCAGTACTTAACGTACCTTGGTAATATACTTCAAGGTGATTTTGGTCCTTCTTTTAAATACAAAGATTTCACGGTAAACGAGCTAATAGCAGGTGCATTGCCTGTTTCGGCTAAAGTCGGCTTCGCGGCGTTCATCTTTACCGTCATCATGGGGGTAGGGGTAGGAACCATTGCGGCCTTGCGGCAAAATACCTGGCTCGATTACTCTATTATGGCGACCGCCATGCTCGGGGTGGTAATGCCATCCTTCGTGCTCGCCCCAGTATTGATCTATCTATTCTCTATCAACTTAGGCTGGTTCCCAGCGGGCGGTTGGCATGACGGTTCATTCCAATATATGGCGCTGCCTGTACTCGGTATGTCCTTACTCTACGTAGCAACCTTTGCCCGTATCACGCGTGGATCCATGATTGAAACGCTGAACAGTAACTTTATTCGTACTGCGCGCGCGAAAGGTTTGAGCTACCGCTATATCATTTTCAAGCACGCTCTTCGCCCAGCCTTGCTTCCTGTTGTGTCATACATGGGTCCGGCGTTTGTCGGTATTATCACCGGTTCGGTGGTTATCGAAACCATTTTTGGTTTACCTGGTATTGGTAAGCTGTTCGTTAACGCTGCCTTTAACCGAGATTACTCTTTGGTTATGGGCGTGACTATCCTAATTGGCTTCTTGTTCATCCTGTTCAATGCCGTGGTCGATATTCTGTTGGCTGCGATTGATCCGAAGATTCGCTACTAGGTTGGAGTATTAACATGTTGACGAAAAAAGAAAATTTAGAAGCGATCGAGAAGTTCTCCGAGAACCTGGAAATTGAAGGTCGCAGCCTTTGGCAAGATGCACGAATTCGCTTTATGCGAAACAAAGCGGCAATGGCGAGTTTAGTCATTCTCGTTTTAATGACGTTGGCGGTTGTTTTCCTGCCAATGTTTGCACAGTACAGTTTTGAAGATACCGACTGGTATTCAATTCATGCAGCCCCTTCAATGGATCACTTCTTTGGTACAGACGCATTAGGTCGTGACTTATATGTTCGTACCTTAGTCGGTGGTCGAATCTCACTGATGGTGGGTGTCATGGGTGCAATGGTTGCAGTATTGATTGGTACTTTATACGGCGCAGCGTCGGGCTTCATCGGCGGTCGTACTGACCGAATCATGATGCGTATTCTGGAAATCCTATACGCTGTTCCGTTCATGTTCCTTGTTATCGTACTGGTAACGATTTTTGGTCGTAACATCGTACTTATCTTCGTTGCGATTGGTGCAATTGCATGGCTAGATATGGCGCGTATCGTACGTGGTCAAACGCTAAGCTTACGTAGCAAAGAGTTCATTGAAGCGGCACACGTATGTGGTGTGAGCAAGTGGAACATCATTACTCGTCACATCGTACCGAACGTATTAGGTATTGTTGCGGTTTACTCAACGCTTCTTATCCCAAGTATGATTCTGACTGAGTCATTCCTTTCATTCCTTGGTCTTGGTGTTCAAGAGCCTATGACAAGTTGGGGCGCACTACTACAAGAAGGTGCGAACACAATGGAAGTTGCTATTTGGCAGCTAGCATTCCCTGCCGCGTTCATGGTTGTGACACTATTCTGTTTCAACTACGTAGGCGATGGTCTGCGTGATGCACTTGATCCAAAAGATCGTTAATCAAGATTGAGGAAGTAACAATGAGCTTATTAGACGTAAAAGATCTGCGTGTCGAGTTTACTACTCAAGACGGTATCGTCACCGCAGTTAACGACTTGAACTTCTCCCTAAATCAAGGTGAGACACTGGGTATTGTAGGCGAATCTGGTTCAGGTAAATCGCAAACGGTATTTTCTATCATGGGATTGCTGGCTAAGAACGGCATCATCTCTGGTAGTGCAAAATTCGAAGGCAAGGAAATCCTTAACCTTCCTGAAAAAGAGCTGAATAAAGTTCGTGCAGAACAGATCGCAATGATCTTCCAAGACCCAATGACGTCACTTAACCCATATATGAAGGTAAGTGACCAGCTTATGGAAGTGTTGATGCTTCACAAAGGCATGGGGAAAGCGGAAGCGTTCGAAGAATCTGTACGTATGCTAGAAGCGGTTAAAATCCCAGAAGCGCGTAAGCGTATTACTATGTACCCGCACGAATTCTCTGGCGGTATGCGTCAGCGTGTAATGATTGCGATGGCGCTATTGTGTCGTCCAAAACTTCTGATTGCTGATGAGCCAACCACGGCGCTTGATGTAACCGTTCAAGCGCAGATCATGGATCTGCTGAATGAGCTGAAATCAGAGTTCAACACTGCAATCATCATGATTACCCACGACCTAGGTGTTGTTGCTGGTTCATGTGACAAAGTGCTTGTGATGTACGCAGGCCGTACAATGGAATACGGTACGGTTGACGAGATCTTCTACAACCCGAGCCACCCTTATGCGGAAGGTCTACTAAAAGCGATTCCTCGTTTGGATACTGAAGGTGAGATCTTGCCGACAATTCCGGGTAACCCACCTAACTTACTTCGTTTGCCACCGGCTGTCCTTACCAAGAGCGTTGCCATCGTGTAACGGACCGCTGTAAGAGCGAAACGCCAATTCTGACCCCATTTGGTGATGGCCGTCAGCGTGCATGTTTTTCTGACTGGGAGGCTTGGGCAAAATGATGCAAGAGAAGAAATTATTACTCGACGTTAAAGACTTAAAAGTACACTTTAACATTGCTTCTAAGTCGGCATGGCCTTGGTCTAAACCGACCGCACTAAAAGCTGTTGATGGTGTGAACGTTCGCCTTTATGAAGGTGAAACACTAGGCGTAGTAGGTGAGTCTGGCTGTGGTAAATCGACCTTTGCTCGCGCCATTATTGGGCTTGTAGAAGCTACCGATGGCGAAGTGGTTTGGCTAGGCCAAGATGTGCTGAAAATGCAGGAAGTTGAGCGTCGCGACACACGTAAAGAGATGCAGATGATTTTCCAAGATCCGCTGGCATCGCTTAACCCACGTATGACGGTAGGTGACATCATTGCTGAGCCTTTGCGTACGTTCTACCCAGAGCTGAGTAAAGTTGAAGTGAAAGATCGCGTTAAAGAGATGATGGCAAAAGTAGGCCTGCTTCCAAACGTGATTAACCGCTACCCTCACGAGTTCTCAGGCGGTCAGTGTCAGCGTATTGGTATCGCTCGTGCACTGATTCTTAAGCCGAAGATGATCATCTGTGACGAGCCAGTATCAGCACTGGACGTTTCGATTCAAGCTCAGGTGGTTAACCTACTTAAAGAGCTGCAAAAAGAACTGGGTTTGTCTTTGGTGTTCATTGCTCACGACTTGTCCGTGGTGAAACACATCTCTGACCGTGTATTGGTGATGTACTTGGGTAATGCGGTTGAGCTGGGTGAATCGGATGCGCTGTTTGCTGATCCTAAGCATCCTTATACGCGCGCTCTTATGTCTGCGGTCCCAATTCCTGATCCAAAGCTCGAGCGTGAGAAGAAGATCGAAATGTTGGAAGGCGATCTGCCATCTCCAATGAATCCGCCATCAGGTTGTGTTTTCCGTACCCGTTGTCCGCAAGCGACTCAAGCGTGTTCAGAGAGAAAGCCAACAATCCAAGGCAACGATGTTCACGCTGTATCTTGCTTGAACGTCTCCGTTTAAGTCGATTGATTTAAGCGAAATAAAGCTATTCAGCCTGTGACGGGCTTTAAGCGCGATTCCTTTATTGGGTCGCGCTTTTTTTGATCGGAGATTAGGTGAGATAGGCCAACGGCAATACATTCGGCTTATTCAAAATTTCTGAACAACTAGAACAAGTTTGCTTGGTTCTTCTCATTAGCTCAGTTCTTATAATGTAAAGCATACAAAGAGTTGAAGAAGGAAGAGTCAGATGGGTAAATTAGTTGAAGGCGTATGGCATGACGTTTGGTACGACACTAAATCAAGTGGTGGTAAGTTCATTCGCGAAGATGCAGGATTTCGTGATTGGATCTCGAGCGACGAAAATGCCAAGTATCAGCCAGAATCGGGCCGCTACCACTTATACGTATCTTTAGCTTGTCCTTGGGCACATCGAACTTTGATCTTCCGACAGTTAAAAGGTTTGACGGAGCATATTGATGTTACTGTGGTTAGCCCGGATATGCTTAGCGAAGGTTGGCAGTTCTGTTTGCCTGAGCCGTTGTTCGGTCATACTCGAATGCATCAAATCTATACTCAAGCAAAAAGCGATTATACAGGTCGTGTGACTGTGCCTGTGCTGTGGGATAAGAAAACCAATACTATTGTCAGTAACGAATCTTCAGAGATCATTCGCATGTTCAACTCTGCGTTTAATGATCTCACCGGTAATCATGACGATTACTACCCAGAAGAGAAGCGCGCACAAATCGACAAGTGGAATGAGTTCGTTTACCCAAATGTGAACAATGGTGTATATCGTTGCGGTTTCGCCACCACACAAGCGGCTTATGAAGAAGCCTTTGATAAACTGTTTGATGCCCTTGATGAGCTAGATGCCCACCTTGCCGATAACCGCTATCTGGCAGGTAACCGCCTAACCGAAGCAGATTGGCGATTGTTCACTACATTGATTCGTTTTGACCCTGTGTATGTCGGCCATTTCAAATGTAATAAGAAGCGCATTGCTGACTATAAAAATCTACAAGGATACATGAAAGAGCTGTACCAAGTAGAGGGCGTAAAAGAGACGACGGATTTCTACCACATTAAACGCCACTATTACTTTAGCCACACTGGCATTAACCCGACTCAAGTAGTGCCAGCTGGCCCAGAGTTGGATTTAGACAGCCACATGGGCGTGAGAAAATAAATGACTAAACCAGTTCATCTGGTTTAAGCAGAGAAACTAAAAAGCCCTAGACACTTTCAACTTGAAGTGAGTCTAGGGCTTTGTTTTGTTTAGCCTGTTCTAGCGGAGATTAGTTTAAGGCTTTCTCTGCTTTTTCAGCTTGGTCTGCTTGGATTGCAGTAAGTGCTACTGTGTAAACAATGTCGTCGACAAGAGCGCCGCGAGACAGGTCGTTTACAGGCTTACGCATACCCTGAAGCATTGGACCGATAGAGACTAGGTCTGCTGAACGTTGTACTGCTTTGTAAGTCGTGTTACCCGTGTTTAGATCTGGGAATACGAATACTGTCGCTTTACCTGCAACTGGAGAGTTTGGCGCTTTAGAAGCCGCCACGTTTTCCATGATTGCCGCGTCGTACTGAAGAGGACCATCGATGATAAGATCAGGACGCTTCTCTTTCGCAAGTTTCGTTGCTTCACGTACTTTATCTACATCTGCACCCTTACCAGATTCACCAGTAGAGTATGAGATCATAGCAACGCGCGGGTCGATACCGAATGCTGCTGCAGAATCAGCAGATTGGATAGCGATTTCAGCAAGCTGTTCTGCTGTTGGATCTGGGTTGATCGCACAGTCACCGTAAACCAGTACTTGGTCAGGTAGCAGCATGAAGAATACTGAAGATACGATAGACGCATCAGGTGCAGTCTTGATGATTTGGAATGGAGGAACGATAGTGTTCGCAGTAGTGTGAACCGCACCAGAAACTAGGCCGTCTACTTCATCGTTCTCTAGCATCATTGTGCCTAGGAATACTGAATCTTGTAGCTTCTCGCGAGCAACAACTTCAGTCATACCTTTCGCGCCGCGAAGCTCAACTAGACGAGCAACGTAGTTTTCACGAACCTTGTCAGAATCGATGATAGTTACGCCAGCACCTAGCTCAACACCTTGCTGGGCTGCAACACGTTTGATCTCTTCTGGGTTACCAAGAAGTACACATTCCGCAATACCGCGCTCAGCACAGATAGACGCTGCTTTAACCGTACGTGGCTCATCGCCTTCAGGAAGAACGATACGCTTAGCGGCTTTACGTGCAAATTCAGTTAGCTGGTAACGGAATGCTGGTGGGCTTAGACGACGAGACTTCTCAGTACCTTCCGTCATAGACTCAATCCAGTTGCCATCGATATGGCCAGCAACGTGCTCGTTGATGAATTCGATACGCTCTTTGTCATCTGCAGGGACTTCAAGGTTGAAGCTCTGTAGGTTCAAAGATGTCTGCCAAGTGTTACCTTGTGCCTTGATGATAGGTAGGCCAGTGTCGAACGCAGGCTTACAAAGTTCGATGATTTGCTCTGGCATGTCGTAGCCGCCAGTAAGCAAGATTGCACCGATTTCTACACCGTTCATTGCTGCTAGAGAAGCGGCAACGATTACGTCTGGACGGTCAGCCGAAGTTACAAGCAGTGAACCTGGCTTGAAGTGCTCAATCATGTGCGGCAGTGAACGTGCACAGAAAGTGATGCTCTTAATACGACGCGTGCTGATGTCGCCTTCGTTGATGATGTCAGCTTGCAGGTGCTTCGCCATGTCAACCGCGCGAGTTGCGATTAGGTCGATGCTCCAAGGCACGCAACCCAAAACACGGATTGGGCTAGAGTTGAAGATTTCCATCACCTTCATCTCGTTTTGCTGTGCGCTGTCTGCTTCGTCGAAGATTTCAGATAGATCTGGACGAGTACGGCCAGCTTCATCAACAGGTGCGTTTAGCTTGTTGATGATAACACCTGAAATGTTTTTGTTCTTAGTGCCACCGAAGTTAGAACATGCAACTTCAATGCGCTCTTTTAGTTGCGCTGGGTTGTCGTTACCTGGTGTCGCAACTAGTACGATTTCTGCACCTAGTGTCGCTGCAATTTCAGCGTTCAACTGGTTAGCAAATGGGTGCTTACGAGTTGGAACTAGGCCTTCGATTAGCGTTACGTCTGCATCTTTGTTGATTTGGTTGTAACGCTCTACAACTGTCTCTAGTAGCTCATCCATGTTGTCGTTACCGATTAGGCTTTCAGTAACAGACATTTCTACTGGCGTGCCGATCTTCATATCGCTGTTCGTGCCAACGATAGTTGAAGTGAGATCTGGCTGGTCACCGCCGCTACGTGGTTGAGCGATTGGCTTGTAGAAAGAAACTTTAACGCCTTTGCGCTCCATTGCGCGAAGAACACCCATGCTAACGCTTGTTAGGCCAACGCCTGCGCTAGTAGGGATAAGCATGATAGTACGGGACATTCGTAGTACCTTTAACTATATGAAATAAAAGCCCAACTACTTATTCCAATGGGTAGCAATACGAATAAGTCGTGCAATACGGAATAGGAGTTGAGCCCCTTAAAAAAGAAAGCTAGCAAGCGTATTCATCGCTTGCTAGCTAAATCAATTAAAGACCTGCTAGGCGAGCAGTATCTTCTGCAATCACTAACTCTTCGTTAGTTGAAACAACCATCGCTGGGATGCGGCTGTCTGCAGTCGTGATCACACCTTCGCCGCCGAAGCGTGCTTTAAGGTTTGCTTCGCCGTCAACTTCGATACCGAAGATGCTTAGACGGTCTAGTACTTTTTCACGGATTGGAGCGCCGTTCTCACCGATACCACCAGTGAATACGATAGCGTCTAGACGGCCGTCAAGAGTTGCCGTGTAGCCAGCTACGTATTTCGCTAGACGACGAGTCATTACGTCCATTGCGCGAGTTGCTGCTTCTTCTTTACCGAAGTTATCTTCGATGTAACGACAATCAGGTGTTACTTCAGTTAGACCCATTAGGCCAGACTCTTTAGTTAGCATGTTGTTGATTTGCTCAACTGAGTAACCTAGCGCGTCGTGTAGGTGGAAGATGATCGCAGGATCGATGTCACCAGAACGCGTACCCATTACAAGACCTTCTAGTGGAGTAAGACCCATTGAAGTATCTACAGATTGACCGTTTTTGATTGCACAAACAGATGCACCATTACCTAGGTGACAGTTGATGATGTTTACTTCTTCAACTGGCTTGCCTAGACGCTCAGCAACTTCACGAGCGATGAATAGGTGAGAAGTACCGTGCATACCGTAGCGACGGATACCGTGCTCTTTGTACAGGTTGTACGGAAGTGCGTATAGGTACGCTTCTTCTGGCATTGTTTGGTGGAATGCAGTGTCGAATACTGCAGAGTTTTGAAGCGTTGGGAATGCTTTTTGAGCAGCTTTAATACCAACGATAGCTGCTGGGTTGTGAAGCGGTGCTAGAGTTGCACAGTCTTCGATACCTTTTAGTACTTCGTCATCGATAAGAACAGACTTAGTGAACTTCTCACCGCCGTGTACAACACGGTGACCGATTGCTTTTAGTTGTTCTGCAAGTTCTGGCTTAGAAGCAAGAATAGTTTCAACGATGAAAGATAGAGCTTCGTCGTGAGCTGCACCGTCGCCTAGTTGAGCTTCGTGCTTGCCATCAAGTTTCCACTTGATGCGAGCTTCTGGAAGGTGAAGACATTCAGCAAGACCTGTTAGGTGCTCATCGCCGTTGTCTGCATCAACAATAGCGAATTTAAGAGAAGAACTACCGCAGTTTAAAACTAAAACTAGCTTAGACATGTGTGACTACCTGTTATTCGACTGACAAATTATCAGTAAGGATGAAAATTAATCTCAAGAATAGTTCAATCCAGTGGGGAAGGTACTATTCTTGGTTAAAAAAACGTCTATTTCCATATAGTGAGACGCTGCTTTACCTTGAAAGCAACCTATGCAATCCTTGCAGAAATCATCGCAAAGTTGCGTAATTTGTAAATAACAGCAACAATGAGATTGAGGGTGCGCAAAGGATAGCGATAATAGGTAAATATAACAAAAAATTTTTGAAAGAATATTATCTTTCGTCAATTTTTTACGCGATAAGTTGAAAGATTCAACTAATTTTTAGCGTTTGCCCGTTTTGAAAGTGAGAGAGTCGTATGAACAATAAAGTGGGATTAGTCCATAGCTTGAAAGATGGACAAAAGTACATGGATACTTGGCCGATGCGAAAAGAGCTCAACCTTCTTTTCCCAGAACAGCGCATCATCAAAGCAACCAAGTTCGGCATCAAGGTGATGCCCGCTATTGCAGCTATCAGCGTTCTTACTCAATTGGCGTTTCAAAACCCAAATGCCATGCCTCAAGCCGTTATCATTGCATTGTTCGCCATTAGTTTGCCTGTCCAAGGAATGTGGTGGTTAGGTAATCGTGCCAATACGCAATTGCCTCCTTCTCTGGCGGGTTGGTATCGCGAGCTTCATCAGAAAATTGTTGAGTCAGGTTTTGCGCTAGAACCAATGAAATCAAAGCCTCGCTACAAAGAGCTTGCTCAGATTCTGAATCGTGCATTCAGGCAGCTCGATAAATCCGCGTTGGAACGTTGGTTTTAAAGCTCACGTCCTATTTATTTTGAAACGGAAAGGCCTATACAACGTATAGGCCTTTTTGCTTGCTCGGTTTTTCTTTTGAATGCAGCTTGCCTCAATGGCTGAGTTACTGTGAAGCTAATGCCATACCACTCAACTTCTTTTCTCGAATGGCTGCGTGGAGACTTTCGTAGGCTTTGCTTGCTTTTAAACGATATTCGGTGTCCACGTTGTGAAAAGCCAATAAATGTTTGGCATGGGCGTCGACCGCTTCACCTGCAATGTGTAACTCAAAGTGAAGGTGAGGCCCAGTTGTGCGCCCACTATTACCACTTTTGCCGATAATGTCACCTTTACTAATAAAGTCACCCTTTCGGACATTTCGTTCAGACAAATGTAAGTAACGAGTCATCATATTATTGGAATGTCCGATAGTGATGTAATGACCTGCGACTCGGTCGTAACGTGATGCGATAACTTTCCCTGGCATGACAGATAATACCTCCGTGCCGACAGGAGTAGCATAGTCCGTACCTCTATGTGGCTGAACCCGATTGGTGACAGGATGAAGCCTAGCCTCAGCAAAGTGAGAGGTAATGCGGTACTGTTTTTGTGTGGGTGTTAGTAAACCACTCAAACTGCCGTATGGTTCACCAAACTGGTCGAGAATCAAATCATCATTGACCTTGTAGAAGAAGAACTCTTGTTCTTCGTCGGTATACAAAAATGAGGATGTATGTGCTGACTTTGTATTAGCGGCAAACCACCCGCTTCGAGTTGATGAGGAGAGTAACTCAAATTTATCTTTAGAATGCTCAATGATTTCTTGAAGTGCTAAATTGGATATTCCAGCATCTAACGCAGAGGAGATAAAAGAATAGTTAATCTGGCCGGCTTTCTTTTTGCCTATATCTAATTGTGAGGCGTTATTGTTTTCGTAGTTCGGGGTGGTTATTTCGACATTAAGTATAGGTTTTTTATCTGCCGTATTATCAGGTGAATATCGATTGCCATAAATAAATGCACATACAAATAAAAGCAATACTAAAGAAAGTAGAAACCAGATGTTTCTACTTTCGGTATCATTTTTGTATAGGTGATTCTTTAAAATCAGCAGCATGTGAGAGTCTTAACAAGGGCTACGAATGAGAGGATAGTTTAACAGCGATTAAAAAAATGAAAAAAAACTATTTCTATAAATTCAAAAAACAGGGCAAGTAACTATCATTTAAATTGAAATGATTAGTAGTAAATCTAAGTGTTAGCCATATGTAAATATTAGATGGTTATTTTGACTGAAATACGAATAAATATGCCATATTGAGAAAATAGTTGCTGCAAATATAATCTTTGGAAAATTCCACTTATAGATGTGTAGTTGACCAAATGAATATATTCAAAGTATTTATACTATTTATTTTTGCATTGCTTGCTGGTTGTGGTGGCGATAGCGAAAGTGATGATCGAAAAGATCCCCCTTCTCGCCAACAAGGCACCATTACAGGTAATGTTTATGATGCTCCGGTATCTGGTGCTACCGTCTATATTTGGGAATACGATAACGGAAACGTGGGCAAGTTACTTGCTCAAACCACAACTGATGCATTTGGTAATTATTCCACACAGATTCAGTCTAGCTCTCGCCCGTTACTGGTAAGCGCTCAAGGAGGGGCTTACGTTGACCCGCTTACCGGCGAAGCGGTGTCGGAAAGCAATGGTAAATCTTTACGTTTTGATACCGTGATGAACTTTTCGGAGGGGTATAGCCACGATGTAATGATCACTCCGCTAACCAATATGGCAGCGGGCTTGGCAAAGTATAAAATTGCGAATGGTACTTCGGGTGCAACGGCGATCGATCAAGCACAGGCATCAATTGATTCGATGTACGGGTTTAATGTCAAAACAACATGGCCAATCGATATCACACGCGGTGGCCAAAGCAGTTTTGCATCTCCTGGCCACAAGTATGGTGCACTGCTTACCGCTTACTCGTCATATGCGTATGATTTGATTAATGCACACGGTAACTCGGATAACGTATATACGTCATTTAATCTGGCTGATATTCAATACCGTGATATTAGCTCAGATGGTCAACTGAATGGTCGCGAAGTCAATCAATCGACTGGGTTTCAATCTCCACTAACGTTTGGTCAACAATTAGTGACAAGCGATATATACACCAATGGGCTCGCTCAGCATGTGCTGGTGGTTGTGAACGATCCATCTCTTAACTTATCGGGCACACCCGCGACGGACTATGTCGAATTTAGTGATCAAATCAATTCACTCGGTACTGGCAGCGGTAGTGATGGAGCTGTTCCTCCACGAGATGAAATCCCAATCGATACAGATGCACCAGTGGCTGTGAGAACTGACTCAGCGGTTCTAGCCAACACAGACAAAATTGATGTTCAGATTACAGACGAAATAGGCGTGCATGAAGTGAGTGCCTACCTGCAGTTCAAATCCCATGGAGCATGGTCTGAAGAATTTGTTTGTCCAACCAATATCACAAGCGGTGCTGGTTACTGTGAAATCATGTTGGATGACTTTGAGCGAGGTGCCCGCGTTTCAAACATTCATGTAAAGATTAACACCCAAGCTGTCGACAACGCTGATCTGGACTATGAAAGCAATACTTCAAACGTTACAGATGCTCGGATCATCGTTTATGCCGAAGACGTTTTGGGTAACAAAACATCGCCATCTAACAATGATGGAGATGTGTTGGACTTTGAGTGGGACAACCTAGCTCCCGTGATCGAAATAAAATCAGCGACAACAATCAACAATACTGCTGAAACTTACGTTCTGCATGGGGTTGTGAAAGAAGAGTCTCAAGATATCACTAAAGTCGAAGTGATCTTTCGAGGTGGCCTTCCTGAGGTTGTAGATTGTACGCCTATTTCAGTCGAAGTCGGAAGTCAGTGTGAGTTTATGCAGCCCTATAGTACTGAGGAATTTACTTCTCAAACCCAGTTTGAAATTTTCGCAGAAGACACACAAGGGAATGTCGGTAGAGAGCTATTTACTGTTAGTCGTGATGACACAGACCCGGAAGTACTTCTTTCATTCCCTAATGGCAATATGATGTACGTTGAGGTAGATGGTGAAGGGGATAGAACAACGATCGAAGCCGAGTATAGCCAATACACTTACACGGAAGAAACCGTAAAAACAGCAAATAACTACTTAAAAATCGATTATTCCTATGCGGCAAATGGTCTAAAACCAACGATTCCTGAAGCCGATTTTCGTCACTTCAATTCTAATTTACTGAATGAAAACCGTATTCCTTACGTGAAGGTTGTAGTAAGTGACCCTCATGGTGAGAGTGTCATTGGCTCTCCTGCAGATAAATTAAGGTTGGTTGTCGAATACTACGTGAGTACGAACAATGACGGTGATTATGGACTGATCAAAACTACTTCAACCGTGGCTTCCACTGATAATTCAGAAGCTTTAATTCCCCACGAAACCATTGATGACTCAGGCGAACGAGTTAATGAGATTGTCTACTATGTCCCATTTGTTCGTGAAATATTAGGCGATAACTTCAGAAGTGTCTCCGAGAACAGTGGCCAAAAGCTGGTGATCAAGACGATTGATGAGTCGGATAACGTGAGCAAGACAGAACAAGTCTACTTCAGAAGCACGTTTGATCTTCCAACCATCACTGTTACGACACCTTTTGTAAATGCAACGGCAAGGCTAGAAGGTTTAAGTGCTAATGGCGATTTCACGCCATTGGTGAGTTGTACTACAAGGCAACTAAATGAAACTGGCGGTAATCCAGCCCTAGATTTGGCGTCTTGTTCCTTGACGACGGACATGCTTAATTACGAATTTATGCGGGTTAGATTGGAGTCACATCCTGATAGAGCTCCGTATTACTACAATTGGGAAGATAGCCAAGATGCACGTACAAATGTGGATTTTTCTGGTGCTAACTTCGGTGCTTACTTCCCACTTAATGGTTCGCAAACCGTTTTCATTAATGAACTTTCTACCTACACACGGGATTATTTGACTATTTGTGGAATTCTACCGCTTCGGGTAGTAAAAACAGTGCCACCGCGAACGCCTATCTAAGTGATGTAAAACGCGCACTTTCTGAAGGTAACCATTCTTTCTTTGGCTTTGATCCTACAGATACGCCTTACGCGACGAATGAAGTTTTGCGTTCGTACCCAATTCCGGCTAACCCAAGCATAGACTACCAACATCGATTCTTACTCGAAGCCATTGTTGATTTAGCAAAGCAGGCTCCTCGTTTTAATTCAGTCGATTTTGCGCGTGGCTTTTATGATGATTTTAGTCATGACGGAAAGGCGAATGGTAACGGGAGAAATGGCCAGATTAACTACGATGGCTACAATTATTCGAACCGTACCTACCGAGCGGATTTAGCGGAACGTTACTATCAAATCTTAACCGAAGTTTATGGCATAGAGGCCCATATTGCTCAGCTATATGCGGATGATATTGCCTTGGCGATGCCAAGCCTTGGCGATGACCTATTTTTGATGGTGAAGGTGAGAGCATTGATAAAAGTGCACCGAATGTATCACTCGATTTAGTCTATGGCAGGTCATATCAGGTTGGTAACAAGATTTATATCGCTGGTGAAGTTGGCTCAAGACTATTGCTAGATGATCCTTCTGGCATTGTGGAACATGGTGAGTATCAACCATTGAATATACCTTTTTGGTTCAGCAGTGATGATCCACAAAACCCTAAGCCGGCTGATGTCGAAATCACTTACGACCCATCTTCAAGTACCTATTTTAAGAAGTTTTATAACTTTACATTAAACACTCAAAGTTTTGAAAACATGTTGGAATTTGCCATCCATGTTTCAGCCATGGATGGACAGGGGAATTCTCACGGTTATGAAGGAGAGGATCCTTATATCATCTCATATCACGTTGATAACGATTACCCGAGAGTGGAGTACATTCCACCAAAAGACAATGAGGGCAATCCAATCCCTGACACCACGTATCTGAATGCGAACTTCAACCATACCCTAACATTCAACATTTTCGACGATGTAGGGGATGTTATTGAATCAAGAGGCGTGGTTTTCTCTCAGTTAAGTGGTGAGACGGTACCGTTCATTCCTGAAGATTTTGCCGTTAACAACAATGCAGGATTCCAGCTTAATTTATGTGTTGAGAACTGCACTGGTGGTCGCGATGTTATTTATCCGGATGACGGAGATTGGCAAGTCGTAGTTACTGCAATTGATAATCTTGGCAACGAAGTCACAGCAAGTACAACAGACGCTCCAAGATTCAATATCCGCATCGACTCAGAACCTCCCACTATCGAGAGTGAGGAGCTCGGTAGTCGTTTGGGCGGTAATTCGACTTGGACGCCTGTTGTGAACTGGGGGAATTTGAGCCCGGGTAGTGAGGTTGCCGTCGAGCTACGAATCGGGGAGGGAACATGGACAACCTTGCAAGCATGTGATCCTGATGAAGAGGACTGCTTATTTCCATACCTTTTGGGGCAGCAGCCTAATGTGCGAGTGCAGTTAATTTCGAATGTGTTCCAATATGGCGATAAAAATACCTTCAGAGTTACAGCCAGCGATAGCGCATTTCCGCCCAATCGAAGCGTACCTGGCAACATCGGATTTTATGTTGATAACAAAGGGCCCGAAGTTAAGATGTCTGTTCCTTGGGTTCGAGATACGACCTCTGAGGGAAGTCGTGTTTTAGGCCTTCATTTGACGTCCGTTTTGATTCGGTTAAAGATGATTCTGGGGTTGAATATGTCGCGCTTTATCAAGAAGGTAATGACGAAATTATTAAGTCGACGACTAATATCGATCCTGATAACGCATTCACTATGTCCCTTGACCCTATCGATACGAGCAAAATTCTACTGCAAGAAGGTTCTATTGAAACTCGACTGTACGTCGTTGCAAGAGATATACATGGATTTGAAACCCCCACTGCATCAAATAACGTATTTATCGATAGAGAAGGTCCGACGTTGTCGCTTAGAGGTCACTCGGACTCATACTACTATTTAGGGAACTATGTATTTGATATTGATGCTTATGATCTTGATGAAACCGGTGTTTCTTCGACTGTGGGTGTTAATAAAGAATCAGTGCGTTATTGGGTTTTTGATTCCGAGCCTGGGGGTGATGGAACCAAACCTGATGATCTGAAACTTGCACTAGACAATCTGACTGACGGTGTACATTACGTCAAACTTGCGGCAAGAGATATACGTGGAAACTATGGTGAGACAAGTGAGCCTATTGTTCTTAACATATTGAATACACGACCGAATATAACGGTGACGAAAGAGTATGCAGATGGAACTCCAATTGTAGGTAACACGATCATTGACGATCAGGACATTGTGTATACGTTAGTTGTTGATGATCCTAGTGGTGTATCGAGTATTGAGGCGACATACAACGACAATAGTCTTAACTTTAGTGAGTCTGGCCAAGATAATACGTGGAAAGCTACACTATTCGCCTCTGATATCATTGAAGACGGTCCATATACAGTAGCCATTCGTGTATTTAACCAGGCCCGTGCAACAAACCAAGATGATCGTAAACCTGGAACTCACAACGAAACACTTAGCGTTCAACGTGAGGGGTTGCGCTACGAATTACCAACCCGCCGATTTTCCAAAACTATATTTCAGGTAAAACATTGGACGTAGAGTTTGAAGTGGTAGGGGAAGGTAGCGTACGTGATTTAGAGTGCTGGGTTCGAGACAGTTACCCGTCAGAAGATGTCGTGCCAGATCCTGATGAGGGAGGTGGTTGGAGTTACGCGTATTCACGGGTAGATAATCCGACCTTGCCATACAGTTGTGCAGTAACCTCAGATCGTAGCTTCAAAGATGCGCCAGTAACGTTGATTACTCGTACTAGAGGTCAAAATGAAAAGCAAACGGTTCAAAGATTTACATTCTCTATGATGGATGTCGATCCACCTACGGTTGAAGAAGACGACATCTTTTATTTGAGTGGCGGAAACGTTTACTACAACGGCGACGATAAAAGAATTAGTTTCTCGCTTAAATTTGGTGACGAATTATCTGGTGTTGATATTACAGAGGCGTCATTCCCTAGATTGAGACGTGAGCAAGGACATGGTGAGCTAACGCCAACAGAATGTAGAGGTGCTGGTGGCTCTCTAGTTGAATGTGATTTTGATGAGCGCTATAACGATGTACTTCCAGCTTTGGGCGATCGAATGAATTATTCTGTTATTGGCTTGATGGATAACGCAGGTAATACTGCAGATCCGCACCCCATTACTATTGCTAAGCCTCAAGGTGACGTAACGACCTCCATCTATAGCCCTGTTTCCGGTGAGGCATCTAACTCTCCTCAGCTGCATGTTGATATGTCGGTTCAAATGTACGAAGGAACAGTTTCCTCAGATATTGCTGATATTGCCGTGACGGTTGACGGAAAGTCATACTCTCTAAGAAACAATGTAGATTTATTTAGGGACACGACTTGTCCTGCCGATGTCGGTTCAGGCTCGACTTCATGTATCAGATTCTCAACAAATATTGAAGAAGGCGTGGAAAATTCAAACTTCTTGATAACCGCTCAAGCCGTAGATGCGTTTGGTACAGGTACTAGCGATTCAGTGACAATTCAAGTCGATAGGAAAGCGCCGGTTATTCGTGACAGTGTTATCGTAACCAAGTCACCAACGACCGACGGTATGGTGAGGTTTGTATTGGATATTAATGACGGTCCAGGTAGTGGTATTGAAAGAGTTATATACCGTGTTTCACACCGCCAAGACGAAATTTTAAGAGTAGAAGATGGATCGAACTCGTCACAATACTTTGAGATACCTGTCGAAGACTTACCAAAGGATGTTGTAGTTATCTACGTCAACGCTTGGGATAACGCGGGTAACCATGTAACTACTCCTGCTGAAGGGATACGCAAGAATATTGATGCACCAGTTATGACATTAGACTTTAACGATGGCATCAATATGAGCGGTACGACGCTACATTTAACAGAGTTAAACAACGGCTTCTCTGTGTCCGCAGACAATGTTAGCGAAGTTATCGCGGATTCTTACCGATTAGTGTTTGAAAATGACGGTGAGCCTATTAGAGAAGATAGTGGTGAGTTCCGCGGGGGAAGCTCGGTATCTGGAACGGTGCGATTCGTGCAAGAACAGCAGGGTTCTCACTACATGAAACTAATTGTTGAAGACTCGATTGGACGCACGATCAGTGATTTCCTTCTTGATGGACGTACCTACAATCAAAACGGAGTGAGTACCATTGTCGATTTTGATGTACCTGAAGTCGTCAGTTTAACGAGTGAGCAAGTGTCAATGGTCCCAGAGAATGGTTCGTATAGCATTGATGTTTCCGCTGTTGTGAAAGATGCGAACTTGGATTACGTAGAACCATCAATCCAAGGATTTACCCCGCGTTCTATTTCACGCCCAGATAATCAAAATGAGCCACATGTATTTAATTACTTGCTCCCAGCGGGCGGATATGACTTCACGCTAAGGGTTAAAGATAAGGTGCATCCGGAGTCGCAGCACCCACTTCGTATAGAAGTAGAAGCGGCTAGCATTCCTAATCTATCCATTAGCTCGTCAGTCCAAGGGCCAATGGGGGAGGGCAAGACGCTCAATTAACCTTCAGCTTTTCAGAAGAAGTTCAGAAATTTGAAATTGGTGACGTGAAACTTTCGGCATCGAATGGTGGCGACACCGGTCAATTAGACAATGGGACTTGGGTAACTTCGGACAATAAAACGTGGACTGTTACTTATACCTCACCGCAAAACAGTAACCATACTGTTAATGTAGAGGTTATTGAAGGTAGTTATGAGAGTATCAATGAGATCCCCGGATTAGGAGACTTGCTTCAAATAGAAGTTGCAGGTGAACTACCTTTAGTTCAATCGGTAAACTTCG
The DNA here is from genome assembly GCF_001012815.1 of Vibrio mexicanus. Taxonomy (GTDB): domain Bacteria; phylum Pseudomonadota; class Gammaproteobacteria; order Enterobacterales; family Vibrionaceae; genus Vibrio; species Vibrio mexicanus. The sequence goes on from NZ_JYJP01000118.1 coordinate 24,001, forward strand.
ATCCTTCTCATCAGTTACCCGGACAAAGCGTTACGTATTCGGTGACCTTTGACAAACCTGTCGTTGATGTGAAAGGGGCACTAGGTTCAGAGGCGACTAAAGCGCTTTCTCCAAACGGTGATCGAACTGTTTGGGAGGGGAGTAGCACCGTTGAGTCATCTGACCTTGCAAGTTTAGTTTTCGCTGTGAGTGGTTTTTCCGATGATCTAGGTAATGAGGGAGAAAGTGATTTATCGAATGAATTACCACTGACGCCTACTATCTCGGTAGATGTAGACGACATCGTTAACTCAGAATTAGCGAAAGCTCTCATGGTGAGGGGCAAGGCTTCTCGCTTTGTGGCAGGTTTGAATGTTGATGTGAACTTCACCGACTCTCACAGTGAGCCGATCACTGCTCAGGGTGTGGTTGATGTTGACGGTAACTGGCAATTGACTCAAACGGTCAATGTAGCATCATTAAATAATGGTGAGATTATTGATGTGCAGGTTTCTGCTAACAATCAATTTGAAATCGAAGCGTCATCAGGGGCTACGTTTTTGCTAGATATCCAAGTTCCTCAAGTTGATTCTGTTTCCTTCAATCCTCAATTCGCCAACACTTCTGAACAAGTCTCTATTACTGCTAACTTCAGCCGGCCTGTAACTAAACCGAATACTTCTACCCTAGGTGGTGAACCCATCACTTGGAATGATTCTGGTATCAGACAAGTATGGACAGCATCGATGACAGTACCCAATGCAGGAGATAAATTAGAACTGATGCAATTGGTTATCTCAGGTTATGAAGATGAAGTGAACAATCCAGGAGAAGATTATAGTACAGCGAAGCTACCGCTTACGCCGAATATTGAGATCAATGCCATTGACGATGTAAACAGCGATACCATCACGGCAGTGACCGTCTCAGGAAAAACCAGTCGCTTTGTAGATGG
>NZ_JYJP01000119.1 GCF_001012815.1 Vibrio mexicanus
CTTTCTTGTTTGTGACTCACATCACTCACAAGAGGCGGTCATTTTAGCGAGATAAAGTTTAGTGTCAACCACTTTTTTCAAACTTTTTTCAAGCATTTCGCTTGGCTAATTGACCTTGCTAACTACCTTCTCGTTTCTTTCGAAGCGTTCCCGTGTCAGCGAGGGGGCATTATAGAGATCAGCTTCACATTGGCAAGCGCTTTTTTTACTTTTTTTGCTTTTTTTTACCGTCTGAGTGATTTTCAAACAATAAGCGCTATTTTTGCTACTCTTTTGGGCAGTATTGCCCTTTAATCCTCATGAAGAAGGAGAAAGTATGATTTCAATTCGTAGTTATAAAGGTATCGCGCCTCAAATCGGCAAACGTGTCTATATAGATAGTAGCACCGTATTGGTCGGCGATATCAAGATTGGTGACGATTCGAGTATTTGGCCACTGGTTGCTGCTCGAGGCGATGTTAACCACATCCATATTGGTGAGCGTACTAATGTTCAAGACGGTTCAGTCCTGCACGTCACCCACAAAAACGCAGAAAATCCTGAAGGCTACCCGCTGATTATCGGCAACGATGTGACCATCGGTCATAAGGTAATGCTACATGGCTGCATTATCCATGATCGGGTTTTAGTCGGAATGGGCGCAATTGTTCTTGATGCCGCAGTAATAGAAGAAGAAGTAATGATTGGCGCCGGCAGTTTAGTCCCACCAGGAAAGAGATTAGAAAGTGGCTATTTGTATGTTGGCAGCCCAGTTAAACAAGCACGCCCATTAACGGATAAGGAACGCGCTTTCTTACAGAAATCTGCCAACAACTATGTTCAGAACAAAAATGACTATCTGAATGAAGTGGTAGATATAGAGGAAAAGTAATTAACCAACCTCTACCTGCCGTTCGAGTTAAACATCTCATCTTCTATTAACTCTTCGGCCAGCTCTTCTAAATCAAAGCGACATTGTTCAAAAGCGTTCAAAGCCGCTTCTTTACCTTCAACAGAATGACCAACTAGCTCGGCGAGTTTATCAACACCTACCACACACTCTATCAATGCACCCGATTGTTGAGCTGGAAACATCACAGCTTGTTTACCTTCATCCCAAGACTGCATGTCTGGGAACAAAATAGATTGATTCACTCTTTTCTAACCTTGTAGATTCTTTCTTAGCTCACGGAGTATTTGCTTGGTACCCGGCCTAATGCCACGCCACAACATAAAGCTCTCTGCCGCTTGACCAACCAACATTCCGAGCCCGTCATACGCGACATGCGCACCGCTATCCAACGCCCATTGATTAAAAGGCGTCACCTCTGCACGGTAGATCATGTCATAGACGGTAGATCCGTTTGAGAAAATGACATCACTCACTTTTGGCAGCTCACCCGTTAACCCTGATGACGTAGAGTTGATAACGATATCGAAACTCTCATCGACTTCGTCCAATGATTTCGCAATGACCAGGCCATAGGGTGAGAACATTTCTGCCAGCGTTTCGGCCTTTTGCTTGGTGCGGTTCGCCACGACGATCTCTTTGACGCCTTGATCCAGAAGCGGCTTAATCACGCCTCTTGCAGCACCACCCGCTCCCAATAACAAAATACGCGAATCTTTCAGCAGCACTTGATATTGAAGCAAATCTTGAACTAAGCCTTCACCATCGGTGTTATCACCAATGATCTGCCCATCATCAAGTTTCTTTAAGGTATTAACCGCACCCGCGAGCTGGGCACGCTCGGTTAACCGATCAGCAAACTGATACGCATCTTCTTTAAATGGTGCGGTGACATTACAGCCCTTACTCCCTTCACCAAAGAACTCTTTAGCAGCTTGCAAGAAAGCATCACTTTCTGGTTGAAGAGCAGTATAGGTCATCGATTGATTTGTCTGACGCGCAAACAGTGTATGAATAAATGGGGATTTGCTCTGACCGATTGGATTACCAAAAACGGCATAACGGTCTATTTGCTGGGTCATGTCCTTACCTACCAGAAACAATAAAGGGTCATTACGAATGTAACGACCCTAACATCATATCTTTGGTGAAGAAAGAGCTACCACTCTCTCGGTTTGAGGTAACGCTCGTAAAGCTGAGCCTCTGGTGAGCCCACCTCTGGCTCAAAGCCATACTCCCATCGCGCAAGCGGCGGCATGGACATCAAAATTGATTCGGTGCGACCACCGCTTTGCAATCCAAACAGGGTACCTCTATCGTATACCAAGTTGAATTCGACATATCGGCCACGACGATAAAGCTGAAACTCTCGTTCACGTTCGCCAAAGGCTTCATCTTTGCGTCTTTCTACAATCGGCAAGTAAGCTTGGGTATAACCTTCACCCACCGCCTTGATGTAATCAAAGCACTTATCAAAAGGCCATTGGTTTAGATCATCAAAGAAGAGCCACCCACGCCTCGGGTTTCATCGCGATGAGGGAGGAAGAAGTATTCATCGCACCAAGCTTTATGCTCAGCGTAAACGTCGGCTCCAAAAGGTGCGCATATTTCTTTAGCTGTGTTGTGCCAGAACTGGCAATCTTCTTCGAATGGATAAAATGGCGTTAAGTCGAAACCGCCACCAAACCACCAAATTGGATCTTCACCATCCTTTTCAGCAATGAAAAAACGCACGTTAGCATGCGAGGTTGGCACATATGGATTGTTTGGATGCATGACTAAAGAGACACCCATGCTTCAAAACGTCTTCCCGCCAATTCCGGTCGGTGCGCTGTTGCAGAAGCTGGCATCTGTTTACCTTCTACATGAGAGAAGTTAACACCACCTTGCTCAAATACCGCACCTTCTCTCATTACGCGAGTGCGGCCACCGCCACCCAAACGTTCGCCCGGTTCGCGTTGCCAAGCCTCTTCTTCAAATACAGCTTTGCCATCTACTTGTTCTAGTTGCTGACAAATGGAATCTTGCAAAGCCATTAGAAAGGCTTTTACGCTTTGTTTATCCACGCTCTGATTATCCATGCCCTGACTATCAATGGCTGACATCTCTACTTCCTTCACTCTTTTTATTTTTTTCTAGAACGAGTGGCCCAAGGGTCTGTATACCCCAGTTAACCTTGTCTTAGGATCATTGTCTTAGGATCTTGGACGTTTTGGCATCTCGGATTTCGCTTGGCTTATTACGTCCGCCCGTTTCACCATCCAAAATAGCCACTAAGCGATCACCTAATTGCTGCTCCACTTCTAGCGTGGTCATACACGGTGGCTCACCCGTTAAGTTTGCACTGGTGGATGTTAGCGGTTTACCAAACTCAACACACAGTTTTTGAACCAGAGGGTGATCTGTAACGCGAACTGCAATGGAATCAAACTGACCCGACACCCAATCAGATACCTGCTTGCTGGCTGGCATGATCCACGTAACAGGGCCTGGCCAAGTTGCATGCACTTTATCTAACTGCTCTTTGGTGAGCTGGCTTTCATCAATATAAGGCATTAGTTGCTCGTAGCTGGCAGCAATCAAAATCAGCCCTTTTTCTACAGGTCGCTGTTTGATTTCCAGTAGTTTCTCAATAGCGGATGTGTCATCCGGATCGCACCCCACACCAAACACGCCCTCGGTTGGATAAGCGATCACTTCCCCCTGTTTTAGTGCGCTCACTACCTGCTCAAAATTACTCACGGTTTCACCTTAAATTTACATATATCCATTGAATCAATAACAAGTGTACAAATAATCACACCGAGTACCTAAAGCTATTTGTTTATAAAATGTATCAACTTTCTTCTCATTACCACGCAAACGTTTGCTTGAGGCAAAAATCCTCGTATAATGCGCACAAATTGCCAGCCTACCCAATTTAAAAAGCTTGAAGGAGTTTGAGATGAAAGTCGGTATTATCATGGGTTCTAAATCTGATTGGCCAACCATGAAGCTAGCAGCAGACATGCTAGATCAGTTTGGTGTTGCTTATGAAACAAAAGTGGTTTCTGCACACCGTACCCCTCAACTTCTTGCAGACTATGCAAACAGCGCAAAAGAGCGTGGCATTAAAGTGATCATCGCTGGTGCCGGCGGTGCAGCGCACCTACCAGGTATGTGTGCAGCCTTCACTAGTTTGCCAGTTCTTGGTGTGCCAGTTCAGTCTCGTGCACTAAAAGGTATGGACTCGCTTCTTTCTATCGTTCAAATGCCAAAAGGCATCGCAGTTGGCACGTTGCTATCGGTGAAGCTGGCGCAGCGAATGCGGGCATCCTAGCGGCTCAAATCCTTGGTACTCATGATGAAGAAGTGATGGCGAAGGTTGAAGCTTTCCGCAGCGAGCAAACAGAAACAGTATTAGCTAACCCAAACCCTGCAGAGGACTAATCTGATGCATGTTTTAGTACTTGGTGCGGGTCAACTGGCTCGTATGATGTCATTAGCGGGCGCTCCGCTGAATCTAGAAATCTCAGCATTCGATGTCGGCAGCAAAAACATTGTCCACCCACTGACTCAAGCAGTTATTGGTCATGGTTTGGAAAATGCGATTGAACAAGCTGATGTGATTACTGCCGAGTTTGAGCACATTCCTCATGATGTATTAGATGTATGTGAGAAGAGCGGTAAGTTTCTTCCAAGTACTGAAGCAATTAAAGCCGGTGGCGATCGCCGCATTGAGAAAGCGCTACTCGACGCAGCGAAAGTTAAGAATGCGAAATATGCAGTCATCAATACACGCGAAGACTTCGACAAAGCAATTGAGTACGTTGGCATTCCAATGGTACTCAAGAGCGCGCTTGGCGGTTACGATGGTAAAGGCCAGTGGCGACTAAAAAATGCAAACGACGCGGATACTATTTGGGCTGAGATGGCTGAATGCATTGCCGCCACTGAGACTCAAGCGATTGTGGCAGAAGAGTTTGTGCCATTTAATCGCGAAGTGTCATTAGTTGGTGCACGCGGTAAAGATGGCGATGTTGTGGTATACCCACTTGCTGAAAACATTCACACCAATGGTGTACTCAGCCTTTCTACAGCCATTGATGATGCTGAGCTTCAAGAACAAGCCAAAAGCATGTTCACCGCGGTTGCGAATAGCCTTGACTACGTTGGTGTACTGGCGCTTGAGTTCTTCGATGTCGATGGTCAGCTATTGGTTAACGAAATCGCACCACGTGTTCATAACTCTGGCCACTGGACGCAGCAAGGTGCAGAGACTTGTCAGTTCGAAAACCACCTTCGCGCGGTATGCGGATTACCACTAGGCAGCACTAAGCTTATTCGTGCCACCAGCATGATCAACATTCTTGGTGAAGACTCTCTTCCGAATGAAGTGTTAGCGATGGAAGGTTGTCACGTACACTGGTATGGCAAAGAGAAACGCGCTGGTCGCAAGATGGGTCACATCAATGTGACCGCAGATTACAGCGGTGAGCTACAGCGCCGTCTAGCCAAGCTAGCAACAATCTTGGACAAAGACGCATACCCTGCTTTGCAGGAATTAAGCTAAAGCGTTCAATACTGGACAAATTAAAGAAAAACGGCGCATTTAGCGCCGTTTTTTTATATCTCGTGAGTTCGTATGCTGAATCTTAAGACTGAATATGGTGACACTTACGGTCGGCACACTGACGCTGCACGCCAGCCGCGCCTTTCTTCTCAACCAGCAGTGGATACCCGCACTTCTCACATTTGTCTGCAATCGGTGGTTGGTTAACGGCAAACTTACAACTTGGGTAGTTATCGCAAGCATAGAAAAGCTTGCCGAAGCGGGTCTTACGTTCCACTAAGTGCCCTTTACCACATTCAGGGCAAGCTGGGGTTGAGGATTCCTCCTCTGGCTCTTTATGATCCAACGATTCAATATGATGACATTCTGGGTAATTGCTACAGCCAATGAACATCCCGTATCGGCCTTGGCGAAGCACTAATTCATGCTGACACACTGGGCAAGGGACACCCAGCTCTTTGATCACATGACCATCATTTTGATGTAAGGGTTTTATATAGTCGCACTCAGGGTATTGTGTGCAACCAAGGAAAGGGCCGTGTTTACCATGCCTTAACTGAAGCTCGCCACCAGTTGGCGCATCACCACATTTAGGGCAAGGTTGATGTTCAAGGGCGTGTTCGTGAGCTGAAAACAGCTCCTGATCGATTTTACTGCTCATAATGTCAGAAAAGGACTCTCACAAATAATGGAGAGCGACGCCTAGATAAGCATCGCTCTAACAAACTGAAATTAGTGCAAGATCCCTTGCTCTTTACTGTATAACAGCTCTTCCATTAGCGTGTAAGCGTTCTCGTTGCCTGGCACATTAAACAGTACCATCAACACAATCCACTTTAAGTCATCCAACTCAAACTCGTTGGTTTCTAACCCCATAACACGGTCGACAACCATTTCACGGGTCTCTGTGGTCAGAACTTTGATCTGCTCTAAAAACAAGAGGAAACCGCGACATTCTAAATCAATTCGATCCATCTCACGACGAGTGTAGATACGAGTCGATGTCGCTGCACCTGTTGAAATTGCAGAATGGGCGTCGCTTTGCTGAAGTGCTGCGAGTTCTTCTAGCCAGTTCAGCGCCTTATAGATATCTTTTTGATGGAAACCAGCACGAAGAAGTTCTTCTTCAAGCTCATCTTGGTCCACCTGTAACTCTGCATCGCTATGGATGTAGGTTTCGAACAAATACATCAGTATGTCCATCATCATAGCTAGCCCCTCCCCTTACGAATATAGCCACCGGAAACTGCAACAACATGCCCTGAAAGCTCAAGCTCTAAAAGCTGCATCATGACTTCATGAACAGGTATATGGGTTCTGCTTGCCAAAATATCAACTGGCGTAACCTCTACTCCTACGTTAGCTAACAGATTAGAAAATGGCAATTCTTCTGTTGGCTGTTCTGATTCAAACAACGACGACTGCACAAAAGGCTTATTATTTATAGACCAGTCAACAAGATGCTCTATTTCATCCAACACATCTTTTGCCGTTTGAACTAGGCTTGCACCCTGTTTAATGAGCTGATTACAACCGCGGCTAGAGACCTGATTAATGCTACCGGGAATCGCAAATACTTCCCTACCTTGCTCAAGGGCGTAACGCGCGGTAATTAAGGAGCCGCTTTTTTCTGCCGCTTCTACCACAAGAACCCCTGCCGACAAGCCACTGATAATGCGATTGCGACGCGGAAAATGTTCTGGCCGAGGTTTGGCATCGGGGCGAAACTCACTCACCAACGCTCCTTGCTCGACAACTCGCTCGGCAAGAGAGCGATGACGAGCGGGATACACCTGCTTTAGTCCTGAACCCAACACAGCCACCGTTTTTCCTTGCCCTTCCAGCGCTCCATTGTGGGCATGACCATCAACACCCAATGCTAAGCCACTGGTCACCACCAATCCATGTTGCGCAAAAGCTTTGGCAAAGTGATGAGCATGCTCTAACCCTTCTAAACTGGCATTGCGGCTGCCAACTAATGCGACTTGTGGCTCTAGCAATGACGATTTATCGCCACGGACGAACAGTACGGAAGGCGGTGAAGGCGCTTGCTTAAGCAAAGGAGGGTACTCAGAATCAAACAAGCAGATAATGTGATTAAGCGGATCGCTCTGCTGCCATTCCATGCATAGGGCTACATCGCGTTTGGCTTGGGTTTGAATATAGCGAACCTGTTCCGGCTTAAGCCCTAACGCTTGTAGCTGCTTAGCATCGTAATTAACGATGTTATCCGCAGAGTCAATGGATACGAGCTTACTAAGAGACTTGGCCCCTAAACGAGGAGTGAAACTCAGCGTCAACCAAGCGTCTAATGAGTGAGATGTCATTCCAAAGGTTCTATTACGGATTCATTCGATTCGGACAGAGGGGAGAACGCTTTGGTCTGCTGGCCAATAGGGGCACGACTATCAGTCACAAGTGCCAAGCTGAAATGGTCATAGGGCTTAACCACCATTAAGTCACCTACATGAGTATCGGGCAATGTGATTTCACCGTTACGAGAGCTCGGAACCTTAGCGAAATGGCTTTGCGCCGTTGCGCCCTGCTCAAATAAAGAGAACATACTGCCTTGACGAAGGTCATCGCTGAGGCCGCGGTCAATCACCACCAGTTGATTTTGCGCCACATATTGGCTGCCACTTAGAGAACCAAGAATTTGGGCAAAACTGTCGGCAGGTGATGGTTGAGGATAAAACGTCAAATCAAATGAATGTCCATCTCGCCCATCATCAGGCAGAGCAAGATCATTGGCCATGATTTCGCTGTTTTGTTCGGTAACGACAAGCGCCGTGTACTCTTGATGGTTCTGTTGTTTCTCTGGATAACCTGATTGCAAAGTCGCTGTCGCCACTCGCTTCAAGGAGACGGCAATGTGCTCACCACGCTGATAACGCTTAACTTGACGATAGATTCCCCAATCGCGCGCACTGTGCTCACCCGAGATATAAAAAGTGTCCTCAAGGTTTAAATACTGAGTGCCACTGCTCGCACCTAAAACCACAGCACTCTGCGTGAGAGTTTGTTCATCCACTAGGCGATCGGATTTTAGATAAGGCAACACCAAGCTCTCTTCTACTGCAGAGATGGCCTTTTTGTCTCGGACTCTTACCTTTGGGCTCAACTTAACCATTGTCTTCAGGCTCAGCGTCGGTTGGCCATTTTTCCACACTAAGGTAATTTTATCGCCAGGGTAAATAAGATGGGGATTGTTGATTTCTGGATTGATTTGCCAAAGTTTAGGCCACAGCCATGGGCTATCAAGATACAGGGCAGAGATATCCCACAAGGTATCGCCCTTAACAACCGTATAGGTTTGGGGCGCATCGGATTTGAGCACAACGGGCAGATTGCTATCGGATAAAACGTTGGCCGAGAAGGCCAATGGAAGTGAAGTTAAGCCTAAAAGTACGCACCTGATAAGTCGACGCATCGCCCATATTCCTTTGTGTTCAACAAATGCTGCAAACCAATAATAAGTCCCATTAATAACACTTGGATGCTGTCATTTAGGCTGTAAAATGTCTAGAATTGAGCCAACAAGGTTTAAGCCGCTTCGGCACAGTTCAATTTTTCGAGTGTATATGTCTGTATTACAAGTATTAACATTCCCTGATGATCGTTTACGCACCGTGGCGAAGCCGGTGGAAGAAGTGACTCCAGAGATCCAAAAGTTCGTTGATGACATGATTGAAACCATGTACGACGAAGAAGGAATCGGCCTTGCGGCAACGCAAGTTGATTTCCACCAGCGCATTGTTGTTATCGATATTTCAGAGACGCGTGATGAGCCAATGGTGCTAATCAACCCTGAAATTATCGAAAAGCGCGGCGAAGATGGCATCGAAGAAGGCTGTCTATCAGTTCCAGGTGCTCGCGCACTGGTGTCACGTGCAGCAGAAGTCACGGTTAAAGCACTAAACCGTGATGGTGAAGAATTCACATTCGAAGCCGATGACCTACTGGCTATCTGTGTTCAGCACGAACTAGACCATTTAGAAGGCAAACTGTTTGTTGATTACTTGTCTCCGCTAAAACGTAAGCGTATCCAAGACAAGCTTGCAAAGATTAAACGCTTTAACGAGAAACAAGCCAGCCGAAGCTAGTTGCCCAACAAATTAAGAAGGAAGCCTACCTTGAGCAAATCATTAAGAATTGTTTTTGCAGGTACTCCGGACTTCGCCGCCCGTCACTTGGCGGCGTTGTTGTCTTCGGAGCACGAGATTATTGCCGTTTACACCAACCCAGACCGCCCTGCGGGTCGTGGTAAGAAACTGGCTGCGCCACCAGTAAAGCAGTTAGCACTAGAGCATGACATTCCGGTCTACCAACCAGAGACATTCAAATCAGCAGAGGCGCAACAAGAGCTAGCGGCACTCAATGCCGATCTGATGATTGTTGTTGCTTACGGCATGCTACTGCCACAAGTTGTGCTCGACACACCAAAGCTTGGTTGTATCAATGTGCACGGTTCGATCCTGCCGCGCTGGCGTGGTGCTGCGCCGATCCAACGCTCGATTTGGGCGGGCGATGCAGAGACAGGCGTAACCATCATGCAGATGGACATTGGTTTGGATACGGGCGATATGCTCAGTGTGGCAACCTTACCGATTGAACCAAGCGATACCAGCACTTCTATGTACGAAAAGCTCGCTGAACTTGGTCCACAAGCGCTGCTTGATTGCCTAATCGACATCGCCAATGGTACCGCGGTCGCGACCAAACAAAATGACGCACTCGCCAACTACGCGAAAAAACTCAGTAAAGACGAAGCACGCATTAACTGGGCTGACGATGCCGAGCATATTGAACGCTGCGTTCGCGCTTTCAACCCTTGGCCAATGAGCCACTTTGTTGCTGCCGAAAACAGCATTAAAGTGTGGCAAAGCCGTGTGGCAGAGCAAAGCTCTGAAAAGCCAGCTGGCACTATTATTCAAGCTGACAAAACAGGTATCTACATCGCGACAGGCAACGGTGTTTTAGTCCTAGAACAGTTGCAAGTTCCAGCAAAAAAGCCATGTCTGTGCAAGATATCTTAAATTCTCGATCCGATTGGTTCGAAGTGGGCAGCGTGCTGGTTTAGCTTGCTTTCCTAGGTCAACAGACCCAAAACAATACGTCCGTACATTTTAGGAGGCAGAGATGCCTCCACCAACATTAAGGTAGTTACCATGAACGTCCGCGCTGCTGCAGCCAATGTCCTATTCCAAGTTGTCGACAAAGGCCAATCACTCTCCCACGCTCTACCCGCAGCTCAAAGAACCATTCGCCCTCGAGACCACGCGCTCTTACAAGAGATCTGCTATGGCGCACTGCGCTACTTACCGCGTTTGGAATCCATTGCCAATGAGCTAATGGATAACCCACTCAAAGGCAAAAAGCGAGTGTTCCACCATCTGATTTTGGTCGGTATCTACCAGTTAAGCTTCATGCGTATTCCTTCACATGCGGCAGTGGGTGAAACAGTAGAAGCAACCAAAACGTTGCGCGGGCCAAGTCTACGCGGCCTGATTAATGCGGTATTGCGTAACTACCTGCGCAATCAGGAAGAACTTGATGAGATCGCAGTCAGTCACAACGCAGGCAAATACGGTCACCCAAGCTGGATTCTAAAAATGCTCCAAGAGAGCTACCCACAGCAGTGGGAAAGCATCATTGAAGCAAACAACAGCAAAGCGCCAATGTGGCTGCGTGTAAACCGTCAGCATCACACTCGTGACGAATACGTAGAACTGCTCAAAAATGAAGACATAGAATTCACGGTGCACAGTGAAGCGGCAGATGCGATAAAGTTGGCAGCACCTTGTGATGTGTCCAAACTGCCGGGTTTCGAGAAAGGTTGGGTGTCGGTACAAGATGCCGCAGCACAACTGGCCATTAACTACTTAACGCCGAAAGAGGGCGAGCTAATCTTAGATTGCTGCGCAGCGCCGGGTGGTAAAACCGCCCACATTCTCGAGCACACTGAAGACACGGAAGTGGTGGCGCTCGATAGCGATGCTAAACGCCTTGACCGTGTTTACGATAATTTGGATCGCCTGCACCTCAAAGCTGACGTGATCTGTGGTGACGCACGTTACCCACAAGAGTGGTGGCAAGGCGAGCAATTTGATCGCATCTTACTTGATGCCCCTTGTTCAGCAACAGGTGTAATTCGTCGTCACCCAGACATCAAGTGGCTGCGCCGTGCGACTGATATTGAAGCATTGGCTGATCTGCAACGCGAAATCATCGACGCTATGTGGCAGCAACTAAAGCCAGGTGGCACAATGGTTTATGCAACTTGCTCAATTACACCGCAAGAAAATGCGCTACAAGTTAAAGCGTTCCTTGAGCGAACTGCAGATGCAACCTTGCTAGGGTCCGACCCAGAGCAACCAGGTCGTCAAATCCTACCTGGTGATGAAGACATGGACGGCTTCTACTACGCGGTACTCGAAAAAGCGGGCAAAGCGTAACAGGCATAACTCATCAAAGATAGGCGGTCATTAATGGTCGCCTTTTATTGATCACAAGGCAGTAAACAAGACTGTAGATAAAGAGATTACGGTATGAAAATCATCATTCTTGGCGCAGGTCAGGTTGGCGGCACACTCGCAGAGAACCTTGTTGGTGAAAACAACGACATCACCATCGTCGACAAAAACAGTGACCGTCTGCGTGAGCTACAAGATAAGTATGACTTACGTGTTGTGAATGGTTACGCCAGTCACCCCGACGTGCTCCGCGAAGCAGGGGCGCAAGATGCGACATGCTGGTCGCCGTTACCAACATGGATGAGACCAATATGGCGGCCTGCCAAGTGGCTTTCACCCTGTTCAACACGCCTAACCGTATTGCTCGTATCCGCTCGCCAGAATACCTTGCCGAAAAAGAAGCACTATTCAAATCAGGCGCCATTCCAGTTGATCATCTCATCGCCCCAGAAGAGTTGGTCACCAGCTATATTGAACGTCTGATTCAATACCCGGGAGCACTGCAGGTTGTTAGCTTTGCCGAGCAAAAAGTCAGCCTAGTAGCGGTAAAAGCCTACTATGGTGGCCCACTGGTGGGTAATGCACTTTCAGCACTGCGTGAACACATGCCGCACATCGATACCCGTGTAGCGGCGATTTTCCGCCAAGGCCGACCAATTCGCCCGCAAGGCACCACCATTATTGAAGCGGACGACGAAGTATTCTTCGTGGCAGCCAGTAATCACATTCGCTCAGTCATGAGTGAGCTGCAAAGGCTTGAGAAACCGTATCGCCGCATCATGATCGTTGGTGGGGGTAACATTGGTGCCAGCCTCGCTAAACGTCTTGAGCATTCTTACAGTGTGAAGCTTATCGAGCGCAGCTATAAACGTGCAGAAAGACTGTCGGAGCAGCTAGAAAACACCATCGTATTCTGTGGTGATGCCGCCGACCAAGAGCTACTCACTGAAGAGAACATCGACCAAGTCGACGTGTTTATCGCCCTGACTAACGAAGATGAAACCAACATCATGTCGGCAATGCTAGCTAAACGCATGGGTGCGAAAAAGGCGATGGTACTGATCCAACGCGGCGCGTATGTCGACTTGGTCCAAGGTGGCGTAATCGACGTGGCAATCTCGCCACAGCAAGCCACCATTTCAGCGCTACTGACACACGTTCGTCGTGCCGACATTGTTAACGTATCATCTCTGCGCCGCGGCGCTGCAGAAGCGATCGAAGCCATTGCCCACGGTGACGAAACCACTTCAAAAGTGGTGGGCAAAGCTATTGGTGACATTCGCTTACCTCCTGGTACCACCATTGGCGCGATTGTGCGTGGTGAAGAAGTACTGATCGCTCATGACCGAACGGTAATTGAGCAAGATGATCACGTTGTGATGTTCTTGGTTGATAAAAAATACGTGCCAGACGTTGAAGCACTGTTCCAACCAAGCCCATTCTTCTTATAACGGCAGACCAACATGGTTAACTTCCGTCCGGTATTGTTTGTCATAGGGTTAGTGCTCTCCAAGCTGGCACTCTTTATGTATGTACCGACGCTGGTGTCGTTTTTCTCTGGCACCAGCGGTTTTCTTGAATTTAGTAAGGCGGTGTTCATTACTCACCTCGCCGCCTTCCTTTGCCTCACCATTGGCCGAACTGCGCACTTTAAACTCAGTGTGCGCGACATGTTTCTGATCACCAGTTTGGTTTGGACCATTGCTAGCGCCTTTGCGGCGCTGCCATTTGTATTTATTAACCACATCAGTTTCACCGATGCTTACTTTGAAACCATGTCTGGCATAACCACCACGGGTTCTACCGTACTCAGTGGCCTAGATAGCATGGCACCGAGTATTTTGCTTTGGCGCTCAATCCTCCAATGGCTTGGTGGGGTTGGGTTTATTGTGATGGCGGTGGCAGTACTGCCAATGCTCAATGTTGGTGGTATGAAGCTGTTCCAAACCGAATCTTCAGATTGGTCAGATAAAAGTAGCCCACGAGCCAAAACTGTCGCCAAGAACATTGTGATTGTCTACGTGGTACTGACAGGCTTTGCCTACTTGGCTACCTCATCACAGGTATGACTCTGTTTGAAGCCATCAACCACGCCTTCACGACTCTTTCGACAGGCGGTTATTCAACATCTGACGGTTCGATGAATCACTTCTCCAATGGTGCTCACTGGTGGGCACTCTTTTCATGTTCCTTGGCGGCCTGCCATTTTTGCTGTTCGTCGGAGCATTGAGAAAACGCAACCCAGCGACACTATTGCAAGATGCTCAAGTCAGAGGCTTCAGCTATCTGTTTATCGCTTCAAGCTTGGTGGTAGCAGCGTGGTTGGTCATTCACAACGACTATCGCGTTATGGATGCCTTGCGTGTTTCGATGTTTAACATTGTGTCTGTCGTCACCACTACGGGGTTTGGCTTGGAAGACTTCACCGCGTGGGGCGCACTGCCTACCACACTATTTGCTTTCTTGATGATGGCAGGGGCGTGCTCAGGCTCCACTTCCGGTGGTATCAAAATATTCCGATTCCAAATCGCGATCACTCTGTTAAACAAGCAGATGATGAAGCTCATCCACCCATCGGGCGTGTTTGTTCAACGTTATAACCAAAGACCCGTAAATGATGACATTGTTCGCTCTGTGGTTGCATTTGGCTTGATGTTTTTCATCACCATCATCGCGATTGCAGGTGGCTTGAGTGCCATGGGGCTAGATCCCATCACTAGCATTTCAGGCGCAGTCACTGCCGTGGCCAATGTCGGGCCGGGGATGGGCAGCGTGATTGGCCCAACTGGGAACTTTGCACCGCTGCCTGATGCGGCCAAGTGGCTACTTAGCTTGGGAATGTTGATGGGGCGCTTGGAAATCCTCACCTTGCTGGTGCTGTTCTTCCCAGCGTTCTGGCGTCGTTAACCGTCATGGTATGTCGAGCCATACTATCCCTAACCAAGGTTAAACAGGCTCGACATACAGATAAATCGCTAAGAAGTGACAAGCACAACCCGCCAATACAAACAGATGCCAAATCGCATGATTGAATGGCAACTTATGCCACACATAAAAAATCACACCTAGCGAGTAAATCACGCCACCAGCCGCCAGCAATATCAGACCACCTAACTCCAAATTGACGGCTAGCTGATAGATCACAATAAGCGACAACCAGCCCATCGTGAGATACGTCACCAGCGATAACTTCTTAAAGCGATACACAAAAAACAGCTTCATGATGATGCCGAACAGCGCAATGGCCCAGATCACCGCCATCAAGCCAATGGCAAGCGGAGTGCGCAGAGTAACCAGCATAAAGGGCGTATAGCTGCCAGCAATCAGCAAATAAATGGCGCAATGATCGAGAGTTTTAAGCCAGCGCTTAGCCGCAGGATAAGCAATCGAGTGATATAGGGTGGAAGCAGTGAAGAGCACGATAATACTCGCGCCATATAGGCTCATACTCACGAGTGTTAGCGTATCGCTACCAGCATTTAAGCTTTTGACCACCAGTAGGACTAAAGCTATTACACCTAACAAAATACCCAAACCATGGGAGATGGTATTGGCTATTTCTTCTTTAGGGCTGTAACTCGCTTGAGTAGAAGACATGAAAACCACACTAGAGCATTGAATATTTGCTCTAGTATGGCACATTCAGCTTACATGTGTAAGCTTAAATTATATCATGGTTAGGAACCATCAGATCACGACGTTTCATCGAGGAAAGTCAGTACCTTTTCCCCAGCCTCTTTGGGATCCATCGATAATGGTAGTGTCAGTTCTCGCTTAAGTTCACCAAGTCCCAACATGCTGGCTAACATGCCTTTCATTCCCGTTCGATTGCGGTCAACCTCAAACCAAAGCTTGAGATCATTGCCATCTCGATGGGCGACAATTTCAAGCTCACGCCAGCGACCATGAAACGGCCCGGTAGTCGGGACAAATTCAAACTCTTGAACAAACGGTAACTCAAAGCCGCTGACAGCCTCACATTCCACTTGGCGAATTCGCAGGCCTTGTTCTTCAAACGCAGTAAAAATCCCATCCATTAAAGCATCAGGGCGAACCGTCAATATGTCTTTATCGGTTGGATCCACCGCCATCGAAATATCTAAGCCAGTATCAAGCCACACTTTGGCATCACCTAAGGTTACTGGCGTGTTAATAGGAACCTCCAGTTCAACATCGAAATCGCGCGTGTCACCCGGTTCAATGGTAAATGCGTAAGGTAAGCTCCACTTAGACAAAACATGTTTTTTCTTCACACGGCGCGTACGGCCGCTGTGATCGTTCTCTTTGCCGCTAGCAGGAACCTCTTTAACGTACTGGCAGCAAAGCTCTAAATTAATGTTATCTACTTCTTGGGCCGTCGAACCACCATAGACATGGATGGTGACACTGACTTTCTGCCCCGGATAAACCACTTCCTGTTTAAGCACCGTATCGACACTGGCCGAACCAATGCCGAAACTGGCTAGGGTTTTCTTAAAAAACGACATCATCACCTCCTTGGTACAAGGTCATAGTAAACCTGTCGTTTATGCCAACTCAATTAATTAGCTCACACAATTCACTTCCTTTACGGTTCAAAGTTGAAGTGTTGATCTCCACAAAATCATTTTTCTAGTGGCTTATTCAAAAAATTCCGCACTTTAATTATAGATTTAACTGCTCAACTATCGACCAACTAAATGGTTGGTGCTACTCTAGATCTTGGTATGGCAACATATCAACACTCCTGTATCGCTATTTGGATTGGCGGGAGCCAGAAGAGCCAAACTTCAAGCTATTTTGAAGCTCAACTCATAACGGTACAGGCCATTAGATTGGCAAAGGATGTGCCTGACAGTTAGGTAACTTAATGCGACCAACAGCAGTCAGGTTTTCGCACACGAACCGTAGTGCAGCGCGTCGTCGTAGTGGTTTTTGCTACTGCACCGACAGCAAAAAAAAATGCTCCAGCAATGACCCTTGTTGAGAAAAACGCTCTTATGGCGTCGGACGCAGCAAAAGTTGTAAAAGCAGCCTAATAAAAAGCGCAGTGTACTGCGCTTTTTTATTTCATCTCTCTTCACCACCTCATTCCCTTAGTTTAATTGAGGATTTGGTATTCACTCTCCAATTTGATACCTTACCTGCAAAATAAAAACTACGGAGAAAGCCCATGAAATGTCATCGTATTGAGGAGTTACTCGAGCTCCTAGAGCCAGAGTGGCAGAAAGACCAAGATCTGAACCTACTGGAGTTCATCGTCAAGCTCGGCCAAGAAGCAGGCTACGAAGGTAAACTTGAAGATCTCACAGACGACGTACTGATCTACCACCTAAAAATGCGCAATAGTGAAAAAGATGAAATGATTCCTGGTCTTAAAAAAGATCAAGAAGATGACTTCAAAACTGCGCTGTTAAGAGCGCGTGGCATCATCGATTAAATCACCAAATACTTTAGAAAGCGGCTACTGGCCGCTTTTTTTATATCCATTGAGTAAGAAAGATAAAACTGTTAGGTCATTTATTTATAGAACTGTACTGATGTTTGTTGTTAAAGGTTGATAGCCGTAAAGAAATCAGAATGTTATTGCGTATATAATCGCCGCCTATAAGAATTTACTAAAATAAAAACAATATACCCAAGTAACCCAAAATGCGATGTTCTGTAAGCGTTGGGTATGAGTAGCAATGTATTCAGAGTGAGATCAAAAGAAATCTCACCATCGAGTCTCAGAAGGAAGTGCAATGAGTCAGGATAAGATCGACATTAAGGATGTGACTCCCAAGACCTTTAATCCAAAAACCCATAAAGGCAACAGTGATCGATTTAACCCAAGCAATCGAATTTACGTCCGTGAAAGTAAAAGGCCTATTTCAAAAGCTGCGCCGCTACGGTGGTTGGTTTTTATTAGTCCTTTTCGCGGGTATTCCATGGATTCCTTTCGGTGAACGCCAGGCTATCTTATTGGATATTGGCAGCCAACAATTCAACTTTTTTGGCACCACTCTCTATCCACAAGACCTTACCCTTCTGGCACTTCTGTTTATGATTGCTGCGTTTGGCTTGTTCTTTATTACCACCTTCCTCGGGCGGGTTTGGTGTGGCTATCTCTGCCCACAAACTGTATGGACCTTTATGTACATCTGGTTTGAAGAGAAGCTAGAAGGCAGTGCAAATAAAAGGCGCAAGCAAGATTCCGGCAAGCTAACCAAACACCTCATATGGCGCAAAGGCTTAAAGCATTTGGCTTGGCTTGGTATTGCGCTAGCTACCGGTTTTACCTTTGTCGGATATTTCGTGCCGGTTAAATCTCTGGTGGTGGATTTCTTTACCTGGAATGCTACCTTCTGGCCTGTATTCTGGGTGCTGTTCTTTGCTGGCTGTACCTATGCTAATGCGGGCTGGATGCGCTCTATTGTTTGTGTCCACATGTGTCCTTATGCGCGATTCCAATCCGCCATGTTTGATAAAGATACCTTTATCGTCGGCTACGATACTAAGCGTGGTGAAGCGCGTGGTCCTCGTTCACGTAAAGCCGATCCGAAACAGCTTGGCCTTGGTGATTGTATCGACTGTGACTTATGTGTTCAGGTTTGCCCAACCGGTATCGATATCCGCGACGGACTGCAATATGAGTGCATTAACTGTGGCGCTTGTATCGATGCTTGTAACCAAACCATGGATCGTATGGGCTATGAGAGAGGTTTAATCAACTACACCACCGAGCATCGTCTCGAAGGCCATCATACCCATATCATGCGCCCTAAGCTGCTCGGTTATGGTGCCGTACTGCTGGTGATGATAGGTCTATTCTTTGTACAAGTGGCTAGCGTCGATCCTGCAGGGTTAAGTGTACTTCGCGACAGAAACCAGCTATTTAGAACCAATAATTCCGGTGAAATCGAAAACACCTACACACTGAAAGTGATCAACAAAACTCAACAAGTGCAGCAGTACACGCTTGATGTGGAAGGCTTGAGTGATGTGTCTTGGTATGGCCGTCAAACCATTCAAGTTGACCCGGGCGAAGTGCTCAACTTGCCGATGAGTTTAGGTGTTAACCCTGAGACTCTTGATTCACCTGTTTCGACAATTCAGTTTATACTGTCTGACAGCCAAGACTTCACCATTTCGGTCGAAAGTCGCTTTATCAAAAAGCTCTAGTTAGTACGAACTTCAATTTGTACAAACAGTGACGATGGAAAAAGGCTCAGTAATGAGCCTTTTTTATTTATGACCAATCAAGCCTTTAATTTTGATGCCTTAACGCCCGATTTCATGTGGTATGCCTTAGAAAGCGTCGGCATTCGTGCGGAATCCGGATTTCTCCCGCTCAACAGTTATGAAAACCGCGTGTATCAATTTACTGATGAAGAGCGTCAACGCTATGTGGTGAAATTTTATCGTCCCGAACGTTGGAGCAAAGAACAGCTTCAGGAAGAGCATGACTTCACATTAGAAATGATGGAAGCCGACATCCCCGTTGCACCTCCGATTAATCTCAATGGTCAAACTCTGCATAGCTATCAAGGTTACTTATTTACTCTATTTGCCAGTGTCGGTGGCAGGCAGTTTGAAGTGGATAACTTAGAACAGCTTGAAGGGGTTGGCCGTTTCATGGGACGTATTCACAAAGTCGGCCAAAAACAGTTATTTCAACATCGACCAACCATCTCTCTTGATGAGTACCTATATCAACCAAGAAAACTGCTACAAAACTCGACGTTCATTCCAATGCATCTTGAGAATGCCTTTTTCAACGACTTAGATTTGCTTATTTCGCAGCTTGAGCAGCATTGGCAACCGAGTGCTAAAATGATTCGTCTGCATGGTGACTGCCACCCAGGCAACATTTTATGGCGAGATGGACCGATGTTTGTTGATTTGGACGACGCTCGTAATGGTCCAGCAGTACAAGACCTCTGGATGCTCCTCAACGGCGAGCGCCAAGAAAAGCTGATGCAGCTCGACATCGTTCTTGAGGCATACAACGAATTTTGTGACTTTGATAACGCTGAGCTGAAACTTATTGAGCCTTTACGCGGTCTACGAATGGTGCACTATATGGCATGGTTAGCAAAAAGATGGCAGGATCCTGCTTTTCCTATCGCCTTTCCATGGTTTGATGATCCAAAATACTGGGAAAGTCAGGTATTAGGCTTTAAAGAACAAATTGCCGCTCTGAATGAGGCACCTCTTACACTCATGCCTCAGTGGTAATTGGCAACTGCCAACGATTTAATGGAGATAATAATGAAAAAGCTGTTCGCACTCATCACTACAGTCATGCTGAGCTTGTCAGCTCACGCAGCTCAATACACAGAAGGACAACACTACAAAGTTCTTGATACCGAACCCTCTAAGAAGCCAGTTGTAACTGAATTCTTTTCGTTCTACTGCCCGCACTGTAATACATTCGAGCCGATTATCCAGCAGCTAAAAGAGAACCTACCTGACGGGGTGAAACTGCAAAAGAACCACGTTTCGTTCATGGGCGGCTCTATGGGTAAATCAATGAGCAAAGCTTACGCCACCATGATTGCTTTGAAAGTAGAAGACCAAATGGTGCCTGTGATGTTTAACCGCATCCACAACATGCGTAGTGCACCGCGTTCAGACGACGAACTTCGTCAGATCTTCCTAGATGAAGGTATCTCTGCAAGCAAATACGACTCTGCATTCAACGGTTTTGCTGTTGATTCAATGGTACGTCGCTTTGACAAGCAGTTTAAAGACAGCGGCTTAACCGGCGTTCCAGCGGTAGTCGTTAACAACCGCTACCTAGTTCAAGCGCAAGACATCAAAACACTGGACGAGTACTTCGCGCTAGTTAACTACTTGCTAGAGAAATAAGTTACTTGGAAAATAAGTAATTCAAACATAAAGAAAGGAGCCAATTGGCTCCTTTCTTTATGAAATGATTATAAAGATTCTATGGCTTATGTATCTTTATGTATCTGCTTTAAAACTTCATCTTTATCTTGCCAAACATCCCCTAGCCATTGCTGGAACTGACGCTTGTAAGGTTTGTCATTGAAGTAGTCACCCGACACTTTCTCATCCACTGGCAATATACGAATACGCACCACGATCTTAGTCATGCGGCCCATCAACATGTCTTTAAAAGGTTTGTGTGTATTCTCTGGGTAAGCGAGCGTCACATCGATAATGTTCTCGAACAGCTCCCCCATAGCCGCCAATGTATACGCAATACCACCTGTCTTCGGCTGCAAAAGGTAATCATAGCCTGCACGGCTTTTATTTTGTTTTTCAGGGGTAAAGCGCGTGCCTTCCACATAATTCACAACCGTTGTAGGTGTATGTTTGAACTTTTTGCACGATCGGCGCGTAGTTTCTAAGTCTTGACCGCGCTTGTGCGGATTACGCAGAAGATATTCTCGAGAATAACGGCGCATGAATGGCATATCCAACGCCCAACACGCCATGCCAATGAAAGGCACATACAAAAGAGCTTGTTTAAGAAAGAATTTTGGCATCGGAATGCGGTCTTTAAACACGCAACACAAAACAACAATGTCGGTCCAGCTTAAATGATTGCTGATCATTAAATACCAGCCATCTTTTTTGAGCTGTTCACCGCCCTCGATATCCCACTCAACTCGGTTAGATAACGAGAGGATTCCGGCATTCAACGTCGCCCAAACCCACATAACTTGGTTGGCCAATTGCGTTGCACGGGCTTTTAACTTAGCGGTTGGAAGCATAACTTTCAGCACTGCAATCACACAAATAACTATCGAGCAAAGTGCAGAATTGAGAATGACTAGCAAAACATTCAAGACCAAAAGTAAATGTGCCAACATAACGATGATTACTCTCTGAAACGATTTCGAAACTAGATCGATATACAATAAAACAGCGCGTAATTATACAAGCCCTTGGACACATTGGAATATTTTACGGTATGGTCAGATTAGTTGACGCATCGCATTCTTAAAATTAAATCAATAAAGTGACGGAGAACTTTATGAATCTAAAGCTCACAACATTGGCAGCAGCCATTGCTATTTCAGCGCCAGCGATGGCAACACTAGGCGAGGCCAATGGCTTTAGTGGCGAAATATCAGTGATCGCTGGATACTCCTCTAGTGAATCAAATCTTGATACCAACTCTTCGGCCAACTTAACCAGTTTAGATGCAAAGCCCGAGTCTGATGATAACTTCCTTGCCGCGCCACTTGGTAACGTGGCTTATACGTTTGGTAGCCGCAGTGAACAACAAATTTATGCGGGTACCACACGTGAAGATATTGCCGTAGGTACGGTTGCGCTGCAATTGGGCTACAAATACCTATTCCCCTCGCGCATGCAGATCAATCTTTCTTACTTGCCGACGGTCGTGGAAGGAGAAGAATGGCAAAACCCTTACGATACGGTGAACACGCGCACAGAGACCGACGTAAAAGGCAACGCTTACCGAATGGAAATCAACAACGTAGCGGGTAGCCTGCTGTCGTTTGATTTAGCCTACGCGGATAAAGAAGTAAAGAATGATTTCTGGCAGGGTACCTATCTTGATCGCAATGGCAGCACCTACCAAGCTAAAGCCAAAGTACGCGTGCCAATTAGCCGTTCAACCATGTTAATGCCCTCGATCACTTATCAGCGCCACAACGCTGATGGTGAAGCGAACGCTAAGAAAACTATCACGGGTGAACTGAGCTTATTTCAATCATTTGGCCCACATCAGTTTGCACTGACTGGTAGCTATGGCTCAGCCGACTACGATGGAGCCAATGCACTGTTTAGCGGTGAAACTCGCAATGAAGATATGTTCAGCTTCTTCCTTGCCTATGAGTACCAGCAGTTCCTTGGCTGGCAGAACACCTCGTTCATCGCCTTTGCCGGTTACGACAATAGTGACGCCAATATCGATTTCTACGATACTAAAAGCATGATTACGTCGATTGGCTTGAGCTACCGATTCTGATCGCTTTAACCCAAGTGCGATTTTAAAAACTACTGACCGATTGAGCGGTGAGCTGTTTCATTAAACGGTCCATCGCTCGATACCCTAAAGCCTCTGCAAGATGAGGCTTTTCTATATCCGGACTTCCTGCCAAGTCAGCAATAGTCCGAGCCACCTTGATAATGCGATGATACGCACGAATCGACAACCCAAGCTGATGAAGCGCGTTTTCGAGAAACTGAGCGTCAGCCTTCTTTAGTGGGCAGTAGGTTTCCACCTCTCGACTTCCCAAACGGGCATTAATTAACCCACCGCGATCTAACATCGTCTGCCTAGCAACAATCACTCTATCTTTTACCACTTGAGTAGCTCTCCTCTGTCCCCTCCTTCTGCCAACGTCCCTTTCGGTAGCAAAGGTATCTCGAGTGACATATCGAATCGGTCCAAAAGCGGCCCAGACAATCGCCCCAAATAACGCAATATAGTTTGAGGGTTGGCTCTTGCTTGCTCACCTTCATAAAATCCGGTTGGGCTTGGGTTTAACGCCCCTACTAATTGAAACTGAGCCGGAAAACGGGTTTTACCTTGAGCACGTGAGATAATGATTTCCCCTGATTCGAGTGGCTCACGCAAGGAGTCGAGCACCTTACGCTCAAACTCGGGCATTTCATCGAGGAACAGCAAACCATTATGAGCTAACGAGATCTCCCCAGGCCTTGGAATACTGCCGCCTCCTACCAAAGCGGCCATAGAACTAGAGTGATGAGGAGACCGAAAAGGACGCAGCTTCCAGTTATGTTGATTGATCTCTTGCTGAGTTAGTGATGCGACAGAGGCTGTTTCCATTGCTTCATCGTCGGTCATTTCCGGCAACAAATCACACAGCCGAGAAGCCAGCATGGTTTTGCCCGTTCCCGGTGGGCCCAAAAACAATAGGTTATGACCACCAGCTGCCGCAATTTCTAAAGCACGCTTGCCTTGCTGCTGGCCAATAATGTCTTGTAAATCCCGCTTCAGGCTAGCGCCATCAGCGGAGGGTGGTGATTGAAACAGACTCAGGTTTTGCTGACCACAAAGCTCAGCGCATACTTCTAACAGTGTTTGCGCCGATCGATGAGCATCTTGGTCCACCAATGCCGCTTGGCTGCCGTTGTATTGGGGCACAATGAGGCTGTGTCCGGCTTTCTTCGCGGCTAACGCGGCGGGCAGTATACCTTTCACAGGCCTTAACCCCCCGAAAGCGCAAGCTCACCCACATATTCCCGTAACGGAAGTTTATCTGTTGGAATTTGATCAGAGGCGGCCAAAATGCCCAAAGCGATAGGTAAATCAAATCGGCCTCCCTCTTTGGGTAAATCAGCAGGAGCAAGGTTAACGGTAATCCGTTTCGCGGGAAACTCGAACTTAGAATTGATAATCGCACTGCGCACTCGATCGCGAGACTCCTTCACCGTTGTCTCTGGAAGACCAACTAAAGTAAACCCAGGCATTCCATTACTAATGTGTACTTCCACGGTTACCGCTGGCGCTTCAACGCCAACACACGCTCGGCTATGAACGATTGCTAATCCCATCTTTTTCCCTACTGATTGATTAAGCTAGCGTATAAAAATCGGATATCTTCATTTTTATCACCCAATTACGCTAACGAAGATTGTTATATTGCCTATTCAAATGCTGAGGGAATGTGAAAAAAGAATGAGTTTTTGCTTGTCATTTAACGGAAAGGTGTGTTACCACTAGAGACGCAAACAATTTCGTAAGATATTACGTAAACAGATAACGAAGAAAACGATGAACTTCAACGCTCACCTAAATCTACTGCTAGCCCTGATTATCGTGGTCATTATTGACACCGCGCGGGGGAGAGTGGGCGGAAAATAACCACAAGATTCACAAAACCCCCGCACTGAAAAGTCCGGGGGTTTTTTTACAATTATTAGACTTGAAAATTGAAGCTCATCCTAAAGCAGAGCGAACCGTTCAAAGCCACTGCTTTAGTTATGACAGGAAGAAATGGGAGTGCACACGATGTGCAATGTTAAAGGAAAAACCTACGAGGGTACTCGTAGTCAAGGAGGCATACGATGACAGGTGCAGAGCTAGTCGTAGCCGCATTGAAGCAGCAAGGAATTGAGACCATCTTTGGTTACCCAGGTGGCGCAATCATGCCGATTTATGATGCGCTATATGATGGTGGTGTTGAACACATACTGTGCCGACATGAACAAGGCGCGGCGATGGCCGCCATTGGTATGGCACGTGCAACTCAAGATGTTGCGGTTTGTATGGCCACTTCTGGCCCGGGTGCAACCAACCTTGTCACAGGCCTTGCTGATGCATTTATGGACTCCATCCCTCTTGTTGCCATCACAGGTCAGGTAGCAAGCTCTCATATCGGTACCGATGCTTTCCAAGAGATGGATGTTATCGGTATGTCTCTATCGTGTACCAAGCACAGCTACTTGGTGACTGACATCCATGATCTAGCGCCAACTTTGGCCGAAGCGTTTGAAGTTGCCAAAGCCGGTCGCCCTGGCCCTGTGATTGTCGACATCGCTAAAGACGTTCAGCTAGCCCAAGCACCAACGGAAATCCTGCCAGACTTCGAACACGTTCCATTCCCAGTTCCAACACCAGAAGCATTCCGCCTAGCCAATGCACTACTGCGTGAATCAAAGCGCCCAGTTCTTTACGTGGGTGGTGGTGTTCAGCTCGCTAAAGCAACCGACTCGGTTCGTCAGTTCTTGGCTGATAACCCGATGCCATCCGTAAGTACCCTTAAAGGTTTAGGTACGATTGAGCGTCACGATCCTCACTACCTTGGCATGTTAGGAATGCACGGCACAAAAGCGGCCAACCTAGTGGTTCAAGAGTCTGACCTACTTATCGTAGTTGGCGCACGTTTTGATGACCGAGTAACCGGAAAACTCGATACATTTGCACCAAACGCAAAAGTTATCCATATCGACATCGATGCAGCCGAGTTCAACAAGCTGCGTCACGCACACTCTGCACTGCGTGGTGATATTCGTGAAATTCTTCCTCAGCTTAAGTGCGAACACGACATCAGCCCGTGGGCACACCACTCAGAAAGCTTGCGCAAAGCATTCAAGTGGCGTTATGACCACCCAGGTGAGCTTATCTTTGCTCCGCTCCTGTTGAAGCAGCTCTCGGAAATGATGCCTGATAGCTCAATGATCTCAACCGATGTTGGTCAGCACCAGATGTGGCAGCTCAGCACATTCAACCGCGCAATCCACAAAACTTCATCACTTCAGCGGGTCTCGGCACCATGGGCTTCGGCTTGCCAGCTGCGATGGGCGCATCGGTAGCACGTCCAGATGATCAATCTATCCTAATTACGGGTGACGGTTCGTTCATGATGAACATTCAAGAGCTGGGCACGCTGAAACGTCGCCAGATCCCGGTGAAAGTGGTTCTACTGAACAACCAACGTTTAGGCATGGTTCGCCAATGGCAATCGCTGTTCTTTGATGGTCGCCACAGTGAAACGATTTTGGACGATAACCCAGATTTCATCATGCTCGCTAAAGCGTTCGATATTCCGGGTAAAACCATTACTAAGAAGGAAGAAGTCGAGCCAGCATTAAAAGAGATGCTAGAGAGCAAAACCGCTTATGTCTTAGAAGTGGCTATCGATGAAGAAGAGAACGTTTGGCCACTCGTACCGCCAGGCGCATCAAACAGTGATATGTTGGAGAACACCTAATGGAAAGATATTTTCTTGATATAAAAGCAGACGACAAACCGGTTCTGTTGGAGCGTGTTCTTCGTGTGGTTCGTCACCGTGGTTTTGTGGTTAAACAGGTTGCCGGTACGCAAAATCACGAAAGCAAAATCGCCAGTGTGGAAATTATTGTCGATAGTGATCGCCCTATCTCATTTCTCACTAACCAAATTGAAAAGTTGTGGGATGTCATTAGTGTTGAAGTAACAAAAATTGATAAAAACGAACTCCCTAATAACAACCTCCAGCACAACGCTAACGTATAAAGGAAGACAATAATGGCTACAAAAACAGCAGACTACATTTGGTTTAATGGTGAGATGGTACCGTGGGCAGAAGCAACGTACACGTGCTAACTCACGCTATGCACTACGGTACGTCGGTATTTGAAGGCGTTCGTTGTTACAACACTCCAAATGGCCCCGTTGTCTTCCGTCATCCTGAGCATGCTAAGCGCCTTAAGGATTCTGCAAAAATCTACCGCTTCCCTATCCCTTACACTGAGGAAGAGATCATGGAAGCAACACGCGAAACGCTGCGTCAAAACAAGCTTGATTCTGCTTACATTCGTCCACTTGGCTTTGTTGGCAACGTAGGTTTGGGCGTGTGCCCACCAGAAGGTACTGAGATGGAGCTTATCATTGCTGCATTCCCATGGGCTCATACCTAGGTGAAGAAGCGCTAGAAAATGGCGTTGATGCAATGATTTCAAGCTGGAACCGCGCAGCACCAAATACGATTCCAACGGCAGCAAAAGCCGGTGGTAACTACCTGTCTTCTCTACTTGTTGGTGGTGAAGCGCGTCGTCACGGTTACGATGAAGGTATCGCTCTAAGCGTTGATGGTTACCTGTCTGAAGGTGCAGGTGAGAACATCTTTGTCGTGAAAGATGGCGTGATCACCACACCACCAGCAACCAGTGCAATCCTTCCGGGCATCACTCGCGATACCATTATGACTCTGGCTCGCGACCGTGGCTTTGAGGTGCGTGAAGCAAACATTGCTCGCGAAGCCCTATACCTAGCAGATGAAGTATTCATGACCGGTACAGCAGCAGAAGTCGTTCCTGTTGCAACTATCGATAAGATCGAAGTGGGTACAGGCAAACGCGGCCCAATCACGAAAGAGCTGCAAGCAGCGTACTTTGGCCTATTCAATGGCACCACAGAAGATAAGTGGGGCTGGCTAGACTACGTATACCCACAAGACGCAAACAAATAATCGCACCGGCAAAATAAGGAAGTAACACAATGCCTAAATATAGATCAGCAACCACAACTCATGGCCGTAATATGGCCGGTGCTCGCGCGCTTTGGCGTGCAACGGGTGTTAAAGACGAAGACTTCGGCAAGCCAATCATCGCCGTAGTTAACTCATTTACTCAGTTCGTTCCAGGTCACGTTCACCTGAAAGACATGGGCCAACTCGTCGCTCGTGAAATTGAAAAAGCCGGCGGTATTGCTAAAGAATTCAACACCATCGCGGTTGATGATGGTATCGCAATGGGTCACGGCGGCATGCTGTACTCTCTTCCATCGCGTGAGCTTATCGCAGATTCCGTAGAGTACATGGTAAACGCGCACTGTGCTGACGCCATGGTATGTATCTCGAACTGTGACAAAATCACTCCGGGAATGCTAATGGCGTCAATGCGCCTAAACATCCCAGTGATCTTTGTCTCTGGTGGCCCAATGGAAGCAGGTAAAACCAAGCTTTCTGATCAAATCATCAAGTTAGACTTGGTGGATGCAATGATCCAAGGTGCTGACCCGAAAGTCTCTGACGAGCAAAGTGAGCAAATCGAGCGCTCTGCATGTCCAACTTGTGGTTCATGTTCTGGAATGTTCACCGCAAACTCAATGAACTGCCTAACCGAAGCACTTGGTCTATCTCAGCCAGGTAACGGCTCTATGCTAGCAACGCACGCAGACCGTGAGCAGCTATTCCTAAATGCTGGCCGACGCATCGTTGAACTGACACGCCGTTACTACGAGCAAGATGACGAATCCGCACTGCCACGCAACATTGCAACCTTTGATGCGTTTGAAAACGCCATGGCGCTAGATATCGCCATGGGTGGCTCAACCAACACGATTCTTCACCTATTGGCGGCAGCTCAAGAAGGTGAAGTAGACTTCGACATGGAAGATATCGACCGCCTATCTCGTCAAGTACCTCACCTATGTAAAGTGGCGCCTTCGACTCAGAAGTACCACATGGAAGACGTTCACCGCGCTGGTGGTGTAATGGCTATCCTTGGTGAACTGGATCGCGCAGGTCTTCTGCATAGCGAAGCCCGCACTGTGTTGGGTTTGAGCATGAAAGAACAGCTGGCTCAGTACGACATCATGCAAACTGAAGACGCTGACGTATTAAAGTTCTTCCGCGCAGGCCCTGCGGGTATTCGTACCACACAAGCCTTCTCGCAAGATTGTCGTTGGGATCGCCTTGACGATGACCGTGTTGATGGCTGTATCCGAACTAAAGAAAACGCATTCAGCCAAGAAGGCGGCCTAGCCGTTCTTTCAGGTAACATCGCGCTAGACGGTTGTATCGTTAAGACTGCGGGTGTTGATGAGAGCATCCACAAGTTCACCGGCCCTGCTGTGGTATTTGAAAGCCAAGAAGATGCGGTTGAAGGCATCTTGGGTGGCAAAGTGAAAGCAGGTGATGTGGTTGTTATCCGTTACGAAGGTCCAAAAGGTGGTCCGGGCATGCAAGAGATGCTTTACCCAACCACTTACCTTAAGTCTATGGGCCTAGGTAAAGAGTGTGCACTTCTCACTGATGGTCGATTCTCTGGTGGTACATCAGGTCTATCTATCGGTCACGCTTCACCA
The DNA here is from genome assembly GCF_001012815.1 of Vibrio mexicanus. Lineage (GTDB taxonomy): Bacteria > Pseudomonadota > Gammaproteobacteria > Enterobacterales > Vibrionaceae > Vibrio > Vibrio mexicanus. The sequence goes on from NZ_JYJP01000119.1 coordinate 29,415, forward strand.
GAAGCGGCAAATGGCGGTGCAATTGGCCTAGTTAAACAAGGCGATATCATCGCTATCGACATTCCAAACCGTTCAATCTCGCTTGAAGTTTCAGACGAAGAGCTAGCCGCTCGCCGCGCTGAGCAAGATAAGATTGGTTGGAAGCCAGTTGACCGTGTTCGTGAAGTGTCATTTGCACTAAAAGCATACGCAAGCATGGCAACCAGTGCTGACAAAGGCGCAGTTCGCGACAAATCTAAGCTTGAGGGTTAACCCATGAGTGAGCCTGTTACTGCTAAGGATAGCGGACAATCTGGTGCAGACTACCTGCGCCAGATCTTAAGAGCGCCAGTGTACGAAGTGGCGACCGTCACTCCGTTGCAATCCATGCCACGTTTGTCACAGCGCACAGGCAATGAAGTTCAGATTAAACGAGAGGACCGTCAACCGGTCCACTCATTCAAACTTCGCGGTGCTTACAACATGGTGGCAAACCTCTCGGAAGAGCAAAAAGCCGCCGGTGTCATTACGGCTTCAGCGGGTAACCATGCGCAAGGTATGGCGCTTTCTGGCACAAAGTTAGGCATTAAAACCACTATCGTAATGCCAAAAACTACGCCAGACATTAAAGTCGAGGCCGTTCGTGACTTTGGTGGTGATGTGGTTCTGCACGGTAGCAACTTTGACGAAGCCAAAGCAGAAGCCGTGCGTCTGTCTGATGCTCATAGCTATACATTTGTTCCCCCTTTCGATCATCCATTAGTGATCGCAGGTCAAGGTACGATCGGTATGGAGATGCTGCAGCAAAACGGCCATCTAGACTATATCTTCGTTCCTGTCGGCGGTGGTGGTATAGCTGCAGGTATCGCGGTATTAGTTAAGCAACTGATGCCAGAAATCAAGGTAATTGCCGTTGAACCAGAAGACTCTTCTTGTTTGAAAGCAGCCTTAGACGCAGGCGAGCCTGTGGTATTGGACCAAGTCAGCATGTTTGCCGATGGCGTCGCAGTGAAGCGCATTGGTGAAGAGACTTTCCGCCTATGTCAGAAGTACATTGATGGCCACATTGCCGTATCGAGCGATGAAATCTGCGCTGCAGTTAAAGACATCTTCGAAGATACCCGAGCAATCGCCGAGCCTTCAGGTGCGGTGGCATTAGCAGGCCTTAAGAAGTTTGCTGAGCAAAACCAGCTACAAGGTAAACAGTTAGGGACAATACTGTCTGGCGCTAACACCAACTTCCACGGCTTACGCTATGTTTCAGAACGTTGTGAGCTCGGTGAGAAGCGTGAAGGCTTACTTGCAGTGACCATTCCAGAGCGCCAGGGTGCCTTCTTTGAGTTCTGTAATATCATTGGCGGTCGAGCGGTGACTGAGTTTAACTATCGTTACAACGATGACAGTTTGGCCAATATCTTTGTTGGTGTTCGCCTGCAAGGCGGCCAAGAAGAGCTGGAGAACATCATTCAGGATTTGCGTGATGGTGGCTACCCAGTGGTTGATTTGTCAGACGACGAAATGGCGAAACTGCACGTGCGCTACATGATTGGTGGTAAGCCATCCAAGCCACTCAAAGAGCGTTTGTACAGCTTTGAGTTCCCTGAATATCCTGGTGCGCTACTGAAATTCTTAAGCACACTGGGTACACATTGGAACATCAGTCTGTTCAACTACCGTAACCATGGTGCCGATTACGGCCGAGTTTTATGTGGTTTCGAACTGGATGAAGCAGATTTGGCTCAGTTCTCATCTCACCTTCGTGAGCTGGGTTATCAGTGCAAAGACGAAACCGACAACCCGTCGTATCAGTTCTTCCTGTCCTAGTTCTTAGCTGAATGAGCTCTTAACTGACATAAGATTAGTGAAACTTTTAAAAGCCAATCCTTGCGATTGGCTTTTCTTTATCTGCTGTCTTTTCCAGTTTTAGATTAAATGCACTAAACGCATAAATATAATGCTAAAGTTTCATTTTAATCATAGTGATATACGAACTACACTATGATCACTTTCCTTGCTGACACATTTACAGCCAATCAATCTGGCTATCCTGTTGGAGATAAACATGTTTAATGCATTAGTTCTAAATCAAGAAGAAAAACGTACCATTGCTAACATCGAACAGATCGATGAATCTCACTGCCTGAAGGCGACGTTCTCGTTGAAGTCGATTACTCATCTCTTAACTACAAAGATGGCCTGGCGATTACCGGTAAAGGCAAGATCATCCGTAACTTCCCAATGGTGCCGGGCATCGACATGGCGGGTAAGGTGATCAGCTCTGAAGACAAACGCTACCAAGCTGGTGACGCCGTTGTCCTAACAGGTTGGGGCGTAGGTGAGAACCACTGGGGTGGCATGGCGCAACGCGCTCGTCTTAAAGCAGATTGGTTAGTACCACTACCAAAAGGCCTAGACAGCAAAAAGGCCATGATGGTTGGCACCGCTGGTTTCACTGCAATGCTATGTGTACAAGCCCTACTTGATGGCGACGTAAAACCTGAAGACGGTGAAGTGCTTGTGACAGGTGCGAGTGGCGGTGTTGGCTCTGTAGCCGTGACGCTTCTTGCTCAGTTAGGTTACAAGGTTGCAGCGGTTACTGGCCGTGTAGAGCAAAACGGCCCACTACTTGAAAAGCTAGGTGCAAGCCGCATTATCGACCGTACTGAATTCGAAGAGCCTGCACGTCCACTTGAGAAGCAAGTATGGGCAGGTGCTGTCGATACGGTAGGCAGCAAAGTTCTGGCTAAAGTGCTAGCGCAAATGGATTACAACAGCGTTGTGGCAGCTTGTGGTCTTGCGGGTGGATTTGACCTGCCAACTACAGTAATGCCATTCATTCTGCGCAATGTACGCCTACAAGGTGTGGATTCGGTAATGTGCCCAACTGAAAAACGTATCGCGGCTTGGGAAAAACTGGTTGAGCTACTACCAGAGAGCTACTTTGAGCAAGCGTGTACTGAAGTTGCTCTAGAGCAAGCACCTCAATACGCAGAAGACATCACCAATGGTCAAGTGACAGGCCGTGTAGTGATTAAGCTTTAAAGCTAAAATGAATGATAAAAGCCAGCCCTTATACCCAAGTAACCTCAAGATGCTGGTTCAGCGAGCATTGCCTAGTTTGCAAACGCGGCAACGATTCGACAATCTAGTGGTTCTAAATTGAGAATCGTTAACAAAGTATGCGGGCTAGGCAAACTCGCCCTTCGGGAGCGGTTCACTATATTGTGCTGGCTTTTTTGTGTTCAAACTTCCGTCCTGACCATTTAACGAAAGCATTATTCGCTTAACCCCATATCTTCAATGCGCTTTGATATTAAGCGGCCACACTCTTCCTTCACAATGGCTCTTAGCCACTCTTGCGCCGGTGAATGCTCGCACCTTGGATGCCAAATCATTGAATAGTCGAATGGAGTGAACTTAAACGGCAATGGTTTGACCGCCAAATCGTAACGCTCAGCCACTAGATACGCTAAATCCGCAGGCACGGTGATGATAATCGGCATGGTATCAACAATCGCTAGAGCAGCTTCCAGATGATAAGCACGCAGCACCATTTTACGCTTCGGTGAACCGACTAAAGCCTGTTCGAGCAAGGCTTTGACACCATCACTGATCGCTATCATGGCATGCGGATAGCGAGAGTAATCTTCCAAACTCATCTCTTTATTGGCTAGTGGATGCTGTTTAGATAACAGACACAACACACCTACCTTACCCAGTACGTCACTACGCAGTGGCTCAACTGGTCCCGTAGGGCGACAAATGGCTAAGTCAGCACTCTCATAGGTAAGCTGATCAGCCAATCTATCGTGCTGCAGAGGTAAGAATTCAAACGAGACTTGGGGGCTTCTTGGTATATACGCGGCAAAGCAAATGGCAGAATGGTTTGCATTGCATAATCGGTAGTGGCAATGGTGAACGTCTGGTCGCACTGTTTAGGCTCAAACTCAACCGGTGACAGTAACTGACGCAGCGATTCCAGCGGCTCCCCTAAGCTTCGATCGATTTCCAGTGCTTTTTCTGTCGGGATGAGATGCTGCCCTTGCCGAGTAAACAAAGGGTCGCCGAGCAGATCTCGCAGACGCCCTAACACGCGGCTCATAGCAGATTGACTCAGGTTAAGACGCGTCGCAGCTTTGCTCACGCTGCTCTCTTCTATCAAGACTCGCAGCGCCACCAGTAAGTTTAAATCTCGACGGTAGACTTCTTCTAATTCCATACAAACCTCATACACTTATCGCTATAGTGTAATCGACAGGCAAAAAAAATCCCGCCTTTCAGCGGGGAAGCCCAAGAAAACTGGGGATAGTGTCGGAATGTATAGGTTGTTAGCTCAGTATGTGCGGTACTAAGCCCATGTCTGATAGGTGTTACTCAGAGTGGAAACATCAATTGTTTTGCTCTTCAGAAGCATCGTGCCCGCGATGCGTCTCAAGCCAAATCCCAATAATCGTCGCACTTATGCCCATAAGTGGCGATAGTGATGGTTCCGCTGGTCCTCTCAAAAACAATGCACAAATCGAAATAAAACAAAGAACGTAATAGATGGTCAGTCTATCGATTGTGCTCAAATCTCGCTCCTTGCATTTGTGTTCGCTTTTAATTGTTACCAACTTGTTAACTAAATTAAAACAAATTGATCCGTTTGCCAAGTGCTTATTGAATATTTTTTCTTCAACAGTATCATCAGCCTCTCCAAAGCTAGATATGAATAGACCATGACGATTAATACTGAACTTGCTCAACACACGCTGGATGCCCAAGGACTTCGCTGTCCAGAGCCTGTAATGATGGTCAGGAAGACAATTAGAAAGATGCAAGATGGTGAAATACTGCTCGTAACGGCAGATGACCCATCAACCACTCGCGACATTCCAAGCTTTTGCCGTTTTATGGACCACGAATTGGTTGCGGCGCAAAGTGATGAGCTGCCTTATCAATACCTAATTAAAAAAGGCGTGGCGTAAAGTCTCTATACCCGTAAAGTCTCTATACCATAGTGACTTGAAGACCCTAGTGACTTCAAATGCGGGATTCAGAGCGATTTAAAAATCCAAACAAAAAGGCAGCACTCCAACAGGGTGCTGCCTTTTTTAATTCAATACTGCGTTAGTTCTATACTGCGTTAGTTCTATACTGCGTTAGTTCTATACTGCGTCGAGATCAATCTTGCGACTGCTGATAAACCTGCGATTGTAGCTTGTCGAGTTGCTTTTGCATGTTACGCATCTCTTGGTGCATAGGAATAATATGAGCCACTCGAATCCAAGATTCGACCATAAGCCCAGTCATAATGATTGCGCCAACCACCATTGGTAACCACATGTCAGTAAGCACCATACCCAGTAAGGTCAGTACCAAACCAAAGGTGAATAAGTAGCTTTGACTTTGTGGGGTCATTCCCATGTAACGTGTAAGCATAATTGCGCCCTCTCGCCACTGAATACAAGATTAAAGTAGCATGACAATTGTGACACTACTATGTCAGTTATCACACATCATCGACTTTTAGATTCAGAGTTTGATCTGGCGCATTTATCCACTCAGTTTTGTTTTTTCGACTCATTTTCGCGACAAGATTTATACGATTGCCGCTGCCACCGCTAAACCTATAAACAGCAATGCGGTGATCTTACGAATCAAACCTAGCGGCAATTTATCCGCCGATAACTTACCAATAATCACCACAGGAACGTTGGCCAGTAACATGCCAATGGTGGTGCCTAAGATGACCATAAACAGCGCATCCGCAAACTGCGCACCAAGAATTGAGGTGGCGATTTGAGTTTTGTCGCCAATCTCAGCAACAAAAAAGGCGATGAAGCTGGCGATAAATGGGCCGCGATTGGAGATCCCTTCATCGTCATCTAGTTTATCGGGAATTAGAACCCAAGCGGCCATGGCAATAAAGCTGACCACCAGCACCCATTTCAGCACTTCTTGAGATAAATGATCCGCGACCACCACACCAAGCCAGGCAGCTAAGGCATGATTGGCTATTGTGGCTAGAAATATCGCCGCAATGATGGGAATCGGTTTACGGTATCGACTAGCTAAAAGCAGGGATAAAAGTTGGGTCTTATCGCCTATTTCGGCTAAGGCGACAGTTGAAATTGATATAGCTAAAACGCTCACGACATGCTCGTTTGGGGCGGGATTATTATATTTAACCGTAGACAAACCTCGCGCCCCACCCCGGTTCACGATGTTTGTCTAAGGTCTTGCTAAACGATATCGACTTATGTGTTGTTGTGGTCGATTGTCGTCTCGAATGCCATGATGATTTTGCATCAATTATGTTGACAGACGAACCTAACATCCCAGTGTTGATGATTAGGTAAGCTACTCCCCAAAGACGCGTGAATTCTAGCCACCTCTCGCCTTCAACTCAAGTGACAATCGTGTAAATAAATTCCTTTTCGGAAAAATTTCGAGTCAAAGCCACTATTTTTCCATTAAACGACATTTTTGGTGAGTAAATAGGCAAGATTACCTCTACTCGCATGACCAATATCTGGGTATACTTGATCGTTATTTTTTATTAAATCATTAGAAGAATCGCGCGAACCTGACTATGCAAAAATACGATATCAAAACCTTCCAGGGAATGATCCTCGCGCTGCAGGATTACTGGGCACAAAACGGTTGTACCATTGTTCAACCACTAGATATGGAAGTAGGTGCTGGCACCTCTCACCCAATGACATGTCTACGTGCACTTGGCCCAGAGCCAATGTCTACGGCATACGTTCAACCTTCACGTCGTCCGACCGATGGTCGTTACGGTGAAAACCCGAACCGTCTGCAGCACTACTATCAGTTCCAAGTAGCTTTAAAACCATCTCCAGATAACATTCAGGAGTTGTACCTAGGCTCGCTTGAAGTTCTTGGTATCGACCCGCTAGTACACGACATTCGTTTCGTAGAAGACAACTGGGAAAACCCAACTCTAGGTGCATGGGGTCTTGGTTGGGAAGTATGGCTAAACGGCATGGAAGTAACTCAGTTTACTTACTTCCAGCAAGTTGGTGGCCTTGAGTGTAAACCTGTTACTGGTGAGATCACTTACGGTATCGAGCGTCTAGCTATGTACATCCAAGAAGTAGACTCTGTTTACGACCTTGTATGGAACATCGCACCAGACGGCAGCAAAGTGACTTACGGTGATATCTTCCACCAAAACGAGGTTGAGCAATCAACTTACAACTTCGAGCACGCTGACGTCGATTTCCTATTCACATACTTTGACCAGTGTGAGAAAGAAACCAAAGAGCTACTAGAGCTAGACAAACCTCTTCCTCTGCCAGCTTACGAGCGCATTCTAAAAGCGGCACATGCATTCAACATCCTTGATGCACGTAAAGCTATCTCTGTTACAGAGCGCCAACGTTACATCCTTCGTATCCGCAACCTGACTAAAGCCGTTGCAGAAGCATACTACGCATCACGTGAGGCTCTTGGCTTCCCTATGCTCAAAAAAGAAGTGCTAAAAAAGGACGAGGAGAAGTAATCATGGCAAAAGAGTTTCTAATTGAACTGGGTACTGAAGAGCTACCACCAACGCAGCTTCGTACTCTAGCAGAAGCTTTCGCGGCAAACTTCGAAGCAGAACTAAAAGGCGCGAGCCTAACGCACGAAGGTGTGAAATGGTACGCTGCTCCTCGTCGTCTTGCTCTTAAAGTAGCAGCACTGGCTGAAGGCCAAGAAGACAAAATCGTTGAAAAGCGTGGTCCAGCAGTTTCTGTGGCATTCGATGCTGAAGGCAACGCAACCAAAGCGGCTCAAGGCTGGGCTCGTGGTAACGGTATTACCGTTGAGCAAGCTGACCGTCTAGTGACAGATAAAGGCGAATGGCTTCTCTTCAAACAAGAAGTTAAAGGCCAAGCAACGTCTGAAATCGTTGTTGACCTAGCAGCAAAAGCACTAGGTAACCTACCAATCGCTAAGCCAATGCGTTGGGGTAACAAGACAACTCAGTTTATCCGTCCTGTTAAGACGCTAACTATGCTAATGGGTTCCGACCTAATTGAAGGTGAGATCCTAGGCGTAGCCTCTGACCGCACTATCCGTGGTCACCGCTTCATGGGTGAGCAAGAGTTCACTATCGATTCTGCAGAGCAATACCCAGCGATCCTAGAAGAGCGCGGTAAAGTGATGGCAGATTACGAAGCGCGTAAGGCGATCATCCTAGCAGATTCGCAAAAAGCAGCTGCAGCGGTTGGCGGTGTGGCTGATCTAGAAGATGACCTAGTTGAAGAAGTTACGTCCCTGGTTGAATGGCCGGTTGTACTGACTGCGAAGTTTGAAGAAGAGTTCCTGAAGGTTCCTTCTGAAGCCTTGGTTTACACCATGAAGGGTGACCAAAAGTACTTCCCAGTGTATGACGAAAACAAGAAGCTACTTCCTAACTTTATCTTCGTATCGAACATCGAATCGAAAGAGCCTCGCCACGTAATCGAAGGTAACGAGAAGGTTGTACGCCCACGTCTAGCCGATGCCGAGTTCTTCTTTAACACCGACCGTAAGCGTCCTCTAATCGACCGTCTACCTGAACTAGAGCAAGCTATCTTCCAAAAGCAACTTGGTACTATCAAAGACAAGACAGATCGCATCACTGAACTTGCTGGCTACATTGCTGAGCAAATCGACGCTGACGTTGAAAAGTCGAAGCGTGCTGGTCTTCTAGCCAAGTGTGACCTAATGACATCAATGGTATTCGAGTTTACCGATACTCAAGGTGTGATGGGCATGCACTACGCCACTCACGATGGTGAAGATGAGCAAGTAGCACTGGCGCTTTACGAGCAGTACATGCCTCGTTTCGCGGGTGACGATCTACCAAGCACTGGTATCTCATCTGCGGTAGCAATGGCGGACAAGCTAGATACTATTGTTGGTATCTTCGGTATTGGCCAAGCACCTAAGGGGTCAGATCCGTTTGCACTTCGTCGTGCGTCACTAGGTGTATTGCGCATCATCGTTGAAAACGGCTACAACCTAGATCTAACAGACCTAATCGCCAAGGCTCAATCTCTGTTCGGCGACAAACTGACTAACGCTAACGTTGCTGATGACGTTATCGAGTTCATGCTAGGTCGTTTCCGTGCATGGTACCAAGATGCAGGCTTCAGCGTAGACATCATCCAAGCAGTTCTAGCGCGTCGTCCGACTAAACCAGCAGACTTTGACCAACGTGTTAAAGCGGTTTCTCACTTCCGTGAGCTAGAAGCAGCAGAAGCACTAGCCGCAGCGAACAAACGTGTAGGTAACATCCTAGCGAAATTTGATGGCGAGCTAGCAGCAGACATCGACCTTGCTCTTCTTCAAGAAGACGCAGAGAAAGCACTAGCAGAAAGCGTTGAAGTGATGACTGAAGCACTAGAGCCAGCATTTGCGACAGGTAACTACCAAGAGGCCCTAAGCAAGCTTGCTGACCTACGTGAGCCTGTTGATGCATTCTTCGATAACGTAATGGTTATGGCTGATGACGAAGCTCTGAAGAAGAACCGTCTAACGCTACTGAACAACCTACGTAATCTATTCCTGCAAGTTGCGGATATCTCTGTGCTGCAGAAATAGTCTGTCCATTGACTTGTTAAGCCACCTTACTTAACAAGTAATAGCGATTATCAAAGCCCAACTCATCCGAGTTGGGCTTTGTTTTTATGTTTAACCAAAAATGTGCTTTGACTCGTATTGTGCTTGAGGTATGTTCAAGGATTACTTATCCACCAGCCTCGGGCTGGCAAGGGCTAAAATAAAAAAGCAATCGCAATGAATTAGGTAACACTCGTAATGCAATTTTCTAAGTTTGGTGAAAAATTTAATCAGTACTCAGGCATCACCCAGTTAATGGATGATTTAAATGATGGACTTCGCACTCCTGGTGCCATCATGCTCGGAGGTGGTAACCCTGCCGCCATCCCAGCCATGCTCGAGTACTTTCACCAAGCCAGTGAAGAGCTCCTCGCCAGTGGTGAACTGGTGGCCTCGATGGCCAATTACGATGGCCCGCAAGGCAAAGATGTGTTTGTTAAAAACCTCGTTAAGCTGTTCAAGCAAACCTATGGTTGGGATATCACTGAGAAGAACATTAGCTTAACCAACGGTAGCCAAAGTGGCTTCTTCTATCTATTTAACCTATTAGCGGGCACCCAAACTGACGGCTCGCATAAGAAAATTCTTCTGCCACTCGCCCCTGAATATATTGGTTACGGCGATGCAGGAATCGATGAAGATATCTTTGTCTCTTATCGCCCTGAAATTGAGCTGCTCGAAAACGGCCAGTTCAAATACCACGTCGACTTTGAACAGCTGAAAGTCGACGACTCGGTTGCCGCGATTTGTGCCTCACGCCCAACCAACCCAACCGGTAACGTCCTAACCGATGAAGAAGTTCAAAAGTTAGATAAGCTGGCGCGTGAGAATAATATCCCGCTGATCATCGATAACGCCTATGGCCTACCATTCCCAAATATCATCTTTGAAGATGTGAAACCGTTTTGGAATGAAAATACCATTCTATGCATGAGCCTTTCTAAACTCGGTTTACCGGGACTACGCTGTGGGATTGTGATTGCCAGCGAGGAGATCACTCAAGCTTTAGCGAACATGAACGGCATCATCAGTTTAGCGCCGGGCAGCTTTGGCCCAACTTTAGCTAATCATATGATTGAGAAAGATGACTTGCTCGATCTGAGCAGCAATGTCATCAAGCCTTTCTATCACCAAAAATCCCAGCGCGCAGTTGAGCTGCTGAAACAGGCAATCCCAGATCCGCGTTTTCGCATTCATAAGCCAGAAGGCGCTATTTTTTTATGGCTCTGGTTTGATGAACTGCCAATTACCACCATGGAGCTTTATCGCCGATTGAAAGCTCGCGGAGTACTTATTGTACCTGGTGAATACTTTTTCATCGGTCAGAGTGAAGATTGGGAGCATGCACATCAATGTGTGCGTATGAACTACGTACAAAACGATGAAATGATGTCCAAAGGCATTGAAATCATTGCTGAAGAGATAGAAAAAGCCTACCAGTCAGCTTAATTCACCCTACCGAAATGCAAAAACGCCACTAACTTAGTGGCGTTTTTCATAATCTATTTATCTACTTGAATTCGATGCTTATTCGCTATCAATCAAGTTGTTGCCGTTAATCGCAATCTTACGTGGTTGCATCGCTTCTGGAATTTCGCGTTCTAGTTCAACGTGAAGTAAACCATTTTCCATCGTTGCGCCAATCACTTTTACGTAATCAGCCAGCTGGAACTTACGCTCAAAGTCGCGCTCAGCAATGCCTTGGTAAACGTAGTTCTTACCTTCTTCAGGTTTACGTTCACCACGAACAATCAGCATGTTCTCTTTCTGAGTAATGTCGAGATTCTCTTCAGCAAAACCAGCAACTGCCATCGTAATACGGTAGTTGTTCTCATCTTTTTGCTCGATGTTGTATGGAGGGTATCCACCTGAAGAGTTTTTCGCGTTGTTCGCTTCCATTAGATTGAAAAGACGATCAAAACCAATGGCGTTACGGTATAGGGGAGTGAAATCTACATTGCGCATAATACTATCCTCTTAATTAAGCAATAGCCTCAGCTGCGGGCAACAGGCCACATCAGTCTGAGTGATTCCATCATCATTCCTCGGGCATTATTTACTCTAAGTAAAATTTGCTCTGGGACATGTGAAGAATCGAATCAAAATCCTAGTTCCTGCTATTTAGTCAGTCACTAGGTCATATTGTGTGCTGCTAAGTCATCCTCTCTTGAGCGATGGTCAGTCAGCAATTGCAGAAAGCCGTTACTTCTCGTTTGAGCAAGTCAGTCACCCTCTTCACAAATAGATATAGGGATAGGCCATAATCTTTTCAAGGGATTATTTTTAAATATTTTTAAACCACCTATTTTTCAGTCACTTAAAAACAAAAAAGCACCATCCAAAGGACAGTGCTCTATAAAAATTTTAGTGTTTTGAGACGAAGCTATTTGGCTTTAGTTCAAGGAAGAGGCGCGGAGCATACGAATGTATGTGAGCACCTCTGACACAGAAATTAAGCCAAAGAGCAAAGTATCAAAGATACTAAACGTCTAGGTTTGCTACTTTGAGTGCATTCTCTTCAATGAAGTTACGACGCGGTTCTACTTGGTCACCCATTAGTGTCGTAAACAGCTGGTCTGCACCAACAGCATCTTCAATCGTTACTTGCATCATACGTCGAGTCTCTGGGTCCATCGTGGTTTCCCAAAGCTGATCTGGGTTCATCTCACCTAGACCTTTGTATCGCTGCAGGCTTAGACCACGACGTGATTCTTTGATTAGCCACTCAAGCGCTTCTACGAAGTTCGCGACAGGTTGAGTACGCTCACCACGTTTAATGTAAGCACCCTCTTCAATTAAGCCATCTAGTGCTTCAGATAGGTCAGCCAGCTTGCCGTACTCTTTCGAGTTGATTAAGTCGATGCTCAGTACATGCTCGTGCGTCACACCATGAGTACGAACAATCACTTTAGGTAGGCTTAGACCTAGCTCTGCGTGTTGCTCAACTTCAAGACTGTACTGGCTTGCGCCGACTTCTTTCGCGTTCAGCTGCTCAACAAGCTGTTTGCCCCAAGCCTCAACAGCGGCTGCATCGTGACACTGCTCAGCCGTTAGGCGTGGCGTGTAGATGAACTCATGCACAAGCGCATGTGGGTAACGACGGCTCATGCGATCCACCAGCTTGATGCCAGCATTGTACTGTTGTACAAGCTTCTCTAGCGCTTCACCCGCTAATGCTGGCGCTTCTGGGTTAACGTGCAGCGCTGCGTTATCCAATGCCAAAGAAACTTGGTATTGGTTCATTGCATCTTCATCTTTGATGTACTGCTCTTGTTTGCCCTTCTTCACTTTGTATAGCGGTGGCTGAGCAATGTAGATGTAACCACGTTCAATCAGCTCTGGCATTTGACGGTAGAAGAAAGTCAGTAGCAGAGTACGGATGTGAGAACCATCGACATCGGCATCGGTCATGATGATGATGTTGTGGTAACGCAGTTTATCTGGGTTGTACTCGTCGCGACCAATACCACAACCAAGTGCGGTAATTAACGTTGCCACCTCTTGAGAAGAAAGCATCTTGTCGAAGCGGGCTTTCTCAACGTTTAAGATTTTACCTTTCAGAGGAAGAATCGCTTGGTTCTTACGGTTACGGCCTTGTTTTGCGGAGCCGCCTGCCGAGTCACCCTCCACTATGTAAAGTTCAGAAAGCGCTGGGTCTTTTTCCTGACAGTCCGCCAGTTTACCTGGTAGGCCTGCTAAGTCTAACGCGCCTTTACGACGAGTCATTTCACGTGCTTTACGCGCTGCATCACGAGCGCGCGCTGCATCGATAATCTTAGTACAAACAAGCTTGGCTTCACCTGGGTTTTCAATCAGGAACTCAGATAGTTTTTCGCCCATTGCTGACTCAACCGCAGACTTCACTTCAGAAGAAACCAGTTTGTCTTTGGTCTGGCTTGAGAACTTAGGATCTGGAACCTTAACCGAGATAACTGCAGTTAGACCTTCACGAGCGTCATCACCAGATGTGGCAGTTTTTCGCTTTCTTCGAGAAGCCTTCTTTGTCCATGAACGAGTTCAAGGTACGAGTTAGTGCGGCACGGAAGCCCGCAAGGTGTGTACCACCATCGCGCTGAGGAATATTGTTGGTGAAACAGAAGATGTTCTCTTGGTAACCATCGTTCCATTGCATCGCCACTTCAACTGCGATGCCGTCTTCACGCTCAGAATTGAAGTGGAAAACTTTCTCAATGATTGGCGTCTTGTTGGTGTTCAAGTGATCAACGAACGCTTGGATACCACCTTCGTACATGAAGTGATCTTGCTTGTCTTCTTCACGCTCATCACGCAGTTTGATCGATACACCTGAGTTTAGGAAAGACAGTTCACGTAGACGCTTAGCTAGGATGTCGTAGTGGAATTCTGTATTAGAGAATGTCTCTTCACTTGGCCAGAAACGAATCTCTGTACCCGTTTTATCAGTTTCACCAATCACAGACAGTGGCGCTTGAGGCTCACCGTGATGGTAAGTTTGCGTATGGATTTGACCACCACGGTGGATAGTTAGCGTCACTTGCTTAGACAGTGCGTTTACTACCGATACACCTACACCGTGCAGACCGCCCGATACTTTGTACGAGTTATCGTCGAACTTACCACCGGCGTGAAGTACCGTCATGATAACTTCTGCAGCCGATACATTCTCTTCTGGGTGCATTTCGGTTGGGATACCACGGCCATCGTCGCGTACCGATACTGAGTTGTCCTCATGAATGGTCACGATGATGTCTTTACAGTGACCTGCCAACGCTTCATCAATTGAGTTATCCACCACCTCAAAAACCATGTGGTGCAGACCGGTGCCATCATCTGTGTCGCCGATGTACATACCTGGACGCTTACGTACCGCATCCAGACCCTTCAGTACCTTAATACTCGATGAATCGTAATTTTCAGACATGAGTTACTCTCTCACTATTTATCCTTGCTCTATCTTGCCGTGTTCCACATGGAACACTTGGCCATTGTCATCGCGCATGTCGGCGATTTGGCTTTCCGTGATAGAGCTTACAAAAACTTGAGCCCCCGTCGCTTTTAAACACTCCGCTAAGCGGCTACGACGTTGACTATCTAATTCTGATGCAAAGTCATCAATCAAATAGATGCATTGCTTCTTGGTCACCTGAGTTAAGTGCTGACCCTGCGCCACGCGCAGCGCACATACCATTAATTTCAGTTGGCCCCGTGACAGAACATCCTCAACCGGTGTTCCGTTCAATTTAATTCTTAAATCGGCTTTGTTAGGGCCGCTAAAGGTATACCCGAGTGACTGATCACGCTCGAAGTTCTTTTCGAGAATCTCCTGATACGGCGTGTCTTTATCCCACCCACGATAATACTTCAATTGGATATCAAATTCTGGCAAAAATTCGCGGCATATCTGCTCTGCGACAACTTTCATCTGCTCAATGTAATCTGATCGCCACTGACTGATGCTTTCAGCCAGACGAGCCATCTCTTGATCCCAATAACTGAGTTCTCGATAGCTTCGCGCAGTTTTTAATAGCGCATTACGCTGCTTGTTAAGCCGTTTAAATCGCCCCCAAGCATCAAAGAATGCAGACTCGGTATGAAACACACCCCAATCAATAAATGCTCGACGAAATTTAGGGCCGTCAGTGAGCAAATCAAACCCTTCAGGGTGGATTAACTGCAACGGCAGTACCTGTGCAAGCTGCGCGAGCTTTTGTCCAGATTGACCGCCTATTTTAACCTCTGTTGTCCCATCACGCTGCTTATTAATGCCAATTGGTAGCTCAAATTGATCCGAGTTCAAAAAACGACCGTGAACAAACAGTTCATCACACTCGTTTTGGATGATTCTTCCGGTTAAAGAGCTTTTAAATGAGCGGCCATGTCCAAGTAGGTAGATGGCTTCCAGCACACTGGTTTTGCCGCTTCCATTCGGCCCAATAAGAAAGTTAAAGCCTGTGGATAGTTCAATATCACAGGCTTTGATGTTTCTAAACTGTTGGACGATTAAACGGGTTAAAGGCATGGATGTTCGATCATGAAATGCGTCAATCAACTACTACAAGCGGATTGGCATTACCACGTACATTGCACTGTCGTCGTCTGCGTTTTCAATCATCGCACTGGCATTAGCATCCGACATAGAGATTCGCACTTTCTCACAACGTAGAGTATTTAGCACATCCAGCACATAGCTAACATTGAAGCCGATTTCGATGCTGTCGCCTTCAAAGCTCACATCAAGCATCTCTTCCGCTTCTTCTTGCTCTGGGTTGTTCGCCGTGATTCGCATCTCGTTGTCAGCAAGATTCACACGCACACCGCGGAATTTTTCATTCGATAGGATAGCCGCGCGTGAAAAGGCTTGGCGCAGTTCATCACAACCCGCTTCTAGCGTTTTGGTTGTAGTTTGCGGCATTACACGGCGGTAGTCTGGGAAACGACCATCCACCAGCTTAGACGTAAACACGAAGTTGTTCACTTCCGCGCGCACGTTTGAGCTACCAATTTGCAGCACCACTGGCTGCTCTGGCGCATCCAGCAGTTTTACTAATTCTTGAACGCCTTTACGCGGTACGATGATCTGCTGCTGAGCAAAATCTGCAGTGAGAGCCGTTTGCGATACCGCCATACGGTGGCCGTCGGTTGCAACGCTGCGCAGCGTCGTGCCATCAAGCTCAAACAACATACCATTGAGATAGTAACGTACGTCTTGGTTTGCCATCGAGAATTGAGTCTTCTCGATTAGGCCACGAAGTTCAGCTTGGGTGAGCGACACTTCTACTTCGCTTTGCCAATCTTCGATATTTGGGAAGTCGTTAGCTGGCAAAGTCGCCAATGAGAAGCGGCTGCGACCAGAGCGAACTTGAACGCGATCGCCTTCCAGTACCACAGTGATAACCGAACTGTCTGGCAGGCCACGACAAATATCTAGGAATTTTCTTGAAGGAACCGTGATGCTACCCGCTTCAAAGTCATCTTCTAAGGTCACACGGCTGATCAGCTCAACTTCCAAGTCGGTCGCCGTCATTGAAAGTACATTGTCTTCCACTTTTAGTAGCAGGTTACCAAGAATAGGTAACGTTGGTCGGCCACCTAATGCGCCGGACACTTGCTGCAGTGGTTTTAACAAATGGCTACGTTCAATCGTAAATTTCATATCTAGCTCTTTATCCAGCTCTATTTATCTAGATCTAAGTGTTAGTTAGGTCAGTGTCCAAGCAAGGTTGTTGAACACTGTTAATTGGCTATAAGAATACTGTATTAGCGACAAGAATACTTTGTATTACAAAGAATTTGAATTAAGAAGACAGAGTACGGATCAAGTTTGAGTAATCTTCCTTGATGTCGTGACTTTCTTCACGGAGCTGCTCAATCTTACGACAAGCATGCAGTACCGTGGTGTGGTCGCGACCACCAAATGCATCACCAATCTCTGGCAAGCTATGGTTGGTCAGCTCTTTAGCAAGCGCCATCGCAAGCTGTCTTGGACGCGCTACCGAACGAGAACGACGCTTTGAAAGTAGGTCTGCTACTTTAATCTTGTAGTATTCCGCGACCGTCTTTTGAATATTGTCGATGGTGACCAGCTTCTCTTGCAGCGCAAGCAGATCGCGCAGTGCTTCACGCACAAAATCAATGGTGATTGGGCGACCAGTAAAGTTAGCATTGGCAATAACACGGTTAAGCGCCCCCTCCAACTCACGAACATTCGAGCGAAGACGCTTAGCAATGAAGAACGCGACTTCATCGGCCAAGTGAATCTGGTGGTCTTCGGCTTTTTTCATCAAGATCGCAACGCGGGTTTCAAGCTCTGGTGGCTCTATCGCCACAGTTAGACCCCAGCCAAAACGAGATTTGAGACGATCTTCTACACCGCTGATCTCTTTTGGATAACGGTCAGACGTTAGAATGATCTGTTGATTGCCTTCAAGTAGCGCATTAAAGGTATGGAAGAACTCTTCCTGAGAACGCTCTTTGTTGGCGAAGAATTGAATGTCATCGATAAGAAGTGCGTCAACACTGCGATAGTAACGTTTGAACTCTTCAATCGCGTTGTTTTGCAGCGCTTTAACCATATCTTGTACAAAACGCTCCGAGTGCATGTACACCACTTTCGCGTTCGGCTTGTTGTCGACAATCGCATTACCCACCGCATGCAGCAAGTGAGTCTTACCTAAACCAGTACCACCGTATAAGAATAGTGGGTTATACGCTGAACCAGGATTATCCGACACCTGACGCGCCGCCGCCAAACCCAACTGGTTTGACTTACCTTCAACGAAGTTATTGAACTTGTGCTTCGGGTTTACGTTTGATCTGTGGTTGATGTCAGCAATGGCCTGAGCATCATCATCCCAAGTTTTGTGAACTGGCTTACGAGCTTGCAGCTGTGCAGGCGCTGATGATTCAGCGGCCACATCAGCAGGTGTACGCGTTGGTGCTGGCTTTGGCGCAGCGACCGGACGGCTACCGACTTCAAAACGCAAACTTGGGATATCGTTGCCGCAGTACTCCTGCAGCAGACGATTAATGTTGTTGAGGTACTTATCACGAACCCAATCAAGCACGAAGCGATTGGGTGCAAATAGAGTCAGTGTATTGTCATTGAGTTCCGCCTGTAATGGACGTACCCACATGCTAAATTCAGTAGCTGGTAACTCTTCTTGGAGCTGTTGCAAACATTGCAACCAAAGCGAAGATGACACA
Organism: Vibrio mexicanus; assembly: GCF_001012815.1. Taxonomy (GTDB): domain Bacteria; phylum Pseudomonadota; class Gammaproteobacteria; order Enterobacterales; family Vibrionaceae; genus Vibrio; species Vibrio mexicanus. The sequence goes on from NZ_JYJP01000119.1 coordinate 47,673, forward strand.
GTGACCCCACTCGATTCATTATTATTAGGAAAGACCGACAATTTTACCTGTTGATAACCAAGATCGCCAGCAAATGATCGACGATCCAGTGAATAAGATCTAAGTTATTCACACTTTTTTCCAAGTTTTACTCGGATCCACACAGACAACCCCAAACATACCCCCATTTTGATCCACAAAATGACTCTTTACTCACAAAATCAGGGAGATCGTCCTATTGGTGATAAGTTTGTGCACGAATGTTGATCATCTACAATTAAGTCAGCCGTTATCCACACGTTTTGGATCGTCATAATAGGTGATTATTCGAACAGTTTTTTGCGAGTCAGTTCAACTTATTACATAAGGCTCTAGGATATGGCACTTTGTTATTTATCTATTTAGTCATTACTCAGTAGTATCTCCTCCTACAGATATATGGAGTTGTAATATGAAAAACTGGATCAAAGCAGCGGTAGCCGCTATTGCACTATCAGCAGCCACTGTACAAGCGGCCGCAGAAGCGAACTTAACAGAAGTAAAAGTCGGCATGTCTGGGCGTTATTTCCCATTCACTTTTGTGAAGCAAGACCAACTGCAAGGCTTTGAAGTCGATTTGTGGGACGAAATTGGTCGCCGCAATGACTACCAAGTTGAATACGTAACCGCTAACTTCTCTGGCCTATTTGGTCTATTAGAGACGGGGCGTATCGATACAATTTCAAACCAAATTACAATGACGGAAGAGCGTAAAGCGAAATACCTATTTGCAGACCCGTATGTTGTCGACGGCGCACAAATTACTGTTCGTAAAGGTAACGATGAGATTCAAGGTATCGAAGACCTTGAAGGTAAAACAGTTGCGGTAAACCTAGGTTCTAACTTTGAGCAACTGCTACGTAACTACGATAAAGGCAACAAAATCAACATCAAAACCTACGATACCGGTATTGAACATGATGTAGCCCTAGGTCGTGCAGATGCATTTGTTATGGACCGCCTATCAGCACTAGAGCTGATCAAGAAAACAGGTTTACCACTACAACTTGCTGGCCAACCGTTCGAAACCATTCAAAACGCTTGGCCATTTGTAGACAACGCAAATGGTAAAAAACTGCAAGCAGAAGTAAACCAAGCACTTGCAGCAATGCGTGAAGACGGTACTCTTGCAGAGATTTCAAAGAAATGGTTTGGTGCTGATATCACCGAGTAACCTTCTTTATACCTAATTCATCACGCTCAGCGAATAATTAGGTCATAAACGATAACCCACTGCTTATCGATCTTGGCAGTGGGTTTTGCTTTTTTTAGATTGGAGCAGCCCAATGGGATTTGATTTTAATTACATGATGGAACTGATGCCGATATTACTAAAATATCTGGGCACCACCATGGAAATGGCAGTTTGGGGACTGGTGTTCTCACTAATACTGGCGGTGATACTGGCCAATATCCGAGTATTCAAGGTGCCGGTATTGGATCAGCTTAGCCAGCTATACATTAGCTTTTTCCGTGGCACTCCATTGCTGGTACAACTGTTCCTTCTATATTACGGGTTACCACAAATCTTCCCAATCATGGTTGGGCTAGATGCCTTTAGTGCGGCTGTCATCGGTTTAACCCTGCACTTTGCCGCTTACATGGCTGAGAGCATTCGCGCTGCCATTATTGGTATTGACCGCAGCCAAATGGAAGCGAGCTTGTCAGTCGGTATGACGACTCCACAAGCGATGCGCCGCATTATTCTTCCGCAAGCCACACGTGTCGCTCTGCCGTCATTAATGAACTACTTCATTGATATGATTAAGTCGACTTCACTGGCTTTTACTCTTGGCGTTGCGGAAATCATGGCCAAAGCGCAAATGGAAGCGTCTTCTAGTTTCCGCTTCTTCGAAGCATTTTTGGCGGTAGCGCTGATTTACTGGGGCGTGGTCGTGATTTTGACTCGAATTCAAATCTGGGCGGAAGCCAAACTGAATAAGGCGTACGTACGATGATCAAATTAACCAACATTCACAAGTACTTTGGCGAAACCGAAGTATTGAAAGGCATTGATCTCGATATCAAACAAGGCGAGATCATTGTGATTATCGGCTCAAGCGGTACGGGCAAATCAACCCTACTTCGCTGCGTTAACTTTCTTGAGCAAGCCGACCAAGGTCATATCGAAATCGATGGCCATGCGGTTGATACGCAAAACCATACGAAAGCGGATGTGCTCAAACTTCGCCGCAAGACCGGCTTTGTTTTCCAAAACTACGCGCTATTTGCTCACATGACAGCGAGGCAAAACATCGCTGAAGGCTTGATTACGGTTCACGGCTGGAAAAAAGACCAAGCGCTGAAACGTGCGCAGCAGATCTTAGATGACATCGGCCTGGGCGATAAAGGCGACAGCTACCCTGCAGCCCTATCGGGTGGTCAGCAGCAGCGCGTCGGTATTGGCCGAGCAATGGCACTCAAACCAGAGCTACTACTGTTTGATGAACCCACTTCGGCACTCGATCCAGAATGGGTAGGCGAAGTACTTAACCTAATGAAAACCCTCGCATCTCAGCACCAAACCATGCTGGTGGTGACTCACGAGATGCAGTTTGCTAAAGAAGTCGCGGACCGTGTGATCTTTATGGCCGAAGGCCATATCGTTGAACAAGGATCGCCAGAGCAAATCTTCGATAGCCCGCAAGATCCAAGGCTACAGAAGTTTCTTAACCAAGTCGGCGTGTCATAAAGATCGTAGATAAAGGATCGAAAGATCCTTGAGATTTCATTCACACTCCGTATAATCGCCCGGCCGGAATTTCATCATTGACACTTTTTGTGACAGTGATTACAATTCCGCCTCTTTGTTGAGAGGCGTCGGTAATTCCCTCTACTAATAGAGAGAATAATTTATGCCCACGCCGGGTTAACATTGACCTAAAACTACTGATCAGTAAAGGTAATAACCATGTCTAAACGCACTTTTCAACCTTCAGTTCTAAAGCGCAAGCGTACTCACGGTTTCCGTGCACGTATGGCAACTAAGAACGGTCGTGCTACTATCAACGCACGTCGTGCTAAAGGCCGTAAGCGTCTTTCTAAATAATCTCTGATTATTTTGAACACGTACGCGTTTAATCGGGAGTTACGTTTGTTAACTCCCGAGCATTATCAAAACGTCTTCAAGCAAGCTCATCGAGCTGGCTCACCACATTTCACCATCATTGCTCGCAATAACTCTCTTTCTCATCCAAGACTTGGATTAGCAGTCCCTAAAAAGCAAATCAAAACCGCACCAGCTCGTAATCGTTTCAAGCGATTGGCTCGTGAAAGCTTTCGACTCAATCAAAACAAACTTCCTAACAAAGATTTTGTTGTGATTGCAAAGAAGAGCGCGCAAGATTTAAGCAATGATGAAATATTTAAGTTGTTTGATAAGCTATGGCATCGCCTGTCTCGCCCTTCGCGTGGATAGCAATCGGATTCGTCCGGTTATATCAAGGATTAATTAGTCCAATACTTGGACCACGCTGTCGTTTTACTCCAACCTGCTCAAATTACGCTATAGAAGCGTTGAAAGCTCACGGTTTTGTAAAAGGGTGTTGGTTATCAGGCAAACGTCTATTAAAATGCCACCCTTTGAACGAAGGGGGTTTGACCCCGTTCCACCAGTCCAAAAACAAGACAGAGATAAATAACGATGGATTCTCAACGTAATATCCTGTTAATCGCTTTAGCTCTGGTTTCTTTCCTACTTTACCAACAGTGGAATGTAGCAAAGAACCCGGCACCTCAAGCGGTTGAGCAGGCTCAATCAAGCAGCACTCTACCTGCACCATCATTTGCCGATGAGCTAGACCCAGCGCCAGCTCAACAAGCATCTGCCAAAACGATTACAGTCACGACTGACGTATTAACTCTGTCTATTGACACTGTTGGTGGTGACGTTGTTTCTGCTCTACTAAACCAGTACGACGCAGAACTTGACTCAGAAGACTCTTTCGTACTTTTACGCAATGAACCTGGTCATCAGTTTATTGCACAAAGTGGTCTAGTCGGCCCTCAAGGCATCGATTTAAGCAGCACGAATCGTCCAAACTACTCTGTTTCTGCAGATAGCTTTGCACTAGCAGACGGTCAAGATGAACTGCGTATCCCAATGACATTCCAAGCGAATGGCATCGACTACGTGAAAACCTTCATCCTGAAGCGCGGCAGCTACGCTATCGATGTGACTTTCGACGTTGCTAACAACTCAGGCAACAACGCGACATTCGGTATGTACGCTCACCTACGTCAGAACCTTCTTGACTCTGGTGGTAGCCTAACCATGCCAACTTACCGTGGCGGCGCATACTCAACAGAAGATACTCGCTACAAGAAGTACAGCTTCGACGACATGCAAAGTCGTAACCTGTCTCTAAACCTGCCAAACGGTGAAGGTTGGGCAGCGATGATTCAACACTACTTTGCGTCTGCATGGGTACCACGCAATGAGCCAGGCACAAACCTGTACACTCGCGTTATTGGTAACCTAGGCGACATCGGTGTTCGCATGCCAAACAAGACCATTGCAAATGGCGATGCAGCAAGCTTTGCAGCAACACTTTGGGTTGGTCCTAAGCTTCAATCTGAAATGGCGGCAACGGCATCAAACCTTGATCTTGTAGTGGACTACGGTTGGCTATGGTTCATCGCGAAACCGCTGCACATGCTTCTATCATTCATCCAAAGCTTTGTTGGCAACTGGGGTCTAGCGATCATTGGTTTAACCTTCATCGTTCGTGGTGCGATGTACCCACTAACGAAAGCTCAGTACACATCTATGGCTAAGATGCGCATGCTGCAACCTAAGCTGCAAGCTATGCGTGAGCGTATTGGCGACGACCGTCAGCGCATGAGCCAAGAGATGATGGAGCTGTACAAGAAAGAGAAAGTAAACCCACTGGGTGGCTGTCTACCTCTTATTCTTCAAATGCCAATCTTCATCGCGCTTTACTGGGCACTAATGGAATCGGTAGAGCTTCGTCATGAAGAGTTCCTATGGCTTAAAGACTTAGCCGCAATGGACCCATACTTCATTCTTCCTCTGCTAATGGGTGCATCTATGTTCCTAATTCAGAAGATGAGCCCAACGACGGTAACGGATCCAATGCAGCAGAAGATCATGACATTCATGCCTGTCATGTTCACATTCTTCTTCCTATGGTTCCCATCAGGTCTGGTTCTATACTGGCTAGTATCGAACGTAGTAACACTGATCCAGCAAACGCTTATCTATAAAGCACTGGAGAAGAAAGGCCTGCACTCTAAGTAGAGGTCAATTTCAACTAACTACTTAAGTTAGAGAAATAACAACGACAAAGGCGACCAAAAGGTCGCCTTTTTGTCGTTCGCTGATTACAATTCAACACAACACTGTATTTCTTAAATCCCCAGTAATAAAAGGGGATAGTTACTAATAGGCACCACTATGACTACAGACACAATTGTCGCCCAAGCTACCGCACCAGGACGGGGTGGCGTAGGTATTATCCGAGTATCCGGCCCATTGGCCTCTCAGGTGGCACTGGAAGTCACAGGCAAAACGCTTAAACCGCGTTATGCAGAGTACCTACCATTCAAAGCCAAAGATGGCTTAGAGCTCGATCAGGGCATCGCCCTTTACTTCCCTAACCCACACTCGTTCACTGGCGAAGATGTGTTAGAGCTGCAAGGCCACGGCGGCCCGGTTGTGATGGACATGCTCATTAAGCGTATTCTGGGCATTTCAGGCGTTCGAGCGGCAAGACCTGGTGAGTTCTCTGAACGCGCCTTCCTTAATGACAAAATGGACCTAACTCAAGCGGAAGCAATTGCTGACTTAATCGATGCTAGCTCAGAGGAAGCTGCTAAGTCTGCCCTTCAGTCGCTACAAGGGGAGTTCTCTAAACGTATTAATACGCTGGTTGAGTCGTTAATACACCTGCGCATCTATGTAGAAGCGGCCATTGATTTCCCAGAAGAGGAGATCGACTTCTTAGCCGATGGTAAAGTCGCCACGGATCTGCAATCGATTATCGACAACCTCGACGCGGTAAGAAAAGAAGCAAACCAAGGCGCGATTATGCGTGAAGGCATGAAGGTAGTCATCGCAGGCCGTCCAAATGCGGGGAAATCTAGCCTACTCAATGCCCTATCGGGCAAAGAGTCAGCTATCGTAACGGATATCGCAGGCACAACCCGAGACGTACTGCGTGAACACATTCATATCGATGGGATGCCGCTGCATATTATCGATACCGCAGGGCTGCGTGATGCGTCAGATGAAGTGGAAAAAATCGGTATCGAAAGAGCATGGGATGAAATCGTCCAAGCCGATCGCGTGCTCTTCATGGTAGATGGCACCACAACAGATGCCACCGATCCTAAAGAAATCTGGCCTGACTTTGTTGATCGTCTTCCTGACAACATTGGCATGACAGTTGTCCGTAATAAAGCCGATCAAACTGGTGAAGATCTTGGTATCTGCCACGTAAACGATCCAACGCTAATTCGCCTATCGGCCAAAACAGGCCAAGGGGTTGATTCACTCAGAACGCATCTAAAAGAGTGTATGGGCTTTGCTGGTGGCCATGAAGGTGGTTTCATGGCACGTCGTCGTCACTTAGATGCGCTTGAGCGCGCCGCAGAGCACCTAGACATAGGCCAACAACAGCTAGAAGGTTACATGGCTGGAGAAATTCTTGCTGAAGAGCTGCGCATCACTCAGCAACATCTAAATGAGATTACAGGCGAGTTTAGTTCTGATGACTTACTTGGCCGTATCTTCTCTTCTTTCTGTATCGGAAAATAAGCGGTATCGGTAAGCAAACGGGTTCGACAAATTAGTTTTAATCACAAGAAACAAAGGTTAGTAAGGACACAATGATTCATGTAATTACCGGCAGTACCCTAGGTGGTGCAGAGTATGTTGGCGATCATCTTAGTGATGCGCTAATCGAGAAAGGCTTTGAAACAACGATCCATAATCAACCGAGTTTGGATGACATTCCAAACGAAGGGACGTGGTTATTAATCACGTCTACCCACGGTGCTGGAGAGTACCCAGATAATATTCAACCTTTCATTCAAGCGCTACAAGCGACACCACCGAAAATGCAGGATGTGAAATTTGCCGTCATTGCACTCGGTGACAGCAGTTACGATACGTTCTGTGCGGCAGGCAAACACGCTTATGATTTGCTTGTTGATATTGGTGGAACTGCTCTCACTGACTGCCTGACGATCGATATCTTGGAACATCCAGTACCAGAAGATGCCGCAGAAGCGTGGTTAGACGAAAACATCCAGCATTTCTAATCGGCCATCTATTTAAAAAGCAGCTTATGGCTGCTTTTTTTGTGCCTGATTTCGGCCATGTGAATAACTTTCTTCAAATAGCTTTGTTTAAGTGACTAAAAAACGAACAAACCTTCTGTGGATAAAACACATTTTTTCCCGTTAGTAACCTATAGTTATCCAAAGAACAACTATGAACATAAACTACCCCTGTGTATAACCCCCTATTTTGATCCCAGTTAATCCTCGGTTAGATCAAAGTTAGATCACAATAAATGATCCCTCTAAGATCCATGATCTTGTTGATCATTTTTAACTTATCCACAGAAACTGGTGATCTTAATAATAGATCTAATAAAAGATCTCTATATAGATCTTATATATATTAAGTTCTTTCTTGATCCGGAATTTTTCTGAAAATCGTTTTTCTCTCCTAGTGAAAGAAGGTAGAATACGGCTCCTTTTTATCTGTCCATAACTTCATTTTTAAAACCTGAGGTCGGTCCATGTTTTATCACGAAAAATTTGACGTCATCGTTGTTGGTGGCGGACATGCCGGAACGGAAGCCGCACTAGCCGCTGCACGTACAGGGCAAAAAACGCTTTTGCTTACACATAACATTGACACTTTAGGTCAAATGTCTTGTAACCCTGCGATCGGTGGTATCGGTAAAGGCCATTTGGTAAAAGAAGTGGATGCGATGGGCGGTTTAATGGCGCAAGCCATTGATCATGCTGGTATTCAATTTCGTACATTGAATGCTTCTAAAGGGCCTGCTGTTCGTGCAACACGTGCACAAGCGGATCGTGCACTTTACAAAGCCTATGTACGTCATGCTTTAGAAAATACGCCTAACTTAACGTTATTTCAGCAGTCTGTAGATGATTTGATCGTCGAGAATGATCAAGCGACCGGTGTCGTCACTCAAATGGGGCTCAAATTCCAAGCCAAAGCGGTTGTATTAACCGTTGGAACTTTCCTTGGGGGTAAGATTCATATTGGCATGGAAAACTTCTCTGGTGGCCGCGCAGGCGATCCTCCATCAATCGCATTAGCTGATCGACTTCGTGATCTACCTTTCCGAGTTGATCGCTTAAAAACAGGCACGCCGCCTCGTTTGGATGCTCGAAGTGTAGACTTTAGCCAATTAGAAGTTCAGCATGGTGACAACCCTACACCTGTATTTTCCTTCATGGGTGATCGTAGCCAACAGCCAAAACAGGTACCTTGTTACATCACGCACACCAACGAAAAGACCCATGACATAATTCGTGCAAACTTAGATCGTAGTCCGTTATATGCAGGCGTTATTGAAGGTATTGGCCCTCGATACTGCCCGTCGATCGAAGATAAGATCATGCGTTTTGCTGACAAAAATAGTCACCAGATCTTTATCGAACCAGAAGGGTTAACAACACATGAGTTGTACCCAAATGGTGTGTCCACCAGCTTACCGTTTGATGCGCAAGTTAAAATTGTTCAGTCGATGAAAGGTTTTGAAAATGCACACATCGTTCGTCCAGGGTATGCGATTGAATATGATTTCTTCGATCCACGTGATTTGAAGCAAACGTATGAAACCAAGTTTATTTCAGGCTTGTTCTTCGCTGGGCAGATTAACGGCACAACTGGCTATGAAGAGGCAGCTGCTCAAGCTTAATGGCCGGTTTGAACGCGAGTCTTTACACTCAAGACAAAGAAGGCTGGAGCCCACGTCGCGATCAAGCTTACATGGGCGTATTGATTGATGACCTATCAACTATGGGTACTCAAGAACCTTATCGTATGTTCACCTCGCGTGCTGAATATCGTCTGCTATTGCGTGAAGACAACGCAGACCTTCGCTTGACTGAGAAAGCCCGTGAACTCGGATTGATTGATGATGCTCGTTGGGCTCGCTTTAACCAAAAAGTCGAGAACATGGAGCAAGAGCGTCAGCGTCTAAAGCAAGTTTGGATGAACCCGAAATCTGAGAATATTGCTCAGCTGAACGCGTTGCTGAAAACGCCAATGTCTCGCGAAGCCAGCGGTGAAGATCTTCTGCGTCGTCCTGAGATCTCATACGCTCAGTTAACGCAACTTGAAGCATTTGGCCCAGCCCTTGAGGATCAGCAAGCGGCTGAACAAGTTGAAATTCAAGTGAAATACGAAGGTTACATTCAGCGTCAGCAAGATGAGATTGAAAAATCACTGCGCCATGAAAACACCAAGTTGCCTGTGGATCTGGATTACTCTGACGTGAAAGGCCTATCAAACGAGGTGGTTGCCAAGTTGGGAAACGCTAAACCTGAAACCATTGGTATCGCATCGCGTATTTCGGGTATTACCCCTGCTGCGATTTCGATTTTACTGGTTTACTTGAAAAAACATGGTCTGCTGAAAAAAGGCGAGGAAGCGTAATGAGCTACTACGAGAAAAGCTGGATCAACTTGTTGAGCAAACTGACCTAACCTTGACTGAGAATCAACGTGAACAGCTCGTGGGCTATGTTGAAATGCTCAACAAATGGAACAAAGCCTACAACCTAACCTCGGTGCGTGATCCTATGGACATGATGGTGAAACATATCCTAGATAGCATTGTGGTTAGCCCGTGCTTAGAGGGTGACCGATTTATTGATGTCGGCACAGGTCCTGGGTTACCTGGCATCCCACTGGCCATCATGAATCCTGAAAAAACATTTTTTTTTGTTGGACAGTTTAGGCAAGCGAATTCGCTTTATTAAGCAAGTTCTGCATGAACTTGGGATACAAAACGTGACGCCGATTCAAAGTCGCGTAGAAGAATTCCAACCTGAAGAGAAATTTGATGGCGTACTAAGCCGTGCATTTGCTTCAATGACGGACATGGTTGAGTGGTGTCATCATCTGCCAAAAAATGAGAGCGGGGTATTCTTAGCTCTTAAAGGCCAACTACAGGAAAGTGAAGTTGAGCAGCTCCCTGAGTGGTGTTGTGTGACTGACGTCAAATCTTTGAAAGTTCCTGAATTGGAAGGTGAGCGTCATCTTGTAATCTTATCTCGCAAGGGATAACAACGAGGTTTATCGTGGGCAGAATCGTAGCAATCGCCAACCAGAAAGGTGGCGTAGGAAAAACAACAACGTGTATTAACTTGGCTGCTTCAATGGCTGCCACGAAACGCAAAGTTCTCGTCATTGATCTTGATCCTCAAGGCAATGCGACGATGGCCAGCGGTGTGGATAAATACCAAGTCGATGCAACGGCGTACGATCTTTTGGTCGAGGATACGCCATTTGAAAGCGTTGTTTGTCGAAAAACATCGGGTCATTACGATCTGATTGCTGCTAATGGTGATGTGACCGCTGCAGAGATCAAGCTCATGGAAGTCTTTGCACGCGAAGTCCGTTTGAAAAATGCCCTAGCGTCTGTCCGTGATAACTATGATTTCATCTTTATTGATTGTCCTCCTTCTCTAAACCTGCTTACAATCAATGCGATGGCTGCTGCCGACTCCGTGTTGGTACCAATGCAGTGCGAATATTTCGCATTAGAAGGGTTAACTGCTTTGATGGATACCATCAGTAAGTTAGCTGCGGTTGTGAATGAAAACCTAAAAATTGAAGGTTTACTGCGTACTATGTACGATCCACGCAACCGACTCTCTACGGAAGTCTCTGACCAACTTAAGAAGCACTTTGGTAACAAGGTTTACCGAACTGTTATTCCACGCAATGTGCGTCTTGCTGAAGCGCCAAGCCATGGCAAACCAGCGATGTACTACGACAAGTATTCATCGGGTGCAAAAGCGTATTTGGCGTTGGCGGGCGAAATGCTTCGCCGAGAAGAGATCCCTGCATAAATTTAAGGAATTCAATACATGTCTAAACGTGGTCTAGGAAAAGGCTTGGACGCATTGCTTGCGACCAGTTCTCTTGCGCGAGAAAAGCAGAATGTGGCTTCTCAGAGTCAAGCTCTATCATCGGATGGTGAACTCACTGAGCTTGCGATTAATAGCCTAAAACCTGGTGTTTACCAACCTCGTAAAGATATGGCCTCTGAAGCGCTGGATGAGCTAGCCGCTTCAATTCAATCTCAAGGTATCATCCAACCTATCGTAGTTCGTCAGGTAGACGCAGGGCAGTTTGAGATTATCGCAGGTGAGCGTCGCTGGCGTGCGGCTCGCAAGGCAGGTTTAAAGCAAGTCCCTTGCTTAGTCAAAAATGTTCAAGATCGCGCTGCTATCGCGATGGCGTTGATAGAAAATATTCAGCGAGAAGACCTTAATGCAATTGAAGAAGCTCAAGCATTAGAAAGGCTTCAGGACGAATTTCAACTGACTCATCAGCAGGTGGCTGATGTGATCGGTAAGTCGCGTGTTACAGTTAGTAACTTACTTCGACTTAATCAACTCGATGATAATGTTAAGATACTGGTTGAGAACAAAACCATTGATATGGGGCATGCGAGAGCATTGCTCACATTAGAAGCTGATCAACAGCTTGATGTAGCCAATATCGTTGCGAAAAAACAGTTAACAGTACGCCAAACAGAGAGTTTGGTTAAGAAAGTGTTAAAAGGCGAGGGCACTCCAAAAGCGGAGAAACCGTCTGTTGGTGAAGATGTGAATCAGCGAATTGACCAGTTAGGCAAGCAACTTAACACCAAGGTTGCGGTGCAAATCTCTTCAAATGGCCTAGGAAAAGTCCTTATCAACTTTGAGGACAAGGCTCAATTAGATTTACTTCTAAAGCAATTGGAAATGACAGTTTCCGCTTCATAGGTCACATATTGACTTCGGAAAAGGTGTTAACGCAATTCTACTGATTGTGTTTTTCCTTAACATATATATACTTTTCGTGCTTTTTTTCAGCATCCTTATAACCAAAGGGTGGTGATTTATACAGAAACAGGTGCTTTTGATGTTAGTTGCAAGTCGAAGCAAGCAAGGAAGAGCTGCTTTAAGGGTAGTCCATTTTCAGCTGATATTTGTAATTATTGTCGGAAGTTTGGCATATGTGACACTAGGGCCGGAGTCGGCACGCTTTTTTATAAAAGGCGGGTTCATTGCGGTGTTAGGGAACTATTTGTATGCCCTGTTTGCATTCATGCCGGACTCAAATTCCGAGGGGCCTGTGCTTCTTGGCTTTATTCTGATTGGCTGGATGTTAAAACTGGTGTTTACCATTGTGATGTTTGCGTTGGTTTTTTCTATGTCGGAGCTCTTGAAACCAGGAGCGTTCTTCACAGGATATAAGTTAACAATTCTTCTCATCTGGTTATCACCAATTATATTTTTTCAAAATAATGGGATAAACCATGGCTGATACTCCGCAGGAATATATTCAGCACCACCTTACTAACGCCAAAGTGTGTTTGGTTGATGGTGGCATAGCAGTCAATAAAGGTTGTTATGATGCTGGGTTCTGGACCTTACACTGGGATTCTCTGTTGTTCTCGTTTGGTCTAGGTGCTCTATTTTTGTGGTTGTTTTATCGTGTCGGAAAAAATGCAACCACAGGCACGCCTGGAAAGCTGCAATGTTTTGTTGAGATTCTCGTAGAGAATGTTGATGGAATCGTGAAAAACACTTTCCATGGCCGTGACAAACTAGTCGCACCGCTAGCTCTAACTTTGTTTGTTTGGATCTTCCTAATGAACTTGATGGATCTAGTACCAGTCGACTTCATCCCTCACTTAATGGGCATTGCTGGGTTTGAGTACTTTAAGATCGTTCCAACGGTTGACGTAAACATTACTCTAGCGCTTGCTTTAGGTGTCCTAGTGCTGACTGTAGCTTACTACATCAAGTACAAAGGATTTAAAGGGTTTGTTAAGGAATTCACGCTTCATCCAATTAATAGCAAGTTGCTGATTCCTTTTAACTTAGTGTTGGAAACTGTGTCTTTGCTCGCGAAGCCTGTATCACTGTCTCTTCGTCTGTACGGTAACATGTACTCGGGTGAACTTATCTTCATCCTGATTGCGGTAACCTACAGCGCAGGTGTGGTGCTTGGTGGACTGGGTGTGATTGCACACGTAATCTGGGCGATTTTCCACATATTAGTTATTACACTGCAGGCGTTTATTTTTACCATGTTGACAGTTGTGTACCTCAGCATGGCAAGTAACGACTCTCACTAATTTCAATAATTTTTTTACTCAATACTTATATTTCGGAGATTATTATGGATATCTATTTGGTTGTTGCATTACTACTAGGTATGTGTGCTCTTGGTACTGCGTTTGGTTTCGCTATCTAGGTGGTAAATTCCTAGAATCTGTTGCACGTCAACCTGAGATGGCTCCTGTACTTCAAACCAACATGTTCATCCTAGCGGGTCTACTAGATGCGATCCCAATGATCGGTGTTGGTATCTCAATGTATATGCTATTCGCACTGTAATAGAGCCTCTCTTAATTAAATTACGTCGTTCCGACTTTTTTGGAACAAATAATAGATAAAGGAGGGTCATTGTGAATATCAATGCGACTCTTATCGGACAAGCAATAGCATTCACGATTTTTGTGTGGTTCTGCATGAAGCATGTATGGCCACCAATCATGGCTGCGATTGAAGAGCGACAAAAGAAAATCTCTGAAGGTCTAGAATCTGCAGAGCGTGCTGATAAAGCTCTTGAACTAGCCCAACACAACGCGGCAGATCAGTTGAAAGAAGCGAAGCAGCAAGCGCTAGAACTTATTGAGCAAGCTAACAAGCGTAAAGCTCAAATTCTAGATGAAGCGCGTCAGGAAGCTACGCTAGAGCGTGACCATATCCTTGCCCAAGGAAAAGCAGAGCTTGAAGCGGAAACATTACGTGCGCGTAATGAGCTTAAGAAAGACGTAGCGGAACTGGCTATTCTAGGTGCTGAGAGAGTTATCGAACGTTCGATTGACCCAGCTGCTCATCAAGACATTCTTGATAGTATTTCAGCGAAATTGTAACGGGAGGGCATCAGCATGTCGGATTTGACAACTATTGCTCGACCTTATGCAAAAGCTGCTTATGGCTATGCAAGTGATAACGGTGCCGTTGAAAAATGGTCTGAGATGCTTGCATTTGCCAAAGAGATGTCTGCGGCTAAAGAGCTAAAGGCAGCGGCGTTAAGCTACAGCCAGCGCAATTAGGGCAATTGTATGTTGATGTTGCCGGTGAATATTTCGACGAGCCGTTCAAGAACTTCTTGAACGTGATTATCGAAAATTACCGTACCTCAGCGCTAAGTGATATTTCTATTCAGTACGAAAAATTTGCCGTTGAAGCTTCAAATACTCAAGAAGTAACAGTAACGACTTCTTTTGAACTGACCGAAGCTCAACAGTCTGAACTGGCATCTAGCCTTGAAAAACGCCTAGATAGCAAAGTGAAGATGAACTGTTTGGTCGACAGCGAATTGATCGGTGGCGCGGTTATCCGTGTTGGCGATACCGTACTAGATAACTCACTAGTTAGCCGTTTAACTCGTCTTAAAGACGTTATTAAGTCTTAACTTAGGGGAATTTGAGCAATGCAACTTAATTCCACGGAAATCAGCGAACTGATTAGACAGCGTATCGAGAAATTCGATGTTGTGTCTGAAGCTCGTAATGAAGGTACTATCGTCTCTGTAAGTGACGGTATTATCCGCATCCACGGTCTTGATGACGTGATGCAAGGTGAAATGATTGAGCTTCCGGGCAATCGTTTTGCACTAGCACTTAACCTTGAGCGTGACTCGGTTGGTGCTGTAGTAATGGGTCCTTACGCGGACCTAAAAGAAGGCATGAAAGTAACAGGTACTGGTCGTATTCTTGAAGTACCAGTAGGTCCTGAACTTCTAGGCCGTGTAGTGAACACACTTGGTCAACCAATTGATGGTAAAGGCCCTATCGATGCGAAACTAACTTCACCAGTTGAAGTGATTGCACCTGGTGTAATCGATCGTAAATCGGTAGATCAACCAGTTCAAACTGGTTATAAGTCTGTTGACTCGATGATCCCAATCGGCCGTGGTCAGCGTGAGCTTATCATCGGTGACCGTCAGATCGGTAAAACGGCTCTGGCAATCGACTCGATCATCAACCAAAAAGATTCTGGTATCTTCTCAATCTACGTAGCTATCGGTCAGAAAGCATCGACAATTGCTAACGTAGTTCGCAAGTTAGAAGAGCACGGTGCCCTACAAAACACTATTGTGGTTGTAGCATCTGCTTCTGAATCTGCTGCACTTCAATACCTAGCGCCATACGCTGGTTGTGCAATGGGTGAGTACTTCCGTGACCGTGGTGAAGATGCACTGATTGTTTATGATGACCTATCTAAGCAAGCTGTCGCTTACCGTCAAATCTCACTTCTGCTTAAGCGTCCACCGGGCCGTGAAGCATTCCCTGGTGATGTATTCTACCTCCACTCTCGTCTACTAGAGCGTGCTGCTCGTGTAAGCGAACACTACGTAGAAAAATTCACTAACGGCGAAGTGAAAGGTAAGACAGGTTCTTTGACTGCTCTTCCTATTATCGAAACCCAAGCGGGTGACGTATCTGCATTCGTACCAACAAACGTAATCTCGATTACCGATGGTCAGATCTTCCTACAAACAGAATTGTTCAATGCGGGTGTACGCCCAGCGGTTGATCCAGGTATTTCTGTATCTCGTGTAGGTGGTTCAGCGCAGACAAAAATTATCAAAAAGCTATCTGGCGGTATCCGTACTGCGCTAGCTCAATATCGTGAACTTGCCGCTTTCGCACAGTTCTCATCAGATCTTGATGAAGCAACTAAGAAGCAGCTAGATCATGGCCAAAAAGTAACTGAGCTTATGAAGCAGAAGCAGTACGCGCCAATGTCAGTATTTGACCAAGCGCTATCTATCTTCGCTGCAGAGCGTGGCTACTTAGGTGATATCGAGCTAAACAAGCTTCTTGATTTTGAAGCTGCTCTACTATCGTATGCTCGTGCTCAGTATGCAGACCTTGCTGCTGACATCGACAAGTCTGGTGCTTACAACGATGAAATCGAAGCTAAATTGAAAGAGCTAGTTGACGATTTTAAAGCGAACCAAACTTGGTAATTACAACCTGGCTTTGTAATTAACGGAGAGCAACGATGGCCAATACAAAAGAAATTCGTAGCAAGATTGGTAGTGTTAAAAGCACTCAGAAAATCACCAAAGCGATGGAAATGGTTGCTGCTTCCAAAATGCGTCGTACGCAAGACGCAATGGAAGGACCACGTCCATATGCTGAGATTATACGTAAAGTCATTGGTCATTTAGCCCGCGCTTCAGTGGAGTACAAACATCCATTCCTAGTGGAGCGTGAGGCAAGGCGCGTTGGTATATTGTGATTTCAACCGACCGTGGTTTGTGTGGTGGCTTGAACATTAACTTGTTCAAACAAGCTGTTTCGCAAATGGGCGAGTGGGCTGAAAAAGATGTTGAAGTTGAGCTAGCGGTAATTGGCTCTAAAGCGACATCTTACTTCAATAGCATTGGTGCAAACATTGTTGCTCAAGCTTCTGGCTTGGGTGATAGCCCATCTCTTGATGACCTAATCGGTTCAATCAAGGTCATGCTGAAAAAGTATGAAGATGGTGAAATTGACCGTTTGTACTTGGTGTTCAATGAGTTTGTTAACTCAATGACCCAGCAACCAAAAATTGATCAATTAATACCTTTGCCTAAATCACTAAGCGAAGACGAAGAATTCCGTCATTCATGGAGCTACATGTTTGAATCGGATCAATACGAATTGCTAGAAGGTTTGATTTCTCGTTATATCGAGTCTCAAGTTTATCAAGGCGTAGTAGAGAACTTAGCGTGTGAAATGGCTGCTCGTATGATTGCTATGAAAGCAGCATCTGACAATGCTGGAAACTTGATTGAAGAGCTAGAGCTTGTGTACAACAAGGCGCGTCAAGCGGCGATTACACAAGAGCTATCAGAAATCGTTTCTGGTGCAGCAGCAGTTTAATTTAGGTAAAACAAATTTAGAGGATTAACGATGGCTACAGGTAAGATCGTACAGATCATCGGTGCGGTAGTCGACGTAGAGTTCCCACAGAGCGACGTTCCTAGTGTATATGACGCTCTGAATGTTGCTGAATCAAAAGAACGTCTTGTTCTTGAAGTTCAGCAGCAGCTAGGCGGCGGCGTAGTACGCTGTATCGTAATGGGTAGCTCTGATGGTTTACGTCGTGGTGTTGAAGTAACAAACACAGGCGCTCCAATTTCTGTACCAGTAGGTACTAAGACCCTAGGTCGTATCATGAACGTTCTAGGTGACCCAATTGATGAGTGTGGTGAAGTCGGTGCGGAAGAGAGCTATTCTATCCACCGTGCAGCACCAAGCTATGAAGAACAGTCAAACGTGACTGAGCTACTAGAAACCGGCGTTAAAGTAATCGACCTAGTTTGTCCATTCGCTAAGGGTGGTAAAATCGGTCTATTCGGTGGTGCTGGTGTAGGTAAGACCGTTAACATGATGGAACTTATCAACAACATCGCACTACAGCACTCTGGTCTTTCAGTATTTGCTG
The DNA here is from genome assembly GCF_001012815.1 of Vibrio mexicanus. GTDB lineage: Bacteria > Pseudomonadota > Gammaproteobacteria > Enterobacterales > Vibrionaceae > Vibrio > Vibrio mexicanus. The sequence goes on from NZ_JYJP01000119.1 coordinate 65,432, forward strand.
GTGTAGGTGAGCGTACTCGTGAGGGTAACGACTTCTACTTCGAGATGCAGGAAGCGGGCGTTGTAAACGTTGAGAACCCTGAAGAATCTAAAGTAGCGATGGTTTACGGTCAGATGAACGAGCCACCAGGTAACCGTCTACGTGTTGCACTGACTGGTCTAACGATGGCAGAGCGTTTCCGTGACGAAGGTCGTGACGTACTACTGTTCATCGATAACATCTACCGTTACACGCTTGCAGGTACAGAGGTATCAGCACTTCTAGGTCGTATGCCTTCTGCGGTAGGTTACCAGCCAACTCTTGCAGAAGAGATGGGTGTACTACAGGAGCGTATCACGTCAACTAAGTCTGGCTCTATCACGTCTGTGCAGGCGGTATACGTACCAGCGGATGACTTGACTGACCCGTCTCCAGCAACAACGTTTGCTCACTTGGATGCAACGGTTGTACTTAACCGTAACATCGCAGCTATGGGTCTATACCCTGCGATCGACCCACTGGATTCGACATCTCGTCAGCTAGATCCATTGGTTGTTGGTCAAGAGCACTACGACATTGCACGTGGCGTACAGCAAACTCTGCAACGCTACAAAGAGCTAAAAGACATCATCGCAATCCTAGGTATGGACGAGCTATCTGAAGAAGATAAGCAAGTTGTATCTCGTGCACGTAAGATTGAGCGTTTCCTAACTCAGCCTTACCACGTTGCTGAAGTCTTTACTGGCGACCCAGGTGTTTACGTATCACTTAAAGAAACGCTACGTGGCTTTAAAGGTCTTCTAGCAGGCGAATACGATGACGTACCAGAGCAGGCATTCATGTACTGTGGTACTATCGACGACGCACTAGAAAACGCGAAGAAGCTGTAAGCTGAAACTTTAAGGAGGCGTTATGACTGTAACCTTCAATTTGGATGTAGTAAGTGCTGAAGCGCGAATCTTTTCGGGCTGGGCACGTAGCATTCAAGTTTCAGGTGAGCGGGGCGACCTCGGTGTTTTAGCGGGACACACTCCGCTATTAACTCGTATCCGTCCTGGTATGGTTCGCATTGTGACTAAGAAAGGCGATGAAGAAATCATCTATCTTTCTGGTGGTATCCTTGAGGTACAAGGTCATGATGTAACTGTTTTAGCTGATACTGCGGTTCGAGGTGAAGATCTTGATAAAGCAAAAGCAGAAGAAGCTAAGCGCCGTGCTGAAGAGCTGATCAGTGCTCCACATGGAGATATTGATTACGCGAAAGCATCTGCAGAACTTGCTAAAGCAATCGCTCAGTTGAAAGTTATTGAACTGGTAAAAACTAGACGCGGCTAACCTAATCTTGTTAGAACGCTCTAGATAAAGGCAGCCATTGGGCTGCCTTTTTGTTTTATAAGTCTTATGTTGCGCATTGGAGTGTTTAACTAATGTACTAGAACCGCTACACTATGCCGCATTTCATTATAACAACAGGACAGGTCGCGAGATGAAGTTTAGCTCAGTGATTCTAGCTGCGGGCAAGGGAACTCGCATGTATTCAAATATGCCAAAGGTGCTGCATACGCTTGCGGGTAAACCTATGGTGAAACACGTCATTGATACGTGTAGTGGCTTAGGAGCTCAAAATATTCATTTGGTTTTTGGCCATGGCGGTGAGCAAATGCAAGCTAGCCTATCGGCAGAACCAGTAAACTGGGTACTGCAGGCTGAGCAGCTTGGTACTGGTCACGCGGTTGATCAAGCATCTTCTCAGTTTGAAGATGATGAAAAGGTACTCGTACTATACGGAGATGTGCCGTTAATTTCGGAAGAGACCATTGAGAACTTGCTTGATGCTCAACCAACAGGCGGTATTGCGCTGTTAACAGTTGTGCTAGACAACCCGATGGGCTATGGACGTATCGTTCGTAAAAATGGCCCTGTCGTCGCGATTGTTGAGCAAAAAGATGCAACCGAAGAGCAGAAGCTAATCAAAGAGATCAACACGGGTGTTATGGTAGCAACCGGTGGTGATCTAAAACGTTGGTTGTCAGGTTTGAACAACCAAAACGCGCAAGGTGAATATTACCTAACCGACGTGATCGCAGCAGCGCACGACGAAGGCCGTGCCGTAGAGGCTGTACACCCAGTTAATCCAATCGAGGTTGAAGGAGTTAACGACCGCGCTCAACTAGCTCGCTTAGAGCGTGCGTATCAGTCGATGCAAGCGCGCAAACTGCTTGAGCAAGGCGTAATGCTGCGTGACCCATCACGATTTGATCTACGTGGTGAGTTGCAGTGTGGTATGGATGTTGAAATCGATACTAACGTGATCATCGAAGGTAATGTTTCTCTTGGTGATAACGTCGTCATTGGAACCGGTTGTGTACTGAAGGACTGTGAAATTGACGATAACACTGTTGTTCGTCCATACAGCGTCATCGAAGGTGCGACAGTCGGAGAGGAGTGTACCGTTGGTCCATTCACAAGGCTTCGTCCAGGTGCAGAGCTTCGCAATGATGCTCACGTGGGTAACTTTGTTGAAGTGAAGAATGCTCGCATTGGCGAAGGCTCTAAAGCGAACCATTTGACGTATCTGGGTGATGCGGAAATTGGTCAACGTACGAATATTGGTGCGGGCGTCATTACTTGTAATTACGACGGTGCGAATAAGTTTAAGACCACTATTGGTGATGATGTCTTTGTTGGCTCCGACTGTCAGTTGATTGCGCCTGTTACAGTGGCCAATGGTGCGACTGTTGGTGCTGGTACAACACTGACCAAAGACGTTGGTGAAGGTGAGTTAGTTATCACTCGCGCTAAAGAGCGTAAAATTGCTGATTGGCAGCGTCCGGTTAAGCAAAAATAGACGATGAATATCGGTGAAAGGGTTAGCAGTTGCTAACCCTTTTTTGATCGTATGCGCAATTAATCTGCGGTTTGTACAATGAGTGATTTGATTGAATTAATGGGAAGGCAATGCGTATTTTCTTTCTAGCCATCGCACGCATTGAGAAACACATAGAATCAGAACTAAGTACTCGAGTACCAGAAAACTGTATATTTCCAAAGGTAAGTACTCATTCACCACCAGCTCGTTGGCCCGCCTTGTAAGGTCGCTCAATCCTATTACACTAACCAGTGAAGACATTTTAAGAATGTAGATAAACTGATTGCCCAATGGCGGTAGGATAATTCTTACGGCTTGAGGGAAGATAACTAAGCGCATCTTTTGCCAATAGTTGAGTCCTAATGATTCTGCCGCTTCATGTTGCCCTTTGGTGATGGATTGAATCCCTCCTCTAAACACCTCAGCCATAAAGGCGCTTTCTGCAATGGTGAGGGTAATAACACCCGCCCAGAAATGATTAAGTGAGATATCAAGTAGTGTGGGAAGTCCGTAGTACACCCAGAGAAGAAGTACTAATACGGGAATGGCTCGCACGATTTCAACATAGGTGCGATTCGCCGCTTTTAGTTCCTTGCGCTCAGACAAAGCTGGAAGAGCAACCACCAGCCCCAACAGCATAGCCAGAACCATGCTGAGTAGCGACACAGCAATCGTGTCTTGGAAACCCGCGAGCAGGAACTTTAAGTTGGTTTGACCTTGCTCAGTGGACGGATCGAGTACATACCATCCCCATTCATAATCTGAGCAACCGGTTAAAATGAAGGCTGATAATCCAATACAAAGTCGACTTAAGGTCACACTATCCCTCAATGCACAAAAAAAGTTCACTTGTTATTGCTATGTTAACAGTGTAGTGGTGAATTTCGATATCTATTTTCAGGGAAATCAATATGAAAAGAATACTATTAGCACTGTCACTTTGCTTGATGCCGTTGATCAGTAGTGCGCAAGAGACCAGTCGTTTGGATGAAATCCTGGATGCAGGTGTGCTTCGAGTGGGGACGACAGGAGATTGGAATCCAATGACGATGAAAGATCCGGCAACGAACAGTTACCGAGGATTTGATATCGATGTTACAACAGAGTTAGCCAAAGATCTGGGGGTCGAGGTGGAGTACGTCGCGACTGATTGGAAAACCCTAGTTAACGGGATCACGGCAGATAAATACGACATTACGGGCAGTGCTTCGCTCAATATGTCTCGAGCGAAAGTAGCAGGTTATAGCCAGCCTTACTTCTATTTGGCTTTTGTTCCGGTAGTACAGAAAAAAGATCTCGAGAAATACAGCGACTGGAAGGACTTTGACAAGGCTGACATCAAAGTGGCTGCCACACTGGGTACAGTGCAAGAGAAGATGGTGAAGGAGTTCTTCCCTAACGCTGAACATATTGTGATTGAATCACCTGCTCGAGACTTTCAAGAATTGCTAGCAAAGCGCGCCGATGTTTCCGTTACCTCAAACGTAGAAGCTGCCACGCTGGTGGAAAAGTTTAAGCAGTTAGCGATTGTAGAAGTTGAAACGCCAAGAAGACCTACACCAATTGCTATGTTGTTACCTCAACATGATCAAGTTTGGATTAACTACATTAACCACTGGGTGGAGTTAAAGAAAACTCAGGGCTTCTTTAAGAAGACGGCTGAGAAGTGGGGGCTAAAGAGCTTGTAAGTAGTCGCAACTTAGATACGAAAAAGCGCCACATTGTGGCGCTTTTGGCTTTTGGAGTTAATCCTCTTTTACTACTCTCGCGTTATCTGGGAAGCGAAAGTGTACGGCTAGCTTTCTATTGGAAATGATGTAACCACACCACAAACCAAGTGTGCAGATCAAAATAGCAATCCCAGTGGCTAACTGAGCTTGGCTTGCCAATATCGCTACTAGACCGCTAGACAGGCTACTTGCGCTGATCTGCAGGCTATTTTGCAGCCCGGCGGCGGTTGCTGGGCTCTGTTTGGCACTTGATAGCGCTCGGTTTACCACGATCGGATACAACGCACCATTCACAACCGCAATTAAGCAAAATGGCGCTAGGATTGGCCAGATCGTGGTGAGTTGCCACTGAGATGCCACAAAGATAAGCAGTGCAGCAATAGTAAACAGCGCCAACAGCTGTTTAAGGACTTTCTCATCTCCAAATTTGCGCACAGCGACTTTGCCTGCATAACCACCGAGCATGAAAGCGACTGTTTGCGGAATAAAACTTAAACCAATGTCCTTAGCGGAATACCCCATGTTTGCCATGATTTCTGGCATTCCCGTCAAATAGGCAAAAAATGCAGCTGAGGACATCGCAAACATCGCGACGTTACCAAGGTAAGTTTTGGACTGGAACAGCGCTTTTATATCACCTATTACGGAGGTGTTTTTTTCTTCAACAGGCATTTCAGCTTGGTGAAGTGTTGCAAGCGTTAAGGCGATACCAATCAGAGTGAGCGAAACAAAAATACTTTGCCAGCCAAATTGCTCAGCCAGCACTACGCCTAACTGAGGCGCCAGTGCTGGAGATAGCGCAACTAACGGCATGATGGTGGCGAAGATCTGCTGGCTGGTGGACGACGGGTAGCGTTTGATCACCATTGCTTGCCAAATCACGGCTGGAGCGCACACACCAATTGCTTGAACAAATCGTAACGACAGGAGTTGCCAAACTTGAGTACTAAATGCCAATCCTAGGGAAGAAGCGGCAAAGATGACCAAGCCAATAGCGAGTGTTTTGCGCTGTCCATATTTATCACTAAAGATTCCCCACAGCAGCTGGCCGAGCGCCATACCGACAAGAAATACGGTGAGCGATAAGGCGATTTGCTCCGGCCCGGTCGCAAAATCTTGCTCCATGATTTTAAAAGCAGGCAGGTACATATCGGTTGCAATGAATCCGAGCATGGAGAGCAAAGCAAGATAGAAGAGTTGTGGTTTTGAAACTGTCATACATTATCCATTCAAAATATTTAATCGTTATTTATGGCTTTGTATCTGGATAGTGTGGCGCCAACCTAAATATCAGAACGCTGATATTCTATTTTTGGTAATGTGAAAAATGAAACGCTAAAATTTGTAGTTATCAATCAAAAAAATTGAAGGCAGTATGTTCTCGAAATCTTCGTTAGAAATGATCGATACGGTAGCTCGATTAGAAAGCTTTACTGCCGCTGCAGAAGCTTTACATAAAGTGCCGTCTGCGATCAGTTATGGTGTGCGCCAAGTTGAAAAAGATCTGGATGTGGTGTTGTTTCGTCGTTTACCGCGTAAGGTCGAGCTGACTCCTGCTGGCGAGTTATTCTTGGTTGAAGCAAGACAACTGCTTCGTCAGATGGAAGAGGTGCGATTACAAACCAAACGTGCCGCGCATGGCTGGCAGAAAACACTGAAAGTCACATTGGACAACGTAGTTCGATTAGACGCGCTTCAGCCCATGATTGAAGATTTTTATCGAACTTTTCCTTATGCCGAATTGCAGATCAACATGGAGGTTTTTAATGGTTCATGGGAAGCGATCTCACAAGGGCGAGCTGATGTGGTTATAGGTGCAACTTCCGCGGTTCCAGTTGGTGGTGATTACGAAATTAGAGAGATGGGTAAGTTAGATTGGTCGTTTGTGATGGCCAGTGATCATCCCTGCGCGCAAATGAACAAGCTTTCAGAAGAGAAGGTTAGCCCTTATCCCGCTATTTGTCTTGATGATACATCGAGTGTACTGCCAAAACGCCACACTGTGCACTACCCAAATCAGCGTCGATTGCTTTTGCCGAACTGGTATAGCGCCATTGAGTGCTTAAAAAGTGGTGTTGGGGTGGGCTATATGCCAAGCCACATTGCATTACCGCTAATCGAGCAAGGTTTGTTGGTGGAGAGAAACTTGCCTGAGGATAAGCCCAACAGCCTGTGTTGTCTTGTATGGCGAAAAGATGACAACAACCGATTAATTAGTTGGTTCATCAAAGCATTAGGTGATTCTAAACAGCTCTACGACGATTGGCTTGCTCAGCTACCCCTAAAGAGTTGAATTAAGGTCAAAGTTTGCTCTGTGTTTAGTGGTTAATGTATTGTTAAATAGTATTATCAATAGATACTAATTGCATATTTTTACGGAAGGCGATGTATGAAAGCCGTAGATAAACGCTGGCAACTGTTTCCCATCATTATTCTGACCATCTCAATGGTTATTGGCGTGTATGTGTTCTACGTGACGCTTGTAAAACTGGTCATTGATAGAGAGCAGTCACATCTAATATCTATTATGTCGGATGTGGTTTTCGAGTTCCAAGAGGACAGAGAATCCATTACCCCTCAAACCGATATTGACGACTATATTGGCAATATGACTCAAGCGAGTAGCCACCTTCGCATTCAGGTTATTGCCGCTGACGGTACCGTAAGAGGGGATACAGAGCTTTCTGACCACGCTCTTGCACGGGTCGAGAATCATGCGGATCGCCCAGATTTCATTGACGCGCTCGCTTATGGTCAAGGAACATCAGTCAGGTTCAGCTCAGTAACTTCTACCGATCGAATTTATGTGGCGCAAAAAGAGCTCATAGCTGGTGAGGAGCAAGTGATTGTGCTCTCTTCGCCTATGTATCACCTCAAGCAAATGACCACTCAATTGATGATGATCCTAATCGGGATGGTGGTACTGAGTATCACCTTCTTGATAGGAACATCTTATGTTGGTAACCGTCAAATCAATCATCGTGTTGAGCTCGAACAGCGTAAACAAGATGAGCGAATCAAGTTGCGTACTAACGAGATCGAGTTGATGCACCGATTAGCCAATATGTTGGCTGCGTGTAACAACTTAGTGGAAGCTCAAAAAGTGGTCTCAGATATGGTGCCGAGAGTGCTAGGAGACATTAATGGTAGCGTCTCTTTGATGCGAGCATCTCGAAATCAGTTAACCACACAACTTGATTGGGGCGGCGAGTGGCCGAGTAGCCGAAGTTTTTCTCCCGATGAGTGCTGGTCACTGCGTAAAGGCCGCGCCCATAAAGCGATCGATGAATATCATTCATTGACCTGTGATCACATGGATAATGTCGGTCTAAACCAAACAATCTGCATCCCCCTAACTGCCCACGGTAATACTATCGGTATTATGCATTTGTACTTTGAGGGGCAAACCGAGATCGACCCAGTGACCGAGCAACTGGCATTTAGCGTGTCGGAGCACTTAGGGTTGGCGCTAGCGAACTTGAGCTTGCAAGAGAAGCTACGTTCACAAGCGTTGAGCGATCCGCTCACAGGGCTGTTCAACCGACGTTTCTTCGAGCAGAAATTGGAAGAACACTCGATGTTCTCGTCTAGTACGGGTGAGCCGTTATCATTACTGATGCTCGATCTCGATCATTTCAAACGCTTCAATGACAACTTCGGTCATGATGCGGGAGACTTTGTTCTCAAAGAGATAGCAAGCTTATTGAAGCGCAGTGTTGGTGATGAAGAGCTAGCATGCCGCCTTGGAGGTGAAGAGTTGGCTATCTTGCTCCCTCAGCGCACCATGCATGAAGCAACGGAACTGGCAGAGTCTATTTGTACCACCGTGAGAAGCCTACATTTGGAGCACAAAGGGCTATCACTGGGTCAGTTGGGTGTTTCTATTGGTGTGTCGACTTATCCTAAACCTGCGGCAGACACCGAAGTATTGGTTAAACAAGCGGATCAAGCTTTGTATATGGCTAAAGATACTGGGCGAAGCAAGGTGGTTAATTATGACCAATACCTAAAAGATAAAAAGCCGACACTTGAAGTCATAGAAACGGAAGGTGAAGTGAATACCTAGTCGAAGCTTGGTTAGTGGTAGCAGAGACAAAAACGCCAGCATATGCTGGCGTTTTGTTTATAAGTAACCTTGAGCTTTACGGTCTTTCAAATACCGTTGCGATGCCCTGCCCCAAACCAATACACATGGTTGCAAGGCCGTATTTCGCCCCTTTAGCTTCCATTAGGTTAATCAGCGTAGTAGAGATACGAGAGCCTGAACAGCCTAGTGGGTGCCCAAGAGCAATTGCGCCGCCATTTAGGTTTACTTTGTCATCCATGACATCGAGAAGACCTAAGTCTTTCGCACATGGCAAAGATTGCGCAGCAAATGCTTCATTGAGTTCAACCACATCCATATCTTCAATGTTTAGGCCTGCACGCTTCAGCGCTTTTTGAGTCGCTGGTACAGGGCCGTAACCCATGATAGAAGGGTCACAACCCGCTATAGCCATAGACCTCACTTTCGCTCGGATAGTGAGTCCAAGCTCATTGGCTTTGTCTTCGCTCATGATTAACATCGCTGAAGCGCCATCAGAAAGTGCCGACGACGAGCCTGCTGTTACCGTACCATTGGCAGGATCAAATACTGGTCGAAGCTGAGACAAACCTTCTGCAGTGGTCTCTGGGCGGATTACTTCATCGTGATCAAGTGTAAACAGTGAACCGTCTTCCGCGTGTGCTTCAGTTGGTAGGATTTCGTTCTTAAATCGCCCTTCAACGGTAGCTGCATGAGCACGTTGATGGGAGCGAGCTGCAAACGCATCTTGGTCTTCGCGACTAATGCCATGAAGTTTACCGAGCATTTCTGCCGTCAGACCCATCATACCAGCTGCTTTGGCAACGGTTTTTGACATGCCTGGGTGGAAATCAACACCATGCGTCATCGGAACATGACCCATGTGTTCAACACCACCAATTAAGCAAATATCAGCATCACCTACCATGATGGCACGTGAAGCGTCATGCAGCGCTTGCATTGATGAGCCGCACAAACGGTTAACGGTTACTGCGCCAATCTCAATAGGCAGGCCTGCAAGCAGCGCAGCGTTACGCGCGACATTAAAGCCTTGCTCTAAAGTTTGCTGTACACAGCCCCAGTAGATGTCTTCGATCTCACTTGGATTGACTTGTGGGTTGCGAGCTAAGATCCCTTTCATTAGATGAGCCGAAAGGTCTTCTGCTCGTGTATGACGAAATGCTCCACCTTTGGAGCGCCCCATAGGGGTACGAAGGCAATCAACAACAACTACATTCTTCATCATGTTATTCCTTTTCCAAACGTGGTTTATAAAGAGCTAGCTTGCTGGGCTGAGTAGAAAGATTCGTTCTTTTCAGCCATATCAACAAGGAGCTTTGGAGCGTGATACATTGCACCTAGGTCATGGTATTGCTTGGTCATTTCAACGAAATTGCTGATACCAATACTGTCTAGGTAACGGAACACACCGCCACGGAATGGTGGGAAACCAAGGCCATAAACGAGCGCCATATCGGCTTCTTGAGGAGAGGCGATAATGCCTTCTTCCAAACACAATACCACTTCATTGATCATTGGAATCATGATGCGTTCAATGATGGTTTGGTCTTCGAAATCAGTTGGTTGAGCGCAGACATCGGCCAGAACAGAAACAATATCTTCAGAGAAAGATTTCTTAGGTTTACCACGTTTGTCCACACTGTAACTGTAAAATCCTTTGCCGTTCTTCTGGCCAAGTCTTTGCGCGTCAAATAGCGCATCAATCGCATCTTTACCTTGTTTGCCCATTCGCTCAGGGAATCCTTGTGACATGACCGCTTGAGCGTGGTGAGCGGTATCAATACCAACAACGTCTAACAGGTAAGCAGGGCCCATCGGCCAACCGAACTTGCGCTCCATGACTTTGTCGACTTGAGTAAAGTTAGCACCATCTTTCAGTAGTAGGTTGAAGCCACCGAAGTACGGGAATAGCACGCGGTTAACAAAGAAACCCGGGCAGTCGTTCACGACAATCGGCGATTTCCCCATCTTAGCGGCGTAGGCGACCACTCGGTTGATGGTTTCATCAGAAGTATGTTCACCGCGAATGATCTCAACCAATGGCATTTGATGCACAGGATTGAAGAAGTGCATACCGCAGAAGTTTTCAGGTCGCTTGAGTGATTTTGCCAACAGGTTAATTGGAATGGTTGAAGTGTTCGATGCAATGACGGCGTCTTCACCCACTTGCTGCTCGACTTCGCTTAACACAGAAGCTTTCACTTTTGGATTCTCAACAACAGCTTCAACGACCACATCCGCATTTTCGATGCCCGCATAATGTAGGCTTGGGGTAATAGAAGACAAGATGCCCGCCATTTTGAAACCATCGATACGGCCACGGGACAGGCGCTTGTTGAGTAACTTTGATGCTTCGCTCATTCCCAAATCTAGCGACGCTTGAGCAATGTCTTTCATGATGACCGGAACACCTTTCAGTGCCGATTGGTATGAAATGCCGCCACCCATGATGCCAGCACCAAGTACCGCTGCTCGTTGGGTGTCTTTGCTCGCCGCTTTTGCAGACTTCTTAGCGATGCCTTTGATGTACTGATCATTTAAGAATAGACCGACCAGTGATTTCGCTTCTTCCGACTTAGCTAGTTTGATGAAATGCTTACGTTCGACATCAAGAGCTTCATCACGAGCGTGACGAGCACCTTCTTCAATAGTAATAACCGCTGTCATTGGAGCAGGGTAATGAGGTCCGGCTTTTTGCGCGACTAGACCTTTCGCCATGGTAAAGCTCATCATAGATTCAAGCTTGCTGAGCGATAATGGCGATGTTTTTTGTTTGCGGCGTTGTTGCCAATCGAGTTGCTCGTTAGCAGCGAGCTTGATGGTCTCAACTGCGGATTGCTGCAGCGAATCGGTTTCTACTATGGCATCGAGTAAACCGATCTTAAGTGCTTCATCTGCGCGGCAAGCTTTACCTTGAGTAATCACTTCCATCGCGCTATCCGCACCGATAACTCTCGGCAGGCGAACACAGCCGCCAAAACCAGGCATGATTCCTAGTTTGGTTTCAGGTAGTCCAATGCTGGTGGTTTTGTCACCAATTCTGAAGTCGGTAGCGAGTACACACTCACACCCACCGCCAAGTGTATGGCCTTTGAGTGCTGAGAGTGTAGGAAATGGGAGGTCTTCAAGCTTGGTGAAGATGTTGTTGGCGAACTGAAGCCACTCATCGAGTTCGGTATCAGACTTAGCAAACAGGCCAAGAAACTCAGTGATGTCTGCACCAACAATAAATGTGTCTTTATCGGAAGTGAGCAGCATACCTTGGATATTTGGAAGCGCAGCGACAGCGTCTAATGCTTCATCCAGTGACTGTAGCGTTGCCAAATCGAGTTTGTTTACTGAATTTGGAGAGCAGAAACTCAACTCAACGATATGTTTATCAACTTCCTTTACCTGTAGGGTGTTAGCTTGGTAAATCATTGTCTATCTCCGTGACATGCAATCCATGATCGCGTGTAAGAGTGTTGTCTTGTTTATTATTATATCAATTCTGGTTAGACCAGTTGTTTTAGTGTGAACGTCAGATTGGTTAATTTCAATACATTTTTTAAACAACTGTTTAACATTGTGCGATTGGGCAGATCATTACAGCTTTGTATCAGGCTCGTGATACACTTTGCGCCATTGAAATAAAAGGCCTTATTGAATGAATGACCAACCCTATTTGATCCCTGCCTCGACCACGCTGTTTGAAGAAGAGATAAAGAAAAGTGTCTTTATTACTCATCTAGCTCACACACCAAGTATTGAAGCGGCGAAAGCATTCGTAGAGCAGATCAAACAAGAGCATGCTTCAGCGAGGCATAACTGTTGGGGATTTGTCGCAGGTAGGCCTGAAGATTCGATGAAGTGGGGTTTTAGTGATGATGGCGAGCCCTCAGGAACGGCGGGTAAGCCAATATTGGCGCAGTTATCTGGCTCTGGTGTTGGAGAGATAGCGGCAGTTGTTACGCGCTATTCTGGTGGAATCAAGCTAGGGACTGGTGGTTTGGTTAAAGCCTATGGTGGTGGAGTGCAACAAGCGCTCAAGCTGCTTCAAACTATCGAGAAAAAAATAACCACAAAACTGCGCCTAGAGTTAGACTATGGCTTTGTACCTATTGCTCAATCCATTATGGGGCAATATGAGGCGAGTGAGGTTGATGCTCAATACAGTGAACAGGTTGTCTTAATCGTCGAAATAGAACGCCGTTTAGTGGATGTGTTTACTCAAACAATCATCAATAAGAGTGGTGCAAAGGCAATTGTCACCAGAAATAAAGATAACTAGGAAGTCGTGAAGCTCAGCTTCGAAGATTAAATAATGCAATTTCGATCAATCATCCGCATCGTTGGCTTACTGCTGGCACTGTTTAGTGTCTCGATGTTGGCCCCAGCGTTAGTCGCACTATTATACCGAGATGGCGCGGGTGTTCCTTTTGTCACTACCTTCTTTGTCCTCCTTTTTTGTGGTGGCGTGTTTTGGTTTCCAAACCGAAGATATAAACATGAGCTGAAAGCCCGAGATGGCTTCCTTATTGTTGTTCTGTTCTGGACGGTAATTGGTAGTGCAGGCTCAATCCCTTTCTTATTGGCCGATAACCCGAATATCTCGGTAACCGACGCTTTCTTTGAGTCTTTTTCTGCACTCACCACAACCGGTGCGACTGTTATCGTCGGGTTAGATGACTTACCTAAAGCTATACTCTTCTATCGCCAGTTCCTCCAATGGTTTGGCGGAATGGGTATCATCGTGTTAGCGGTTGCGATTTTGCCAGTGCTGGGTATCGGTGGTATGCAGCTTTATCGAGCAGAGATCCCTGGGCCAGTAAAAGACAGTAAGATGACGCCACGAATAGCCGAGACGGCGAAAGCGCTGTGGTACATCTATTTAAGTCTTACCATAGCTTGTGCGACGGCGTTTTGGTTGGCGGGAATGACCCCTTTTGATGCGATCAGTCATAGTTTCTCGACGATTGCTATTGGTGGTTTCTCTACCCACGATGCGAGTATGGGCTACTTCGACAGCCATGCTATTAACATGATCACCGTGGTATTCCTGCTCATCTCTGCTTGTAACTATTCACTTCACTTTGCTGCATTTGCTTCTGGCGGTGTTCATCCTAAGTATTACTGGAAAGATCCAGAGTTTCGCGCGTTTATCTTTATCCAAGTGGTGTTGTTTGTTGTCTGTTTCCTAATCCTGCTGAATCATCACTCTTACGACACCTATTATGATGCCTTCGATCAGGCCCTGTTCCAGACGGTTTCGATATCGACTACAGCAGGCTTTACCACAACCGGATTCTCTGAATGGCCACTATTCTTGCCGGTACTACTTTTGTTCTCATCATTTATAGGTGGTTGTGCGGGTTCAACGGGGGCGGTATGAAAGTAATACGTATACTGCTACTGACCTTGCAAGGTGCTCGTGAAATGAAACGTTTGATTCACCCAAGAGCGGTATACACCATCAAAGTGGGCGGTACGGCGCTAAGTCAGCGAGTCGTCGATGCGGTATGGGGATTCTTCTCTGCTTATGCTCTGGTTTTTGTTATCTGTATGCTGGCCTTGATCGCGACAGGTATGGATGAGCTTAGTGCCTTCTCTGCGGTAGCGGCAACCTTGAATAACTTAGGTCCAGGTTTAGGTGAGGTCGCACTGCACTTTGGTGAGATCAATGACAAAGCTAAATGGGTACTGATTGTATCTATGCTATTCGGACGTTTGGAAATATTTACTCTACTCATATTGTTTACGCCAACATTCTGGCGTAGCTAAAGGCACACGATGAAAGCACTACTTCTCTATTCAAGCCGCGAAGGCCAGACGAAAAAGATTCTTGAGTTTATTGATAAGGAGCTATCTGATTATCAATGTGACCTAGTGGATCTCCACCAAATTACCGCAGTTGATTGGGACTCTTACGACAAAGTGCTTATTGGCGCATCTATTCGATATGGGCATCTTAATAAACTGCTATATAAGTTCATTTCAGCCAACTTATCTCAATTGCAAAGCAATAAAGTCGCTTTCTTCTGCGTGAACCTTACCGCGAGAAAAGAAGACCAAGGTAAAGACACTCCAGAAGGCAGTGCTTATATAAAGACCTTTCTAAAGAAATCTCCGTGGCAACCACCACTGATCGGTGTGTTTGCTGGCGCACTTTATTACCCAAGGTACAAATGGTTCGACCGCGTTATGATTCGCTTCATTATGTCTATGACAGGCGGCGAGACGGATACCACTAAAGAAGTTGAATATACAAACTGGGAAAAAGTATCTTTATTCGCGAAAAAATTTGCTCAGATGTAGCTTTTGTCGCCTGTTTTAGGTGTTTTTGTTTGCTTTCTGACCGAACAGGTCGAAATAAGCAAAAAAGTGAAAAAAGCGCTTGCCAATGTGAAGCTGATCTCTATAATGCCCCCTCGCTGACACGGGAACGCTTCGAAAGAAACGAGAACGTAATTAGCAAGGTCAATTAGCCAAGCCAAGCGCTTGAAAAAAGTTTGAAAAAAGTGGTTGACACTAAACTTTAAATCGCTAAAATGGCCGTCCACTTGAGCGAAGCTCAAATGGAAAG
>NZ_JYJP01000120.1 GCF_001012815.1 Vibrio mexicanus
ATCCCTCTACATGATAAGCGACTTTGGTCCGAATCAAGGGATGATCAATAGTGCTCATGCAATGATAGAGTTAAATCAAGAGCACAAAAGCCTCGGTCGAGCATATGATGAAAGACGTGACTTGTATTATCGAGAGTTAATTGGAGAGGATGGCAACGGTTCAAGAATCGCTCTGATCAAAGCAGTGACTTTATATGGGAGTGAAAATTACAGAAACTTCATTTATCAGAAAATTGGTATCATTAGTATTTTATTGATGCTCTCACTAGCAGGCACTATCTACTTTTTCCGCATTCCTCGAATGGCAGATATATACTTCGACCGAAAACGCCAAATCGTTTACACGTGGTACAAAGGCAAAGTTGCAGCCTGTAATTTTGATAACCTTGGTTACCGTGAAAGCATTCATGGGCTTGACCTAATACTGTACAGCGAGCACAAAAAACGACACTTTTGGCCCGCTAGGTTTGGACTTCAACCCACTGGCCGAGCTCACTTCAATAATGAAAATGATAATACTGAGTTTATGGCTCAGATCTTTGCTTTCATGGATAAAGCAAAGAAGCCGTAATAACAGGCGATAAGTTTGTTCGTCCGCAGCCGCAGTACTACCTGTACATTGATG
>NZ_JYJP01000121.1 GCF_001012815.1 Vibrio mexicanus
CCTAGCAGAAGCAGAAGCAGAAGCAGAAGCAGAAGCAGAAGCAGAAGCAGAAGCAGAAGCAGAAGCAGAAGCAGAAGCAGAAGCAGAAGCAGAAGCTCCACGTGTTCAAGAACAAGAGAAGCCAACCGAAGGCTTTTTCGCTCGTCTAAGACGTAGCTTAAGCCGTACTAAAGAAAATATCGGTGCTGGCTTCTTTGGTCTGTTTAAAGACAAGAAAATCGATGATGACCTGTTCGAAGAGCTGGAAGAGCAGCTGCTGATTGCCGATGTAGGCATGGATACCACGGTAAAGATCATTGATAACCTCACTGAGAAAGCGTCACGTCAAGATCTGAAAGATGGCGAAGCTTGTATGGCCTTCTAAAAGAAGAACTTGCTGGCATTCTTTCAACCGTTGAAAAACCGCTTGAAGTCGATACCACAAAAACACCATACGTGATTTTGATGGTCGGTGTGAACGGTGTGGGTAAAACCACAACGATTGGTAAGCTTGCTAAACAGTTCCAATCGCAAGGTAAGAAAGTGATGCTGGCTGCGGGTGACACATTCCGTGCAGCGGCGGTTGAACAGCTTCAAGTTTGGGGCCAGCGTAACGAAGTGCCAGTGATTGCCCAGCATACCGGCGCTGACAGCGCATCCGTTATTTACGATGCGATTGAAGCGGCGAAGGCACGTGGTGTTGATGTGGTGATTGCAGATACTGCTGGTCGCTTGCAAAACAAAGCTAACCTAATGGAAGAGCTGAAAAAAATCGTTCGTGTAATGAAGAAGATTGATGATTCAGCGCCGCACGAAATCATGCTGACTTTGGACGCAGGTACCGGACAAAACGCGATTAGCCAAGCAAAACTGTTCAGTGAAGTTGCACCTTTAACGGGTATCACGTTGACTAAGCTAGACGGTACAGCAAAAGGTGGTGTGATTTTCGCTATCGCTGACCAGTTCCAAATTCCAATTCGCTACATCGGTGTGGGTGAGGGTATTGATGACCTGCGTCCATTTGAGAGCGAGCAGTTTATTGAAGCACTCTTTAGTCGCGAAGACTAGTTAGAGAAAGAGTGATTAATCGCGCAAAGTGATCATAGCGATCGGTTGTTTACGGATTAAGCAGCGAGTATGAGGAATAACGGGTGATTAGGTTTCAGCAAGTCAGTAAAGCTTATCGTGGTGGACGTCAGGCCTTGCAAAAAGTCGACTTTCACTTACGTCGTGGTGAGATGGCCTTTCTTGGTGGGCACTCTGGCGCAGGAAAGAGTACGCTCCTGAAGTTAATCTGTTCTATCGAACGTCCAACGGATGGGAAAATCAGCTTTAATGGCCATGACATTACCCGTATTCCGAACAAAGACATTCCATTCTTAAGACGCAACATCGGTATCGTCTTCCAAGATCATCGCTTGTTGGCAGACCGCAGTGTTTATGACAATGTGGCGCTGCCAATGCGTATTGAGTCGATTTCAGAGAACGAGATAAAACGCCGTGTTAATGCGGCGCTCGACAAAACCGATTTGCTCGACAAAGCGCGTTGCTTCCCAAGTCAGCTGTCTGGCGGTGAGCAGCAACGTGTGGGTATTGCTCGCGCGGTGGTGAACAGGCCGACTCTACTCTTGGCGGATGAGCCCACAGGTAACCTCGACTCGGAACTCTCTAGTCGAGTTTTAAAACTGTTTGAAGAGTTTAATCGTGCGGGCGTGACTATCTTGCTCGCAACCCACGATAAGAGTCTTGTGAACATGCACCCTCAATACCGTCATCTTGAATTGAATCAAGGCTTTTTGAGCGAGGTGGATGACTATGGCCGCTAATAAACGCAATAAAAAAGTCGCTAAGGCGTCGACTCGTCCTAAGAGCGATGGCTTTTTCAAGATCCACATCAAGCAAGCTAAAGCGTCGTTTGGCGCTTTATGGTCTCGACCGCTTGGAAATTTACTCACACTTGCCGTTATTTCCATGGCGCTGGCCATGCCAGCTTGCTTATATCTTCTTGGTAAGAATTTAGCAGTGGTCGCGAGTGATGTGGCTAGCCCTTCGCAAGTGAGCGCTTACATTGCGCAAAATACCCCAGAAGCCCGTATTATGGTGCTCAAAGATGATGTGGAGCGTTGGGAAGAAACGGCCCACGTCGAATACATCTCATCTCAGCAAGGTTTAGAAGACCTCAGCCAGTACTCAGGTTTTGATAAAGCAATAAGCCTGCTTGATGACTACGCGTTACCTGGTGTTTTTATCATTAAGCCAACCACAGAGAATCAAGAGTCTATTAATGCGTTAGCCGCTCGGTTGGGAGAGCAAGAGATCATCACCGATGTCCGCTTGGATGAAGATTGGCTGACTCGCCTCGACGCGATTCGTAACTTAGTGACCACTATCGTCATTATGTTGTCGGTACTCATGCTAGGTTCGGTCTTTTTGATTGTCGGCAACACGCTGCGTTTTAATGTGTTGGCTAATAAAGATGAAATCCAAACTATGAAGCTCATTGGTGCAACCGATAGCTACATATTAAGGCCTTACCTCTATTCGGGAATGTGGTTTGGTTTACTGGGCGCGGTATGTGCTTGGACGCTGACAGCATTAGTGACCATTTTATTAAACAGCGCGGTTGAAGGATTAGCTGATCTTTATGACAGTCAATTTCGTTTAATAGGGTTGAACTGGGACGAATCACTACTACTCTTAATGACGGGTATTTTCTTAGGAAGCTTAGCAGCGAAGGTATCGGCGCAAAGGCACCTAAAAGAAATTGAACCAGTTTAAGCCTGAGCGGTCATATAACTGTAAAAAGTACACTGTAGTGTGTACTTTTTTGCTTGTATAGAACGAACGTTTATGCATAATAACTTCCCCCTGCTTGAAACCTGAGCACTTTAGGTTCAGTATTGGTGGGTTAAGAAACACTACTCCAGATCAGAGATTGATGAGGAATTGAATGGCAAACTCGTATCCAATGGCTTTAGTCACACAAGATAGCTTAGACAGCTATATTCGTTCAGCGAACAGCTACCCAATGCTGACTGCGGATGAAGAGCGTGGGCTGGCTGAGCGACTACACTATGATGGCGATATCGACGCTGCGAAAGGGTTGATCTTATCGCACCTCCGTTTCGTTGTTCACGTCGCACGTGGTTACTCAGGTTACGGCCTACCAATGGCAGACCTCGTTCAAGAAGGTAACATCGGCTTGATGAAAGCGGTTAAGCGCTTCAATCCAGAAGTAGGTGTTCGTCTTGTTTCATTCGCTGTTCACTGGATCAAAGCTGAGATTCATGAATACGTTCTGCGTAACTGGCGTATTGTGAAAATCGCAACGACCAAAGCACAGCGCAAACTGTTCTTTAACCTTCGTAAATCGAAAAAGCGTTTAGGTTGGTTTAATAATGGTGAAGTTGAAACCGTTGCTCGTGAGCTAGGTGTTGAACCGTCAGAAGTTCGTGAGATGGAATCTCGATTGGCTGCACAAGATGCGACCTTCGAAATGCCAACCGATGATGATGATTCTGGTGCTTCTTACACTGCGCCTATGGTTTATCTTGAAGATAAGCATTCAGACGTTGCAGACAACGTTGAAGCAGCGAACTGGGAAGCGCACACAAATAACCGTCTAGGCTCAGCATTAGCGACACTAGACGAGCGTAGCCAGCATATCGTTCGCTCGCGTTGGTTAGACGACCAAAAAGCAACGCTGCAAGAGCTAGCCGAAACCTACGGCGTTTCTGCTGAACGTATTCGTCAGCTAGAAAAAAATGCGATGAAGAAGCTCAAAGCTGCTGTTGGTGAATTCTAAGCTTTAGACTCTCAAATAGAACACTTAGAAAGCCGAGATCATTTGATCTCGGCTTTTTTGTTTCTGCACGGAAAGTGATCTCTTTCACTGATCAAGAAAGTCGTGCCTACCTGTGGGTAACTCTGTGAGGAAATTATTTAACAACTGTAAGAAAGCGGGGTGAATAAAGGGTTCAGTGCGGTTTTTGGTTTGGGGATATGTTTGATTTTACACACAGTAAAAGCAAGATCATCACAATATGTAGTGGATCAAAAGATCCAAAAACACTTTATCAACGCAATTCACAGACTTATCCACAATGAGGTGAGTTATTAGGATAAGTGGATAACCTTAATACCAGTCCGTACTTGTTCGCCTTTGGATAGGTTACAATGTGGACGAACAAATATAATGAGATGTGAGCATAAGATGGACCAGTTTAAACACATAGATGTACAGGGCGCTCAAGCGCTATTAGAAGGTGGCAAAGCGCGTATGGTTGATATTCGCGACCCGCAATCTTTTCAAGTTGCGCATCCACTATCCGCGATTCATTTGACCAATGACACGATCGTTGCTTTTATGGATGAAGTAGAATTTGAGCAACCGATCTTAGTCATGTGTTATCACGGTATTAGCAGCCAAGGCGCTGCGCAGTACTTAGCCAACCAAGGGTTTGAAGAAGTGTATAGCGTTGATGGCGGCTTTGAAGCATGGCGAAGAGCGGAGCTACCGATCCAAGGCGAACTATAAGAGACTATATGATTAAACTGATTAGCGTAACCAACCCAAGAATGGCACAGGCGTTCATTGATTACATGGCGTCGAGAAGAATAGAGATCGATATGATGCCAGAGGGGGCGGGCAGTTTGCCTTATGGCTACGAGACGATCAGAATCAAGTGGAAGCCGAAGCGGAGCTGAAACAGTTTTTAGATAACCCGAATGCCAGTAAATACTCCGCGGCTTCTTGGGATATGCTGAGTCGAGAAAAACGAAATTCAGTTATTCGTCGCCAAGCTTTCTCGCCATGATCAAAGCCAAAGCAGGGCCAATGACTTTATTCATCATGGCGGCGAGTATTGTCGTATTCGTACTACTGCAGTTAAAAAGCGCACCTTCGGTACTCTTGGCGCTTCATTTTCCAGCCGATGCCTCTCAGCAGTGGCAGTTGTGGCGTTGGGTGACTCACGCGATTCTTCATTTCTCTGCGCTGCACATTGCGTTCAACGTGTTGTGGTGGTGGCAGTTAGGCGGCGATATCGAGCAAAAGCTAGGCTCGAAGAAACTGCTACAGATATTCCTAGTCTCAGCAGCTTTATCTGGTGCGGGCCAGTATTGGGTTGAAGGCGCGAACTTTGGTGGCTTGTCGGGTGTGGTATACGCATTGGTGGGGTACTTGTGGATGCTCGGCTCCAAATCACCACAAGTTGGTTTAGGCATCGCAAGACCGATAGTCGGTTTTATGCTGGTATGGCTAGTATTAGGGTTTGTGCAGCCCTTCATGCGATTGCCAATACCGCTCATCTGGTGGGCCTAATCTCAGGCGTGGTGCTTGGACTTATGGATGCCAGCCGATTCAACAAAGCTTAGCTTCGTATTTCATAGTTCAGAAATCGAACGAACAAAAAAGCAGTCGATATCGACTGCTTTTTTACTATTCATGCTGAAAGCCAGTTATTGATATAAATACTTGGTGAACAGTAAATCAGCAATAATGGTTCTGCCTGTCTCTGGCAGTAAAATCGCATTGAGCTGCTCAACAAGTGTTTTCCTTAAATCTTCCCGTCCAGCGAGAGACTTGATAGTATCCTCAGACTGCTTTCCTAGCAGCTCAATCACAGCATCACGAATGAGTGGCTGGTGCAGTTCAATAATTGGTAAATCACCAGAACTTCCCACCATGATATCGATACGAACTTGGATGTAGCCAAGCTGCTTCCCTTTCGTATAGAAGTTTGTTGTAAGATCAGGCTCTAGCGTAAAGTAAGCTAATTGAGGAACACCCTCTTCCTGTGCGTGCAGTTGAGTAGTAGTAAGCAGAGTGAGTAAGCACAATATTGGGGCGACGTAACGTTTAAGCATATTTATGACTTTTCTTTCTTTTATTCACGATACTCGAATCGAGTTAGTCTTGTTACAATAGGGTATCTATTGGCAATTGAATGCACTAACACTCTGTACGTTATTGTACGATGATAAAGCTACATATTGAATATTAGTATGAATCAATCAACTTCGCTCTATTTATCGGCATTGCGTCAGGTAGATTGGAAGCAACCCGAAAATTTTGCGTTTCCTAGTCTATCAACCAAGCAGTGGCTATTGGAACAAGGTTCGTTATCAGTTTTATTGGAGGCGCATTGTCGAGACTTAAAAGTCGATCTAGTGCACAATAAAATCGTTAAATCAGAAAGACTTAATGAGCAAGAGATTGCATTGCTTTCCCATGAATCGTGCTTACTTCGTAAAGTGGTTCTCTCTGGCGATGGCGTTCCTTGGGTGCTTGGACGCACGCTCATTCCTCAATCGTCAATGCACGATCAACAGCATGACTTAACGCAACAAGGTGAAATACCCCTGGGCTTTACCGTGTTCAGCGCTGATAAAGTGGAACGCGATGCACTGCAAGTTGGCTGGGTTGAACTAGAGCAAGAGCGCTTGCTGGCAAGGCGTTCTCGATTATGGATGAATCACAAGCCGATGTTGGTGGCGGAACTGTTTTTGCCTCAATCACCAATCTACATTAAGGACAATATTTAGATGACCGCGGCAAAAGCTCAAGCTTATTGGCAACTCATGCGGATGGACCGCCCAATTGGATCGCTTCTTCTTCTATGGCCAACGCTATGGGCATTGATCATTGCAGCTGAAGGCTTGCCGAGCCTGCATGTCACTTTAGTGTTCGCATTGGGTGTGATACTTATGCGCTCAGCCGGTTGTGTGATCAACGATTTTGCCGATCGTAAAGTCGATGGTCATGTAAAACGCACCAAGCAGCGCCCTCTGCCCTCGGGGCGTGTATCCAGTAAAGAAGCCATTGCACTCTTTCTTGTGTTGGGCATTACCTCTTTCTTGTTGGTTTTGACCATGAACACCCTCACTATACAACTGTCGTTTGTGGGCATTGTGCTGGCGTTTATTTACCCATTCATGAAACGTTATACCCACTTGCCGCAGTTGTTTCTTGGGCTGGCGTTTAGTTGGGCGATTCCTATGGCATGGGCAGCGCAAACCAATGAGTTGCCTATGATGGTGTGGTTTGTGTTTGTGATTAATGCTCTGTGGACGATAGCGTATGACACTCAATACGCCATGGTGGATCGCGACGATGATTTGAAGGTCGGCATCAAGTCGACAGCCATTTTGTTTGGGCGCTTCGATAAAATGATCATTGGTGGTCTACAACTGCTGACGCTGGCCATGTTTATGCTGCTTGGTAACATGTACCAGTTAGGAACAAGCTTCTATTGGAGTCTACTCGTGGTGGGTGCCTTGTTTGTTTTTCAGCAGCACCTGATTCGTCATCGTGAACGTGACTTATGTTTTCAAGCCTTTCTTAACAATAACTATGTTGGAATGGTGATTACCGTGGGCTTGTTGGTCGCCTTTTGGTAAGGGCTAATATTAAGTTATACAGATATAGAAAAGGCATCGATTCATCGATGCCTTTTTAGTTGGTGCTTATCTAGTGAGTACTTATTTAGCTAGAGCTTGTTTAGTGAATAAGCAAAGCTAAGCCTGGCAGATACTTTCTTTGATTGTCAGGCGAACCTCTGGATAGAGCATCGAATACAGAAGCTGAGCAAGTTGCTCGGTTCTTTCGATATCGCACTCGCCATCCACATCCAAGTAGCCTTGCTGCTTGAGTGTCGAGAACAGAGCCGAAAATACCCCCTTGTCGAAGAACTCAGGCGCGTTAATGCCATGCAAGCGGCCCAAACGCTGAGCAATATCTTGGCTCTTCTGTTCTAAGTCTGCTTTACCCAGTTCAGGATCAGAGACTAGCAAGTTGAACGCAATTGAGTAGCGCTGCAGCGTTTCCGAAATCGTGCGACCCAACAGAACAAGAGTTTGGGTGTGACCTTGATTGATAGAAACGTTTTGTCCTTCAATCTTGATGTGCTCTTGGCGCTCAAGTTCAGATAGATAGTTGGCGACCATATCACCCAATTGGCTCTCATCCACACTCAAGAAAAGCTCTTGCTTGAGGAATGGGTACACCAAAGCGACATTATCTTGGATCTGCTCAACCGTCAGTTGCTGACGCCTTACCAGCATCTGTGCGATCAAAGATGGAATCGACAAAAGGTGAATGATGTTGTTTCGGTAGTAAGTCATCAAGATAGACTGATTTCTATCGAGTGAAACAATGTCACCCATCGAATCGGTTTCAATCACAAACTTATCGAGTGATTCTGCATGTTTTACTAGCTCTTCTGCCGACTCGTTTGGCACAGTATATGTCGAAGAGTAGGGTACGTTTCTCAGTAGATCCAAGTAGCAGTTTACCTGTTGTACTAGGTTGTCACGAGACAAGGCACGTTGACGCGAAGCAAGTAGCGCGGTGGCACAAAGAGTCAGTGCGTTCGCAGCTGCGGCATCATTAATGTGCGTCATCATCTTAGTCGCGAGACCATTAACGACAGGATTCATCCACTGCGGCTTGGTTGAGCCCATTGGGTCGATGTCTTTGGTCCACTCGGGTGCGTGCTCATTGAGGTAATGATTGAGTGGAATAGGCTCACCGAAGTTCACGTAGCCTTGACCAAAGTTGCGCAGTTTACGAATGGTGCGAATCACCAAGCCCGCATTTTCTTTCTCTTTGCGCTTACCACGAAGTTCCTTGGCGTAAGTGCCCACTTCCATCACGTGCTCATAGCCGATATACACCGGAACTAAAGTCACCGGGCGGTTAAGGCCGCGCAGCATGGCTTGAATGGTCATCGCTAGCATACCGGTTTTCGCTTGCAGCAATCGGCCAGTGCGTGAGCGCCCACCTTCGCTGAAGTACTCAACCGAGTAACCTTTGGCGAATAGCTCTGCTAGGTACTCACGGAAAATCGTTGAGTAGAGCTTATTGCCCTTAAAGCTGCGGCGAATAAAGAATGCGCCACCGCGGCGGAAGATCGGGCCAGCAGGGAAGAAGTTTAGGTTGATGCCCGCAGCAATATGCGGTGGCACCATGCCTTCGTGGTAGAGAACATACGACAACAGTAAATAGTCCATGTGGCTACGGTGACATGGTACGTAAACAATTTCATGCCCGTCTTGCGCAAGCTTTCGCACTGTAGAGGCATTATTAATGTTTAAGCCTTGGTAGATGCGATTCCACAACCAGCCCAGAATACGATCGCCGTTTTTTACCAATGAATAAGAAAAATCTGCGGCAATCTCATCCATAATGGCGTGCGCTTCTTTTCGAACTTTCTCGATTGGAATATCTTTCGCATTGGCTTCATCGGTAATCGCTTGCTCAATGGCTTTTGACTTAATCAGACGGTCAAATAGGGCCTGGCGGTTCGGAAGATTCGGGCCTGAAGCGGCCAGTTTTTGGCGTGAGAAGTGGATTCGAGCCACGCGTGCCAGCTTTAAAGCGATAGACGAATCGGTGCCGTGAGAATCCGCCATATAACGCAGTGAAACCACTGGGCTGATTCGAACAAGGCAATCGCGACCAGAGATCAGTATGGCTAACGCTTTTTGGGGGCCGTTAAGCATTTCCAGATAAGGCTTTTGCTTATCCTCTTTACCGGGTTTACGTCCCCAAAGTACTGTCGTAGGAATGATTTGAACATCAAGCTCTGAATCCAGCTTGTGTTGCTCTAGAAGTTCGGAGAACTGTTCAACCGACTCTTTAGGCGTGTCTTCATCTGACTGCATCAAAGTCGGGCGAGTCGAGGTGAAAACATAACGGTTAAACGTCTTACCGTTAATCGTAAATGGCTCTAGTGGATCGGGAAGGCCTAATGGCAGTACTTGCTTTTGCAGTGTCAACAGATCCACATTGGAGCGGAAAGGTAATGCGTAGACAATAGGCTTACCAACATCAATACTATGATCTTCAATAGGATTTGAAGGAATCGTCGTCCCTTTTACTAATACCGAAAGTGGCATTTTTAGTAACGAGCGAGAAATAGATTGTCCAGAAGACATATAGCTTATTAGCCTCTAAGTTGTTTCGACATGAGTAAGTACATTTTCAGTCTTAGTCGTATAAACTGTTCGTTCATCAACTTAAGTTAGAAAGGCACTCAACCATCTTTTTCAAGCCGCTAAGGATATCAGAAACTGGTCGAACCTTTTACTTAATATTGATGACAAAAACGCCAGTGCAGCTTTAATTTTATAACTGAATAGGATGTTCTGTGGCACAAATGAAACAAACTGGTTTAAAACGCATAGCATTAGCCACGCTTTATTCATACCAAGGCCTAAAGGCGGCGTTTAAAAATGAAGCGGCTTTTCGTCAAGAGTTACTGCTAGCGTGCATATTCATTCCCATCGCGTTTTGGTCGATGTTGAGCCCATTGAGCGAGTCATGCTGGTGGGGACTGTATTCTTAGTTCTGATTTTGGAACTGGCCAATAGCGCAATAGAAGCGGTTGTGGACCGAGTTGGGACCGAAGAAAATGAGCTTTCGGGCCGCGCCAAAGACATGGCGTCGGCAATGGTCTTGCTCGGATTTATCTTTGCCGGTTTCGTTTGGCTGCATCTATTGGTGTTTCGCTGAGCGTATTTTGTCGCTGTTATAGAGAAATAAACCAAAAAACAATCAATTGGCTTTTACTTTTGAATTTTACTGGATATACTCACAGTTAACTGTATAAAAAGACAGGTGACTTATGAAGCCATTGACGCCCCGCCAACAACAAGTTTTTGATCTCATCAAGAGTAAAATTGATGAATCAGGAATGCCGCCAACACGTGCAGAAATTGCTCGTGAACTTGGCTTTCGCTCTGCCAATGCTGCAGAAGAACACCTGAAAGCCCTAGCTCGAAAGAACGCCATTGAGATCATTCCTGGTGCCTCTCGAGGAATTCGAATTTTACTGGAAGCTGCGAATGACGAAGAGGGTTTACCCCTGATTGGTCAAGTCGCTGCGGGTGAGCCAATTCTGGCTCAAGAACATGTAGAAACTCACTACCAAGTGGATCCAAGCATGTTCAAACCACAGGCCGATTTCCTTTTACGTGTTAACGGCGAAAGTATGAAAGACATCGGTATCATGGACGGCGATCTCCTTGCCGTGCATAAAACGCAAGATGTGCGTGATGGCCAAGTCGTCGTGGCTCGAGTGGATGAAGACGTTACGGTTAAGCGCCTGGAGCGCAAAGGCTCAACAGTACTGCTTCATGCAGAAAACGAAGAGTTTGCGCCTATCAAAGTCGACTTAACAAGTCAGCACCTTGCGATTGAAGGTTTAGCTGTAGGTATCATTCGTAATACTGACTGGATGTAACGACTTAGATGTAACTGCCTTAAGTTATTGAGAGTCGTTATCAATAGCTTGATAATCTAAGTGAGATTCATTATCATCTTCTTGTTTCTTACAGGAAGTTGATAATGACAGCGCAACCCCCACATAAACGTACTCGCTATCAAGTCCCAGCGAACTTGGTTCAGCCTCTATGGTTGAGAAGCCGAGAGAGTTTGGTGGACAACGGTTTAGTGTACGATCCTATCGCGGCATCTGCCTGTCAGCGCTGTCAGCTAGCGCCAGAATGTTTATCTGGCGATGTCATGCAAAAACAGCTTCTTCATGCCACTCTCACGCAGCTTTGCGATCAACAAGTCACCCGATTTTTAAATCGTAACCCCGATGCTTGGGTGGTGAATGTTGGTGCAGGTTTGGATACACGCTTCTACCGTGTCGATAATGGCCGTTGTCACTGGTTAGAGTTGGATGTCACAGAAAACCTCCTTTGGCGACAAAAGCTATTTCACCGTAGCGAACGCTATCATCACCAGTGCGGTAACGTTGATGATCTCGCTTGGCTCGATGAACTGCCAATCCCTGAAGGTGCCCCTGTTCTTATCCTATGTGAACACGCTCTATTAGATTGCAATGAAAGGCAGGTCGCTCAATTCGTTCAAGGTCTTGGCCGCCACTTCGTTAATGCGACGGCTTGTCTCGTTTTAGCCGGGGATCTAGCCAGTAAACCACTAGGGCAGAAGATGGGCTCTGGCAATTATCAGCATGGTTATCCATCGCCAAGTGATGCGATACTCAATTACCTACCTTGGGCAAAATCTGTGAAGCCTGGTCACCTATCGATAAGCAGTGTGGCCGATGGAAATTTTGGCAACGGATGATCACTAAAGTCACCTCGCTTAAGCTGCGATTAACACCAGTAGTGGTTCAGGTTCACTGGTAATCCAGTTACACTTACTTCTCAGCTAAGGGGTAAGTGTGATTCTTCAACTATTTCAAACGTTAACCAATCGCTCAGTGCATCAGCAAGTATTGCTGCTGGCTGTGCCTATGGTGCTTTCTAACATTACGATCCCACTGCTTGGCTTGGTGGATGCCGCCGTAATTGGCCACTTGGAACATGCTTGGTATCTGGGAGGTGTGGCGCTAGGTAGCACCATGATCAGTGTGACTTTCTGGTTGCTCGGTTTTCTACGTATGTCGACAACGGGCTTAGCTGCGCAATCTTATGGGCAGAAGATAAATCGAAGTTGGCACTGGTATTGATTCAAGGGCTTTTGATGGCCTTTGGTTTTGCGCTGGTGTTTTTACTCTTCCATAGCCCGCTCTCTACTTTTGTATTTTCTTTTAGTGACGCTAGCGAACAAGTTAAGTTCTACGGTGAGCAGTACTTTGCCATTCGAGCGTGGAGTGCACCAGCTGCATTGGCCAACTTTGTCTTGTTAGGCTGGTTACTCGCTACACAAAATGCCAAAGCGCCAATGTGGATGGTGATCATCTCTAACGTGACCAATATTGTTTTGGATGTCATTTTCGTTCTTGGCCTTGGCTGGAAAGTTGAAGGTGCTGCTTTGGCGTCAGTCTTGGCAGATTACTCAGGCTTCGCGTTTGGTTTGTGGTGCGTGTGGCGAACTTGGCAGCGCTCTGCTTTACCATCGCCCATCTCTTTGTTGTCGAAAGCCACTCAAGATCTGAGCCGATTTGTGAAGCTCAATCGAGATATCTTTTTACGCTCGCTTTGTTTACAAGCCACCTTCAGTTTTATGACCTTCCAAGGCGCCAGTTTTGGTGATGAAGTGGTGGCTGCGAATGCCGTTTTGATGAGCTTCCTGATGATGATCTCTTATGGCATGGATGGCTTTGCTTATGCGATGGAAGCCATGGTGGGTAAGGCAATAGGGGCTAAAAGCCGCGCGCAGTTAACTCAGTCTCTGATTGGCACCTTCTTCTGGAGCTTAGTGATTTGTTTAGCACTGACACTGATTTTCTGGGCAACGGGATCGCACTTGATCCAGTTGATCACCGATATACCAGCCGTGCAGGCTGAGGCTTTGATTTACTTGCCTTGCTTGTTGCGATGCCACTTACCGCCATGTGGTGTTTTCTCTTTGATGGCATTTTTATTGGTGCAACCAAAGGTAAAGAGATGCGCAATAGCATGTTCATTGCCACTTGCTGTTTCTTTGCGCTTTTTTACTTAATGGAAGCTTGGCAAAACCATGCTTTGTGGTTTGCTATGTTGGCCTTTATGGGAATGAGAGGATTGGGCTTAGCGTGATTTTCGTTTA
This sequence comes from Vibrio mexicanus, assembly GCF_001012815.1. Lineage (GTDB taxonomy): Bacteria > Pseudomonadota > Gammaproteobacteria > Enterobacterales > Vibrionaceae > Vibrio > Vibrio mexicanus. The sequence goes on from NZ_JYJP01000121.1 coordinate 13,487, forward strand.
CCAATGGCGTAAGCAAACCTTTCTAAGTTAGTCGTAGACGTGTAGAGCTCAGTAGTCGGCTTGTATAGGTTGAAACGAGCACAGCAAAAAATACAAAAAAAACCGCAGCTATGAGCTGCGGTTTTTTAGTTTTGATGACACTTAAAATAGCCTGTTCAGGCCATTCAATGCTGCTACGCGGTAAGCTTCAGCCATCGTTGGGTAGTTGAATGTGGTATTCACAAAGTACTCAATGGTATTGGCTTCACCTTTTTGTTCCATGATGGCTTGGCCGATGTGAATAATCTCTGCGGCACGCTCACCAAAGCAGTGAATACCTAGAATTTCTTTGGTTTCTCGATGGAATAAGATCTTCAAACTGCCGACATCTTTACCTGCAATCTGCGCGCGGGCGAGGTGTTTGAAAGAAGAGCGGCCCACTTCATACGGGACTTTAGCGGCGGTCAGCTCTTGTTCGGTTTTACCGACTGAGCTGATTTCAGGAATGGTGTAGATACCGGTAGGAATATCTTCAATCAGGTAACCGGACGCTTGGCCTTCAGTAATGGCTTGTGCTACAAACCGGCCTTGATCGTAGGCAGCGCTCGCAAGGCTAGGGTAACCAATCACATCGCCGACGGCATAAACGTGCTCTACGCTCGTTTGGTAGTTGCTGTTTACGCTGACCTGACCGCGAGAGTCTGCCGCGAGCCCCACTGCATCTAAGTTGAGTTTATCGGTATTACCCGTTCGACCATTGGCATACAAGATGCAGTCTGCACGCATCTTCTTACCCGACTCAAGGTGTACAATCACACCATCGTCCGTACCTTCGATCTTTTCATAGGTTTCATCGTTACGGGTAATGATGCCGCTATTCCAGAAGTGGTAAGAAAGCGCATCAGAAGTTTCGTTGTCGAGGAAAGACAACAAGCGGTCGCGAGTGTTGATTAAATCCGTTTTTACCCCAAGTCCGCGGAAGATAGAGGCGTACTCACAACCAATGACCCCTGCGCCGTAAATGATGATATGACGAGGGTCGTGCTTTAGGCTCAAGATAGAGTCGCTGTCGTACACTCGGTCGTGACTAAAATCCACATCAGCTGGGTGGTAAGGGCGAGAACCTGTCGCGATAACAAACTTATCTGCGGTGTAGTTTTCAACATTGCCATCTTTTTGTGTGACCGCAAGAGTGTGGGTATCAGTGAATTTGGCTGTACCGAAAATAAGGTGGCAATCATTGCGGTCGTAAAAGCCTTGGCGAAGTCTTGTCTGTTTATCAATAACAGATTTGGCGTGGCCAAGGATGTTGGAGAAAGTGGAATGAAGGCTAGTATTGTTATTGCAGAATAGTGGGTTGTTGTTGAACTCAATGATACGGCTAACGGCATGTCGTAGTGCTTTGGAAGGGATGGTTCCCCAGTGAGTACAACCACCACCGACACTGCTTTCCTTTTCAATGATGGCAACATTCAGCCCTGCTTTGGTTAATCCCATTGCTGCCCCTTCACCGCCGGGGCCACTACCAATAACGATCACGTCAAAGTGGTTACTCTGAGCCATATCTCAATCCTTGTTATATTTAATTAACATTGCTTTAGCGAGATTTTAACTGATTTCTAATGGGGGTAAATGACTTGGACACAAGGAAGTCGTAGCGATCACGAACAAAAGCGTAAATGCGCAAGAAATGACGCGAAAAGTCGATGATTGGGTAGGAAGTAAGGGCTCTGAGAGCAGAAAACGTGAATCAGTATCGCTATAGGCAAGGCGCTGATGAGTTCAAAGTCTTGAGGTTTGCTGTGAGTGCTATGCACAATTGGCTTATCTCTAGCAGTGAATCGCGTTATATTAGAGAGATTAAGCTGATTAAGTAGAACAGATAATGAAACCAATGGGAATCCGAGCTCAACAAAAAGAAAAAAACGCGCCGCTCCTTAATTGATGCAGCATTCAGCCAACTCAGTGCAGACAGAAGTTTTTCAAACTTGAGTTTGAGAGAGGTGGCTCGAGAAGCGGGGATTGCGCCAACGTCTTTTTATCGTCATTTCAAAGATATGGATGAGCTGGGGTTAACCATGGTGGATGAGGGCGGCTTGCTACTCAGACAGCTAATGCGCCAAGCGCGTCAGCGAATCGTTAAAGAGGGCAGTGTCATCCGTACGTCTGTTGAGACTTTCATGGAATTTATTGAAAGTAGCCCGAATGTGTTCCGACTATTATTACGAGAGCGCTCTGGCACTTCAGCCGACTTTAGGGCTGCAGTGGCGCGTGAGATCCAACATTTCGCTGCGGAACTCACCGAATATTTAATCAGCTCTGGAATGAGCCGAGATGAGGCGCTAACCCAAGCAGAAGCCTCGGTAACCTTAGTATTTAGCTCTGGCGCAGAAGCACTCGATTTAGAGAGACGCGAGCGCGATGAGCTGGCAGAACGATTGATAATGCAGTTGCGAATGATCGCCAAAGGGGCGTATTGGTATCGCAAAGAACGTGAACGTAACCGATTAAAAGGTAGGATAGATTAATGTCGAATAATGAAAACCCAATTAATCGTGGTTCGGAAAGAAAAACTTTAGCACTGGCGCTGGTTGCAGGTATGTGTGGCGATGCGTTGTTGTCTTGGATGACCATCAGTGAGGTTTCTTTTTCTATATTTCCACTCATTGCGCTAGTACTGTCTGTACAAGCGTTGTACCAAGAGTATCTTCGTAATCCGGTATCAGAAGATTTGCCACTTGTTGGATTAGCTTGTTTCTTCGTGGGTGCATTTGGTCACTCCGCCTTTATTAAGGCGCAGTATCCAGATGCGGGCTCCAACTTCTTTTCGGTCATCATTGTGTTTGTCTTGATGTTGTGGATCGGTAAGAAGCTAGGGTTCTTCTCTCAAAACGAAAAAGAGAAGGCAGAGCAGTAAGTTTTTACTTCGTTTTAGATATAACAAACCCCACAACAATGTGGGGTTTGTTGTTTTTACTATCCAGATAAAGTGACTATTTACGCTCGAGTAATACACCCGCTTCCATGTGATGCGTGTATGGGAACTGATCGAACAGTGCGAAACGCGTAATGTTGTGAGTCTCACTCAAGACATCTAAGTTCTCTTTCAACGTTTCTGGGTTACATGAAATGTAAAGAATACGCTCATAACCTTGCACCATCTTACAGGTATCGATATCCATACCAGCACGCGGCGGATCGACAAAAATGGTGTTGCAGTTGTAGCTTTGTAGATCGACGTTCGCTTGTTTTAGTCGACGGAACTCACGTTTGCCTTCCATTGCTTCGGTGAACTCTTCGGCAGACATGCGAATGATCTGAACGTTATCAATCTTGTTTGCTTCAATATTGTATTGAGCAGATTGGACAGAAGGTTTAGCCAGCTCGGTAGCAAGAACATGTTCAAAGTTTTGAGCAAGGGCTAAAGAGAAGTTGCCGTTACCACAGTAGAGCTCTAGCAGATCGCCTTGGCTCTCTTGTGTACAGTCGATAGCCCACTCCAACATTTTTTCTGCCACTTTACCGTTTGGTTGTGTGAAGCTGTTTTCTACTTGTTGGTAGATGTATGGCTTGCCATTCACATCGAGTTTCTCGATCACGTAGTCACGATCAAGCACAATCTTCATCTTACGTGCTCGGCCAATGATGTTGAGATTAAAACCTTCATCATTTAAACGCTGCTTCAATGCTTTCGCTTGCTCAATCCATGCATCATCAAGTTGACGATGGTAAAGCAGTGACACCAAGATTTCGCCGCTAAGGTGGATAAGAAATCGACTTGGAATAGCTTACGACGCAGTGCGTCATTATCTTTCATTGCATCGATTAATAGAGGCATAAGATCGTTAATCAGACGACTGGCAGCTGGGAACTGGTCGACACGGTACTTTTCACGTGTCTCTTGATTGAACATGATGTAGTAAAGCTCTTCACCTTCATGCCACACACGGAATTCTGCACGCATACGATAGTGCTGCTCGGGAGATTCAAACACTTCCAACTCAGGGGCGTTGTAGTGAGCAAACATCTCAGTCAGACGTTGCTTCTTTTCTGCCAGTTGCTGTTGGTAATCGTGTGGGTTTACGTCAAGAGTCGCCATGATCTCGCCTTATTTAGGTATGGTGCATTCAATTTAGAGCGCAGATTTTATTCAATCCCCCGCGCATGTCCAGTCTTGTGTACTTATCCATAACTATTCACTACGTAAAACTATAGCTTATTCCATTGTTTAACTAGACAAAGATGCTATTGGTCAATAGTATCACGCTCAAGCTGGTGCTCATCCGGAAGTATGGATGGCTGAAAAGGGAATCTGGTGTAAATCCAGAGCTGACGCGCAGCGGTAATAGAGAACGAATGCTCAAGAGACACTGCACTAGAAGGTGCGGGAAGTCGAGCAGTAGGCAGTGGTAACACATGCTCTTAAGTCCGAAGACCTGCCAGTTGCTAAGTGCACCCGCAAGGAACTTAGTAGGATTTTCGCGATTTAGGATAATACAATGAAAAAAACTCTATTAGCGGTTGCAGTGGCATCGCTACTTCCGCACGCCCCATCTTTAGCACAAGAAAGCAACTCACAACAAAGTAATGTCGATGAAACCATGGTGGTGACGGCAAATCGCTTTGAATCCCGCGCTGATGCGGTTACAGCTCCAATTAATATCATCACCAAAGAAGAAATTGCGGCTATTCAGGCAGTTTCTCTTTCAGAGGTGCTTCAACGCCTACCGGGTATTCAAATTGTAGAAGGCGGCGGTTACGGTAAATCAACGGAGATTTACGTTCGCGGTACTTCGAGTCGTCATCAACTGTTTATGGTTAACGGGGTGCGTATCGGTAGCGCAACATTGGGTAGTGCAGACATCAGCTCAATCCCATTGACCGGCGTTGAACGAATTGAAGTCTTGCGTGGTCCTCGTGCTGCAGTCTACGGCTCTGATGCGATTGGTGGTGTGATTAACATCATCACAACAGCAGAAGCGATGGGCAATAGTGGTGAAATCGGTGGTGGTGTTGGTAGTAAAGGTTTCTATCAAGCAAACGCGGCGGGTTCTGTTGATATTGGTAATACGGGCTGGGCACGTGTAGCCGTAAGCACTAAGTCGAATGACGGCTTTTCTACTTTACCTGAGCCATACGAGCAAGATAAAGATGGATTTGAAGCACACGACTTAACGGTTGAGCTTGGCGCTAAAGCGAATGAGTATCTAACCGCAAGCCTATTTGGTTACTTGCATGAAGGTAAATCCGATTACGACAATGGTTATGAGTCGGGTGGTTCGTGGATTAATAACCCTAACCGAGTTTCTGAATCGTCGAACTTCAATGTCGCGGGTAAAATTGACTACCGTAAAGATTTTTACGCTTCCGAGCTATCACTAGCCAAGAACCGTGACCGCTCGAAGAACTTGGATGATTCAGGCTACGAGAGTACTTTCCAAACACAAAGGCTAATGCTTAACTGGATTCATAACTACCAGCTGACAGAAGAGTTGAATCTCGGTGGTGGTTACGAGTACCAGAAAGAAGAGGTTTACACTAATGGGCAAGGCTATGATATCGATAATCGCTCGAACAACGCATTGTATGCATTGGCTCAATATACGCGAGAAAATTATGGCCTAGAAGGTAGTGTGCGCACCGACGACAGCAATGCGTTTGGTCGTGAAAATACTTGGCAGTTGGGGGCTTTCTACCAGTTTATTCCAGAACTCGCTTGGTCGGTGAGTGGTGGTACCGCATATAAGGCTCCAACATTTAACGATCTTTACTATCCAGATACGGGCTTTAGTAAAGGTAACCCTAACGTTCTTCCAGAAGAATCAAAACACATTGAATCCTCTTTGTATGGTCAGGTTCATTCGGTTGATTGGCGCGCGACTGGTTATCGCACTGAAATTGATAACCTTATCTCATGGGTTTACGATCCCCTGACATTTGTTTCTTCTCCTGAGAATGTGAATGAAGCACTAATCAAAGGCTTTGAATTAGAGCTTGGTTTTTATACTGGTGATATTAACCACCAACTAAGCTATGACTACACCGACGCAAAAGATACTGAAACAGGTAAACAGCTACAGCGTCGCGCTAAACATAATGCTAAGTGGAATGCCTCTTATATTCTTAATCAATGGCAGTTTGATTTGTCAACACTGTACCGTGGTAAGAGCTATGATGATGCGAGCAATACGAATAAGCTAGACTCGTACACTTTGGTAGACTTTGCATTGAGCTACAATGTTACACATGACTTTGTTGTTCGCGGAAAAGTGAGCAACTTATTCGATGAAGAATATCAGAACCGCCTAGATTTCTACGGTTACGCGTACAACACGCCAGGTCGTGAGTATTACGTTAACGCTACGTACCAGTTCTAAAGCTATTAAAGAAAGCCGCCTTCGGGCGGTTTTTGTTTATCTATAGGCAAGAGTAATGAAAAAGAATGTAGTAATAAGTTGGTCGAGCGGTAAAGATTCTACGTTAACGCTTCTTAGGCTTTTAGAAAATCCAAACTATCAGGTGGTCGGTTTATACACCACTTTTGTTAAAGACGAAGTGCCGTTCCAAGCCACGCCTATTGAAGTTGTCGAGATGCAAGCTTCGCTAATAGGGTTACCTCTTATTAAGATTGAACTGCCGGCAGTTTTTCCCTCCAATGAGGTTTACCAGTCGCTGGTGGTCAATGGCATCAAAAACAGCGGCCTTAATATAGAAGCGGTCGCGTTCGGTGATATGTTCTGTAATGGGATTGCGGATTATAGACGCAGCTATATAGAGCCTGCAGGATTAGAGTGCGTGTTTCCCTTGTTGGGGGAGAGCAGCTCAGAATTAGCAAATGAAATCATTGTGCGAGGCATTCAAACCACGGTGACGACGACTGACGGTCAGGCTCTGTCTAAAAAGTGGTGTGGCTTAGAATACAATCACGAGTTTATTCAAAGTTTGCCGCAGGGCGTGGACCCTTGTGGTGAAGATGGCGAATTTCACACGCTGGTGACATTTGCTCCATGCTTTGATGGTTGTATTAAGTTGACTCTAGAAGAGATTGAAACTGGCGATCGGTTTAGCCACCAAAGATATCAAGCCACGGCATTGCCAAATTCTAACTAGGCAGTATGATTGGGCGACTATCATCATTAGGAACAATATAGAGTGACAGAGGCAGCGCAACCTACAGTATTAGTGTTTGATTCTGGTGTCGGTGGTTTATCCGTTTATCAAGAGGTTCAAGCTCTATTACCGAGCCTAAATTACATCTACCTATTTGATAATGAAGCTTACCCTTACGGTGAACTGCCAAAACAAATATTAATTGATCGGGTAACTCGCCTAATCACTCAGCTTGTTAAAGAGCAGGGTGTTGATATCGTCGTCATCGCTTGCAACACCGCAAGCACTATTGTACTTCCGTATTTACGCGCCATTCTCGATATTCCTGTTGTGGGTGTTGTGCCTGCGATCAAACCGGCGTCCGTCATAGCCAGTAAAGCTGTCGGCCTAATCGCTACTCCGGCGACAGTGACAAGAGAATACACCCACGACCTTATTCGAGACTTTGCCAACGGTAAATCAGTCGAGCTCTTGGGCTCAACTCGATTAGTGGATATTGCTGAAGAAAAGCTGCGTGGTAAAACTGTCGATATTGATGAACTGAAGCAGGTACTGACTCCCATCCTCAATAAAATAGATGTGGCAGTATTAGGCTGCACGCATTTCCCACTAATAAAAGAAGAGATTCAAATGGTTCTACCTGAAGTGACATTGGTTGATTCAGGCAAAGCGATCGCTCGTCGAGTTCAAGAGTTATTAGGGGAAGCAGGTAAAAAGGAAGAAACGCAAGAAGGAAGACGTTTGATTTTAAGTAGTGCATCCCCTTGGGAAGAAGATGCACTTAATCGTGCGGTCACTAAACTAGGCTTTTCGCCTATTCAGCAGCACCCGCTTCAGGGTGTTTAGGGTCATTTGCAATTCGAACTTTTAATGTTCGCTGCATGTAGTCCTGTTCATTAAGAGCCTTGATAGCGTTATCGACATCACTGGCTGCCATCACGACAAAACCAAATCCGCGACGCTTACCTGTTCGCTTGTCCTTCATTAAACGTACGGCAAACACTTCACCATGTTTTGCAAATAGCTCTCTGACATGTGATTCGTTGGCTTTATAAGGAAGGTTACCAACATAAAGAGTTTTAGTAGAAGGTGTGGATTCGTCAGATACGATTAGCGTTGGTTGAGATAACTTAAGGACGAGTGCTGTTGCGATAACACCGATTAAGAAACCGATGGTTGGTGTCACCCCAATCGATTCTCCACCGTACTGGAGAATGATGCCACCTAGTACGGCTAGGGCGACAACCAGAAAAGTTGATTTATTAGAGTTCATATTGGATTACTACTTAGTAAATGAGAGAAAATGTCATTATTAGTATTAACAAGATTGACACATGAATCTTACGTATATGCTTGTGTATTTTCCAACGTATTGGTGTGACCTGACTCAAATGTTGAAATTTTATTCGAAATCAGGCGTTTTGGTGGCAAAGTAATCAGTCGGAAATTAATTTCAAAAAAAGACTTGTCATCCCTTTTCATCTCTCTATAATGCCGCCTCACCGACACGGAGTGAGACGCAAGTCACAAGCACTAAATCGGTTGAGAGAAAAAGTTTGAAAATAACGGTTGACTCTCAAAAAACAAAGCGTATTATACGCACCCCTAGCCAAGGCGCGCAGCGCAATCGCTAGAAG
>NZ_JYJP01000122.1 GCF_001012815.1 Vibrio mexicanus
TGTAGATTGATACGCAGTCGCACTGCATATCTACCACTTCAGATGATAAGTCCTAACGCTTCATTCTCTTGTTTTAAACTCCATCCCAAGTCTATATTCACTGAGTGGGTAAAACTGAAAAGCTTCAATATCGAACTTGGACAACTCTCTAACTATTTTTTCATGCACAATGATTGCTACTTAGTATTCATCACCAAGTTCGTAATCTGCGATCGAATAGAAACTCGCACAGGAGACTTCGCTTTCTATGATTTTCTTTATGCTTTTATGAACGATGATTGGTGATAAATCGTCACCTCCCATTCTGAAGATCAATCGCTCAGATTCCTCCACACTGTTTAAAACATTCTCATCGAATACATACTTGATGACATGTGGTGAGTCTTCTGGATCATGCTGCTCATAGGTTGATTTTTCTCTGTCCCAACAGTCGAGCTCGTCGTAGAAATTGACAAGGAAAAAGCTGTCGTTTAGATCGTCAACAATCGCTGGGTATAGCTTTCCGCCATAAATATGGCCGCTTAATAGATCTTCAAAAGAATCCGATATTAGTATGCTAGGAGTGCAAAAGAGCAGCTGCGTATCAAGCGGATTGACCTTGCCACTTTTCGACTCGAACTGAAGAGCTGACTCGCCATCCACTTGCTCCTTATAATGAAATCGTCTTAGCGCCGTTGATTCTGTCGGTACAACTTTAAACCCTTTGGCATTATAGTTTGGGGCCATAACATAATAAATTTGGTCATGGTTCATTTAAGTCACCTAATTAGCATCTGTTAATTTATTAGCGCAGCTTTCATGTGAAAGAGCTGATTCATACTATCGACTTAATAATAAGCACCTTCACTCCATTGGAATGCAGGTGCTACTAAAACGTTAAATGCTAATCCAAACTAAACGACGTTAGTATTGATCGCCATCTTCAAACTCGCTCACTTTGAAAAATTTAACGCCTTTAACGTTATTTTTGTCGAAGACGTCTACCACACGCTTGTGTACTAGTATTTGACTAACTGAACCTCCGCCAATTTGAAATATTAGCCTTTCTTCTTCAGGTATCGCATCTAATACATCTTCTCGTAAACGGTATGTATCCATGTCGGCGTGAATTTTGACACCATCTATTTCTGTGGAGCCATCGCTTGGCATGTAATACTGACTCCTTTTGAAGTCGATGCAATCTAGCTCTTCATAAGTATTTAATGCCCATAACCCTTCGACTGAGTCTCCTTGCTCATCCTGAACAGTCGCAGGGTAGAATTGGCTACCATAAAGCCCACCTTCGAGGAGTTCTTTCAACTTTTGTGTCACAACAAAATTTGGAACATTAAAGGCTAGAGCATGATCTTTCTTTAGAAAGGCAACATCGTCATTATCAGATACGAAAGATAGAGCTTTGAAATCAAAACTCAGTTTCTCAAAGTCCCAGTTAGTACTAGCCGTATAAGGCGAAGGAGTTAAATCAATATCATAATCATCAAATTCATAATCCGGAAACATGAGATAATAGGATTGTTCGTACAGGTTCACCTTATAACTTCCCCATAAGCACTACTTTAGTTTACTTAAAAAAAACAGACTTCCTAATTGAGATAATCGAAGTCGATGATTGACAGCTCCCTATAGATCAGCTACCTAATACTCGTCGCCAAAAAAGTAATCTTGAATAGAGAAGAAGTTAACATTATCCATTTTCTTCTCTACGATGTTTTTGACTTTTTCATGGACGATAACAGGCGACAAGTCACTCCCTCCCATCCTAAATACAAGCCGTCTTTCTTCGTCAATTTTTTCAATCACCTTAGAATCTATTCGATACTGATACACTCTTGGGTAGTAATCTGGATCTTTTTGTTTATACACCGACTCTTTTCGACACCAACAGTCTAGATCTTCATAAATGTTAACTAGTAAATAACCATCAAAAGCTGTGTTGTCATTGCTGAGTGATGCTGGATAGAGTTTTCCGCCATATATCTTATCTTCTAATAATCTACCCAGCTCTTCAGAGACAATAATACTTGGCTTACAAAAATACATTGGTGAAGTAACATTCGAATCAACCGCGTCATTTAAAACAAAATTTACGGGAGGCTCACCATATGTGAGCTCTCGATAATGAAATCTTCTGTTTCCTGTTTGCTCCGTAGGCGTAACATGGATAAACTCATTCTCGTCACTATAGCTTGGCGCCATAACATAATAAACTTGATCGTAGTTCATATAAGTCACCTACTTGTACTTTTTGAATTAAAAATCGCACCTACGTAAAATAAACGCAGGTGCTATTATAATCACATAGGCCTAATTTTAATTAATCTAACCAAACATTACTAGTGTTGGTCACCATCTGAAAATTCACTGACTTTGAAAAACTTAACACCTTTGACTTTATTGCCCTTGAATATATCTACAACACGCTTATGTACAAAAACTTCATTAACTGAGGCTCCAGCCACTTGGAATATAAGCCTCTCTTCTTCTGGTATTGCATCTAACACATCTTCTCGTAAACGATAAACATCCATGTCAGCATAGATTTTGAACCCGTCTATCTCTTTACTGCCGTCACTAGGCATATAGTATTGGCTTCTTTTAAAGTCTATGCAATCAAGCTCTTTATAAGTATTCAGTGCCCACATCCCTTCTATATAGTTCCCTTGCTCATCATGGATAATTGCTGGATAAAATTGACCTCCATAAATACCAACGTCAAGAAGTTTTTTCAGTTTGGCGGTAACAACAAAGTTTGGAACGCTAAAAGCTATCGCATGTTCTACTTTTAGAAAATCTAGGTCTTCATTATCTGACGTAAAGGATAGTGGTTTATCTCCAAAATTGAGTTTTTCAAATTTCCAATGTGTACTGGCAGTATATGGTGAAGGCATGAGGTCAATATCATATTCAACGGTATCATCATCAGGGTAAAGAATATAATAAGCCTCTTCGTATCTATTGATCACTATTTTCCTCTCTCCAATATGTAAGGTATTTGCGTAAACGAACTAAACTTAGCATGATGTCTTCCGTTACATTGGCATTCTGCCATTTTATCTCCTAACTTACTTTCTAATTCTCGTACCGAAGTAGAGCCCAAACAACCTACTCCACCAGGCTCAAATGCTTCTGACACGTTTGTCAGTGGTAGCTCAAACCGACTGATTTTCCGCAAAATTAGCAAGCTATGGTAATCCATATACCTTTGTATGCCCGGGTTTTTGTCATCCACGCAGCGTTTACTAATAGTCTTATAAGCTTTTTCAACAAGAATAGTAACCCTACGATGATAACTTTTTGGGTGATCTCCATCTTTGTCATTTGTATCAATTGCTTTTGGGTGATCCCCCTGTGTAATTGGACTTTCAGGTGACATGCCCCCTCTAACGTACAAGGCAATGCCACAAGGTTGCCAGGCAAGTTAATATTGTACCCATACTTTATAAGCTCAGGACCGCTCCCCGTTTTCTTAACACCTCGATTCGATAGTAAATGGTGGACCTGCATTTCAAATCCATGGTTAATCGGATGATTGGGATCTTTTCTCGCTGGTTTTATAACAGCGTTTCTGTACCCTCTAGCCATAAGTAACTCTATATATACTCTAGTTCTCCGCGTTTCACACGCGGTGTTTTATGTTCATCTGAATGACAAAGCCTACACGTAGCATTACGCTTAACTGCTTTTTTCTTCGCAGTCAGTGTCATCGCAGGGTTTCCTTTAAACTTACCTAAACCACGTTTGGCCAACTTTTCTGCCAAGTCTAAATAGTCTTTAAGCACGTCAATTAGGCTCTCTGCTGCTTTAATAAAAGAATCTAGCGCTTTAGCTGCGTTTTTAACGCCTTTAACTTTCTTGGCACCAGCCGCAAACCGCGCTAGCAGTGCTGAAACTCGCGCAGCAGCTCCCGCTTTACCGCCATGATAGGAATAGAAGTTCGGAGGAATGGCTTCAAGCATGAGGGAAACATAAGTGACGTAGGTTAGTATCGAATCATGGTCTTCGATGATAGCGAGTGCTCTCGGGAAGTTCTCATGCTCTTTCACTTCTTTCGCCCACTCAGGTCGAGTTCAACCAAAACAGTATCAATAAAC
>NZ_JYJP01000123.1 GCF_001012815.1 Vibrio mexicanus
TTTTCATAAAGAAGTATTCCGTATCTCGGTATCCATAGCCCATTCTTTTGATTAGCTTAATCTTGTTATTGATCCCTTCCAAAGTACATGTATTTAGATGATATGTAGCTGACGCCACTATCCCATGAAGATAGGGTTTCAGTTTTCTAGCAAAGTTTATGAGCGGTTTGATCCCACTTTCATGAACCTGTTGCCACCATACCTCCCAGAGTTCATTAGCCTGTTTCTCTGAGCTGCAATACCAGAGCTCTTTGAGTTGAGCACCTAGCAAATGGGTCATCATTAAGTCACGATTGACCGCAAGTATCTCATCCAGATAACTCTGTTGCTTAGTGTTTAAGTTCTCTCGATTTTTCAGTAGCACCCAACGGGAGCGTTTGATCCAACGCCGAGCATTTTTATCCTCTTTCAGTTGATTCGCTTGATCAACTCGGACTCTATCCATCACTTCTCGACCAAACTTAGCGACGACATGAAAGAGGTCATACACGATACGTGCATTGGGACAATGAGCTTGGACTTCTAGGTCAAAAGCTG
>NZ_JYJP01000124.1 GCF_001012815.1 Vibrio mexicanus
GGCAACTTTGCTTCATGCCACGTGTATACGATCCCTCGCTTTCGGTCAAAATAGACTTCGGCATAACGTGGATATTTTATAAGAGCTCTTCCTAATAAAAGGGTAATGAATAATGCGATGCTAATGAAGCTCAAGGTATAGGTTAGTGACTTTTTTAGCCCTTCTGTTCCATGCATGTACACCGCTTTGATATAGCGACCCCAAGAGGTCTTTCCTTTTTCATTTACTAGAGCATGGATATAGTCATCTCCAATTGCTTTTGTGTAGGGAATCTCAGGGTTAGAGCTTGCTTCGACTATGGAGTTGGCATACCTAATTTCGTGCGAACTTGGTCCAAACTCATGAAGAAGTTTAAGAGTTATTAGCAAAGAAACGAAAAATAACGGTAGCAGACTCCACTTTCGTGCATTATGGTTGGCTTTACGGACGGTTATTACGTCATCATCAACCGACATAACTGGCTCCACGGGGTCTGCAGATGGCTCTAATGTTACTTGTTGGGAAAAGCTTTCCCGCCAACTGGTAAA
>NZ_JYJP01000125.1 GCF_001012815.1 Vibrio mexicanus
TTGCCGTCATCTTCACTGCATGCGACAAGCAAAATGGCACTGAGAAACGCTAGTAGTATTTTTTTCATTTTCTAACCTAACTGATTTATCTTTTAAGCAAACTCAACAAATAACTGGTTTAGCTAGTCGTTGAATTAGCCTAATAAACTGGAAACTGGGATATCTTCTTCAATGGTGATGTAGTACTGCTGCCCTTTACTTAAATCGGAATGGGCG
>NZ_JYJP01000126.1 GCF_001012815.1 Vibrio mexicanus
AACGCATAAAGCATGGTAACACCATCTGTTCGGGCTAATGCCCTGTGAACGAGGCGTACTTTAACGGATTCAAATTTGTGGTCAACCAAATATTTCTTATTTCAGTTCAAATGGTTAAAAAGAAAACGCCAGCGAATAACATCTCGCCAATTCAAAGAATTTATCATCAGAAATGATTGAAGTCTTACTGTATCGCAAATTACATTTTGATAATGAATCACGCAATAAACCGCTCTTAATTCCACTCGTAGCTTGAACTTCCCGACTACAATAAACGTATTAAATGTGTGAAAAGCGATTTTATCTCACTCACATGGAGGAATGTCGTTATGCGTGCCGTCATCCTTTTCGCAGTATCATTGGTAGTTAGTCCGCTTAGCTGGAGCTACCCATCCTACTCTTCCCATTGGGAACACCGCAGTATCATCTACTTCGCACCCACAAACGACGAATACGTAGAGCAGTTTCTACTTGAAACTCTAATGAAAGAGTGCGAACTCGAAGACAGAGATCTTATCACCTTAGTTGTTACAGCCGATGGTGACAGTATGCCTAAATGGGTTAAGGATGAGTTCAATCTAGAGGGGCTTTACAACATGCATGGTGTAGCACCCTACTCCCACACAGCGGTGTTAATCGGTAAAGACGGAGGAGAAAAACTTCGTTGGAGTAAAAGTACCGACTGGCAACAAGTTATCGAGACCATAGATTCTATGCCAATGAGAAAAGCGGAAATGGCGAAGTCCGTCAGCCGATGCTCTGCATAACACTCCAACCAATTTAGGCTTCAACAGGACTCTGTCATCGCACATTCACACTGTGGCTCTATGTTGTAGTTTTGACTTCAATTCGCAACAGGTGTCATGAAGCCTTTAAAACGCTACCAGTACGAACGCTATGCTGTGCTTTGTAACCTAGCCTACCCTCGCATTTTCAAGCATACACGATATGGTTTCGACCCAAATGGGCAACGGATTATTAAAAACCAGTTCGGAAAAACCATGATTAGGGTACTTTGGAGCAAAAAAAGCAGTGAAGTCGTCGTGGTTATAAAGGGCTCACACAGCATAACAGACTGGCTGCTCACCTTCGCTATGTGGACACGAAGCTGCAAACATACTCTCAACTTGACGTACCGAATTCATGCAGGATTCCACTATCTTTTACACCAAGAAAGCCAGCCTTCAAGAAATGAAGACACACTCGGCGAGTCTGTTTATGAGCGACTAGAGTCAACCCTTATTCCTCTTGTTCAGCAAGGTAAACGCATCACGATTACAGGGCATTCATCTGGAGGGGCTATCGGGACTGTATTTGCGGATTATTTTGAGAGTAAATACCCAAAATCTATCAAACGAGTAGTGACCTTTGGGCAACCGGCGATCGGTAACTGGCAGTTTTCTAGACACTATCGACTTTCCCATAAGACTTATCGTATCTGCTGCGACCTGGATATCGTTACCTTTATGCCCCCCTGCCATTCATATTTTGGCACGTAGGCAAAATGCTTTGGCTCTACAACGGACGAATCTATGAAAATACACCCAGTGTGATACGTTTCTGGCGTTCGATGTTTAGTTGGATCGCAAGACCTTTCTCATATCACTTGATGAGTAAGTACATTCGAAACAAAGATTTCTTTGATGAAAGATAGAAAGGAGAA